>JAOZHS010000001.1:0-639077 GCA_026014745.1 Candidatus Bathyarchaeota archaeon | reverse complement strand
ATCCCATCGGAGTAGGGCAAACCGCAACGATAGTTTTCTGGCTCGATAAGGTACCACCAACTGCGGCAGGCCTCGCCGGCGACGTATGGCGAAACATAGAAATTGTAGTCACAAAACCCGACAACACAACCGACACACTCGGCCCATACAGCACAGACACAGTAGGCGGGGGATACACAACGTACACCCCAGACACAACAGGAGAGTACACCTTCGAATTTATCTTCCCAGGACAAGTTGCAAAACGGGAAGGACCAACAGGTCTACTTGGCACAGACAGCCCCTATGTAAACGACACCTACTTAGCCAGCAACGCAACCACCACCATCACAGTGCAAGAACAAGCATTGATACCCATCGGCTACCCTCTGCCAACAGAATATTGGACTCGCCCCATTGAAGGACAAAACACAGGCTGGTACTCAATAGCCTCTAACTGGCTAGCACAATGGCCAGGAGGCGGCATGGGAATCGAAGGAAGAGTTCAACCGGACGGTATTGCACCAAACACTGCACACATCGCATGGACTAAACCGTTCCAAAGCGGAGGAGTAGTCGGAGGAGAAACCTACCTCTCAGAAGATGGAATGACCTACTATTCAGGAACAGAATATGAAGGCAAATTCCGCAACGGCGTAATCATAATGGACGGCAACCTTTTCTATGAACTCCCAAGAAGCGACGACCCAACAGGCGGCGGATACGTATGTGTCGACCTACTCACCGGAGAACAAATCTGGTACAAAAACATCAGCATCTCATTTGGCCAACTCTATGACTACGAATCCATGAACCAGCACGGCGTCATCCCCAGCGGATATCTATGGAACACCCCCGGAGGAACCTTTGTAATTGGCTTTGGCATGGGTTCTGGAACATGGAAAGCCTATGACCCAGAAAGCGGTGAATTGCTATTCACCCTAACAGATGTACCTTCAGGCACCATAGACTACGGACCAAACGGCGAAATTCTCGTCTTTAAACTTGACGCAGTCAATAAATGGGCGGCATGCTGGAACAACACAGCCTCACCAGCACTAACAGCGGCAGGAGTCGCAGGAACTACAAGCTCTAACTACCAATGGCGACCAGTTGGAAAAACAGTAAACATGAGCCAATCATACAGTTGGAACGTGACTTTACCCTCATCAATCCCAGCCGGATCAGCAATTCGCAAAGTAATTGCCGAAGACATCTTGGTAGCAAGCACGGGCACCATTGGAGGCGTTGGCGCAACCTCTCAGCAAGGCACAGTCTGGGCGATTAGTCTCAAACCAGAATCAAGAGGCACCTTACTGTGGTCAACCAACATCCAAGCACCAAGCGGTAACCGCACTCTAACTTTTGGAACAGTTGATGCAGATGCACGCGTATTCACTATGTATGAAAAAGAAACTATGCAATGGTGGGGCTACAATCTTGACACTGGCGCTAAACTGTGGGGTCCAACCGATTCAGAAGGCGATTGGAACTACTACAGTGGACCTTCAGGCACCATAGGCGTCTACGGTACAGGTAGCTACACAGCAGCCAATGGCAAACTCTACACTACGGGCTTGGCAGGTAAAATCTACTGTTACGACGAAACTGACGGCGCATTGCTCTGGAATTACACCGTTCCTAGCACTATAGACATTCTCTATGGAGACTACCCCTTCCTGTTTGGCGCTATTGCAGATGACAAAATCTACACAGGATGCAGCATACACTCAGCCAACGCACCACACTTCAAAGGACTAAAAGTATACTGCATTAACGCAACCAGCGGCGACGAAATCTGGAGCATAGACGGCTGGGCAGCAGACGGAAGCATGGCAGTAGCAGACGACCACATCGTGTACCTTAACCTCTATGACCAACAAATCTATTGTCTAGGCAAAGGTCCAACCCAAACCTCAGTCACGGCCTCGCCGAAAGTCACCGCCGAGGGCAGCAGCGTACTCATTGAAGGCAACATATTAGACATCTCAAGCGGCACAAGCCAAAACGAGCAGGCAGCACGGTTCCCCAACGGAGTCCCCGTAGTCTCAGATAGCAGCATGAGCGCCTGGATGGAATATGTCTACATGCAGAAACCTAAACCCACAGACACCATCGGAGTCACCGTAGAACTCAATGTACTTGACTCCAACGGTAACTATCGACCGATTGGCACCGCAACAACCGATGCCAGCGGATTCTACAGTTATCAATGGACACCCGACATAGCAGGCAAATACACTGTTATCGCAACCTTTGAAGGCTCAGAAGCTTACTGGCCATCAAATGCAGAAACCGCCTTCGCCGTAGACGAAGCAGCACCAACCCCAACCCAGCAGCCAGTAGCAGCCGCACCACCTACAGAGATGTACTTTGCAATCTCCACAGCAGCAATCATAATAGCCATTGCAATAGTCGGCGTATTCCTCGGCTTAATGCTCAAAAAACGCGCATAAAATAACAATCTCTTTTTCTTTTTTTTAGAAATCATCTCTTTGTAAAGTGGTCCAAAAAAAGCAGACCATAGCTGGATGTTTTGATTACCGAGAGAACATGAAGTATGGCAGCGGGAAAATCTTCCGCAAACGAAAATAAGGAGTTTGCTATGACTCTAACAAAGCCAAGCTTTAAACTCGGGAAAAACAGCCGAGATGCAAGTTTTGCATAAAAAGTGGCCGGGGTGATGTAGCTTGGCAGCATAGAGGCCTGTGGAGCCTTTCGCCAGGGTTCAAATCCCTGCCCCGGCCCCACAAACTAATTTCTCCACCCGCAGAATTTTGCTCCCTAAACGCTTACTTGAGAATATCTGTGACTGCCGCCACCACGGCAGGTAAAACTTTGCCCTGCGCAACTAATTTCCGCAGCCGCTGCTTGTTAGACTCTGAATAGGGAGTTTTTGGGTTGCGCGGCGAGAAGCGTTGGGCATAACTGTTTTCGTCAATGCGCTTGGCAGTGCTGTCAATCCAGCCAAAACACAGGGCCTCTTCCACGGCATCATCGTATGGGATACGGGGTTTGCCACTTGCCTTTTTAGGGTAAATTAACCAGATTTCTTTCTCTTTGTCGTAATGTTCTGATAACCAATTACGCCACTCTTCGCGGTCTGTGAAGTAAACGGTTTTTCCGATATTCATGAATAACCCGCGTTGACTCGTCAGTTAGCTCTATAGACCCCGCCCTTATTTAAAGGAAGTTTCAAAGTGAGTTTAGCTATAAGACACCCTTTTACTTATAGGGCTCAAGAATAACACTCATTTCCAATATGTCAGGGTACTCTTTTTGGATTTGTGCTTCTATCCGAGATGCAACCGCCCAAGCTTCTTCCACAGTCATATTGCCCCTTAAAACTATATGCATGTCACCGATGAGGTAAGAACCCATCTTCCGCATACGTATACTATGCACCTGCTTAACCTGAGGCAAACTTTTGGCTATTTCATCGATTGCATCAACGATTTCAGGGGAATTAAATGAGTCTACAAGCACAAGGGAGGCTTCTTTGATTATGGGATAAACCATTGTAAAGACAAACAAAGAGATTATGATACCTGCAATTGCGTCTGTCTGGATAATGCCAAAGAAGCTGCTTAAGGCAATGCCTACGAATGCGATGACAGATGTGAGGACGTCTTTTATCGAGTTTGAAGCATCTGTTTTTAATGCTAAAGAACCATATTTTCGGGCAGCACGCCGCTTGTAGATTAGAAGCAGAGACGAAACAGTGGCAGCTGCTAAAGCAACAACTAATGCTACTTCAGAGTTTGCTACGGGTGTGGGGTTTAAGAGTTCTCGGTATGATTGAATTAGGGTGATTGCGCCTATGGTTGCCATGAAAAGGGCAGCAACTATGCTGCTTAGGGTTTCGACTCGGTGGTAGCCAAATTGGAATTGTTTATCGGGGGCTTTTCTTGAGATTTTTAGCCCTATCCAAACTATCAGGGAAACACCTGCGTCCGCGAAGGATTGGATGCCGTCAGCGATAAGCGCAATGCTTAGGGTGAATATGCCCATGAATAGTTCGGATAAGCCAACCAGTATTTGGATGAAAAAAGAGCGTTTTGCTACTTTTCCGCCTTGCGCGAGATCAGCCATTTTTTTGTTTAATGTCCTCTAAAGGTTGCTACTCCTCTTGGGAATCGGTGCTAAAAACATTTTGCAGCGGTAACTAAAAAAATAAGAAGGGAAAGAAGGTTTCGATTGAGCCCTTTTTGGCGTGGTAACGTATTTATTTAGTTGAAGAGATTGAGGTATAGCCTGCGTGTGCAGGGGTCGCCGAGCATGGTCAAAGGCGTAGGCTTCAGGAGCCTATCCTGTAGAGGTTCGTGGGTTCAAATCCCACCCCCTGCACCAATATAAGCAAAATAGCCTAGGGTGTAAAGGGTGAGGCGCTACTTTCTTTTCTTGAAAATCTTTGAGCCTTGGAAGTCTGTAACATACTCAAATCCAGCTTCTATCAGAGAGCAAATGTCAGCCTCCGTCTTTGCGACCTTTGAGATGTATTCGCATTCGCCTTGAAATAGCGCTTCTTCAAGTTGCACATATAGCAGAGTGTTTTGTATGTTCCTATGTCCGAGTCGTTGCATTACATAGTACATATCTTTAGTCTGGTGGTATAGCATTGTGCCTTTCCAATAGCGGAATGTGTGGAAGTGAATTCTTAACAGACGTGGATTTCCTATCTTATTAGAGAGCTTTTTTCGTTGTCTTTGCAGGTTTATAGCGAAGTATTCAATATTCATGTCTGCTGTTGAGAATACTCTGTCTCCGTAGATTTTCTTTAGGTTGCTGAGCATTTCTAATAATTTGTTGCTTAGGTGTGCGACTCTTGGGTTACTTCCCTTTTCAGGAGTTATGTTGACAATCTTGCTTTCGAAGTCTATGTCTGTCCATTTGAGTGACCAGATTTCGCCACGTCGTGCACCTGTTTCTTTTAGCATCTGAAGGAATGTGGCGAGTTTTTTGCTGCATCCAGCAATCAGTTGGTCTATTTCGGTTTCCTTAGGGATAAACGGTAGCTTTCGTATTTTTTTGTAAATTGGTGCTTCCCATTTGCCGCCTATCATTTTAAGAAAAGATGAGTAGGCATCTATAGCATTGTTTTTTCTGCCATTGCTCCAAGTTTGTTTAGCTATGACTTCTTTGACTGTCTCGGGGTCATAGAGGTTAACTCCTCGTTTAACCATCAGGTTTAGCAGTTTAACTCTTGGATTGATAGTTGATTCGCTTCTTCCGTTCTTCTTTAGCCACCAAGCGTACTCTAAGATTTTATTTGTATGTGTAGTTGATTCACCCGCAACAGTTTTTGTTTCTGTTGCAGTTTCCAATTTTTTCGCCTCTAATTCAGCGCATAATTGGCTGATACTCTTATGGGCAATTTCTAGATTTAAGTTTTTAGAGTCGCTGAAGCGAAAACCACATGTTTTACATTGGTATCTTTGGGTTAAGCCTAAGTTTGTTTCCCGCGTTCCATCTTTCCAGTTTCTTTTACTATTACAATTAGGACATTCTCTACTTGCCTTTTCACCTCCTTTGTCTTCGTTGATTAGCGTGTAAATTTCACCGATTCAAAATTGGGAGATTAGCATATTAACGGGCAAGGAAAATATCAGGGTAAATTTGCGCAGGCAGGTTTGTTTGTGACCTCAAAGGACGAAAAAGATGACGCACTCTTAGAAAAGCATGAAAATCTTGATTCTGGTTGTAAGAACATCTTTTTTGCATTACGGATTAAGGGAGCCCTTCGTCATGATATGTTGTTGGATGCGCTCAAATTTCTTGATATTAAGATGTCAAGACCAAATTTGGATATTCATTTAAAACATTTGGTTGATTCAGGGTTAGTTGAGTGTAAAAAGGGGTTTCAATTTTCTGAGTACACTTTGGTTAAGGATATTTATGAGCTGGTGCGACCTGCTACGGTTGAGGAAGTCAAAAAGCAATTAGATTTGGATTATAAAAACCAGAAACATTTCCCTAAACGCCTTAGGGAACATAGACTTACTGCTCGTCAGAGGCGAGAGTTCTTTGAGCAACTATCAGATGAGCAACTTGATAAAAGGGTCAATGAAGAGGCTGAGTATCTTGTTATTTCGAGCCTTCTTGAGTTGATGGAAATTGTAACTTATGACTTGGGCAAGAAACGGTTTGGTGATGATAAGGCTTTTTGGAAGGTGATTGGGAACCCGATGTATCGGATGCATGAGAAATCTATTGTTACGCGTTGTAGAGATTGTCCTCGCTATAAGGAGAAGTTGTTTAGCAAAATTGAGAAAATGTATGAAGAGTTTAATGAGAAATACAATAAGGTAGTTCCAAAAAACGGTTTAGAAGACCCTTCGCGTCGCAGAACATAATCTGAAGTTCGTTTATAATTTTAACAAGTACAGTGCTCGGCGAGCTTCGCTCGCCTGCGCCGACAACGCTAACTGTTCTAACGCTTTTTTGAAAAAAGCTTAGCAAAAATGATGTTCTTTATGTTTGCACAAAAGAACCAAAAAGCCGCTAAAATTGGAACCCCCAGACCCAATTTTAGCCAGCCCCTATTATGAATGCTTGCTGTGTTTGTAAGTTGTATTACACGTCAATCCTCGCTAAAAATGAGTTCACCCCCCGTCAGCGGGTAACCCCCCTCATTTTTAGCTTGCGGTTGACACTCGTGTATTTATGACATCTTTTATTTTTGATGAAAACTGTTAGAGCTTAGAATGCAGATTCCGTCATTGGAATAGCTTCAATTCTGTCGAGCATCTTAAACAGCTTATCCTTTATTGACTGATCTAACGAACAATTATTTAGAAAATATCTAATTCCAGAATAGGACCAAGCATTTTTGAAATCTGATGGAAGAGAATTGTATATGTCATTTACTACTCCCAAATATAGTTCTCCTTCTATTTTTTGACCTTTGAGGAAATACGCTACTGCAATAGCAAAGTACATCGACATGTTTATTTCAATGTGACCTTTGTTCGGGAGAGTTGCTTCTGCTTCTTTAATAGCCTCATCATACTGTCCAACTGTAACAAGAATTTCGGCTAAATTTGGTCTTGAATAAAAGTGGTTTGGATGTACTTTTAAAGCTAACTTAGCGTAATACAACGCTTTCTCGCTATCATGAAGACAATCGTTATAAATATGCGTTAAATTGATCAAAGCACTTTTGTTTCGGGGCTTTTTCTTAAGTACTTCTTGAAGAATTTTAATCGCTTGATTGTATTTCTTCATGATCCCATATACCGTTGCTTTCCCTATTAGCGGCTGAATTTCATTATCAAGCGTAAGTGCTCTTTCAAAAGACTGAAGCGCTCTAATGTTATCTTTTACACCTAAATAAGACCAACCGATATTGTTCCAAGCGAATTTATTCTTAGGTGCTATCTTCAAAAATGACTGGTATGCTTCAATAGACTCATTAAATTTTGACATCTCTGACAGTGTATATGCAACGTCAAACAAGTAACTGGGATCATTTTTGGAGGCTAACTCGAAATAATATAACGCATCTTCTGACTCGCCTTTTCTTCTATAAATTCGACCGATGTCACCAAGTAATTTTATTGCCTCTTCGTCGTTACCCCGTTCTTTACTCTCTTTATAATATTCCTGTAATTTATCGAGTGCTTCATCAAATTTAGATTTTTTAACCAACTCTGAAATTGTGTCTTGATGGGCCCTTTCAGCAATTTCTGGACTGCATTCGGCAACCTTACTATTCCAATATTTAAGTAGAGCCTTGATAAATTCTCTATCAGATCGGTTAATTCTACTGTTTGACTGAAATTCTTTTATTGTGTTTTCAATAAAATATGAAAAATTCGTGGCTTGTTTGGTGTCTCTGCTACAATAGAACGCATATAATCGTAAAGATACCTCAACTAGATTAACTAAAAGCTGCGCTGGATTGGCGGGTTCCCCGTTTAATTTTAATCGAATCTCATCAAGCTTTGACTCGTCATTTATAGGAGAATACGTATTAATTTTGTCACTTTTTATCATGTTTATTCTCCGCCCCTTCTTCTTATTCCAATAGTTGTCATAGTCTCAATTCTCTGATCAGTTCTTGTAATAATACTGCGGGCGCTCTTCATGATCCTGACAAGACTAACATCTATTTTAGCCACAATTTCAGTTTCATGTTTCTTAAGCAAACGAACAGGTTCCTGAATTTGTTCGAGTTCCTTTTCTATAGTCGACAGTTCATCATTAAAGAAACCATAATCCTTAAGTTCAAAAGGACATGACGCTTTGTTATCCGAGTGATATTTTGCCATTTCAGAACAGTAGATGTCCTCGTAAGCTTGTTCGAACTCGTTAGCTATTAAAATATAGAACCGCTCATCAGCAATAAGTGTTCTGAGCCTTTTCACACAAGCATACAGCGTTTTAGCGTTGCTTCTGAGCTCCACGTATGGTAAAGCTCTTCCTTTAGCTTCGAGAGGTGAAATTTGTTCACCGATTTCTTGGACAAGTGATGTGTCGCCCAAAAGCACACGCCAGTTTTAGGATATTAGGCTATAAAATCTATTTATATATTGCCTACACCCATACGAAGTTAGCACAAAAACTAACATCCGAACCGTGGTATTGACTCATGGAAAATGATGATGATGCAAAAATTTTACATCCAATCGCTCAACTACAAAAGGAAATAATTAAGATGCAAAATGAATCTGCTAGTAGAGCGAGACTCACTCAGAGTGTTATACTTTCGATGACTCTGGCATCATTTCTAATTGGCGGCGGTTTAATTATTCTAGCGATTGTCGAATTTTTTCATGTTGGTAATACTTCTTTAGGTATAATTTCAACAGCAGGTGGATTGAGTTCTATCACCGCTGTTTTGCTTTATAGACCTATGCAAAAAGCTCAAAACAGTGTAAATAGTCTTGTGCAGTTGCAAATAGCCTATCTCAGTTTTAACTCGAAAGTAACAATATGGACTGAATATGTAAATGCGCGATCAAACGATGGTTCAGGGATTGATATTGAGCGTGTTAAGGAGGCAACTGCTGATATTGAAAGTGCAGCATCTAAGGCTCTAATCCAAATAGACGACTTCTGTTCCGAGCGAGGTAAAAAATCCCCCAATTGATTCTAAACCGCTTGTACGGCAATAAGTTAGTTAGCCACCAACTAATGAAACAACCTTTTAGGCAGGAAATATCGCTAAATAGTAGCGTGCAAACGGATTCAACTACTTGTTTAGCCAAACAACAATATACCTGTTGTCCAAATATCGTGGCGAGTCAATCCTACAATCCCACCATTTCAAATGAATTTTTTCTCGCCATACATCGAAGTCACACCCAACTACCCCTATATTTTGAATGGCTGGTTTTACATAACCTTTTGAGTGCCATTTGCTATCCATTCCAATAGCTCCAAAGATAGACCGTTGACGCGTGTTTTTTGGTAAACAATTAGTCATTATTGTCTTATTCCAGACTTCAATAGCCCTCTTGAAGGGCTTATGCTTCTCAGGCGTATCTGGAGATTGCTTCATGTTAGCGTAGCACTCAATTATTCTTTTGAAGCTTTTAACAAAACCACAGAATACCCATTCCTGCCCATAACTTAAGCGTATAATCGGTTGCTTTACGAAATATTTGCCTACTACATAGTGACTCATTCGGTCAACATCCGAATAAGGTACTTCCTCAATTGAAGTATTCCATGAACCCCATATCGTATACCATTGCTTATGTAGCCAGTTTTTGGGAATTGGCGGGTAATCTTTGGGTTTGCGGAAAATAATGTGTAGTACGCCTCCTCCTTCGGCGGTTTTTACCTTGATGTATTTGAATTTGGAGCGAAACATAGCCCAATATTCAGGGTACTTAACGCTTTTCTTGCGAGAATGCACTTCATAGGGTTCTAAGTGGTTTTTCTTACAGAATTTTTCATAGCGCATCTTTTGCCAATAATACTCTATTTTTTGCTTTAACTTGGTGAACGCATAGTTTAGCTCGGGAATTCTTTTGAGTCTATCTTGAGGTCTATCCTTATTGTATTGAGTGCTTAGCGTGAGAAAATCTATTCTTTCCTGATTAGTCTCTCCGACAAGAAGACCGCTCCTGACTCTTGAGTAATGCGCCTTGTTTTTCTTGCTGTAGCCCTTTTTGCCGTACTTGGTTAGCCCAGTCCATTTATCACCATAATCGATGTATTCTGTTTTTGGTTCGCCCTCTTTGATGTGCCAGCCAGTTTCGTCTTTGTAGACCCCGTGCAGCTTGACTTTGTGATAGAGCTTGTCATCTTGAGAGGTTAAAACACTATCAGGGTCTATTCGACTTGGAAGCCTTCCAGTGTACGGTTTGAGTCCATTCGGAAAAAGTTCAGGAGATGACAAAGTTTAGGCATAGTAGAAAGCCCTAATGTGCAATAGCAAGAAAAAAGGGAAGATGTGCGGGTGATTTCTCCACGGGTGATAGAGTTCAAATCCCACCCCCTGCACCTTTAAATACAAAAAGTAAGGGGGTCCCGCTGGCGATGTTTCTGCTAAAGCTTGTGTTTCCTAAAGATTTTAGCGCCCTCAAACTCTGCCCGTTTGGTATTTCCCTTATTCTTCTCCCGATCATGCGAAAAAGCCCAGCAATTAGTGCGGACTAAATACACAAGCAACATTGGTTTTCCTAAAACAATCAATTCTTAAACTTTGGAACGCCAAAGGTCTTGTAGCGTAGACAAAAACTGGGGTGAAATAATCCCTATAGTACTAGAATATAACATGACAAATTCCTCTGGGATATCAACCATTCTTTTTGCTATATCGGGACCTTGGCTCTTGTTCTCAGGCAGGGGCACAGGATTCAAGTATTGCTCAATGTTATCTTTAGCCAGAACATAAACTGGAATTGAATTGCTGTCCGAAATAAGATCCGAATCGATTTTTTCGACTAATTTAAACGTTGGAAGATTTCCAAGTTTATTCTGATTAAATACGTCGATAATGTTGCGTACCTTCGCTTTCTTATCACCGTCAAAAATCAAAAGGGCAGTGTAAGGCTTTTGAGGGATTGTATGTAAAAGATGTTCCCAAAAGTCACCCCCTAGATGATAAAAGTCCACTCGGTTCTGAATCTGCTGAATCGTGGAAGCGAACCCTTGTTTTTGCTTGAATAAATCATAGCATTCGTCGATGAATTTCTTAAAAAAGATTTGATGAATATAGACATCGTAAGTGCCTTCAACGAAAACATGATAGTCTTTGAGGCAAGTAGTATGGGGCAAATAGCCTGCAAAAGTGTTAGGATCGTGAGAATTATGATCCAGACATACTTTCACGAATTCATTTTTAGTAACAGAATATAGAAAAATGCTGAGTTGCCCATTATCCCAGAGTCGGGGGTTAACGAACGCTGGATCATGGGTTGCTATGAAGAATTGCTTGTTTGGGACATTTCTTAGAAAATTAATAAATTTTCTCTTTGCCGCCGGATTCAATCCTAATTCAGGCTCGTCGATCAATACTATCTGCTCTTTGGAGGAAATTATGTCAAATACTAAACAAATTAGGGAGCGCACCCCTGAACCTTGCTCATTAATGGGTGTTGAAAATTTTCGTGGTCCTCGTCGATAATTCAGAGATCCCGAGGTATAAGTTTTCAATTCTGAGTCTACGATTTCTTTAATGCTGTCTTGAACTTCCTTAAGCTTATCAGCATCAAGGTCTTTACCCTTGATGTATTCGGAAATATCTTTTCCTTTGTAGTTCTTCAGCCTCTCTTCAGGACAGTATAGTACAGTTTGATTAATGACCTGCATCGTCGCGGTTGGAATTAGAGAAGAATGCTTGTTTTTTAGCGTTTTATTATCAAAATCAAGCTGATTTTTACAATACTGCGTCATGTGGTGTACGTATTCTTCAACCATTTTTTCTGTCAAGTTACGATTCATAGCTTTATAACTATCAATCAGGCCCTGAACAATTTTCGCTATGTCGTTTTTTTTATAGTCTTCAAAACTTTCCAGAAATTCATCGCTAAATTGGAAAAACAATTTAGGTATAACTGTTGTTTCAAAAGCGTCCCTTTCGGATAGTTGCCAAGAATAATCGATGAATTGCTTTCTGCTTAAGTTTTCCAGCTCCCGACAAATAGCACATTCTTCAAAATTGGGGCTGTTTATTTGTCTGTCGCTGATCCCACGTAACTTTTCAATCGCTAATAGAAGGTTTGATTTACCGCTATTATTTGGGCCAATGAAAACATTGACATGGCTCAAACCCTTCAAATGTGCGTGCTTAATATTTTTGAAATTAGTAATCTCTAAGTCCTTGATTACTATCATGAATGCTTAGTTTATTGCTAAGTTAATATAACTTTTATCAGATTAAACAAAAATTGGAAAATGCGGAGAAACGAGTTACGGGAGGTAGTGCATCACCAAAAAAAGGGATTTTGCGGGCGATGTCTCCACTGTGTTGGGGGTTCAAATCCCACCGCCCTGCACCGATTAATTTTTCCCTGCTATTGCTGTCTTCCTGCTGCGTCGATTTTGGCGGTTGCCTGTTTTTCAACCAAGTACGGCAAGGAAGGGTTTTCTTTATTTAGGTATAATTTTGTGCCTTTTTTCACGGCGTACCATTGTCCTCTCTCGCCAGTTGCAGAGAACATTATGCCTGACATGACATTTCGGTTGAGATTACCAGAGTAAATGGTGTTGTTTTCCTCGTTTGGTGCCCTTTTGAATCTCCAGATTATGGCGCCGTCTACTTCGGTCCATGTTCCCTCGTTTGCTCCTGCTAAGTACCCGAAGGTTCCGTCGAAATTGAAGTATATTTGCGTGCAATTGTAACTTCCTTTAATTCCCCAGTCAAAATGTAGAGTCCACCAACCAGTAGAATTCAACAGCTATCCCCTTCGAGGATTAGTTAATCGCAGCAGATTAATACGTTTAACGCCCCCAACGCCTTTTCCAAACCGCTTTTGAAAATCTTAGCCTATGAAATTGCATGCCAAATAGCAACCTCCGACATCATTTGCGCTTTATCGTTTTTTTGCAGTTTCTGCTTCCGCAATGGCAAGGCATAGTTTCATCTGGGGCTAAATCGTTTGAGTAGTCCGATGTGACTTCTTCGCCTGCTTTTATGTCCCTTAAGGCAACATCGCAGAAATCCACCACATGCGTGTTGGGGTCGCAGCAATGATTGACATATTTCGCGGGAGTCTGCTGCACAATGATTTTGCCGTCCCGATAGGCTAAATACCGTTTTTCTGTCTCGGAAACCAGCTCTGCTTCGGCGGGTGTAATTTGCTTTGAGGTGTCCCATTTTATCACTGTTTCGCCTTTTTTGAAATCGCGAGTAGCAAAAACGCCCTTGCCCTCAATACAGGAGTCCCTAACAACTACAGCCATACAGTTCACCGATTTAGTTGACGATTGTTTTGGTCTGTGTTGATTAACTTTTCGTTGCCAACAATAACCCCCGACAGCAAGTTAACGATTCAGCGGCGGCGGAGCAATTATAGCAGCCATGAATGCTTAAATGATTCAGCGCTAATAGGACTCTTGTAGAGTCGTCTTCTGTTTTTAGGTGATTCAAATAGCACCCTCCATTTTACGCAGCGCTAAGGAGCGAGTTTATGGTTCAAAATACTTCATCTTAGTGTTCTTCATCATAGTTTATCTGCTTTTCATCCCCTATAGTCAAGGCTATTTTGGGCAGATTTTTCTTTCAGCCATTGTATCAGTGGTGCTGGTTATTGCGGGGTTTTCGGTGAAACAAGAAAAAACAATCGGCTCCATCACCCTACGGGTAGTTTTGGTGACTTTAGCGTTTGTTTGGTTCTTTACGATTCAAGGAAGCATGCGCAGCGAAGAACTCGTACGGTTTTTCACAGCCATTTCTTTCTCACTCATTGGCGTTTTGATTTTCATCAATATAATCAGAACAACACGCAAAAAAACTGTTGAAATGGATTTCATCTGGGGCGGGGTTTCGACTTATCTTTTAATCGGGTTAGCTTTCGCTTCGGTTTACCGTTTGATTGAGATATATGCGCCGGGTTCTTTTTCGAGTTCAGCGATTCCGCCTAAGAGCGATTTTTCTAATTTTATCTATTTTAGCTATTACGCGTTAACTACCATCGGGGGGCTTATGACGCCTAACACTTTGCAGGCGCAGTCGCTGGTAATGTTAGAGCCAGTTATTGGCACGTTGTTTATCGCCATTTTCATATCACGCTTAGTAGACATCGCGGGGAATAAAGAAAAGCACCCCCCGCAAAATGAAGTACTCAAAACAGGCACGGAATAAGATGCAGCAGTTTTTAGGCTTCTTTGGAGAGCTCGAGGACCAACTGCTCGCCTTCCGGGGAAAGGTCGTATTGATAGTACTCGCTTCGGCCAGTTTCTTTTAAGGTGCCCACCAAAAGATTAGCTCGCTCAAGAACAGCCAAATCATGCATCACCTGATGTACATTGTAAAATTCGGGTCCCTCGCTTTGGGGCAACATATCAAACGGTCTGACTTTTGCTACTCTTATTAGAAGGGATTTGTAGCGTTCAAATCCTTCGGCGAACTCTTTCTCTTCACGGATCTTATCTGCTTCAGCCACCAGATGCAATTTTGTTTTTAATTCTTGGGACATAAACCTCAACTCAAAAACCAAAAAACCATATTTTTAATTGATTTTGTTGCTAAATAGGCTTTAGACAACTTAGGGTTCCGCAGCACCGTCGCGCTCATGCTTTGTGGTTACAGTGCAACTCGTTGAATAGCAAAATGCGAATACACCCCTGCTGACAGTAGGTGTTTGTATTTATTCAATAGTTTTTTAAGGCGACAGAACAATAACCTTCTATTCACTATAGGCAGTTACCTATGGTCGGGAGTCAACCATTTGCCCTATCTATGGATGCGAAAATCATGAAAAAACAATTGCTTACAACGGTTTTTATTGTATTTTTCCTTTTTTCAGTCATAGTTGTTCCAGCTTATTGTCAAACGGTAGCGCCAGACGAGGCAACGCCAACCGAAGAAGCACCGCAAACAGGCACGACTAACTGGCTGCTTATCGGCGGAATAATAGCGGTTGTAGCAGTTGTCGCCGCCGTAGCTGGGGTTGTTGTGGTTAAGAAGAAGAGTGTGAGTGAAAAAAGGCTCCAAAAGTATTCTTCCCGGCAATTCGAAGAGTGGGTTATCAAAAAATTTAACGGCAAACCAGCCGACCCCGCTTCAGGAGTAAACGGCTACACCGAGGGAGGCCAACCACTCTTGATTATTCAATCTGACCATGTAAGCTTGGCTGAAGTGGAAGACTTTGTCAAACTCTTAGTCAAAGGAAAAGCCCAAAAAGGCACCATTGTAGCATTCAAGTTTGAAAGCGACACCTTAGAAGGAAAAGTAACCGCTCTAGACAACGGAATCGCTCTTGAGTTACTGCCCACCTATGAGTTGCTAAACAAACGTTACGCCAAAAGAATCAGAAACCTCGCCAGCGCACCCGCCACGTTTGAAGCTTCAGCAGTACCAGTCTATACCCCCGAAGAACCAATAGCCAAACCCAAATCAGAACCAATGTTAACCTTTGAGAAACGACCCAGTGAAGTCCAAGGTGAATTCTCCGCAAAACCGCGGGTCTTCATTTCTAACAGTAACACAAAGGTAGCTGACCAAGTAAAGAGAATGCTAGAGTTCATTCACTACGATTACGTCATGGGCGACAAAGAAGAAACAACCGTTCCAATTTCTGAAGGCAAATTTGGAATAATGAAGGAATGCGACTGCGCCATAATTAACATCGCCGCTGTCGAGCAAGAAAGACGCTACAGCGGACTCTATATCCTCAACCCAAATGTCCTCTCAGAAATTAACGCGGCTTACCTCAAATATGACACCCAAGTCATCTTGCTGGTTGAGCGGAAAATAGATTTACCGGCGAATCTGAAGGGTCTGAAAAGAATAGAATATGACAGCGATGACCTCTCGTTTAATGCGGCGATGGATCTGAATAGTGTACTGGGTGACTTTAGAAAACTCTAATTTTTTAGGGTTCCAGCACCACGTTGCCCTCGGCGTCTAACTTCCAAAACGGGTTATACGCAACCTCAAGTAGGTGCCCATCAGGGTCCTTGAAGTAGCCGCTGTATCCACCCCAGAAAACCTTCTGCGCAGGCTTAACCAGCATTCCGCCAGCTCTAACCGCCTCCGAGAGGACAGCGTCAACTTCAGCCTCGTTTACGGCGTTTAAGGATAGCGTGATACCTGAAAAGCCGCTTCCAGCCTCATCAACTGTTGCGTCTTCCGCGAGGGATTTCCTTGAATACAAAGCCAGACCAATGCCGCCAAGAGAAAACACCGCCAGATTCGGAGTGCTCACAGAGGAGCGTTTCCAGCCCAGGCCTTTCTCGTAAAAATCAACCGCTCGATCTAAATCGGCAACACCAAGCGTTACCAGAGTAAGTTTCTGCCGCATACCTTCACCTAAAACAGGACTAAAGGATTGGGCTTAAAAATAGTTTTAACTACTCTAAATAAAAGGAATGGATATTTCTGGGTTAGGCGTCTATGACTTCGTTTTGTTTGGGGATGCAGACATCGGTTATGCCCGAGATTTTCTCTGAGAGTAATTCTGCCTGTTCGAGGTCGCCGTGCACCAGAATCGTCTGTTTAGGTTTAAGTTTATTGACGAATTTGACGAGTTCATTTTGGTCTGCGTGTCCTGAAAGCTCAATTTGGCGTACTGCCGCGTTTACTGTGTAGGTTTCTTCGTCGGTTTTGAAGAAGCCCTCTTCCTTGGCTTGTTTGAGGGGGCTGTCGGGGGGTAGATACCCTGAAGTTAAGATAACGGCGTTGTCTTTACTCCCGGACCAATCTTTAAGCAATCTTAGGCTGGCGCCTGCGTGACCAAACCCGGAAGTGCAGATAACTATGGCGGGTTCTTGAATTTGGCTGGTGCGGTAAAGGTGCTTGACGTGGCGGTAGTTGAAGGGGTTTTTCTGTTGTTTGATTTCTTTGGTGAATAAGCCTTTGTTTAGGTTGTAGTAACCGTTGATTTTTTGGGCGATGTTGGATATGGTGTAGACGTGATATTTGGGGAGAATGCCGCGTTCGATGGCGGTGTCGATGCGTTTAGCCATTTCTTGGCTACGGTGAAACGCAAAAGTTGGGATTAGGATGTTGCCGTGGTGCTGCATGGTGGTAAGCATTTCCCGAATGAAATCATCAATCAACTCTTCCCGAGGAGGTCTAACCTTACCGCCATAAGTGCACTCCATAATCAAGACGTCGGGTTTTTTGGGTAAAGCCTCCATCTTGCAACCCTGCAAGATTTCGGTGTTGTGAAGACAGAAGTCGCCAGTGTAGACGACTCGTTTCTTTTCGGCTTCGAGACTTGTGATTTTTGCGCCAGCCACATGCCCCGCAGACTGCAAATTAATCTTCATACCGGGCAAGGCTACGGAGTCACGACTCCACCAGCAATCACGCACTTTTTCAGCGGTGCTGTCGTCGAATTCTGTGTTGCCGTTTTGGGTTTGGATGTTAACCATGTCGTGAAGTAAATCAACGGTTACATCGCGGGTTATGTCTGAGCCGACGATAGTGGGGCTGTTTTTTTTACATAAACTAAGGAGACTGCCCGTGTGGTCAAGATGAGCGTGGCTAATGATAACGGCGTCGAAATCGCGGGGTAACTTTTTAGGTTCCTCGTCTAGTTTGGTGCCGTAATCTAGCGCAACTTTGCATGAGTCGGATTCAATAGAAATGCAGGAGCCGCCGACTTCTCTGGCTCCTCCGAGAACTTCAATTTTCAATTCTTGATACTCCAATTTAGTTGTAAACGTGATTTTGCAAAATCGATCTGCACCAGCGAGTCTGGCAAACCAATGATTGCCGCCGTTTATCGCCCTGAAAAGTTCACGGGTTAATATTAAGTTATTGACTCAAATATGGGACTATAGTCATGAAACACGATAAATTTGGGTCTGAAGCTTGTAGGGTGCATTTTTTGAATCTAAAGTTGAAAGTGCATTTTGAGGTGTTTCAACTGCTGTGTTCACTCTTTCTTTTGTTGTCAACGAACCTATTTGCAGCCTATTTGGATCCTATTAGTGGTTCTATGCAGAAACTATAGAGGGGTAGGTCACTATTGACGCAGAAACCACCCATTAACATGTTGAAAACCAGTAGAAAACCCCGCCAAAAAAAAGGAGGGGTAGACTCCTCTAACTGACCCTCAGCCAAAACCGAAAGCGCAAATCTGCAAAAAAGATTTCAGGCAAATCAAAACGGATTTTTTAGGTATCTTTAAAGCCCCCAGTTTTCCTTGAAGTAACGAACGGCTCATGGAGAAAGCAAAGCAGTCAGTCAAAGGCATTGCAATCAGTCTAATCCTCGTGGTTTTAGGGTTGATTGTGGTAACGGTGGTTTTACAGAGCAGCCAATCCAGCATGCTTTACCCCGCCGAAGTCCGCGAGTACAAAGGCGAAGACCTCTCCTCTGTCGGCGACATTAGAGAAAACACCGTCAAAGGCATACAATACATAAACGGCTCCACCTATCGCCTCCAAATCAGTGGCAAAGTAAACCAGACCGCTGAGTACACCTATGACCAAGTCCTAAACGATTTTCCAAGCTACCAAAAGGTAGTGACGCTTTATTGTGTTGAGGGTTGGTCGGCTAAGATTCTCTGGGAAGGCGTGTTAGTTTCAGATTTGCTTGAGCATGCAGGAGTGGACTCCAACGCGACCACAGTGATATTTTATGCCTCCGACAATTACTCCACCGCGCTGCCGCTCAGCTACATAGCCGACAACCAGATTCTGCTCGCATACAAAGTCAACGATATCACCCTGCCACCTGAACGCGGATTCCCCTTCCAACTTGTCGCGGAGAGTCAATACGGTTACAAATGGATAAAATGGGTTACACAAATCGAGGTCAGCGACAACCCTGATTACCTTGGATATTGGGAGAGTCGCGGATTACCCAACAACGCCACCATACCATAGGCGAGCCTACCTAAACTTTTCACGCACACCCGCCTGAAGCAGGTAGAGTATTATGATAACGCTGTAAGAGATTTCAAAAACACCCGCCAACTTGGGAATACCTGGTATGCTAGGCAAATTTAGAATCGTCAAAGAATCAGCAACCACAACAAAAACCGAAACCGCAACGGTGCCGTAGAGTCCGAGACGTTTCTGTTGCCAAACCAGAACCGCAAACCCAAGCGTCAACACCCCAAACACTATTGTATAGATGTCGTAGGTTAGCAGGGTTTGGGTGCCGACGCTAAACTCGTAGGTTAACATCCAAAGCCCCGAAGCAACATGGATGACTCCGATGAGGATTTGCGCCGCTACCAAAACTATAACGCCTAAACTTCTGCCTTTATAGGCAAACGATGGAGATGTTCTTTCCATGTGACCACCTTCCAAGGAGAGGATACTGGTTTTTTATCCGACGGGTTTGGGTTTGAGCCACTTCTTGCGCCATAACCACACAAACGGCAACACAATCGAAAGCAACAGGGCAATTATAACGATGCCAAAGTGGGTGTTTCCGAATTGGGAGATTCCAAAGAAGGTGGCTACAGTATTGGGGAAGGAAGTTACGGTAGTGATAATCGTCAAGTAGAATATGACGACGGTTAAGGCTTGAATTGAAAGGTTGATTTTGTTAGAGATGGACGAGAGATAGACGTTTATGGCGTCAGAGAGGATTTCGCGGTAGGTTTCAACGATGTCTATTTGGCGGGTTAAATCCTCGTGGGTTATGTCAAAGAGGCTACGATACTTAGCATCCATGCAGGCGTCACTACATCTGCGAAGATTAAAAATGAGACTTCGTTCGTACCAGAGAATCTTGTTGAAGCGAACCATGTTGGTTTTGAGTTTAAAAATGCGTTTTAGAGTCTCTGAGGAAGCTTTCTCAACCACTTCCTCCTCCATTTTAGCCGTTAAGGTCTCCAACTTCTCAATATCTACATAATGGTTTGCGACGATTTCATCTATGATAAAATAGGTTACCTGAGCAGGAGGATCATTTTTGGTCTTACTCATACGTTCCTTAGCAAGGTTAATGACTGGTTGAATTTCTTTTTTTGAAACAGTTACTAAAAATTTTTTGGAAAACACCAAAACAATAGGGTAAGCCTTCTTGGTGGAAACCACATCAGCCATGACCAAAAAATCGATGATACCATAACCTTCTTCTACACGCAACTCCACAACGCCGCCGTTTTTGGGCAAACGCAAAAAAGTAACAGGCACATGAACTGTAGCAGCAACCGCGTCTAACTCGGCGTCAGTTGGGTCCACAACTTCAAGCCAAACGTTCGATACAGGCAACGTGGACAACTCCTCTGCCGTAACAGGTCTTTCACTGTTGTCCCCCATAAAAACGGCGCGAATCATAATTAACATGCGATGACTGGGCAGATATTAGAGTTATGGAAAAACAGGCAGCCTATTTTTTGTTGCCGCTTTTAGTTTTCTTCTCCATACAGTTTGCGAGTTCAATAATGAAGGTTTCAACTCGGTCTCTGGTGCGCCCCACATCAACCATCGCGGTTATGGTGGTTACAGGAGTTTCAGCGTTGATAGTCATCTTGGTTTTATTTTCATCCAAAGATTCAGCTTTAACGACTAGGACGGTGCTATAAGACATGAAGCCTGATTTGGTTTTTAGTTTTGCTTTGTGCTGGGTGTCGTCTTTTTCTTCTATAGCCCACTCCAGCTTTTTCACGACTGTAGGGAGAGCTTTCCAGAGCAGTTCTATTGCGTAATCGATTTCTAAGCTTTCTTTTGAGTTGCGTACATAGGCCATGTTGCTTCGGGGTTTCTTGAGAGGGAGGCACAATTTAAGGTTTTATGAAATTACATCGAAAAAAGGAGCTATTGGGAGACGCCGTAGGTTCCTGTAAGTGGATCTTGAAATAGGGCAGCTTGAGGAGGCACAAAAGTGAAGACCACAAAAACCACTGCCAAAAACACCAAAAAGAACAGGGCGACCCAGTTAAGTTTCCGATCAAACGCTCGGCTGATTAGGAGTTTGTAGCTTATCAGTTGCCCCACGACAACTGCAACTATGAAGGAAGCAATGTCTATCGCAAGAATACTCTCCCCCGTTACGAGGGTGTAGGTGTAAAATATGGCAGGGATTAAGGAAACCATCACATAGACGGCTACAGTTTTGGCTAAAACAAAATTATGAACAAACCGCCTTACGGGCAAATACTCAAGTAATGCGTAGAGCATGGTGGGCCAAAAGGCGAGTTTGAGGTGTTCCCAAATGCTTTCGTTAACCGCCGAGAAAACCCCGACAACCAAGTTGCCGCCGGACCCTTCATAAGTGAAGTGCAGAAGAGACCCCAAGATTATGATGATAACTATACCGATTAATTCGCAGGTTAAAACTATTCGATTCTGTTTTTGCCGGGGCTCTAAACTAATAGAGGATTCCCCCAATAAGACAACCTGATTTATTGTATAAGGCTTTCTTGATTTGAATAGCCCATAGCCTGAATATGGAGTAAGCTAGGTGCGCTTAGAACTCGGGAGTGTTTTCGAAGTTATCAGATGCTTCCTCGTTTTCGTCTATTCTTAGGTACTCTTCGCCGTTGATGGTGACGAGGTGAACGGTTTCGCCTCTGCGCCATTTACCCATGGGCGTTTTGAAGATGGTTACGTATCGGGTGCCTTTTTTGATGTCAGCAATTACTTCCGCGCGGGAGAGAATCTTGTTTTCACAAACGACGCAGCCGAAGTCAGAGTGCACTTCGACGCAGTCGATGCGGTTTGGTGTGGGGCCAGAACGTACTGAAGAGATTAGGTAATCAGCCCATTTATCCATGCTTTCACCGTGGCTGATGTACTTGAAGTTTTATTTAACGCTTGTTGTAAAGATATCAAACATTTGTCCTGTAATGCATAATGAGAAAAATCAAATGCACAACAAGTTACCGTTTGATATCTTACAAACGCGCGAGAATTTCATATTATTCTTCAGAAACGTTTAAAGAATAATGATGC
Organism: Candidatus Bathyarchaeota archaeon; assembly: GCA_026014745.1. Taxonomy (NCBI): domain Archaea; kingdom Thermoproteati; phylum Candidatus Bathyarchaeota; species Candidatus Bathyarchaeota archaeon. The sequence continues at coordinate 617,120 of JAOZHS010000001.1, read as the reverse complement.
ATGACCATACGACGGAAAGGGAGAAACATGAGGGGACGAATTGCCCTATGGATAACGCTAACCATAAGCGTCATTATGTTATTATACAGCCTCTACATCGGCGTCGTAATCGGCGCTGACTGGTACGGCAAAGACGCCACTTTCTTGTGGCACATGAACAACTACATTGTTATGGAAGCCCAATACGCGTATAGTATCTTTGGGTTAGCCACCTTAGCCATAGGAGGCTTAGCAACCGGATTTGCCATGTCCTCATTCCTCAACTTCCACCGAACCCCAAAACACATCCTACTATTAGTCACAGCATTCTTTGTAGCCATCATCATGACAGGCCTTGGCTTTAACACGCTAGACTTCATGTTGGGCTGCTTCTACTGGACCAACATGACCTACCCACCACCCATCTATATACCATTGATAGGCGCAGTAGACGTATGGAACTTTTACTTCTTCTTTTTCGTCGCGCCACTATGGTTTAGCGGATTCCTCATGGGCATATCAGGCTCCTACTACGCCTTCATCTACCGCTCCAAACAATCAATCGCAACATACCTCACAAAGAAAAACTTTGCAGGCACAATAAAACCCACAAAACACAAAGATTACATCGCCGAGTCTATCGTGTTCCCCAAAAGCCGCAGACTTGAACCAAACTTCGAAAACACAAACTAAATTCTTCCTTTTTTAGGAAAACATAGCAGATAGTAACAGAAAACTGAATTCTAAAAAGACAAAAAATAAAGTTGAGCCGCTGGATTAAACCATGCGGTTGACGAGTTCGTTGATAGCTTCGCCGCGGTAGCCTGCTTCGCCGCCTGCTTTGAAGCCTTTCTTGGTTTTACCCTTGTAGCCTTTGCTGGGCGGATGCAACTTGAAGCGTGGTTCCACATCGGGAAGTTTGCTGTATTGAACTTTACATGCGATAAGAGCTGCTGCGAGGTCATCGATGCTTTGGAATCCGGCTTTCTGGAGGTATTCGTCGGTGAACTTTTTGTCGCCTGCAAGCCGTCCACGTTTCTGGAGCATAAACGCCACGGTTTCTTTTGTGGGTTCACCCCAAGTTACGTAGTTGCTTACACGTTGAAGCATGCCTTTGTAGGATGGGCGGTCATCAATGAGTATGGCGTGGTTGGTGTGACCTAAATGAAGGAGGTCAAGGGTTTCGCGTGTTTCACGGTGTGCACTAACGGTTCCGCGAACACGAACCGCGACTATGCATTTGCATTCTTCAGATTTTTGTGCCATTTTACTTCACCCAATCGGTTGTGGTGATTAAGTTGTAGGTTTTTGTTAAGCCGTCAAAGATTGCGCAGGCATATGATGGAACAGTTCGAGTTGAGCCGTAGCTTCGCATCCAGAGGTCTTTTACGCCGGCTAAGCCTAAGATGACTTTGGCGACTTCGCTGGAAACCAAGCCTAAGCCTCTTGGACCAGGTACGATAACAACACGGACCCCGCCGCATTTGCCTTCCACCTGGAAGGGCACTGAGTGAGGTTTGCCGCATCCGCATTCCCAACTACCGCATCCACGTTTTACAGGTACGATGTTTAGGCGTGCGTTTGCTGCTGCTTTCTCGATTGCGTTGCGGACTTGACTAGCTTTTCCGTTTCCTAAGCCGATGTAGCCGTCTCTGTTTCCGACTGCGACGATTGCTTTGAAGCGGCTTTTTTCGCCTGCGTCAGTTTGTTTCTGGACTAGGTTAACGTTAATGACTTCTTCTTGTAGGTCAGGGATTAGGGAGTCAACGATTTGAGGTTCACTGATTTTTATGCCTGAAAGGAAGACATCTTCGATGGTTGTTATTTTGCCTTCTTGAACCATTTTACCGAGGCGGGTTTTTGGAACCCATTGTTCTAAGCTTTGGGCTCTTCTTTCGCTGTCTCGTGATCTATCTCTTTGTCTGTTACTCATTCTTTCTTTTCACCTTTCTTGGGTGCCTTTTCTTTTGGCGCTTTTTCTTTGGACGCCTTCTCTTTTGGAGCGGCTTTCTCTTTAGGTGCAACCTTTTCGGCTTTTTCTTTGGTTACTTTTTCTTTGGGTGCTGCTTTAGCTTCAGCTTTGGAGGCTTTCTCTTTTGCGGAAGCCTTCGCTTTTGCGGGCTTTGGAGCTTCTTCGGGTTCTTCTTCGAATTCCTCGAATTCTTCTTCCTCTTCCTCATCTGCAGCTTCTTCAACAGCGACTGTTACGCCTTTAAATGAACCCACCAGGTCAGCTTTCACTTTACTGATGTGCTCACCCATCTTTTCAGGGGCAACACCTGCAGCAGCATACTTTGAGAATTTTGCAGCATATTCCTCGGAGCCGACACCCAAAGTTTTTGCATATTTAGAGATGTGGGTACCTTGGATGCGTTCCTTAACGATTTTTTCTTCGCTGTAGGGAATCTCAACGCCTGCATCAACGACGCCTTTGAGTACTGCAAAGGTTCGGTGACCTTTAGTTGGAGTAACCAGTCCTATGTCAAGGATTGCTTTTTCTATGCCGTTGGTTTTGGCTTTCAGACCGCAGAGTAAACCTGTAAGGTAAGCTGCGGGGATGTTACCTGTGGAGGCTTTCCAACCGAAGTTCTTTACAAGTTCGCGGCTGTTAGCTGCAGCTAAGACTTGGTCGCCCGTGGCTTTTGCGATTATTATTTGGGCGGTTACATTGCGGATTGATGCGCGGGTAACGAGTCGGGGTATGCCGGAAATTACCATAGCTTTGCGGGCTTGATAATCGGTTTTGCCTTCCCGTCTGCGTCTGAGTTGTACTCGGTAATTGCTACTTTTTGCCATCTAACGTTTCCTCCATAGGTCATGTTCTTTTAAGTTACGTTCCAAGTCAGCGATAGAGTCAAAGCGACCACTGCCAGCCATCCTATAATATATAGTATAGGTGTCTTCAGTTATGACGCGGCTTGCTTTGAGTTCACGGAGCTTGCGGCGTAATGAACGAATCTTGAGCATCCAAGCTTGTTTCTGGGTAAGTCTTGCAAAACTCGCACCTGTAACGCTGCCAGGTCCGCTACGTCTACCCTGACGCTTTTTGCCTTGAATAGATTTAGCTCTTGAGCGGCTAACGCCTACCACAGGCAAAGAAACTATAGCTCTCTCGTGAATGAGTTTTCGGACTTCTTCACGTGTAATTGCGCCTTCAACGTCGTCCATGCGTAGGGGATCTATCCAAACGCGGTTTTGGCCAACTTTGAGAATCTGCGCGGCTAGGCGTCTTTGACCAGATAAGTTTGTCATTGTTTCTTGTCTCCCTTTTTGGGTTTAGCTTTAGATTTTACCGCTTTTTCTTCTTTCTTTTTTGTTTCTTTGGCGGGTTTCTTTTCTTTTTTGGGTTTCTCTTCAGGCGCTTCTTCCGTTTCTTCGGTTTCGGTTTCTTCAGCTTCTTTGGCTTCTTCCGCGGTTTCTTCGCCTTCAGTTTCCTCTTCTTCAACCTCTTCGGTTTCTTCCTCGGAGATTGGAACGTTCAAGATTTTAATGTTGAGCTCTTCGGCTTTCGCAACAATATCAGCGCGCTTTCGTTTGCCAACAGTGTGTGCTATGCGTGCCGCTTGGGTGGCAACATCGATCTTGGCGAGGTCTTCTACGTTGTAAACAAGGACTTCCTTGTAACCTGATGGATGCAGATATCGGGCGACTTTTGGTCCTTTATAACCCATACTGGGTCCTGGAGGCCAACCTAGGATTTTTCGGCGGATTTTGTTGTCTAACCCACGAGGTCTACGCCAGGATGTGCTGAAGCGGTCGAACCGCCAGCTTTCTGCACGTACAAACTTGGGTTTCTTGTTGCGTGAGCGTTCTCTGATTCGGAGTGCTTTGCGTGAGGGTGAGGATTTCTTTTCGGTCATTATGCCATTCCTTCATTTCTTTCAAATACGTAGATGCCGTCAAGGAAGACACGGGGGTCTTTTCGTCTGACTTTAGTGGATTGTTCGATGTTTGCTGCGGTTTGGCTGACTTCTTCAAGATTGTTGCCAGATATGATGATGTCGTCGGTTTCGATTTTGACTTTTACGTCGCCTAAGATTTTTACGAGTCGGGGTCTGCGTTCGCCAGTGAAGTTTTCAATCAAGACGTTTCTGCCTTGGAGTTTCACGGTTATTGGGAAGTGGGAGAACACGATTTTCATTTTGTACGTGTAGCCTTTTGTTACTCCTACAATCATGTTGTTTATGTGGGAGTAGATGGTTCCTACAAGGGCGGCTTCTTTTTTGCGGGGCCATTTAGCGGAGATGCGTACGTTTTTGCCTTCGCTTTCAATGGCGATTGACACATAGGAGAAGTCGCGGGTTAAGGAAACCTTTGCACCTTTGACGGTAACTTTCTTATTGGCTACAGTTACGTTTACGTCGTCGGGAACTTGAACAATTTTTGTTATTTCTGGAAGCCGCATAAAGTTACTCTCCTTAGTACACGAAGGCTAAAAGCCTTCCTCCAACGTTTTTCTCTTCAGCATCCTTGTGCGCGATGACGCCTTTGGATGTTGAAACAACCATAATGCCGACGTCGCGTGATGGCAGGAATTTCTTTTCCCAATCCTCGTATTCTGTGGATTTTACTGCGAAACGTGGTTTCACAGAGCCACATTTGTTTATTCTTCCGAGGAGTTGGACTTTGAATTTGCCTTGGCGACCATCGTCTATGAATTCGAATTCGCCTATGTAACCGTTAAGTTGCATGATGCGTAGGACACGCCCCAAAAGTTTAGAGGCAGGGCTAATGATGCATTCGCGTTTGTTGCGTGTCTCGTTATTTATGATGGTTACCAAACCATTCGTTAAAGTGTCCATTGTTCTTCTTTTAGCTCCTACTCATATTTTTTGAATCCTAATTTCGGTGCGGCCTCTCTAAAACATGTCCTGCATAAATATAAATCGTAACGTCTGATGACTGGACCATACGATCCGCATCTTACACATGGACGTGAACCTTTGCCGTATTTTCGTTCTTTCTTAACTTGCTGTTTTCCCATACATTCACACTCTTTTAGACGATTTCGACTCCTAGAGTTTGTTTCACGAAGACGATTGATTCTTCGGGTGTTAAGAGGTGCTTTGGACCAACCGGTGTACTGGCGCGTTTGCGAATCTTTATGCGTTGACCTGGGCGGTTGACGGTTACGCAGACATCCATACCGAAGATGCCGATTTCAGGGTCATATTTTACGCCGGGAATGTCGATGTGTTCTTTGAGGCCGAAAGCAAAGTTTCCCCGGTCATCAAAAGCGCGTTTTGAAACCTTGTTGTCAACAACAGGCAAGACTTTTTTGAGGAAGTCAAGTGCGGGTTGTTTGCGCAGGGTTACGACGACAGCGATGGATTCTCCTTCACGGATACCGAAGTCTCGGATGGTTTTTTTGGCTTTCTTTTTAACGGGGGTTTGACCGGTGATTTCTTTGAGTACACGGTTAGCTTTTTCTAGGGGTTCACCTGACTTGCCAACGTTGAGGTTGACAACAACCTTTTCGATACGTGGCTTACGCATCGGGTGATCTTCCCAAGATTGAATGAATGCTTCGTCCTCAGACAACTACAGATTCCTCCAAGGTTTTGATGATCGGCGCGGTTTCACCGATTGAGAAAACGAAGTCTAGGATAGTTTGGTAACGTTGACCCTGTGCGTCTTCAATGACAACTAGGGCTTGCCGACGTTTCTTAGCTTCAGTCTTTTCTATTTCGACGATTTTACCTTGTTTGCCGATGTTTTTTCCGCCAGTGATAACTGCTAAGTTGCCCTCTTTGGTTTTCAAGGTTGCAACAACTTGTTTCTCTGGGAGCGTGATTTTTAGGATGTCGAATGTTTCGTAAGTGACTTCAATGGGGTTTTTGGGGTCAGCGATTTTGATTAGCATGTTGGAACCGTCGTGGAGAGCAATTTGGACGCCGTTATGGACAGCGGTTTTGTCATCTACTCTGCAGAGGGTTGCAGCGGAGTCCTCTTTGCTGATTGCTGAGAGAACTAATCCTTTGTGTGAAGGCAAAACGCGGTAGTAAGCGTTCATGTCAGGCATGGATATGACATCCATTAAGCCAACTGGGCTATCGTCTTTTTTGCGGACTTTACCGTTAACCAAGACTTTGCCTTGAGCTAAGATTAGTTGACCTTCTTTTCTTGTTTGAGCTACACCTAAAATGTCACGTAAGACAAGGGTTAGGGGCAGGCAGTTCTCCAGTGAATGTGAACCTGAGGAAGGTTTTGCTACCCACGGTAATTCTTTGCGGTGAATTGGCCAGAATGCTGGTGCTGGCTTACGTTTCAGCCTTGCAGTTTTTCCTTTTTTACCCATACTTATTGGTCTCCTTTAGAGGTTTTTTTGGTTCGCCCTTTAGGTGCTGCTTTTGGTTCTTCTGTTTCGGTTGCAGCGGTCTCTTCAGGGGCTTCTTCTTCAGAGGCAACTTCTTCGACTTCTTCTGGAGCGGCTTCTTCCTCTACAGGTTCCTCAGCTTTTTTGGCTGCTTTCTTTGCGGCTTTTGCTTTGGCTTTGTCTTCTTTTGTTGGTTTCTCAGGAGCCTGTTTGCGTGAGAGGATGTTTTTGCGCCATTTATCGTCCAAGTTGAGGTTGCGTATCTGGACTTTAGAGGGATGAACTGGGAGGAAAATGTTTGTTCCGTCCACTTTTTCCCGTGTTAAACCTTCAATGTAGATTCGGTATGTTTTGAGGTCAACACGTGAAACTTTACCTTCGAAGCCTTTGTTGTCGCCACGGAGAATGCGAACGGTGTCGCCTTTCCGTACGGGCATGGTTTTTGCGCCTCGAGAAGCGGCAAGCTCAGTGGAGAGAGGCGCCGCCATCATTTTGTGGCGTAAGTGAGCCGGAGCATTGAAAACCATTTTGCGCTGTTTGCGCGGATTCTTTACACGATTAGTGGTTTGCATATTTTACACCTATACTATTATGCTGGAGGCACTTGCAATACGGGGCCATCTTTCAGCTGCTTCTCTTGCAACTGGCCCGCGGATTTCGGAGCCTTTCATTTCGCCTTCAGGAGTGATAATGACTGCTGCGTTATCTTCAAATTGTACCCAGACACCATCGATGCGTCGGAAAGATTTTCTTTGGCGAACGATGACTGCTTGGAAGATTTTTTTGCGCATATCTGGAGAGCCTTGACGAACAGATACAGTGACTTTGTCACCGACTGTTGCTGAGGGGTATCGGCGTAGTCTGCCTTTGTAACCCATGGCCTGGATTAAACGCAAGACGCGAGCGCCAGTGTTATCTGCGCATTTCATTTCAGAGCCTGCAAGGAGTCCACGGCTGATTTTTTGTCCGTGAGAGAGCATACCTTTTGCGGTTAGGGCTCTTTGCTTTGCCTTCGCAGCACACATTTTAGCGTTCCTCTCCTAGCTTTTCTACAACAACAAACGAGACTGTTTTGCTGATTGGTCGGCATTCCACGATTTTCACGCGGTCGCCTTCCTTAACGTCGATGCATGGGGGGTTGTGTGATGGGATATGTCCGCGTCGACGTTCGTAACGTACGAACTTGGAGGAGAATTGCATGAATTCTCGGTCAACGATTACGGTTTTGTCCATCTTGGATGATTTGACGACGCCTTCCAATACACGGCCGCGAATTGATAGTTCACCGTGGAATGGACAGTTACGGTCGTCACAGGTCTTTTTGGGTTGCTTGAAAGTCATTGACATGTTACCATAACCTCTTTACGCTTTTTTTGAGGCGATCTTCCGATCTGCCGACTAAAAGTTTACCGTCAATCTCGACGATTGTTCCATCGTCAAATTGGAAGTTAAAGATAGCGGATTCCTTGATTACACTTCGAGTTTTGCCTTCGTTTTGGAAGGTGAATGTGTTCTTGGTTTCGCCGATCACTTGACCGCCGACACCGATGTAGTCACGGTGAAGACTTTTTGCGACTTGGGCGTGGGCGCCGATGAATTCGTATCGGATAATGTCAGGAGTTATTATCATTGGGTTGCGGGCTCCTCAGTGGTTTGTTTAGCTTTGGTTTTTTTGGCTTTTTCTTTCTTTTCAGGTTCTTTGGGAGCTTTGCGTAGACCCATTTTGGTTTCGTTTTGCACTGTTAATATTTGTGCGATGGTTTTGCGTATTGCCCGAATTCTTGTGGGGTCTTCGATTGCGCCGCCTGCGTTCACCATGGTTCGTATACGAGCTAATTCAGCGCGTAAATCGACCAGTTTGTATTCGCGGTCTTGAACAGAGAGAGCTTCAATCTCTTTTATTCTCATAATTGCCATCTTACTGTTTCTCCTCAGGTTTTGATTCGGGTGCAGGTTCAGCTTTAGCTTCAGGTTTTGGCTCTTCAGCTACTGCGGGGGCTTGAACTTCTGGTTCAGGCTTGGGCTCTGCTGGTGGAGCTTGTTCTGCTGGCGCGGGGGCTGGTGCAGCTTCGGTTTGAGTGACAATTTCAGGTTCCTCTTCAGGCACAGCTTCAAGGATCTTGACTTTGTCAGGGAAATATGCGTCTGGAGGCATAATTTTGACGCGGACGCCTATCATTCCAGGTTTTAGTTGGACATGGACCTCGGCGGTTTTCATAGCACGTAATGCTGGTTCGCCGACGATTGGATAGTGACCTGCACGGAACTTTTCGAAGCGAGCTCGTTCAGTGGTTAGTTTTCCGCTGATAACGATTTCAGCGCCCAAGGCGCCTGCTTCCATAACTTGGTTGAGTGCCCAGAAACCTGCTCGCCTAAAGTGAACACCTCTCTCCAACGCTGAAGCAACGCGGTTAGCGATTACGTGAGCGTTGAATTCGGGAACCTCAATTTCTGAAACAGATATTTGAGGATTGGTTACTTTGAAGTTTTGATCAAGGGCTGCAGCAAGTTCTTTGATGGTTTCTCCGCCTCTGCCGATGACTAAGCCGGGACGCATAGCGTAGATAACGACGTGGGTACCCAGAGGGGTTTTTGAGATGTTTACTCCACCGTATCCTGCGCGTTCAAGCTTTTTCTGTAAAAATTCATCAATTTCTGTTCGTTTGATGGATTCTGTTATAAAACGTTTTACAATGCTCATTTACTGCTCTCCTTGAGTCGGTTTCTCGTCGAGGACGATTTCGACATGTGTGGTTATATCATATTTTGGTGAAGCTCTGCCGTGGGCTCTGGGCGTGTAACGCTTGAGTTTCATGCCTGGATATGCAGCTGCGTGCATAACACGTAGACGGTCAACGTCTAAGCCTTTGTTTTCTGCATTAGCTTGGGCAGCTTGAATTACAGTGAGGACTTGTTCAGCGGTTTTAATGGGGTATCTGCCGACGAAACGTTTTTGCATGCCGCCTTTGTGGCCCAATTTCTTGATGTAGCGTGTGTAAGGCACAGGTTTTTTCTTTGCCAACACATCGCGTAGGAATTCTTTGGATTGGGTCAGCGTCATGCCTTTGACGGCTTTGCAGACTTCGCGTGCTGCTTTATGGGATACCTTAAGTTCTCTGCCGCTGGCTTTCGCTGTTTTTTCTGGATCAAGTGTTTCCGTTATTGAGTATCCCCATTTTGGCATTTTAATTTCTCCGATGCGCCAATCAAACACGTAAAAGCAATTTATATGGCTTTCCGTATCAGAACTAAGATTTTGCTCTTAAGCGACTAAGTGGTTGTCCGTGCGAGGGAACAATTCGAACGCGTGAGGTGTACAGTTTTTGAAGTGCAGTTAACCATTTATAGTTTACCTAATACTCCCCAGCAAAAAACTCTAAACACAAACCAAACGTCCCGACCCAGGCTACTTTTAACAGTTTAGCCTACCTTAAGCAACCAAAAAAGCTTACATCACCCCAATAGCCAAAAACCGTAACGGGCAAAAGTTTGGTTAACTTTTAATTGAAAAAGACAAGCAGCCCCCGACTTGGGGCATAAAGTTAGTTAAGGTTACAGTTTCAGACGGCAACTCAACGGCGCCTAAAACAAAACGCGGATGCTTCTCCAACGCAACCACGCGCCCACAAGAAGTTTTGGTAAAGCGCATCACAACCTCTGTTTTAGCCTGCGTCATTACCTTCAGCACCATGTTACGCTTGGTATTTTCATATGACATATACGATGCGATGACTATGGCGCGAGTTTTTTTGGCGAAATCTGATAGATAACCTATGATCTGGCTGTAGATGACTTCTGCTTCTTCGCGGGGAAGGTCGTTATCTAAGAAGAAGCCTGCGATGTCAGAGATTACGACGAGTTTAGCGTTGTAGCGTTTTGTGGTTTCTTCGAGTTTCTCAATTATCAGAGCGGTTAATTGATGGGCGGTGAAGGCGCGGGATATAAAGATGCGATCAAGCGCGCGGGTTGGGTTGAGTTCGTGAAGCTGGGCGAGACGGGCGATTTTGTAGAGGCGAAAACTGTTTCCGCCATCAACAAAAACTACGTTGCTGCCTAAACCGCCAAGTTGAGGAGGCAACTGCGCGCGTATACAGAGCAGAGAAGTTAAAGACATCACCGATGACCCATAAAGGACCGCGAAGTCGCCTGGTGCAAAGCCGGGAAATAAATCGTCCACTTGGGGCATATTTAAAGAGAATAAAGGCTGAGAGATTGCGGGTTTTTCTAGCAGGTTTTGGGTCATCGATTTCACGGGAAAATGCATACGGCGGTTTGGGCTTTTTAAGGCATCACTGAAGCTACCTTGCGGATAAGTGGAGGGGAAAGTGAAAGTAATGAGCAGTTGCGACCTACCCCTCTCAGGTTTCTGCATAGAGTTTCTAATATGATCCAAATAGGCTGCAAATAGGTCGTGTTAGCCGCCGCCGACGGGGGGGAGAATTGCTAAAACATCGCCGCCCCCAAGCGCGGTCTCTAACCCTTCGAGGTTTTGGGTGCTGACGCCATTGATTAGAAATTGCAAAAAGCCACGAGGCTGCCCCGTTTCAGCGTAGACGTAATTTTTGAAGGCGGCACCGTATTTCTGTGCCAGCAGCTTTAGGGCTGAGTCTACTGTGACTTTGGCGTCGTCGGGGAAGCTGAGGATTTCTTCACGTTTACCAACAGTTTCTCGCAGCACAGTAAAAAAGCGAACTTTAACCTCCATGAGAATCAAAAGGGAAATGGTGATTGGAGAAATTAACCCTTATGGAAGAAAAAACTAATCCATGTTTATTAACCAAAAAAGATGATAATAAAAACGCGGGTCGGTATGGTCGAATTCTGCATTGAAGAAGCTAACGTAGAAGACGCACATGACATTTTAGCTGTTCAGAGGCTTGCATTCCAAAGCGAAGCCGAAAGATACGGCGACTTCAAAATCCCGCCTCTCCTCGAGACACAGGAGGAACTGGAAACAAAAATCAAGACACAACTTATCCTAAAAGCCACAGTTAACGGCGAAATTGTTGGTTCGGTTCGGGTTGAAGAAAAAGATGATGCATGCCATGTTGGGCGGTTGATTGTTCACCCCAACTTTCAAAATCAAGGCATCGCCACCCAACTACTCAAAGAAATCGAACGCAGATTTCCGTTATGCCACAAATTCGAGTTATTTACGGGAGATAAAAGCCTAAAAAACATCTATCTCTACGAAAAACTTGGCTACAAAAAAGTCAGCGCGACCGAGCAAGCAGACAAAATTACGCTAATTTTCCTTCGCAAAACACGTTAATCCCTTTATCTTTCAATCCTATTAAAAGTGAACAGAAGGGGAACAAATGAAGTTAAGTTTATCCAATGGGGTTTTTAGCAGGCTTAGTTTAGAAGAAAACTTCCAAACCGTGGTGACGCTTGGGTTTAGAAACATAGAATTTAACATGAAAATCGTGCAGAAAGAAAACGACACCGACGTCTACCGCGAACAACGCCTCCTAAAAACCACAGGACTAAACTGCCTCACACATCACTGCGCCAGCCTCCACGTCAAAGACCCCCTCGAAGTCCACCGCGCCGTCTATTACGCCAAAATCTCGCTGGAATGCGCCCACGCCCTAGGCGCCCCCGTCATGACTGTGCACTCCAACGTTGACAAACGGCTACCGCGACAGGTGCGTGAACAATGTTTACGGGGGGTTTTCGGTGAGGTCGTGCCTTTTGCAGCGCAGTTAGGCATCAAGTTGGCGTTGGAAAATCTTTCTTACACGTCGACGGGGTTTGGTAAAAACGTGGAGGAACTCGAAGAGGTACTAGGCGTCATTGACGAAGAGGGGGCGATGGGGATTACGTTTGATTTGTGTCATGCGCTGGAAACCAAAGAAACACAGAATCTTTTGGAGAAATATGGCAATCGCGTCTGTAACGTGCACATGGCAAATAAAGCGCATAAAGCCTTCACGGCAGCCACGCCAGCGTTATCTGCATTTCTGGAGGGGTTAAGCAGTTTTAGATATGAGGGCCCAATTACATTGGAGTTGTCACAGGGAACAACCATTGAGAAGATTGCGCAGACTAAAGCTTTTTTTGATGGATTTTTGGAGCAGTTTAGAGGCTAATGGCTGCTGTTACGACCATACAAGGGGCAGAATTATTTTTTGAATGCCACCGCAGCGTACCCGACGACACTCGAAGAATCACCAGTGACGTCTCCGCTGTTATGGTAGCTTAGAAGCTGGGCTTCCTTAACCTCAGCACCCACCGCATAGGTTATTAGTGCAGTTATGGGTGCGTATCCGCAGGCGGTTATGTTTTGGTTCTCAACGATCGTGTAGAAGCGTTTGGCATCCATGTCGATAACGGCTTGCAGTGCGTGGTGGTCTTTGGCTGAGGCTTCCTCGGCGGGTTCATAGTGAGTCATGTCAGAAGAGGCAATGACTACGGTGTTTGTGGCGTCAAGGGCTTCGGTGAGCGCCCGCCCCACTTCGAAGGCGGAATCATAATCCTGCATCAAAAAACAAATGGGAACGATTTTGAAAGTGTTGCCGTAGAGGAACTGCAAGAAGGGCAATTGAACTTCTATGGAATGCTCAAAACGGTGAGCAGTTTCATCCACATCAACAATGCTGGTTTCTTGCAGTATAGCGTCGGCTAATTTGGTATCAACTTCTATGTCGCCCAGCGGCGTCCGCCAAGCGCCCTGCCGCATCAACGCTAACCCACTACCATAACCAGTATGGTTGGGGCCAAGCAGAACAACGGTATCAGGTTTCCCGTCGAGGGCTAATTCATAAAAAGCATGTGCCGCCACGGGACCCGAATAAAGGTAGCCTGCGTGGGGACAAATTAACCCCGCGATTTTACGCGGGTACATGTGAAGGTTGGGTTGAGGTAGTTTTTTTGGGCCAAGTTTGCTCAGGAAACAGGAGGATAGTTGTGCCTTAAGAGCTTCGGCGTCACCTGCATAAAATTGACCTGCAACGGTGGGACGCCGAATAGGCGGCAACCCTTTAGGGTTCCTCCTCCTCTTCGCGTGTTACTTTGGCTTCAAAGTCTTCGATGCCTACTGGTGGGTCACGATCGGCTGCTAATTCTCCACGTTCGCGGAGGATTTGGCGGGCTAATAGCCAGAATATGACTGCAAGTGCACGTCTACCTTTGTTGTTGGTTGGGATGACTAAGTCAACGCCTGCGAATTCGTTGTCAGTGCTGCATAGTGCAACGATGGGTATGCCGACTGTGCTGGCTTCTTTGACGGCTTGGGCGTCTGCGCGTGGGTCAGAGACAACGATGACTTCGGGGTCAACGCGGTGGCTGTATTGCGGGTTGCTGAGTTGGCCAGGGATAAATCTGCCTATGAGGGGTGTTGCACCGGTGAGTTTGCAGAACATTTTGACTGGTTCATGAGCGTAGAGGCGGGTTGCGGCTACTGCAACTTTGCTGGGTTCATAGCGTGAGAGGAATTTGGCGGTGGTGCGGATGCGGTCGTCAGTTTTTTTGACGTCTAAGACGAATAGGCCGTCGGGGCGGACGCGGTAGATGAATGGTTCCATGTCGAGGGTTTTCATGCGGGTGCCAATGTGGATACCTGCGGACAGCAGGGTGTCGCGAGGCAGAAGAAGGGTCTCTTCAGGTGCCGTTTCTACAATTTCTTCTTCAGCCTCTTCGGTTGGCATTTCAGATTCAACAGTGACTCCCTCTACTTCTTCCACTGTCTCGGTTTCTTCTTGGGGAAGCTCTTCTGCTGTTTCCTCTTGGGTTTCTTCAGGTTGATTTTCTCTAACTTCATCTTCTGACATTAGGTTCATCTTCTCTTTAGCGTATTTTTAAGTCAGCCATTTTGGCTCTATCGCCAAGGAAATGTTCAATGCGTATGAGCTCGTTAAGTTTTGCGATTCGAGCTCCTTCAACTACGCCTGTTTTGATGATGGGACACCTGTACGCGACAGCCAAATGCGCGATGTGCCAATCGGTGGTGTCGCCTGACCGGTGGGACACAACGGCGGTGTAGCCGTTACTTTGGGCTGTCTCTATTGTTTCAGCTGCATCGGTTAAAGTGCCTATCTGGTTGACTTTGATGATGATGGCGTTTCCAGCGTTAATCTTAATTCCATTATTTAACCTTTCAGTATTGGTCGTGAACAAATCGTCTCCGCAAATCAAACAATTCTTAGCCTTCTTGGTTAACTCTGCAAAACTGTCGAAGTCGTCTTCCTGAAAGGGGTCTTCAACATACGCCAAATGATACTTCTCAATAAGCGAGAGCATATATTCAAGTTGTTCGGCAGCGTCGCGTTTTTTGCCTTCATTAGCATAAACATATTTCTCTTCTTTAGGCTTCCAAAAAGAAGAAGCCGCAACATCAATGCCAAAGCCGCATTCGAAATCTAATTCGTTGCCTACTTCCTCGCATGCTTTAGCGATAATCTCAAAAGCATCGTCAGTGTCGATGTTGGCTATCCAGGCGCCTTCGTCGCTTTTGCCACCGTTAAAGCTGCTGTTTTTTTTGCGGAGTGACTCGCAGATTCTTTTGTGAATTTGAGAGTTAGCGGTCTGGGCTTCCAGAAAACTTTCCGCGCCATGAGGAAGGGCGAGGTATTCTTGGATATCGGGGGCTTTGCCATGCGCATGGGCACCGCCGCTTATGCAGTTGCCTAACGGAAAAGGCAAAGTGTTAGCTACATTGCCACCCAGAAACTGGAAGAGAAGCAAACCATGACTGTTGGCGGCTGCTTCCGCGTTAGCGAGACTGACGGCGAAGGCGGTGTTTCCGCCGATGTTTTTGAAATCGGTTGTTCCGTCGATTTCGTGAAGGGTGTTATCTATTTCTTCTTGGAAATCCGCGTTTAGCCCCGCAAGCTCGGGGGCAATCAAATCGTCCACTTTTTTTATGGCTGCATCTACGCCGCCTTGCGGATAGTAAACCACTTCAGCTTTTCCTCTGCTTTTTCCTGCAGGAGCCGCTGAACGTCCGAACCCTGCCGTGGTGATGACGTCGACTTCTATGGTTTCTTCTCCGCGGTTATTGAAAACTTTTCGTGCAATGAGGTCCTCGATAATTGATGACAAGCTCTGCTTCTACCTCAAGTGGCTATAATTTTGTCACGGTCTTATTTTAGCTTTCGGAACAGCTGACCAAACGTTACCCCGTTTGATGAGCGTCTGTAAGGATTTGATTTTGTCTGCTTAAGCAAACCTGCGGTATACAGATTTTTAGCGTGTTTTTAAGCTCAAAACGCCAATACAGACCTACCCCCCTTAGAGAATCACCGCCAACAAAAAGTATTGTTGGCATCAGTCTGCAATCACATAACCATAAGATTCGCCGAGCAATGGCAATTTTTTGGTGTCAATTTTGGAAAAAAGAGAACCTATAGTCGAAATCAAAGAAAGAATCAGCTCAGTAGTCATCAAAGACTTCAACGCGAACGGCGCAGAGATTCAACTCAATTCGGCAGGCGAAATGAAAGGAAGATACCACGGAAGCCACATGGAAACTGTTGATTCTACTTTTAAGGTGGATGGCAGTAGCAGTTGGCAAGTTAAAGCAATGGAGTACACAAAAGAAGGCGATACCATAATGATGATGGGCGCAGGGACAAGCCAAATGGTGAGGCCAATGGAAGCCACAATCATAGGCGAAGTAACCTGCATGACAAACTCGCCAAGGCTTAACTGGCTCAACGGAGCAAAAGCCGATTTGAACGGGATGATTGACTTCAAAAACGGGGAGACACACCTTAAGGTTTACCCGGCACTAGAAAAAGCCGCACCAATGACAGCGCCCGCTATGTAATTGGATGCATCTATGTTTTGAGCCAACCCAACTTGTAGAAAGTATAGACCACAAACACCATAGCTACACCGATTAAGAAGCTAACTTGCCACAAATATGCACCATAAGGTACATCCAAAAGGTTAGTGCCGATGACGCCGCTGATAGCAGAGGGAATCACCGAGATACTTGTGATGACGGCGAGAATTTTGAGTATTCGATTAGTTTCAAATGAGGTTTCATTTATGTAGAGGTCAATGATGGAGCGAAGGTTATCGATCATATCGTGGGAGAGTTCGTTAAGGTAGGATGCACCTTCCTGAAGTACCTGAAACGCTTCTTCAGAGCCGCTGTCAAACCCTTCCAGCGGTACCTTCTTGGATGTTATGACGCTAAGCATGTCTTTGAAATGGACCAAATTAGACACTAACCGAGAAACCTCCTTATCCAATTGGTAGATGCGTTCCAAGAAATCTTTAGGCAATTTGGAGCGTGGTGTGTTACCGATTTTTAATACTTCCAGTTCGATTTCACCCAAAATAGACTTGTAATCGTCAAGGCGATGTTCTAGGATCTTGTAGAGAACAGGCACCACAAAGGCATCTTTTGGCTGAGATTGCTGCACTGCACAGATAACTTGGTCAAGCAAATCTACGCTGTGACGGGAAACTGTGATTATTTTTGTGCCGTTGCATACGACGATGATGCCAGAGCGAGAAATCGTCAGGTAGCTACCTGCGCTTTCGGGGTACTGAATTTGGCCTGATTGCAGGAAAATAAAAGAGGATTTCTGAACATAGTCAATGTGAGGATAGATTTCGTCGACTAAAGCGCTTTTGAAGTGAGGTTCGGCTATACCTAAAATCTTACTTAACCGCTCAAAGCCCTCATCGGAAATATAGTGGATGTCCAACCATTCCTCATGATGCGCGTCGGTTATGTGGGTTTTTAATTCCTCCCACGTCAAGGTCGTTACGGATAACTCAGAGTCAACCTGATGAATCACAGTTTCAGGGCCTTTGACAGGATTCTCTGAGGCTATGCTATTGCCTTGACGTCTACCTGCAACCGCTCTGCCGCCAACAGCCACTGCCCTAGGCAACCGTAACAGCCGCAGCAGAAGCGACGGAGAACCTGTTATGCTTAAGCTTACCATTGGCATATACTGGGCAAAGGGCAAAACTACAATCAACAAATCTACCAGATGCCAAGGAGATTTGAAGTGCCTCCAGCGATCTGCAGCAAGAAACAGTTTTAATACGTATTCAACAACGAAGATCAAAACAATAATCCAGTCACAAATTTCAAGAAAATCCAGCACGGAAGTGTTTAGTTCTACAAAAAGGGGCACCACGATCATGGGCACTAATATGAGGGAAAGCGCCATCATGAATTTGTCTGAGAATATGGAGTCAACGATTTCTCGGAGATTCGCCCGCGGGTCCTTCTCAGGGACGTATAGGGAACGGGGTAGACTAGAGTCCTTGCTGTGTTCAGTGTCTGAGGAATGCAGGGGCATTAGGGTCTATAGCGCTTACGAGGGGTTAACTCATAAAGCATTCGCTTCAGCGGGCATTTTTAAAACAATCACGACAAGTATACAGATAGAGCCAAAAGAGCCACTTAAGGCGGCTTAGATTATTCTTTTTTCTTGCCTGTCTTTTTGGATTTGTCCTCTTTAGGTTGCTGCTCCAACTTTGTCGGCAAATACTCATCCACAATGTAGGTTAAACCGTACCGCGCGAAAGCTTCAAGTTCCGTCTTTCGCCTTAGTTTGAGGAAAGTTTTGATTTCACGTTGCCAAACGGGGTCATTTTGGTATCGGGGGTCTTTTTGCAACTCATAAAGACGCTTAATGTCTACTTCATCGAGTGGGTCAGTGGGTAGTTTGTATTCGATGATGTCGCTTGCCCAAACTCCGCTCCAAATGGCATCGGGTGTGTTTAAGTCTCGCAAGTGGGCGGCGTTTGCGGAACCTGAGATGATGACTTGGGCAATGTGCATTCCCCATGGGTCGCCGTCAGTTAATATGTAGACGGGGAGGTTGAGTTCGTCGTGGAGGCGGCGTATGAAGCTGCGGGTTTGGCGGGGTGCTTGTCCACCGCAGGCGATGAGGAGAGATTTGTGTTTGTTGTGGACGTTTTCTTCGATAAATCTGGTGAAGAGTGCGCCTTTCTCGATGGCTATAACTTTGTCCGCTGTGGTTTTAATGAAATCCGAGGAGGTTACTGCGGGCCCGATGAGCACGCCGTCGGGGTGACTGGTCAGGTTTACTGTTTTTCCTTCGTAGCCTGGAACGGTGTAGCCGATTTCGAGGTCGCCAAAGATTGCGCTGCGTTCTTCGGGGAAAATGTTGAAGTCTTCTCTTGCAAAACCTGTGAGGGTTTCAAGATCAGTGATGATGTTGTTTGATTCCTGCTGGTCCTGAAAAGTCATTTCGTAAGCTTGCGCAGAGTAGTAGACGTCTCTTAACGTGGAAGTTTTGCGTTGACTGGTAAGTTCATTGCTAAACATTGCCACCCAAGAAAGCTGCGTGAAGGGTTTTATATGCCGAATGTTTCGGGTGCTTCGACCTACGCTTTTTTCACCTAAAATATACTGGCGCAGGGTTGGGTCATAGGTGATGTTTTCGGTTGAGCGGCTGGGCATGTTAACGGTTGGGAAGACACCTTGCTCAAGCTGATTGTATACGGAGACACCGAAGTTCTTGAGTCCTTTGAGGACTTCCTGCTTTTTTTCAGCTACTTTAACTTTCTTCTGCGCCATACTTCTGTACACTCTTTAGTAATTTTTCTACGTCAGGCTTCTCGGTTTCCCCAGCTAACATAGTCGAGAACTCGGCAATTTTAGGCAAATACTTGCCAAAAATGCTCAGACGCTTCTTTTCATTATGCACATGCTCTTGTCGGGCAAGGAAATGCTGGATTTGACGAGCTACTTCACGTAACGCGTTTGCTTCTTCGCGTCGTACTTCGGGACGGTCGCTGATGAATTCTTTACCAACCGTCTTGTAAGGCACTTTAGTGCTACAAATATGCACGACGATTGCAATGGGCATGTCAGGCGAGACTTTGTAGCGTTTCCAATTCATGCTTGAGATTGCACGATAGGATACATCGCTGGCTTCGTCGTATAAGAGAGGGATTTTGTTTGCGAAACGATAGATAACAAAGTTACCTCGTTTGGGTACATTGCCGCCATATGCCATAGCCATCTCCACAATAAATGGGTGCCCCGCATACGTGGAGGGCTTGCGTTGATGCACCACAAGGTACTCAGGGTTAAGCTCCTTCATGACACCTGTCTTGAGCAGTTCTTCGCCTAATGGTGAGAGACAACTGGCGTCAGGGGGGAGAAAGTCTTTGTATTTTTTGAGGTTCTGCATTAACCTCACGATTTCCTCATGGGTGAGTTTCTTGGGATTCTTATTTGCGGGTAACCCAGCAAACTCGAGAAATTTCTGTGCAGTAATCTCACCTACGCGATGGAAATGTCCACGCAGAAAAGTAGACATGTTGGTGAATTCGGTAACTTGGATAAGCCGCTGCAACAACTCGACGTCTACACCGTATGGATGCGGCATGGTTTCTTTAGGGGGCTCCGGCATCGTGGTGGTTGCCCTTGTAAACTTGTAGAGCCTACCTTTGGGGTCAACAAAAGTTAGGTTAGCATAGGGATTCACCATAGCGGTTTGTTTGAAGTACTCAATAATTTTGGGCATTGCACGAAGGTAGTCACCTTCAAGAGTAAACTCGATAATAGTGCCACGCCATTGGTCTTTGTTGATGATGACTTTTCGGTCCAATATAATGGGTTTATTGCGTTGGATGTCTATCATCAATTTGAAACTGTAAATTTTTTCCTGCCCCGTGCTTGAAGTTACAAAGACGGGTTGATGCGTTGTAATTTGCCCGTAGAGGACCGCCATTTTGCCGCCTAAACCGAAGGTGCCTCGGGCTTGTTTGAGTTTGTATTTGCTGCCGTAGAGGACTTGACCAAACGCGGAGGGTATGAAACGTGGAGGAATCCCGCTGCCGTTGTCTTCTACGTGAAGTTTGTAGATTTGAGTATCTTTGGTGGCTTCAGCTTCAAAACTTAAGCGCACATAGATATCGGGAGGGATTTTTTGGCTCTCTGCAGCGTCAAGGCTGTTTTCGACAACTTCGCGGATGGCAACAAATATGCTGCGTGAGGGGTTGGTTAAGCCTGCGATGTCTCGGTTTCGGTAGAAAAAGTCCGATGCAGATATTTCTTCAAAGGTTGCTTGAGCCACTTGCTGCCTACTCCAATTTCCCCATGTTTGGTTTGAAGGTCTAAGTATATTTGTTGCTTGTTCTTTAAGTTAACTGCACTGTGCATTTAAAAACCTTGTTTAAAAACGTGTTCTGATACATGCCCGCATGGTTCATTTTTACACAAAAAAGTATATTTTAAGGGTCATTGAATCGTTTCAGATCATTAATTAGCATACCCCAAACAGAGCATAAGGAAGCTCAGTTACCTAAAAAGGAAACAAAAGCCTAAACTTTACCTCTGCGCAGCCTCGCGAGCTTCTCTTTGCTGCCGACGAATCTGGTTAGCAAGCGTGGTAAGGAAGATAACCGTGAAAACTAACACTCCGATACCAATCTTGTAGGTGATGCTTATGTCGAAGTAGAAAAGCGCAAAAATCGAGACAAACATCAACGCTAGAACCAATAACTCTTCAATACCACTAAAGTTCTTTAAAGCGTTACCAAAACTCATAGAGTTCACCACTAACGACTAGCTTTTCCTCATGCGCCCAATATTAACCTAATGCCATGTTTTCGATGTTTCATCAGGAGATAGAAAAGGTAAAAAAATTAAAGGTTGCCAGTTAAACGTGTTCAACTGACAGCTCTTTAACCCGGCTTTCAATAAATTCAGCCACTTTTTGTTCACTGAATTTGAGTTCGTTCTCCTGTGCCTGCAGTTGCTCCTTAACGGTGTTTAGAAGTTTATCCACATCCACAGGTTTCACGATGTAAGCATCGGCGCTTTTGTTGAGGGCAGCGATAGCATTCTGCATAGAAGGATAGCCTGTAACCATCACTTTGCGCATGCGGGGCACACTGTCCTTTAACAGTTTAAGCAGTTCAATGCCTTCCATGTCGGGTAATCGTATGTCTAGCAACGCGATGTTGTAGGTTTTTTCGTTTGAACGCTGTATAGCTTCTTTTCCAGTTCCTGCAAGATCCACTTCATAACCTTCATCTTGAAGGATCGCTTTCATGGTTGTCCGGATTGTTTCATCGTCATCTGCAACAAGAATTCTTGCTTTTTTAACCAAATACATTCACCTCCAATTCATGTTGTTGTATCGGTAAGGTTAGCGTGAAGGTTGTTCCTCGCCCTTTGACAGTTGTACAGGTTATCGTTCCCCCATGGGCCTCCACCATACGCTTGCAGATGGCTAAGCCAAAACCCATGCCCTGCGCCTTAGTAGTGAACAGGGGCACAAAGAGGTTAGACAGCACATCTTCGCTAATCCCTACACCCG
Source organism: Candidatus Bathyarchaeota archaeon (assembly GCA_026014745.1). Lineage (NCBI taxonomy): Archaea > Thermoproteati > Candidatus Bathyarchaeota > Candidatus Bathyarchaeota archaeon. The sequence goes on along the minus strand of JAOZHS010000001.1, from coordinate 595,556 downwards.
TATCAGTAACTAAAATCGCTAAGGCGCCCGGAACCGTTTTGCTGCTCACCGTCACCTTTCCTCCGTTAGGCATGGCGTCTATGGCGTTTTTTAGAAGGTTCACGAAAACCCTTTTTATTTTGTCAGCATCCAGCTTTACAGTGAATTCATATGGGAGGTTGTTTTCGATTTTAACGTTAGCAGGTTTCCCCAGGATGCTTAACGATTCGTCAAGCAATTTTTTGGGAGAATAATCCTGCAGATTTAGTCGAATTTCTCTAGAGTAATCCAACAGGTCGCTTACGATTTTGTTAGAGTAGTCTACGCATTTGTCAATTGTTTCAAGCATCTCACGGTATTGGTCGGGCGGGATTTGGCTACCTTTCTTTTTCATGAAGTAAGCAGAATTTTTGATGCCTGTCAAGGGATTACGTAGGTCATGTCCCACCATGCTAGCTAATTCGCCGATAGCCGCTAAACGTTCCGACTTCACCAACTCCGCTTGAGTTCTCTTCAACTGGTCAGTTCTTTTCTGCACAAGTCCTTCAAGCTTCTGTGAGTACTCAACGCCTTGCGCCTGTTGCTGTTTGCGTTCGGTTATGTCCACTACCAATTCTAAGGCTGCGACAACGTTGCCTTCCTTGTCCTTGATGGGGGTTACAATTAATTCGACCCAGCCTGAATTAGGATTTTCAAAGTGGTAATCGTGCCGATCAATTGCTGCGCCCTCTTCAAAGATTTTTTGAACGCCACAATCGATGCAAATACCGTCGCTGTCTTTTGGAAATACCTTATAGCAGTACTCGTTTTCCACCTGGCTTTTTTTAGAAAGCTGCTTGAGCAACTGATTAGCCCATACGATTTTGTATTCACGATTAATAATGGCTAAACCCGCGTTCACGTTGGCCGCTACATTTTCAAGCATGTCGCGTTCCTGTCGGAGCGCTTCCTCCATATTTTTCCATTCTGTCACGTCGCGGATGGTTGAGAGTAGACACTGTTTACCATCTAATGTTACGGACACAATGGAGATGTCCATTGGAAAAGTGGAGCCATCTTTACGTTTTGCGTTAAGTTGGCGATGCTTCTTTGATAGAGGCTTAGCCAATATTTCTTTGAGCATTTCTTTATGAGCTTCATGCTCAGAAGAAGGCATTACCAATTCAGTGAGGCTTTTGCCTATAGCTTCATTTTCTGGGTAACTGAAGGTTTGTTCGGCTGCGGGATTCCAATAGATGACTTTATCGTTTTGGTCACTGAGAATGATAGCGTCAGTGGAGAATGTGCTGATTGCACGGAATAATTCCTCACTTTCGCGTAGTCGAGCTTCACTTTTAATCATAGCAAGTTGGGCTTTTTTGGTTTCAGTAATATCGTGACATATGCAGTTGAGGTAAGGTCTACCTGAAGAACGAAAAGCGCGGATAGTAATCAAGACGTTTCGGACATCGTCTGTTTTTGTGCGATGTTTTGTTTCAAATTGCCCGCTTCCGTCCCGAACCAGATCCATGATCAATGCTTGAAGTTCTTGCTTTGTTTTTTCGGTTTCAATGTCAGAGAGAGTTAGTTTTTCGAATTCTTCCCGCGAGTACCCCAATTGGAGGTGAGCTATATCGTTAAAATCCAAAAATGCGCCAGTTTGGGGGTCAATAACCATAACACCTAAGGGTGCTTGATTAAACAAGGCGTGATATCGTTGCTCTGCGTCCTTTAGTTTTTGTTCCCCGCGTTTTCTGCTAGTTATGTCTTTTATGATGCCTGCTGCATGCCATACGCCATTCAGATTTATCGAGGAAAGCGATAATTCAACTGGGAATTCGCTGCCATCTTTGTGTCGACCAATCAATTCAACGTTTCCCACTGTGAAGTAACCCATGCCGGTTTGTGAAAAAATCTCTACACATGTCCCGATGTTGGCGCGGGCTTCTTTACACATAGAGGCAGGCACCACTAGGTCATGCACGTTTTTGCCCAGCACTTCTTCTCGGGTGAAACCGAAGGTTTTTTCGGCTGCTGTATTCCAGTATGTGACTCGGGTTTTTTCGTCAACAAAAACAATGGCGTCTCTTAGCGAGTTACAGAGGCATTGCAGTTTTTCTTCACTAAGGGACAGCTCAGTCTGTAGCTCTTTTTGGGTTTTTGCCCTTTCGGTAACATCACGGAAAAGGCCTAAAATGAACACTTCGCCCTCGTTTTTTATGATCGTGCCTTTGACGTCTAAACAGTGCTGTTCACCGTTAGAGGCAGTTGTTTTTATTTCGTAAGGAGGGATGCTTGCTCCAGCAAACCGTTTTTTGGCGTTCGACAAAAGCAACTGTTGACATGAGCCACTCAGGAAGGGCAACTCAGTAACGTTTTTGCCAACTATTTGCTCTTTACAAACACCCCATAAACTTTCGAGTTGTTTGTTAACGTAAGCAATTTTTCCTTTGCTATCCAGTAGTGCTATGGGATCTGGAACAAGGTCAATAAGCACAGGCAAAGAATCGTTACATTTGTCGGACGCGGTGTTCTTCAGCATCAAGAATGATCTCAACCTCACCTATTTTGTGGTTGTCTTCAAGGCACAGTTTAACTAACTTTACATATTTGGTAAAAGTTAAATCAGGAACTAACCATTTTGGACCTTCCCATTTATAGGAGCAATCGATTTTTTCGTGCAAACGTTTCATTATCAGAATTTCCAGTTGCCGAGCGCCAGCACCAAAAATTTGTTCAAGCGCATTCGAGAAATCGTTGACTCTATCAGGGATATCCTCTTTAGGAATCTCGAATTTTGTTAGCAGATGATAGTATATCGCCTGTTTTGCACTCTCACCTAAAGACGAGAACGCATCGTCAATTGACCCAATTAGTATATCGTTGAAGGTTTTCTCTGACTTTTTGCTTGCCACTTTTTTGCCTCCAGCAGATGTCCTCGCACATGTGGTCTGCCGCGTCCCGAAAGATACGTTAAAGTGGAGCAATTGAAAGTAAAGGCTTATGAATTTCTAATTCTGACCGATAATTCACCCAACCCATCCAAGGACAAAAGACCACAAGATAAGCAGCAGACAAAAAGGCCTCAAGCTCAAAAAGACACGCGCTCCTTAGAGCAAAAGGCACAAATCCCAAGCACACGTATAAAAGGGAAGCATAAGGTTAAGCTTTTATACGTTTGATGATGAGAGATGTTAAAAAGAACATTGTTGCTTTCGTGAGGATTAAGACTAAATGCCCTACATCAAAAAAATCGAGGTAAAAGGCTTTAAGTCTTTTGGGCCCCAAACCATCAAGGTTAACTTAGAAAAAGGCTTCACAGCCATAACTGGGCCCAATGGAAGCGGCAAAACCAACATCATGGACGCCCTGCTCTTCTCGCTGGGAGAACTCAGCACACGCAGACTCCGCGCCGAAAACTCGGCAAAACTCATTTTCCATGGTTCTGAAAAAGCAGGGCTCGAGAAAGCTAAAATGGCAAAAGTCGTCGTCCAATTCGACAACAGCGACGGCACAATGCCAGTAGATACAACCACGGTTACGGTTTCGCGGGAGGTTTACCGCAACGGACAGAGCGTCTACCGTCTCAACGGACGCCGCATGTCGCGGTCTCACATTACTGAAACGCTTTCCATGGGCGCCATTAGCAGCATGAGCAACAACATCATCCCGCAGGGCACCATCACACGCCTAACCGACCTCACCGCGTTAGAACGGCGAAAAATCATCGAAGACCTCATCGGCATCGCGCAGTATGATTCTGAAAAGACTGAGGCAGAAGAGAAACTCCGCGCCGCCGACATATCCATCCGTACCGCGATGGGCAGAATCGACGAGGTACAAAAACGCCTCGATGACCTCGAACGTGAACGCAACCAACTGCTGCGTTTCGAATTCATCCAAAACGAAGTTAAGAAGTTCCAAGCCATAAAAATCTCAAACGACGTCACCCAGCAAAATCAAAAAATCAATGAAAGCACCACGCAAGCTCAAAAAGTCAAGGAACGAGTCGACAAACTCAAAGCAGAACGTGACCTGCGACGTAACCGACGCCACGACATTGAGGGCGAGTGGCGTAAACTCAGTGGGGAAGGCTTAGAGGCGGGTGGTTCTGAGGTTCTTAAGGTTCAGATTAAAATCGGCGAGTTAAAATCCAAACTAACAGAGCTAAACTCTAAAATCAGCGCTGGACAGGCGAGTCTGGAGAGTTTTAAACGTGTTAGAGAAAACAACGTTACCCAACATGAAACGTTGCAGAAGGAAATCAGGGAAAACCGCCTCAAAATCAGGGCGTTCCGCGCTGAACACGAAAAACTTACCGCACAGATAACAGAAAAGCAAGCCGCCCATGAAGCATTAGCCAAACAGACCACAGAGCTTTGGTCAGGTTTGGATGATAACAATCAGCAAATCCGCGCCTTAGACACCCAAATCGAAAGCCACATCAAACGCCTCGCCTATCTTCGTTCCGAGTACAAACAGGACAAAGCGGCACTACGCCTATGCAACGGCAGAATCAAAAACTTAAGTGTCCGTAAAGAAAAATTCCAAGCCAGCTTAAACGAAATCGAAAAATCATTAAGCGAGCTTGAAGCAGTCCAGCGTGACCAAAGAGCCCAACAAAAGCACCTTGAAGCAACTATCGAACGCAAAAAAATCCAAAAAGAAACCGTGCAGAAAGAAATAAGCGAGGCAGAAAAAATCGCCAGTTCCGCGAAAGACGCCGTCATCGAGTTTGCGACTCAGCGGGATTTGGCGGCAACCATTGCGGCTGAAGAGAAAGCGCTACGGGGCATTGAGGAAATGGGCGATGTCGGCGCCATATCGGGAATTCATGGTCGGCTTCGAAGCCTCATAAAAATTGACAAAAGCTACAAGAAAGCCATTGACGCTGCCGCAACAGGCTGGCTAGACGCGTTGGTTGTAAAAGACATTGATGTTGCTTTCACGTGTACTGAGTCGCTTCGGAAGATGAAGCTGGGCAGAATCAAAATTATTCCCCTCCAGGGAGTCATCAACCCCAAACATAAAGACGCTCCACGCCGAGAAGGCGTTGTAGGACCACTTTCAGCGTTTATGAAGTATGACGGCAGCTACGAGTTAGCCATCAACTACGTGTTCGGCGACACCATTGTCGTTTCTAACGATAAAGTGGGGTTCGCACTCTCAAACGAAGGTTACCGCGCCGTCACCCTCAACGGCGACGTCTACGAACCCGGAGCATTTGAAAGCGGCTACTACCGTGCCCCCATCGACTTCTCCACCATAATCCCCAGCGAAAACGCACTCAAAAGCCTCGACGAAGCTGTGCGAGCACTCCAAACCCACCTCGCTCAACGCGGCACAGACATCGCAACCATCGAAGAAGACCTCGAACATACCAAAATCGAAATTGCCCGCTTAACCGAATCCATCGCCACACTGGACCGAGAAATCATCCGAATCAGACGAGGCGTAAAACGCACTCAATTCAACATTCGGCACATTGAAAAATCGGGCGGCAAACTCGAACGGGAAGCGGCAGCCTACAAGGGCCGCATGGCAATGTACCGTAACGAACGCAATAACATTCAGGCTGACCTTAAAAAAATCCATGTCCAAATCGCCGAACTTCGACTCAAAACCGATGTTGCGCACATCCAAGAACTTGAAGTGCAGCGTGAAAAACTTGGCGAAGAAGCCAACACGCTACGGCAACGCATCGGCTCGGTGCAGACTGAGATTAACACTAATCAAGCCCAGTTTGACCACGTGCTACGCCCCGGCTACAAGAACACTAAACTGCAGGTTACCCGCATTGAGCAGCAACAAGCCAAACTGGAGAAAGAAGTCACTGACGCCATAGCCGAACGTGACGGCTTAAAACAGGAGACGGATAACCTTGAGAAGAGCCGGGTAGAGCTTTCAAACGCGGTGTTGTCGGCGCGAGAGGAATCCAAAAAGTTCACGTCCCAAATTGACTCCATCGACTCCGAATTACGAGTGCTCGACGCAGAGTATGAAAGCGCCGACAAACTCTACAATCAGTTACATGTCGCAATGGAAACAACTCAAATGCGGCTCCAAACACTCCAAGCCCAGCTTCGCCAACTCGGATATGAGCAGCCCTTGGAGGCGACTCCGCGGCAGGTGCAGGAAGCTGAAACCAGCATCCGGATGATGCAGTTTGAGATTGAACGCATCGGAGCCATCAACCAGCTTGCAAGCCAACACTATATCGACCAAATCAGCCGCTACCGCGAACTCTCCGTGCGCCTAAACGAGTTGGAACGCGAAAAACAAGCCATCGTCGCGTTTATGGATGAAATTGAAGCCAAGAAACGAAAAGTGTTCATGACTGCGTTTGAGAAAATCAATTCCACTCTCACGGTTTACTTTGAAAAAATGACGGGCGGCGGAAGCGCCACTCTTAAGCTTGAGAACCCTGAGGACCCGTTTGTGGGCGGAATCGACATGATTGTACAGTTCCCCAACAAACCCAGCATTGTCGTCAGCGGCGCCTCAGGTGGGGAACGCTCTATCTCGGCAGTTGCTTTCATCTTTTCGCTCAAAGAGTTCTCGCCAGCATCCTTCTATGTGCTTGACGAGGTGGATGCCCACTTAGACGCTTACCACACCACCAAACTCGCCGAAACCCTCCTAGAAGAAGCATCCAAAACCCAATTCATAGTCATCAGTTTACGTCCTGAAATGGTCAACAAGGCGCAGAAAGTCTACGGTGTCTATGAACGTAACGGAGTCTCCAACGTTATAACCGCCAAGTTCCCCTCGGAGGTCCCCTCAGCCTAATGGCGTCCACTTCAACGTCCCCTATGCGGCGCCCCTTCTATCTGCGACCACCCTGGAACATCCTCTTTGAAATTAGCAAACTTGAAAAACTCACGCCATGGAACGTCAACATTGCCTATCTGCTGCGCTCTTTTCTTATGGAAATGGAGAAAACCGCGCCCAACAAAGTTGATTTCCGCGCTTCAGGCGTCGCCCTTGACTCCTCAGCATTGATTTATCTTATGAAATCCAAACTACTGCTCACTTTGCAGGAGCCTCCGCCTCCACCGCCCCGCGTCCCAACCGACTTCGTCCCGCCGCCCCTCTTTTTGCCGCTTCGCCACGAATTAACCTCAACCACTATCCAGCATCTTCTCGAAGTCCTCGACGACGTCCTAAAAGGCGAAAAGCTCTTGTCACTCAACCACGCAATCGAGCAACACCCAGTTTTGCCTGCCGTTACCGATTTGTTGCCTAAATTTGACAAATTCATAGCGGAACTAGAGTTCCAAGTCGACAAACTCTACGCCCTACTTATAGAAAAAACTGGCGGTCAAGGCATAATCGATTTCACAACCCTCACCAAGGGCATGACGCGAATTGAGGCGCTTAGAACCTTTATTTACTTGTTGTTCCTTGCACAGGATGGCTTAGTTAGCCTCTGGCAGAATGATGAAACCGAGGAACTCTACATAGCTGTGGGGAAACTAAACGTTGGAAAACCCTAAAAACCAAACAACAGAACCAAACCAAACTCCTGAGCCCCTAAAAACTAAAGAGGCAACTGAGACGACTGCCCCCGAGGTTGAAGAAGCACAGGAGAGTCCAGCGCAAGCTGGCCAGCGTAAAACCCGCGCCCTTGCCCTTTTGGAGGCTGCCCTCTACATTGCAGGTCGCCCCCTAAACATCAACGAGTTGGGTCAAGTTTTAAACAGCCGCTCTAAAAAGAGAGTCGAAACTTACGTAGAAGAACTCATCAAAGAATACCAAAACAGCCGTGCACTCGAAATCATTGCGCTAAAAGATGAACGTTACGTACTTCAAGTCAAAGCCGAATTCACCCCGCTTATCAAGAAGCTGGTGAATCGACCTTTGCTCTCGTCGGGTCCCCTCAAAACCCTCAGCTACATCGCCTATCGCCAACCTATTACTCAGAAACGTGTCATCCAAGTCCGCGGTCAACACGCGTATGGACACGTCAAAATGCTCAAAGACATGGGGTTAATTGTGACGGAACGTAGTGGACGCTCCTTGGCTCTGAAGACTACGGATTACTTCGCGGATTACTTTGGATTAACACAAGACATGACGACGCTTAAACGGGACTTGCGCAAGGTTTTCGGCGACGCCATCAAAGAAGACGCGGCAGAACGACAAAGAAAAGAAACAGAAGAAGAAAAACAGGCAACACAGGATGTAGACGCACAGCCAGAAAACCCAGATACATAGGGCAAACAATTTCTTATCTTTACGGGTTTATTGGGTTCATAAAAATTAATTAACCCTATCAAGAAAGGGACATGTATGTCAAAACTAAAATTCGGTCTCCAACACCCCTGCTTCACCTATGATGGAGTAGGAAACTCCATCTTTGAAACTGTCAAAGAAAGAGCGCAATACGCGGAGAAACATGGTTTTGACGGCTTCTTCGTAATGGACCACTTCCTCCAGATACCGTATGTGGGCAACATAGACGAACCAATACTTGAAGCTTGGACAACGATTTCTGGGTTAACGCAGGTAACAAGCAAAATCAAACTCGGAACATTGGTAACGGGCAATATTTACCGTAATCCCGCCTTACTCGCCAAAATGGCGGCAAACGTTGATTTGATGAGTAACGGAAGACTAATTTTAGGCATAGGCGCAGGCTGGTTTGAACCAGAAGCCAACGCCTACGACATACCCTTCTTAACCATTCTAGAACGCGGCAAACGACTTGAGGAGTCAGTTCAAATCATAAAAGGCATGTGGACAAACCCCAAAGGCTTCACCTTCCATGGCAACTATTACAAAGTAAACAACGCCCTCTGCCTACCAGAACCAATCCAAAAACCCCATCCACCCATAATGATTGGCGGAGGCGGAGAAAAACAAACGCTACGGATTGTCGCCAAATATGCTGATGCCTGCAACCTTTTCGGGGGACCCAAAGCAATCAAAGATAAACTTGAAGTGCTAAAGAAGCATTGCAACGACGTAGGTCGCGATTATGACGAAATATTGAAGACCACTCTTGCTACCGTGGTAATCGCTGAAAACAAAGAGGACTTAAACAGCGCCTTAGCTGAGTTTCGGGAACCAGAGGTTAGTGATGAGGAGCTAGACGAAATGGTCCTCTACGGAACCCCTGACGAGGTAGCGGTGAAGATAGAGAAACTCATGCAAACGGGCATACAATATCTAATCGTCAACTTTAGAGGACACTTAGACAACAAAAACAGCGAGGCAGACTCGTTAAAGTTATTCGCCGAAAAAGTTGTCACCAAATTCCAGTGAAAAAAGTTTAATGCCGCAAAGAAGCAGCCAAGGCATTCAGAAAACCTACAGAAACCTAAGAGGGGTAGGACACTATTGGCTGAAAACAAGCCCCATTAACATGTTGAAAACCAGTAGAAATCCCCGATACAAATTAGGACGGGGGATGGGTCTTTGAGGTGTCTGCCTTTGCTGCCTTGAATAATGCACTCGTAATGGATAGATTTATATGGAAATCCAGAGTTTTAGTGACTGCACAATCTAGGAAAGTTGAGATATGTCCACTCACAGCAGCTTACGTAAAAGGAAACTTACAGGCGGTAAAAAACGCGTTTACCGTAGCAAGAAAAAGTACGAAGCAGGCGGATACCCAGCAGAAACCCTCCTCGGTGAACCCCGCCGCAAAAGCACCCGCGGAATCGGCGGCAACATGAAAACCAAGGTTCTCAGCGACAAAATTGCCTCCGTTACCGACCCTAAAAGCGGTAAAACAGAGAAAAGCGCAATCACCCGCGTAGTACGCAATGACGCAAACGTTGACTTTAACCGCCGAGGTGTCATCACCAAAGGCGCAGAAATCGAAACCGAACTCGGCTTAGCGAGAGTTACCAGCCGACCAGGCAACGATGGCGTCGTCAACGCGGTTCTAATCAGCAAAGAAAAAGCATAATTTTTTTCTTTCTTTTATTTTGTTAGTTTCTCAGTAAGTAGCACATTTTCTGGTCAAATACAATTTTTAAAACTAAGCAGGACCCATACGGAGCCGAAAATTAAGTAGTTAACGTTTGGTTGGTTGTTGCGACTGCTGCTGATTTTTAATTTTTATCAGTTGTTTGGCGAATTTTTTGATTAGTGCTTCTTTGGCTTCCTTCTTTTCCACAATGAGCATGCCTGTTTTTGCCCAGTGATATTTGGGGTGATGCGCTTCAAGGTTGATTTCGTGCGCTAAACCCATCTTGGTGGCGGCTTCCTGGAGCTCAGTGATTTTAGGTGACTGCACCGCTTGGGCTTTGGGGACGCGGCGTCCTTCCTCGCGGGACCTGTTAACGTCGAAGTAGACAGGCCAGATTATGACTTGACCGTCAAGTTTGCGCATGTTTAGTTCTCCTATTTTTGGGCGTAATAGACGACTAGTTTGTCGGCGACTTCGTTTACGCGGACAAAGCCGTACCTCTCAAACTGTATGATGGCGTCTGGCTTTAACTTTTTGCAGGCTGCCTCCGCAAATCCTCCCACAACCGTTGCATCCTGCTGGACGACTTCGGCAGGGTACTGGGTGCCTTGGGGTATCCACTGGATAAGCTGCACCTTGATTTTTCGGACATCCTCGTAAGATTCGCTGGCATACGCAGCAGTGACGCAGTTGGCTGTGACGTTTTGGATTTTGATGTTGAAGAGTTCCATTAGTCGTATGGTTTGGTCGGTCTGCATGGCTTGGGCGTCTTTTTGGGTAATCCAAAAGCTTGCAGCCCCCTCATCACCACATGGCGCGACGGTATATTCTCGGATGCCGCGTTCGAGGTGCTCGGGGTGCAGGGGCAATTTGGCGTGGAAGGTTTTGGGTAAACCTATGACTTTGAGTTCGACGGGGTCGGCTACGAAGAAGTAGCGGTCGCTTGAGGCGTCGAGTATTTTGCGGTTATGCGAGTAAAGGTTCTCCCAACTCAGGGTGACATCGTTGGGTTTTACACCGACTTCAACTATCATTTTTTTGATAGCTTCCGCAGTGATGCCTCGTTTTTTGAGTGCTGCAAAGGTGCCGAGGCGTGGGTCATCGAAATCTGCATAGTCGCCTTCTTTGATGCCTGCGACAATCTTGGATTTGGAGAGTGCGGCACCGGTGATTTTTAGTCTGCCGTAGTGGATGGCTTCGGGGTATTCCCAGCCGAGATACTTGTACATGTATTTCTGGCGGACCATGTTGGTGTAATGTTCTTTTCCCCGGATTATATGCGTCATGCCCAGAAGGTGGTCATCTATGCCTGCGGCGAGGTTGTAGAGGGGCCACAGGAAATATTTGCTGCCTACCCGCGGATGAGGATACTTTTTAGTGTCGATTATGCGTAGGGCTGGCCAGTCGCGGATGGCGGGGTTAGGGTGATCCAACTCGGTTTTGACGCGGACAACAGCTTGGCCTTCTTGGTAGCCGCCAGCAAGCATCTTGTGCCAGCGTTCCAGTTGGTCTGCGGGGGATATGTTGCGGCAGGGGCAAGCTTCTTTTGCCAGCGTCGTTTTGCGGAACTCTTCAGGTGTGCATTCGCAGACGTAGGCGTTGCCGTCGGCGACCATTTTTTCGACGTAGCCGTAGTAGATTTCTAGGCGGTCGCTTTGGATGTATTCTTCGTCCCATTGGCATCCGAGCCATTTGAGGTCGTTGCGGATGCTTTCGTAGTATTTGAGGGCGGGCTTCTTGGTTTTTGGGTCGGTGTCTTCGAAGCGTAGGATGAATTTGCCGTTGTACATGCGGGCGTACTCGTGACTGAGCACGATTGCGCGCGCGGAGCCTAAGTGCAACACGCAGTCCGGGTTAGGTGAGAAACGGGTGACGATAACCTTGTATTTGTCAGCGTTAGGCAGGGGCGGCAGCTTTTTTTCCTCGGCTTCATGTTTCTTTTGAGTTTCAGGCCAATTCTTCTCCACAATCGCCTTCTGCTCAGCCAAAGATAAACCGTTAACTTCCGCAACAACCTCACCTATAACGGCCGAGAGTTCTTTAACGCGGCTACGCAACTCGGCTTTCTCGCCCAGAACCTTGCCGACCATAGCGCCAGCCTGCGCTTTCCCATCATGCCCCACCGCGTTTAGGAGGGCTGCTTTGCGGATAAACTCACGTAATTCAGAGTCAGTTTGAAGTGCCAAAGTCTCTACGCTCGCCAAACCTTACTTGTTGCGCTTTATCAAGAATTCGGCGAACGCTTTTAATTTTTCCTTAGCCTCGGGCGTGGGCAAGAGTTTTTCGGCTTCCGCCCAGCTTTCCGCAACCATATTTTCAGCGGTCGCTTTTACATGGTCCATTGCTCCGTACTTTTGCATGATGGCGATGGCTTCGTCGCGTAGGGTTTGGTCGCTGGTGTGCATGCCCAAGATTTCGAGCAGTCGCGCCTTATCTTTTGCAGAAGCAACTTTTAGGGTGTAAATGACCAAAAGTGACCGTTTGCCTTCGGTTATGTCTCCACCGACGCAGCCTTTGCTTTTGGCGAATTCTGCTCCCGTTAAATCCAAAATGTCATCTTGCATCTGGAAAGCGACGCCTATGCTTTCGGCGAATCGACCTAATTTCTCGACGAGGGCGGGTTTGGCTTCTGCAAGCACCGCAGCCATTTTCGCCGCCATCCTTGCCAACGTACCAGTTTTGTAAGCGCACATTTGCAGATAATCAGCTTCAGCAAGGTCATCTGCGTTAGCTATACCGCGGTGCCATGCAATATCCATAGCTTGACCCATGCTGAGGTTAATCATCTCCTGCACATACACCTCATACACGTCGCGCTGCATTTCCGCAGAAAGCTTGTTTCGGTTAGCCATTATGGGCAGCAGCGGTAGGTAGTACATTGCGTTGCCTGCGTTCACCGAAATGTCAAGACCGAAAAGTTTGTAGGTGCAGGGCTTGCCTCGGCGCACCTCGGATGAGTCCTCTATGTCATCGATGACGAGGGTTCCATTGTGGATAACTTCAGGTATGACGGAGAAGTCTAAGCAGTAATCTGCCGTTTTACCCAAAGCTTCACAAATTAACAGAAACAGCGCGGGTCGCCAACGTTTGCCTCCGCGGTCCAGCATATCCCAGATGGGTTCGGCAATTGCTTTGTCCATTGGTTCGATGGTGTAGCTGTACATGGGCGGGGTTACTTTGAAGAGAACCGCGTCTTTGCTGAATTGTCGGGGAATATATTTTTCGATGGCTTTGTCGATTAAGGGAGCATTCTCTTCCAGAAACTTTTCAACATTCACGTTTATTGTACTCCTCGTTTGGCGTATGCCTGTAAATCAAAGCCTCGGGCGGTAAGCCACTCGGCAGTTTTACCCATAACCACAAGCGGCGTCTGGGCTAAATCAGCGATTTTTTTAGCTCCAACCAAAAACATAACGTTACGAAGTTCCTCAACCAGACAACTGAGCTTCTGTTGCGTTTCTGGAGCACCTTTAACGGCTGTCTCCAAAATAGGTTGACTAAGCGCCGCCAAACTCGCGTCAAGCGAGAGGGCTTTGGCGATGTCCGTGCCACTTCGGATTCCTCCTGAGGCAATCAGGGGCAGCTTAACGGTTTGCGCTGTCTCAATCAGGCTTACCACGGTGGGTATGCCCCAGTCCCAGAAGGCTTCACCCTGATAGTTGAGACCAACGTCTTTTTTGGTTGAACGGTAGTATTCGACGGCTGCAAAACTCGTGCCGCCAACGCCCCCAACATCTATGGCTTTTACACCTGAGGCTTCAAGGGCTTTAGCGTCTTCAGCGCCGATGCCTGCACCAGTCTCCTTTACGATTACTGGAACGTCAAGAGCACCAGCGACTTCAGCGATTTTTGCGAGAACACCTTTAAAGTTAGTTTGCCCCTCAGGCTGAATCGCCTCTTGGAGCGCGTTAAGATGAATAGCAACGGCGTCGGCATCAATCATTTCCACAACTTTTTTGACTTCTTTTACGCCGTAGCCGTGGACAAGTTGTACGCCGCCGACGTTCGCGATTAAAAATGCATGGGGCGCTTTGTCGCGTGCGATGCGGTAAGTTTTTTCAAGGCTTCTGTTTTCGATGGCGGCTCTTTGGCTTCCAAGACCCATGCCCAAACCGAGGTTTTCAACCGCTTCGGCAATTGAGGCGTTTATTTGGGTGGCTGCCTCGGCGCCGCCAGTCATTGCGCCTACAATAAGGGGCGCAGAGAATTTTTTGCCCAAAAAAGTAGTAGATAAATCAATTTGGGCTTTGTCCGTTTCAGGCAAGGCGCGGTGGACGAACTGGAGGTCTTCAAACCCTGCAGTTACGGTTTTAGCTTGCGCTTTCTCCTCTAAGCAGATTCGTATATGGTCGAGTTTGCGTTTGCCCGTTTCCTGCGCCATTTTATGTCTACTTCTCTATTTCAGTGCCTAACACGCTTTGGTCTGTTAAGGCTCTGAAGATAGATAACCTTTTTGTGGCTCCAGTTACGGTTACATGGACACCTGCTTCGATGGCGGGAATTAATTCAGCCATTTTACCTGCCATACCACCTGTAACGTCGGTACCTTGGGCTTTACCAAGTTTAGGCTGGAGCTCTTTGAGTTCTTTGAGGTTGAGTTTTTTGATGGGTTTAGCGTCAGCGTTAGTTTTGGGGTCACTGTCAAACAGACCATCGGTGTCTACGCCGATTACGATTTTTTGAGCTTTGTATTTGAGTGCAAGGTAAGCAACCAGTTGGTCGCCGGAGAGCACGGTGAATCCGCGTTTGCTGTCAAAGACAGCGTCGCCATAGAATACAGGTGTGTAAGCCAACTTAGCCAATGCTTTAAGCACAGTGTCGTCGAAGAATTTGATTTTGCAATCTTCTGTAACAAAACAGCTGGATGGTGCGATGCTAACGGCGGGGATTTCGTGCCAAATAAGCGAGTCCATCACTAACCCGTTTAGGACCGTCATCATGTGGTGGGTTTCAGCGAACCCGAATTTTTGTGTGGGGTCCTCTTTGTAGCCGTCTTGTATGGCGTATTTAGCGGCTGTGGGGTGACCAAAGCTGCCTCCGCCATGGACAACGATTAGGTTGTCGAGGTCCGCCCGCTTAATCTCTTCGGAGAGTTGATTGATGATTTCGGTTCGGGGGGTTGCCTCTTGGGTTTTGTCAGTGATGGCGGAACCGCCGAGTTTGAGTATGATTGGGTTTGCATCGTTCATCGTGAATCTTACCTGACTAACTCTAATTATATTCGGGTAATTTAACGTTGCAGTTCATAGCCTGCCTCGATGAGTAACTTGGGGCAGCAGCTATCTTAATCAGGGATGCGTCTGTTTACGAATTCACATAATTTTAGCAAGCCTCTACATCTAAGGCCCACCCCACTTGTATAAGTAGCAAAAAACAGCCAGCAGCAATATCAGCATAATTCAAACAGACACGTCATGCCCATTCTGCTATGGAATAACCAGTTAAAGCGGTTAAGTAAAAATTCTTGACTAAAGAAAAAGGAAAGCTCTCAAAAAAAGAGCTAAGCTATGGTTATGGTGCCGTCTTCGACTGCGACTTTGTTGCCTGTTTTGATTTTGCTGACATCCACCTTGTCTACGAAGGGGATTTCGCTGATGATGGCTCCGACTGCGACGATGGTTTCGGTTTCTTTGTTAATCATGGCTGCGGGTGCCATGCCGTTCTTTTTGAGGCGATAAAGCGTGTAGGAGCCGACGGTGCTGCCTTTGCCCTGCGGGAACACCAGCACTTTGCCTTTGATGCTTATGCCCTGCAACTCGTGACCCTTTTCAAGCACGATGCCTGTGTTGGGGTCCACGCCGCCATAGAAACTGATTGGCATTGAGGTGACGAGGGCTTCGCCTTCGGCTTTGCCTTTGTAAATTATTCGTCCTTTTAGTTGTTCCATTTTCCACTCACCGCTGCATCAACACATTCTTTCATGCTACCCATCTTCGTCTTCATCAAATTCTGCCTGCTATAGAAGCATCCTTTCGCCGACGTCGTCGCCAACGCTTTGAATCGTCCTTTGAGAGGCGCGACTGCCATGCAGGTGTCGCAGGCAAATTTGCCGCCCGCCGCCTCGATTATTGCGGTGTAGCCGCGTTTATCTGAGAGTTGTTTGGCTGTGCGTGAGGTTGCGACCCAGAGTTCGGTGCCTTCCTTGACTTTTTTGCCCTTAATCAAATCCGCGATTTCTTGGATTTCTTTAATTGAGCAGTGGGGGCATCCGACGCAGACAAAGTCGATTTCGTCTACGTTGTCGTTGATGTTGTCGTAGGCTGCTTTGAGGTCTGCCGCCGTGACGGTTACGGTCTCTTTTGGTTGTGTTTGAGCTTCCACGCCAGGGGTTATGCCTTTCATGTAGAATAGCGGTTTTGCCCCGTAGGTTACCAGTGATGCGCCGAAGCTTTTGAGGTCGTCAAGGCTGGCTGATTTTACGCCTGTAATGCAGGGAATCTTATTTTCAGCTTTTTTACCGATGGCGTAGCCTAATGCGCCCCAGTCGCTGAGTTTACCCAGTTCCGCCTCCACTTGAACATGTACGTCGGGGACGCGATTCTCGTCGAGGTGCAGGCCATAGTTGGGGGTTTTGCCCACAAACGCCGCCGCCAACGCGCTGGGTCCGCCTTCACGGTTCGTGCGTGCACCCAACACTGAATTCGCAAACGTCACCGCACTACTCTCCGACCATGCAAGGTGTTCGCCATATAGAGGGAGGTTACCGATGAGGTAGGGCGTGCAGGTGCATGAGATGAGGATGCCCATGCGTTCGAAAGCGTCTATGACTTGGTTTTGTTTCTCTGCGAAGTCGGGGCTGATGCCGAGTTGCTGCCAGTTCTCAAGGTCCATGCCTGCGGGGTTAAGCGTAGTGAGGACTTTTACTTTGCCGTCGGCCGCCAACGTGTTTAAGAATTCCAGACCAGCATCGCCAAGATTATGGTAAGATACGCCTGCGACTTGGACGCTACCCACGTCGATGAGGCTTTTGGCGCCAAAAATCTCGCCCAGCGCCACGAGGATTTCCATGCTTTTACGGACTGCGTAGCCTTCTTTGCCGTCGAGCATGGCTTGTTCTTGCTTAGTTAACTCCATAGAGATTCCCTTAGAGGTATTTGGTTAGGTCTACTTTTATGTAGTCTTGTTTTTTAAAGCCCTTGCCTGTAGTGGCGGCAGGTGCGGTGGCGTCTACACCTGCTTTGGCGGTGGTGGCTTTCTTGCCCTCACTTAAATCGCCAGAGGGATCCAAAGAGGAGCCAGGCTGCTTAGAAAGCACCGTTAGATTCTTGTCAGCTTGGAAACGCGTCGCAATCGCCCATTCTACATCGTTGGGGTCATAGATGTTGATGTCCTCATCCACGACAACACAGTGCTTGAGTGAGCCGTGACCTTTGAATGTGGCGGCTATGGCTTTCTGCGCATCATCAGGGTTCTGTTTGTGAATCTGCACGACCGCATGAAGCCAGCTGCATCCGCCGGGGGTTATGTAGACGTCGCGGCAGTCGCAGACTTTGCTGACTTCTTTGTAGATGGTGGGTTCTTTGGGCATGCCCATGAGGAACTTGTGCTCATTTTTGCCCGCAAGGATAGTTTGGTAAATTGGGTTTTTGCGGTGGGTGATGCATTTGATTTCAATCACTGGTTGCTGGCGGGTTCGGTCGACGATGCCTGTTAAGTCAAGGAAAGGACCCTCCGTGACTTTTTCTTTGGTGATTCTGCCTTCCAGCACGAATTCGCAGTCAGCAGGCACCTCAAGATCCACGGTTTTGCATTTGACAAGGTCAGTTTTTTCCAGCGCGTTTGCCATACTTAACTCGTCAACGCCCGGAGCAAGCGAAGTCGCTGCTGCCAAAAGTGTGGCGGTGTTGTTGCCGATGCAAATCGCGATGTCAAGTTCGCCTCCCGCTTTGGTGAGGGCGTTGTCGGTGCCGCGATGTTCTACGATGCGGGCGACGAAGTGGTTTTTGTCTTTGAGCATGAGGCGGTGGAAGCAAATGTTGCGTCCAAGTTCGGGGTCTTTGATGATGGATACGGCTGAGGCGATGTATTTGCCGCCGTCTTTCTCGGTGTAGTGCATGATTGGGAGTTTGGTGAGGTCTACGTCGGTTTCGACGACTTCTTGGCATGGTGCCGATTTAACCATGGCTGGCGCTTGGGGGTTTTCGATGGCGCTGAGCAGTTTGGGCAGGAGTTGCTCTTTGGTTATGCCCATGCTGCGACAAATCAAATCCTTACTCGAAACCAATCCAGCTACAACTGGGAATTCTGATTCCTTCACTTTTTGGAAGTAAACGGGTTTTTCGGCTAACGCCGCGATGATGCCTGCCATCTCATACTCAACCGAGACAGACTTGGTGATGGTGGTTAATTCGCCGCTTTTTTGGAGTTCACAAATGAAGCTTCTTAGAGTCAAACTGTTCGCCTCAAAGGGAAAGTACAAACATTGGGCGTTTATAGCTTTTGGAAAACAACCAAGGTAACCCTAAACTTCAATGACCCCAACCGTTTAAAAAAGGAAAAATTATGCACTCGCTCTTTGCCGTTTCCTTAAGGCAATGAATAGAGCGGCACCGAAAGCAGAAACCAAAAGCAGTATTGCCACCAAAATTATCAAAAACCAGTCGAAATTACTAAACAAAATATCCGTAGAGACACCCATGTTTCCTGCAGTATCATTAGCGTACAGGGTTACTTTGTGCAGTCCACCTTGCAGATTAGTTAGGGTGGAATTTCCAGTTATGGTGACATTAGCGGCTCCATCCAAACAATAACCTATCCAAGAGATTGAATCATCTACCACAAAATGCAACGCACCCTCAGTAACGTTTTGGACATTAACCGTAACGGAACAATCAGAAAAGACAGGCCCCTGCGTATCAACCGCAAAATTTACGCTTCGGATAGCCGAGTTACCTGTTGCGTCAGCGGCAGTGACTTTTAAACTGTGCCCACCCTCGGAAAGCCCCGACAACGTAGTGTTCGCTAAGAAATCTACGGGCGCCTCTCCATCGAGACTATATGTTAAAGAGACTTCGTTGTTCGCAGTCACCGTTAATGGAACCATGTCGGTATTATACGTCCTGTTAAGCGGCGAATTCAAGGATAAGTGCACGTTTGCGGCTACGGTAAAGTTAAGGTCCTCAAAGGTTTTTTGATAACCATAGCCCGGCGTCCACCATGTCCAGGTTGCAAGTACTCTGAGATGATGAGGACCGTCCTGCAGGTTGGTCAGGGTGGCGTTTACGGTTGCCATATGACTAAAGTCCCCCAAGACTGGAGGCGGATTGCGGGTGTACACCGTGACCTCAGGCTGACCATCAAGCTGGTAGGCAACCCCAACTATAGCGGCACTACCGTCAGATGCATAAATGTTGAGCGCCACCGAGTTTGTTGTGTAGGTTCTGCTTTGCGGCGACTGTATCTGAATATGCGAATCACTTTGGGCTTGAGCTACAGAGACTATTTGCGTTAGGGAAATCACTGAAACAATTAGGATTAAAACGAGCACTACAACAATAAATAACCTCTTCACACTACCCAAACCCTTTCAAGCCACGATTTACCTGAATTTGTATCAATTAAAAGATTTTTCGTCAAGAATATTTGACCACTCAAGTCAAGGTTTGTTGACTATGATGAAAGCAAATACATCATGCGTTATTGCTTTTGGAAAATCGCCACCAGCACTCAACCTAAAGACAGCTTGTTGCACAATAAAAAAGCAAAAAATAGCAGAAGGGCAAAAGCCCAATCTGTTTAGTAAGTTACGACGCCTATTCTGGTCATCAGGTACTCGAAGCCTAACCCTTTGAAGGCGCCGACGATTTTTCCTGAGACTTCTTTGCCGCCGCTCAATGCAACCATGCAGCCGCCGCCTCCGCCGCCAGTGAGTTTTGCGCCGAAAGCACCCTGTTTGCGTGCAACGTCAACGAGGAGGTCGAGTTCTTTGCTGGATACACCGATTTCTTGCAGGACGCGGTGATTTTCGTTCATGAGTTCGCCGACTTTTTTAAGGTCACCAGCTTCCAATGCCTTGCGGCCTGCTATGGCGATGTTTTCTGCCTGCTTAAAGAGCGGGTCATATTTGGCTGGGTTGGCTTTTTTGCGCTCCGCAACGCCTTCCACCATGGCTTTAGTGTTAGCGACTTTGCCGGTGCTGCCAATGACAATTTCGACGGGACGTTTAATGTGGATTTTCTCAACCAAGTCAGGTCCACCAGCAGGGTTTTTCTTGAACCACATCAAGCCGCCATAGGTTGCTGCGGTGTTGTCGATGCCGCTGGGGTTGCCTGCGTAGGCTTTTTCGCCCTCGTATGCAATGGCGTTGATTTTCTCGTTTGATAATCCAAGGTTGAGTTCTTCGTTGATGGCGCGTGCGATGGCAACGCTAGATGCTGCCGAGGCGCCGAGTCCGCTAAAGCCAGGAAGGGAACCGCCGATCCAGATGTCGAGGGGAGTTTTCGGATCCAGATTCATGGCTTTGAGCATGCGTTCGATGGATTCGAGTTGCTGAAGGCGTTTTTCTTCGCTATAGCCTTTGGCGGTTTTGCGCTCATCTTTAACGTTTATGCCTTTGGCTATTTTTTTTACTTCTGCATCTGTGGAGGAATCAATTGCTGATACGACTCCGGGCACTCCGTGAACCACGAAGTGTTCGCCGAATAGGATAACTTTTCCGTAACCTGAACCTTTACCCAAGTGTGTTACACCTTAACTGGATGCTATTACGCTATAGAGATAAAAACGTTCGTTTAGGTTTTAGGCACGTTTAGTTTTAAATTCAATGCAATCAACGGCTTGGGGAGGGAATTTTTTGATTTTGCAAGGATCACAAGGTTTGATGCCGCTAAAATCAGCATAAAACCAATCCATGTGCCTATTATCTGTATTTCCGCAGTCAGAGAGTTGAATGCACCAAGGCTTGCAAGGTTGTATAGTCCTGCACCCAGGTTTCTTGCGCCCAGTACCGCTATCATGACGGTTATGGCGACTACACCGTAGAAGGACTCCTTAGACTGCGCCCTAAACAGCAAATAGTAAACCAGAAACGTAATCGGAACATAATATGCCAAGCCGCCAAAAGCAGCGTAAGGCCAACCTAATATGTTGAGTTCGATACCTGAGTGATTCATATTCACTACAAAAACTGTTGAGACCAAATCTAAAAACCACCCAGCAAACCCCAACCCCTGCAGGGACAACAAAACATTTTTTGCCCGCTTTATGCCCGCTGTGTCATCCTGTTTTTTCTGGCGGAAACATTTCAGCATCAAAGCGCAATTCACGGTGAAAGGCACAAAGAGAAGAAGGAAACTGGTTAAGCTAACCCACCACTCAGCGTAGAGGGGCAACCAAACTACAGTAACAACTAAACAAATGGAACTAGCTACAACTGTAAAGCCTTGCGCGACGGTTCTGGCGTGACCCACCTTCGGTGCCCAGCAGTTTAACTCCAGCTTGACGGTTTAGCATGTTGCCGTAATTTTTTGTATGTACACAGAGTAGGTTACGTGTTGGTTCTTGTGAGAAAAAAATCAGTCTATGCATGCTTCCACACGCACATGGCGGTGGCTTTAACATAGAATTATGTTGGGCGTGTGGTAGAATTCGGTTTTGCCACACTCAAACAGGCGCAGAAACGCAAAGCAAACCCAAAAAACAATTGCAGCCTATTGCTGTCTTGTGATGTGCCGTAAACCGCCCAGCCCACACAAAGAGACAAAAACAAAAAATGAACTACTGATAATTTGGGGGAGCTAAAGGGCGGCTGCGATAACAACAACGTTGTTGAGAATAACAATCAAAAGGAAAATGACAATGCCGATAAAAGCGGCACGCAAAAGCAAATCGGCAAATCGAAAAGAACGGCATTCTTTATTGGTTGCTCTTAGAAGCGTTTCTTGCGCGGTCAAAAAGAGTAAGCCCACAAGAAGAGTCACACCCAATTTCACAGCTACAAAAACCACTATGTTAGTATTAATTAAGCCTACAAGCAGGGGATTTAGTTCAGCAGTTTGGAAAAACAGGATGCCTATAACTGTTGTTAAACAATCTAAAGACCCCATGAGAATCAAAAGTAGGCTTGAAACATACTTTGCCTCGAACAACCAAAAAACCTGCTCCCAAAGAAAACAAGATTTCCCTCCAACAGCAGAATACAAGGGAAATTATAATCAGTTGGGCAATGCAGCTACTTTAGAAAGAAACCTTGCACTAATAAAATAGTGAAATTCTGTTTTTTATATCTTAACTAGGCTGATAACTACCCAGATAAGCAAGGGAAACGCATGCTTACAGCATAACCCGCTTTAGAATCCACGCATGCGAAGCATCTTTCTCCATAAAAACGCTGACTTTGTTTTCACCCACAGCCAAGCATAGTAATTTTGCTGTTTTTCCCTCAACTATGAGGCTCTCAGGTTGACCTAAGTCAAACAACTGGGAAACTTCTAAACTGGCATCATGCATCTGAGCGGACAAAATAGCATATTGACAAACCGTGTCTTTTCCGGGCAAATCCACGATTGCTGAAGTGTCACTTCTTAGAATGTAACCCAAGACACCTTTGAGTTTACGAATTTGAGTTAAACTAGCAGCAAGGTTAGCAAAAATTGAATTTTCATGCGTTAACTCGGTTTGATTTACGGTAATAACTTCAGTCATGTCTGTCATTCCTCCAAAACAGGTCTAACCATAACTAGCTCACCCTTGCGGATTTGGAGACTGTTGAGAATTTTTTCTGGAATTTGAATGATGCCCTTAGCGCTAAATTCCTTTTGAGGTTTAATCTTACAGGTGACTGTTTTGCCTTCAAGCGTTTCAATAGTTACGTGTGTTATAGATTTTCCCCACAAAAGTTGATTCCACTCTGTTATAGTATCGCTATTTACGCGAACGGTGTCTGGTGCAACAAGCAGCCCACCGAGTTTTTCTACCAAAAACTGGCTAACAGGCGAACGCACAACAACAGGTTCACTGAACTCGGGTTCAGGTTCAAGGTCTGATTCTGTTGTTGAAATGTCTGGTTCAGCATCGTTTGAGGGAAACGGTATAGTTTCCTGAATTTGGTCATGACCCAAGGAGACTGTGTCGGTTTGAGGCTTAGCGTCAATTAACTGTATGATAGAGGGAAGCAAAACAGTTGTCAAAGATCTTACAATTTTTTCATTTGCATCTCGTTTGGTTGTGATAACGATATGCTTGTTGTTTATTGTAGAAAGATTAAGTCTGTTGGCCGCTCCCTGAAGAGTAAAGCGTTCTATGCCGCCTAAAGGTTGAGTTTGCTCGGTTAAGTTTTTAATTTGTTCAACAAGTTTCTCGCATTGCTTGGAGCTAATGTTTTCGCTACATAGAGTGGATGTGTTATCAAAAATGATGGTGCGGGTTATTTCGGGGCTGAGAGTTTTGAATTCAGCGATTATTGTTTGAAGCACTTGGTAATGGGGAGATTTCACGTTTGTGGCCTACGAGATTTTGAAAAGGATACGTTCAGGGATGCCTTCGTCTTCCACAACCAGATATTTGAGACCTTCCGTGTCGCCGAGTTGATCTAACCACTTGAGAGCTTCACGGACTTTTTGGAGAACAAGAAGACGTTCCTGATGACTGCGGACAACGGCTTCTATGGCGGTTAATTCGTGAAAAGCATTAGCGTCAAGCACGATGTTGAGTGTGCCAACTGTTATTTCACTTGGAGCATCATTATTGGTTGTCTTTTTGCCGGCGAGTTTAAGGACGACTTCGCGGACTTTTTTGGATTTCTCGGCCAGCATGCGAATATCGTCGAGACGACGTAGGTATTCACCTAGGACACTTTTGGTTTCGGCTAATTCCTTTTCTAGCGACTCAGCTATGGCTTGGGCGCTGTTGTATTCTCGGATTTGGACGACCATGACTTTGTTCTCCCATCAAATTATTTGTAAATAAACAAGAAAGAAAATGAGGTGACCCTCGCCACCTACACAGATTGATAGTTTTTTCACTGATTAAGCGGGGCTTTGTTGACTGAATACGATGTTGTTGCCTTTTGCAGTTGTGATCTTGATATCGTAGTTGGTGTTGCGAACTAGGGTTAGACTGTCTATTGCAATATCGGTAACTTCACCTTTAACTAGTACACCGTTAGGATCAGTTGCTGTGCCATCGACTGATGTTGCGTAACCGCTCGAGAGAACGGAAGTTCCGTTTACGTAGATTTTGCTGATTGCAATGTCTGCTCCGCCACTATTTTTGACGCTGACAGTAAGAACGTTAGCGCCTGTTGAGAAGTCGAATGCAACGTTTGTCACTTGGGCTTGTTCGGAGTTACCCATTAGGTTGAAGGCGGTTCCGCTTAGCCATGCTGCAACGACTACGCTGACTGCTACTGTAACTGCGATGAGTATGATTGAGGCGACTACTGGGCTGAGGGCTTTTGAGTTGTTCTTTATTTTATTTAGTTTTTTTGTGTATGTGTTCAATGCTTATACACTCCTGAGTTACATTATGTACCCTCGAAGCACAAATTTAAGTCTTATTACACACGACTCAATATATTAGATATGTTAAACAGAAATACAAAAAGGAAGAAAAACAAAAAAACAGTTAGACAAAGCCCGATTCCTAAGCATCCAACTCATCGAAAAATTCGAGAAGTAATTTTGCTACTTTTTCCCCAAGCTCGGTCTTTAGATAGTATTTCTTTAGAGGGTCAATGCGTTCGCTTTTTGCGAGGCCGAGAGATTCTATCTCTATCATTCTAGCTCTAAAAGTGCCATCGCTTAATGTCAAGTTGTTATCCCGCATGAAATCTTTGGCGTCTTTCCATTTGCCCTTGCCAACATGAAGCAGTAGCAGACAGTCGATAGCGTGGTCTTTTTCAAGCATTGCCTTAAGAGCAGAGAGCCTCGGGTCAGTCAGCACGCGCTTAATCTTCTCTTCATCCACATTTTTCACCATTTTTTGGTCTCCTTTCATTTTACTTAACAGTAAATACGTCTGCCCTTTTAAACTATATTACGAATTGCGAAACATATCTCCAGACGCCTTCACCGTACGCACATACCCGTATACTGACTTCCTTTATAAAAGTTACAACCAATCTTGATATCTGTTACTAAAAAGCAACTAAAATCACACTAAAAAATAGAATTTAATACACACCCCACAAAAACAACCTTTCACGCTAAGCGGCAGGTGTGTGCTTTGGAGTACTGTAGGGTTTTTATCAAAAGGCTTAACAACCCCACAAAGCAGTACCTAAAACGGGGTTCGTCATGTCCACAGACGTGTCATTTGAGGTTCCCACCTGGAACCAAATATACGATATGCTCTTCTCTCAAGCTCAGAAAATCCAAAACGCAAACTACACGCCCGACGTGGCAGTTGCAATCATCCGCGGCGGCTTAATCCCCGCTCGGATTCTCTGCGACCTGCTTGACATATCCACCATTGCCACGTTGCAAGTGCAATTCTATGTAGATATCGCCCAAACTGGACTTGAACCAGTCCTTGTGCAGCCTCTTTCTGCGCCAGTCAGGGGTAAGCGTGTGCTGCTGGTGGACGACATAGCCGACACGGGCCAGAGCCTGCGTCTTGCCCTAAAACATTTGCAAGCTCAAGGCGCAAAGGAGATAAGAACCGCTGCCCTCTACACCAAACCTAAAAGCATCGTTTGCCCCGACTTTTCTGAGAAGCAGACCAGCCGCTGGGTCGTGTTCCCCTGGGATACCAAAGAGACGCTTCAAAAACTCGCCCAAACTTACCCCGGCAAACGTGCCCTTAATGCCGAAGTCGCAAAACTCGTAAAAGCAGGCTTACCTAAACCCTTAACCGAAAAACTCCTCCCAACCCTCCAAGAAAAGTAGGCACCAAAAATGCAGCATCAACTAACTGAGTTCCACAAAATCCTTGAAATCACAGGCTACCAAAACGTCACATTCGAAAAGGCAGATGCATTTCTTAAAGCAAACCGCAAACACCCCCAAACCGCAGAGGTGCAGTTTTTTGACGCAGACCTCATCGCCACGTGGGAGCATCTCTATTTTGCTGTCCTCAACGCCCTGTCCGCGTTTAAGGGCAAATACAACATCTCCAAAAGCGCCGTCATGGAAACCATGCTCTATGCGTCGGCTCAGCGGCAGATTCAGAAGGCTATTTTGCGGTGCGGCATAAAACCCCAAACCACACGGCTCGCAGTCGTCATTTTGGGCGCCGAATCAGCGGAGATTGGAGCCTTGCTGCAGGCGGTCTCGGGGGCTTTGGGCAGTGAACCTGACGAGAGCGTCTTAGAATTGACGGCGGCTAAGGTAGAGAAAATATGCCAAACCTACAGCCTCACCCCAACAGAAATCCAAACCGCAACCAAAAACGGCGACACAAACCGCGCCATAATCGATTTAGTCATAGAGCAAGCGGCAGTATTAGCCACACAGCTTTAGAGCATTTTTTCTTTAACAACCGCCAAAATCTCAGTTGGCTTAAGCACCGAAACCCCCGTCAACGCACCTAAGACTTCTACCTGCAAAACCCAATCAGGATTCTTGAGGTCCACACGGCTTTTTATGTCCCCAACTGCAGCTTCGATAATTTCGGTGGAATGCAACGTGGTGAAGCGTTTCTCGACGGTTACTCGAAAAGATTGCCCCTCGCCGATGCGGTCAGCTAACTCTGCTGCGGCAGCTTTGATTGCTTCTAATTCGGTGGGCACCACCCGTTCGAGGGGGACTATGCGTAGGGCATAGCGGAACTCGTATGGGCGTTCTGCGAGGATTGTGTGGAATTTTTCGAGGACTTCGCGGGGGTTTTGGCTGGTTTTGGCTACGATTAAGCCGCGGATTTTGGTTTTGCTGGCTTGCGCTTCTTGGTCGCCTAGTTGGTCTTTGAGGAGGTAGAGGATTTCGTTGACCATGGCGCGTTCGTTGCCCCGCTGAGTGGTGGCTAAAAGGTTGAGGTCGTTTAACATGTGAGTTCCTTCAGAGGGAATGAATGGCGGGTGCGTATTTTTGTTTTTCCTTGCATTAAACGTTGAAGCAAAGGTGCTTCTGTTTTAACTGTTTTTTTGTGACCTCAATGAGGCGTACCCTCCACGTACTAGAGCGGTTTTTTGCGTTTCCTGTAGAATATTATTGTGGCAGTTGTTGCTGTTAGAAAAGCGATTATTCCAATTGGCAACGCAAGATCAAAGAGATTAACTGCGGAACCCGTATTCTGTGGAGAGCCGCTTGTCTGGCTCGGGGTAGCTGCTGATTGATCTGTGGGTTCTATAGTTTGGTCGTCTGAGGGTTCGGGGGGCATGCCTCCGCCGGCTGATGTTTCAATAAGGGAAAGCTCACCGGTATCAGCCCATAAATAAAGATGCATTGCAGTAACAAGGCCGGGGTAGACATCTTTGAGTGCCACCAGAAGCTCCCAACGAGGATACAACTCATTGCCATGGCGAGGCTGCATAGACAACTTAGCAGTAATCCATTCGGGATTATCCGTAACTGTCAAGTCCCTAACAGTTTTGTTTCCAAACTGATAAGAATACGCCGCAATATGCCCTTTCGCGAGGTTTATGGCTTCTTCTTCAGAAACCGATACTTCAGCGCTGCCCAAAACACAGTTTTGCCAGTAATCCGTAAATTGCCGTAGTTCACCGTTTTGAAGCATTAAAGTTACCCTCGTAAAGCGATTATGAATTCCGTTTGGAGCATACATCCATTGAAAAGTAACAAAATCCTCCCCCACTGGGCTAGGCTCTATAATCAACACAACATCTCTGTCGGTTATTGTCTGGTTTTTTATCTCTGTTACTTTGTCAAGCATTTCTACTAACGGCTGAATATATGTGCCTTCTGCGAAGTTTTGATACCGACTCATAAACTCTTTTGCAATATCGAGCCTGTTAGTTGTTGATGATAATACGGCCAAGGGTACCTTTGCGACGCCCATGTTACAATAGAACTTTGTTGTATCTCTGAAAAAGAATTTAGCTTTGTGTTGGCTGTCGTCATTACCCTTTAAAATATATGTGGCATCCTCGTCGTAAGAAATGCTAGTGGCAATCGCAGAGTTGTCGTTGTAATATTTTAGTTCAACGGAATATTTGGACATATCAAGTAGAACTACATCCTCTAGAAAAGTCACCGCTCTTTCTTTATTTGTAGTAACTGCAGATGACCCAGGTGTTGCTTGCAATATTAGCGAAGTTAACAGAAGCAAAAAAAAGGTCCATACAAATATTTTCTTTAAAGCCATTTTTTCACCCTATTTCTTAGAAAAACAAGAGTTTTCAAACACCAACTAAACGATTAAACATTAAGCGCATTTATGCTTTTAGACCAAACATTTTTACATTCAGCAAAAAAGAAAAAACCCGTTACAAAGCCAATAACAGACAGGTAAAGGAATTTTTCTAAACTACTGACGCTACGATAGCTTGTTTAACAGTAGATCATTTTTTTGGTTTTGTCTCTTTGTGTGGGTGCGGCGGTTTACAGTACACCACAAGATTGCAACGGGAGCGGGTTGCTTTTGGCGGTTACAACAATTTTCAGCGTCTGTTGGGGTGTGGGATAACTGGATTTTACCACACGCTCAACATAGAAGCATGTTAAAAACGCCGCCATGTGCATGTGGAAGCATGTATAGACCGATTTTTTTCCCACAAGAAGAGTTTTACGGGTTCTTTCAACAGCGCAATCCTGTTTTTCACGGAATACCGACCTACCCCTCTTAGGTTTCTGCAATGAGTTTCTAATAGCATCCAAATAGGCGACAAGTAGGTTTGTTAAAGGCAAAAGAAAGCAGTTGGGTCAGTGTTGATTGACGATTTCTCACAGCGAAAGCTCGAAGCCGTCGCCTCACATCATCCCCAGCCTAAAATGGAGTTGGAAGAATTTATCTATTGACACAAAAAGAAAAGCAGGTCACTGCCAACACACCACGCCCACTTGGGCATCTTTCTCGACTGCCCCATTCTGTCGATACCCCGCCTCAGAGCATCTGGTTAAATACGCTAATCACACCTTTTGACCCCTATCTCCGCTTCTCCGTCGTAGATGACTACAAGTAAATTATATATCCCAATAAGTCGGTAAGTTTTGCATGGACGCACGGGATAAATATCTCCTATTGTTCTTCGTTGCAATCTTAGCAGTGTCAAGCCTACTAATAGTTAAATCAACTTATGCCCAATCAACATCAGCACAAATTCCAGCTTCACCAGAATTTTCCTTAGCATTCTACCCTAAATCAGAAAATATAACCCATACAGATTCATTTACGGGGACTAAGACATACGAAATAATTGATAGAAGTACAATAGAAGTAAAAATAAATAACCAACCTTTTGAAGAAAATATAAACGGCATAAATTATTATCTATTTTATTCAATTTATGTAACAGGTCATTTTGACCCTTCAAACCAAAATGATTGGCGCTACGAGTATAGTTTCCCTGAAAATAATACAGATATACCTTCTTCTCAACAGGGCCTCCGAGCAACTCAATCCGAATACACGATAGTATCGATTGGGGGTGACTATCCATCAAACGCTCAGATTGATGTTAGGGTAGGTGCAATGTTGATGCATGATGGTCAATTCAGAGTTTATGACTACATTGGAGATATGAAGGGACGTTTAGTATCAGGGGTTGTTCAAGGAGAAATAAGTGGTAATGTACAAACTTTCACCATACCTAAACACCTAACGGATTCCGATTCTAACTCAGCAACTACTTCACCTACACAACCAAATCCTACATCACAAATCACTTCAACTCCAGAATCTACGTGGCCATCTGAATCTATCTTAAACGATTTGATTTCGATGCCTTTGGTAAACTTTATTGCATTAATAGCGGTCTTCGTGTTAGTTATAGCAGTGTTGTTATTTTTACTCGTTCGTAAAAGAACTCAATAAAGATGAGTGAAAAATTACTAAGCCCTAAAGCAGGTTACTTTTTCTTTTTGTTGCCCTTTTCCTCTTCTTCATCTTTGTCTTTGGCGATTTTGGTGTAGTAGTATTCGCCTATGCTTTTTTGGAACTTGTCCATTTGGCTGTCTTCTTTGTTGACGCGTGGTCGGAATGTGGTGGAGTCTCTTCGGAAGGTTATGTCCATTTCTTTGAGGAAGGTGTTCATGCCCTGCCGCAGCGTGGTAGGCGGATGAGCCAAACCAGATTCTCCGGGAGCGCCGTTGAAGACCATCAATCGGTCGGCAATGAAGTCCTGTGTGACCACGTCGTGTTCAACCACAAAGGCGGGGATGCCATGGGCTTCTACTACTCGGCGTAGCGTTTTTGCCATGTTTAGGCGTTCATCCACGTCGAGATATGCGCTGGGTTCGTCAAGCAAAAACATGTCAGCTTTGCGGCTTAGACAGGCGGCTATGGCGACTTTTTGGAGTTCTCCACCGCTAAGTTCCATAACGTTTCGGTCCATGAGCGCCTGCAGACGCAGTGGGTTGGCGATTTCGGTTTTGTACCAGCTGGAGGTAAAGTTGTCTTTAGCGACATTCATGAGGAGTTCCTGTACGGTGCCCTCATAGTCGGGTGCGATGTATTGGGGTTTGTAGCTGACGGCTAATTTGCCGAGTTGACGCTTATCATCAGTCTCTTCGAGGCCCGCAAGGATTTTGACGAAGGTGGTTTTGCCGATGCCGTTGGGACCCAATATACCGACGATTTCGCCGCTACGGATATCGCCGGGTTCGATGGTTAGTTTGAAGCCTGCAAAGGTTTTCTCCATCTTGCTCCATTGAAGCAGAGGAGCGCCAACAGCAAGACCTGCAGTGGCGGGAGGCTTCTCATGGAATACGATGGCTTCTTTGCGGAACTTGATGTTTTCGTCGGGGATGTAGCCTTGGAGATAAATGTTGATGCCAGTTCGCACGCCATGCACATGGCTAACAACACCGTAAACGCCGGGTTCACCATAGAAGACGCAGATTTGGTCACTAAGGTAATCGATGATGGCTAAGTCGTGCTCCGCGACGATTATGGTTTTCTGCTGCTCCTTGAGGTTACGAATTGCACGTGCAACCACCAGCCGCTGTTTAACGTCAAGATAGCTGGAGGGTTCGTCAAAGAGATACACGTCAGCATCGCGATTCAACGCCGCTGCCACCGCGACACGCTGCAACTCGCCGCCAGAGAGCACTTCGAGGGGGCGGTCCCAGATTTTTTTAAGCTCCAACTCCTCCGCGATGGCGTCAAGCTGATTGCGTTCATCGACTTTTTCGAGGAGGTCGCCGGCTTTGCCTTGGACGGCTTTGGGGATTTTGTCAACGTATTGGGGTTTGCTGCTCACTTTGAGCTGCTTTTGGCTCAGCTTAACAAAGTAATCCTGCAGACTTGAACCCCGATAGTACTGGATGATTTCACTCCATTCGGGAGGTTCATCGAATTTGCCGAGGTTAGGTTTTATTTCGCCACTAAAGACTTTTAGCGTGGTGCTTTTGCCGATGCCGTTTTGTCCCAACAACCCCAAGACGGTTCCGGGGGCAGGCATGGGTAGGCGGAAGAGCTTGAAGCTGTTAGCGCTGAAACGGTGGCTACAGTCCTTGTCAAGTTCATCGGGCAAATTGACGATGCTTATGGCTTTGAAGGGGCATTTTTTGACGCAAATCCCGCATCCGCTACACAGCGTTTCGGATATGATGGCGCTGTTGCCTTCAACGCGGATAGCTTCCACTCGACTGCGAACCATGGGGCAGAAGTTTACGCAGAGCTGGTTACATTTTTTTACTTTGCATTTGTCAGAGTCCAATACGGCGAGTCGCGTCATAACTAAACGTCCAAGTATGAATTGAAAAGGTGAGTTATAAATTTAAAACCAAAAAACACAGGATTAACCGTGTTTAACATTTAGAGTCCAAGTTCAAGGAGTTTTCGTGGACTGTTAATCTCGATGGCTTTGGTTCCAGTAGCCGCACTTGAAAATTTTGGGTTAGCCTCCGACCCCAACGTAACCACAACGGTATCCTTGTAGGTCAACGTCACCGTGATGCCTGCATCAGCTAATTCTTCCGCTACGTCCTTAACGGAGTCTAGGCTGCTACGTGCAGTTTTAAGTTGCCCGACAGCGCCCTTTATACTGTTAACTAAACCTTTACCCTCACCCTCGCCTTTGGCGGCGGATAGAGCATCTTTTACGAATTCCTTATCGAGGGCTTTTATGTCGATTTTTTTGTCAGCAACCAAAATTTCGAGGGCTTCAACGTTACCTGCTGAAACTGTCACCTTGCCCGACTTTAGCATCTCGGCTAGAAAAGATGCGAGGGGCATTACGTTTGCCTCTGCCGCTTATTGTTTGACGTCTTTGGAGTAAACTATGTCTAAAACGATGGCGCCGTTGAGTTTAGCTTTAAACATACCCATGTCAAGGGTTAAGTCTTCGAAGCTTAGTTTTATGTCGGATTCTTTGCCTGCAAGTTTGTCGATGACGGCTAGCATGGTTTCAGCCATTCCGTGGGCTGCTGATTCTAGAGGTTTCTCAATTTTTTCAACCATAAAACATACCACACAGTAATAGTCGGGTTAAAACCTAAAAAGCTATTGTTTATCAACCAACCACACAGGTTAGGGTGTGTTAATCAAACAAACAGTTTTTTGCCCAAGAAAAACCATCAACCCAAAACACAAGAAATTTAAAAGAAAGAAATTTTGTTGCTAAAGGGCTAGTTTACCATTCTTCTTCTTCCCATTCTTCATCTTCGCCTTCTTCCCATTCATCATCTTCCTCGAATATCACTGCTCAGTTCACCTCCACATAAACACGTATATGCTAACCTACCCGCGGAGAGGTTTAAGTATTTAGATTCGTCAAATGTCGTTAAAACCAAACCAGCCCCTTGGCAAAAACGCCGCTGATGCAAAGATTTTTCTACAAACCCAAACGCACCCAAGACAACCCTTATACCCTCAACCCAACAGAGATACCGCTGGAAGGAACACCATGAGAAAGCTATTCAAAATAATCCTCGCCATAATAGCAGCAATAGTCATCATATTTGCAGCGTTTGCCGCAGTAATTTTGCTCGACCTCGCCGCCTACACCGCGACAGGCGCCCAAACCCTAACCCCCACAGGAGCCTCCATAGGAAACGCGATAGTCATGTATGACCCCGGATTATCCGCAGACACCAAAACCGTCGCCGACCAAATCGCCGCTAAACTCCAAAACGAAGGCTACACCGTCATCTTGGCAGGCATAAAAAGTGCCGCAGCCGCTAACACTACGGGCTACGATATCATCGTAGTTGGTGGACCCGTCTATGCAGGCGCCCTAAGCGCATCCGTAAAGGACGAATTAGGTGCCATGTCGATTAGCCAAGGAGCCGCGGTGGGTGTTTTTGGAAGCGGACAAGGCACCACCTCAACCGAAGACGTCGCCATGCTTGAGCAGTCTCTGCCTGCACGCCAAGACAACGCCCTCCAAGATGCGGTGGTTGTTAAAATCGGCAACACTGAAGACATAGAGGCACGCGCTCAAAGCCTCGTCGACCAACTAATATAGTTGCGGTAACCTAGCCAACCGTTGGGGCCCCCGCATTTTTTGTCTATACCCTCTTCTTGTGCAGCGTTGTTTAGCCTAATTATGGAATAATTTAAAATAACCCACCTGCTTTATATTTGAGAATCACAAACAAAACAGCAAGGAAGCACAAAACATGAGCGATGAAGGCGACACATTCTGGGTATCATTATCCGAGAAATTCATAGGTCTCATTCTCATAATCCTCGGCGGAATATTGCTCTACTACACCGCCACAACCGCAGATTTAGGAGTCTTTGGCGCATTCTTTGGCGTGCTTAGCGTAATTATGCTGATCATCGGTGTATTTCTGCTCATAGTTAAGCCGCCCAAATAAGCAGCTTATTATTCTCTTCTTTCCACCACAAGCCTACAATTAGTAACCAACGCAGCAATAACGCCCAATGCGGCTAACCAGGGCACTAGCACCACGCCGACCACGCCCACTGTCGCGGGGATTTCAAGAAGGGTTTTGCCTGCCTCGTCTTTGACGATGATGCGGGTTACGTTGCCTTCATGCAGCAACTCTCCGACGCGTTCGACAAGTTTGTTGGCGGTAACCGTGAATTCTTCATGGGTAAATGTTGGAACGGCGGCGCCGCAGGTTCCGCAGAATCGGTCAGTTTCTTGGAGGGGGGCTCCACATTTGACGCAATAACGCACATACTTCACCATTCATGGTGGAGGCGTCCAAAATTTAAGGTTTGTCGATAAGCAAAACTATAGAAGAGAGGCATAACACAAATAAAATCAGAGATTTATTTATCAACAACAACGTCTATCAACCCAGCATTATAGAGGAGAAATATCGGATGCCCATACGCCAACCCATTGTCTGCGTCTTAGGTCACGTGGATTCAGGCAAAACCTCACTTCTGGATGAGCTGCGAAAAACCAACGTACAGATACGCGAAGCAGGCGGCATGACTCAGCACATCGGAGCCAGCTTCTTCCCCGTAGAAACCCTAAAACAACTCATCGGACCCTACATGGGCAATTTCAAAACAGGCATCGAAATCCCAGGTCTTCTCATCGTTGACACCCCCGGGCATGAAGCCTTCACGAATCTTAGGCGTCGGGGTGGAAGCGTCGCCGACATCGCGATTCTGGTTGTGGATGCTCTGCGCGGGTTTGAAGCGCAAACGCATGAGTGTATCGAGATTTTGAAAGCACGCAAAACTCCTTTCATTGTTGCCGTGAACAAGATTGACCGCATTCCCGGCTGGAAAGCACACCCCCACACAACATTCATGCAATCATATGCGGAGCAGTCCAGTTTTGTTCAAGACGAACTCAACAACCGCCTCTATCATGTGATGGGCGATTTTAGTCGGCTCCAATTTAAAACTGACCGCTTTGACCACATCCGCGACTTCACCCAAAACATCGCCCTAGTACCCACCAGCGCAAAAACAGGCGAAGGCCTAGCCGAACTTGTCATGGTGCTTGTCGGGTTGACTCAGCAGTTCCTCAAAAAACGGCTCCAAACCGCCGATGGCCCAGCAAAAGGGGCAATTTTAGAAGTTAAGGAAGAGCCGGGGTTGGGCATGACGCTTAACACGATTGTTTACGATGGCACGCTACATCGGGATGATTTGGTTGTGGTGGGCGGCAGAGATGGTCCAATCTCCGCGAGGGTTCGCACGATTCTTGTGCCGAAGCCTCTTGATGAAATGCGTGATCCCCGTGACAAATTCACAAGTGTAGACTGCGTCTATGCGAGTGCGGGTGTGAAGATTGTTGCGCCGGGCTTGGAATGTGCTTTGGCTGGTGCGCCTCTGCTTGCGGTGCCAAGCGGCGAAGACGTCTCAAAATATTGCAAACTAATCACTGAAGAAATCGGTCGCATACGCATCACCAAAGAAATCGACGGCGTCATCGTAAAAGCCGACACGCTGGGCAGCCTTGAGGCGATGGCGGAGATTTTGAAAGCCAACAACGTACAGGTCCGTATTGCTGATATAGGCGATATTAGCAAACGCGACGTTATCGAAGCTTCAGTGGTTAAGGGTCGGGAGCCTCTTTTGGCGGCAATTTTAGCGTTTGGCGTTAAGGTTCTCCCTGACGCGGAAACCGAGGCAGAAGCAAATGGCGTTAAGATTTTCCGTGACCCCATCATCTACAACCTCATCGACAACTACACGGCGTGGGTGAAGGAAAAGAAAGAAGCCAAAAGCGAAGCCGAATTTGACGCGTTGGTTAAACCGGGTAAGGTTACGGTTTTGCCTAACTGCATTTTCCGTCGAGCTAAACCGCTTGTCGCTGGTGTAGAGGTGCAAAGCGGCAGAATAAAGCCCAGAGTCAGCTTAATTCGCAAAGAGGACGGCGCCGATCTTGGGGAGATTGACCAGATTCAAGACCAAGGCAAAGCGATTGGCGAAGCCAAAGTCGGCGCGCAAGTCGCGATTTCAATGGATAAACCCATCGCGGGACGCCACATCTTTGAACGCGACGTGCTCTACGTAAAAGTCCCCGAAAACGACGCCAAAGTTCTGCTGACCACACATCTGGATGATTTGACTCAGGAAGAACAAGACCTCCTAAAAGAATACGTCAACATGATGCGCAAAAAGGTGCCGTTCTGGGCAGGCGTCATGTAACCGCAGGATAGCTCAGTTAGAGCACCCACCCCCTCTCTTATATGAAGCAAGGATTGAGTTTAAAGCCTCTGATCCCATAGCAATGGGTGGTGAAAGCTTGACAAGAGAATTCATCCTCTTCTCTCGGCTAGGAAAAACTGATTCAGCTTTTAACAATCTCCACGACGCAGGTCGCCTCGACATTGTACACGAATGCATCGTCAGCAGCCTCTTCTTCAGCCATGGTCTACGTCGAGATGTAACCTTTCACGCCAGCCTCAACGGTCCGCCTAACCCGCCTGTGCACATCAAAATTGACGGTGCCAGCCTCTACGATGTCCGCACCGACATGGAGACGTGGCAGCAAATCCTTAGAAAAACCCTCGCAGGCAAACCTCACCCGGGCATCAGCCGCGACAAAACCAGCTTTGAGGCGCTGCTAAAAGCTGAGGCTCAAACCCACAAAGTCTTTGTGCTCGAAGAAGATGGCAAAGACATAACCGACGTTGACCTTGGCGGGGATTGCCTGTTTGTGCTTGGGGATCATGTGGGGTTGCCCAAGAAGGCGGAGACGTTTGCGTTGCGGTTTGGCGAAAAAATCAGTTTAGGCAAGCAACCCTACCTCGCGGCGTCATGTATAACTGTCATCAACTACATGCTCGACCGCAAAGGTTAGATTTTGGTTTTGAAATGTTCCCAGCCGCGGTCTTCTATGGGGCACTTTTTGCCATCCACATTTAAGACGACATCAGTTTCGCGGGTCACTTTCCCAATCGGCAACAGGCAGCTCCCCACGGCTTCCACGGCGGTTTCCGCGTCCACCCAGTTTTTAGGCTTAACCGTAACGACCAACTCGTATTCTTCGCCGCCATGCAACGCCAACTCCACAGCATCTAAGCGGTTGAACTCGGCAAACCTACGCACCTCATCAGCCACCGGAATACTATCCACCAAGAAGCCCACGTTGCTTAAGCGGGCGATTTCATGCAGACTCCACGCCAAACCATCACTAGAATCAATTGAAGCTGAAACCCCGCCTGACCTGCTAAGCGCCAATCCTTCAGCTAAGCGGGCTTTGGGCATACAAACCGCCCCCAACAGCACATCACGCAGGTTATGGGACGTTTGGCATTGCTCATCAAGCAGCAACCGCAACCCCGCAGCGGATTTACCAAAAAACCCCGTTACGGCAAGGATATCGCCCGGTTTTGCTCCGCTTCGCAGCATCAGGTTGGATTTTTGTGCAGTACCAAACA
The DNA here is from genome assembly GCA_026014745.1 of Candidatus Bathyarchaeota archaeon. Classification (NCBI taxonomy): domain Archaea; kingdom Thermoproteati; phylum Candidatus Bathyarchaeota; species Candidatus Bathyarchaeota archaeon. The sequence continues at coordinate 558,365 of JAOZHS010000001.1, read as the reverse complement.
ACGAAATGGCAATTACGAGGTCGGAGGCTTCGTTAGTGTCACCACCGATGATGTAGGCATCATACTCTTGGGCGCCCGAATTGAGACCACTTGCGAGTTCTTCAATGTCTTTGGTTAACAGATTACGCGGCAACCCCAAGGACACTAAGGCAGCGGTGGGTTGGACGCCTTTGGAGGCGAAGTCGCTGATGTTCATGATGAGGGCTTTTCGTGCGGCTTGCCAGAGACTCATATGTTTGGGGACATCGGTTTTGCCGACGAGCATATCAGTTTTTAGCACCGCTACAGTTTGGGGGTCAAGGCTAACGGCGGACACGTCGTCGCCAAACGGCACAGGCATGTTGGGCATGGGGGATAGTTTGCTTTTTATGATTTCGATAATTTTGTGTTCGCCCAAATCTTTGCTGGTTACTCTGCCAGCCCCTTTGGCACTGTGTTTATCCATGCGCCCTTCTCCGCCAAAAACCCTTATCATTAGTTAGGCGCGTTACACCTTTTAAAATTGACGCTTATATAATTCATAGGGAAAGCTAGCCAAGCGTTTGGAACAGTTTCCGCTTGAGGTTGCTTATTTTAGGTGGGTGCAAGGGTCTGCAGTTGGTCGAGGACTTTTTGTACGTCTTGTGCAGTTACGATTCTTCTGTTTTCTTCGGTGGCTACGTAGAAGGCGGATTTGAAGACTTTGCATGCGAGTTGCTCATCAACGACGGTTGAAGAGGTTAAGACCTCTACAACATCGTTAGAGTATGCGATTTTTAATTTGTTTAAAACTAAAACAACCTCATTTTTTGTTAAAGCCAACGATTTTTCCCCACCCATAAATCGCTGAATTAGCTAAATAGCTTTTCGATAGTCACGCCAAAAACCAACATACCACTAACTTGATAGGTAAATCAAAAGTCAACGCGGCTAAACCAACATTTAAAAACACGAAAACCAACAGTACCCATAACAAGGTGCCCCGATGGCTCAGCCTGGTAGAGCGGCTGCCTCGTAAGCAGCAGGCCGCGGGATCAAAGCCCGCTCGAGGCTCCACTTTTGTAGATGTGTTGTGCACATAGCCAGTTTTTTGGACGTACAAGATAGCTTTATTAAATATTACGATACCATGCCAGTTGGTTGGAGGCATCAGCATGCGTCTGTTTTCGCAACAATCAAACAAACTCAAATGCCCCTACAAGGGATGCGAAAAAACATTCGATAAACCAACCGTGATTACAGACACCTCCGTCTTCCCCCGCCAAACCCACTACGCATGCCCCTACTGCATGTCCAAACTCAACATAGTCACCGAAAAAAACAAAATCACCCAAATCAGACCCGTCGACTACCCCACCGTCCTTGACTCCCCAGCCAAATGCGCCCACTACAGCGGCTTACTCAATCAACCCGCAGAGAGCCGCTTTCAGCAAGAAGAATGCCTCGTCTGCCCCAAAGTTCTCCAATGCAACCTACGCCAAAAATAACCAAACCCTCGAAGCCAAGAAGGCAGAGCTAAATTTGCGGGTTTGATTTGACAAGGTTTTTATGATGCAACCTAAACTATTCTTCTCCAGCAAAACGTGGGGCCTTCGGCTAGCTTGGTCCAGGCTTGTAGACTTGGGCTCTATAGACTCCGGTTCAAATCCGGGAGGCCCCACCAATCTAATTCTAACCTGCCGGGACTTTTCGGTTGGGCCTGTAATTTGAATGTAATGAAAAACTTGATACGCTTAACGCTCGTAGTCAAAAGTTTTAAAAGTAAAACTAAAGCAAATGATCTGAATTAGTATTGTTCCCTTAATTATTTGTCAGCTTTTGGATGGGAAGAAACATGTCAAGAAAAGAAAAATCTCAAGAATTTATCGTTCCTTGTTGTCCGCAGCTTGATTCTTTTCCTGCCTGTGATGTGCTGCAATATCAATATAGGCTGTTGCATCCCGTTACGGTAGGCGCTGTTGCGGCACGGCAAACCGTCAATGTGGAAGTAGTCATTACCGCGAGGCTGGAAAGGTGCCCTGGACCTCTAGCACTGGGTGACTTGGTGTATTCGACGACTCTGCTTCCAGGCGAAAAAGTCCGGCTCTTCACCAGTGATCGGCGGAGCCGATTCACCTATGACAGTGAAACTAAGCTAAATTACCGAACAGAGCAGACTTCTGAAGAGCAGTATTATATGACCAGCATGGATGAATTCATGAGCGACCTGACTATACGAGACTCGGCAAACTCGACCAATACAACAAAAGGGCATTATGATACGCATAGTAACGCAAGCGGAATTCTAGAAACCATATTTACAAGCCCTTCGGTTAACGCAAAGGGCAACTTTGACGGGGAATCGACAAGCGAGTTCATGCGGGAACTGACTCAGCATGCTCAAGCTGCGCATAATCGGTCGGAGAATGCAACTCGCACTGCTGGCTCCAAAACCATCGGTGAAGTGGAGACCCGAAGCCACCAAGAAGGCGAAAGTCAAGATCACCTTGAAGCCTCGTCACGAGAGTTCAGCAACCCCAACAAATGCCATGCCGTCACATACTACTTCTACCAGATAAATAAGACTCAAACTGTGAAGTTTAGTTTTGTATCAATCGAGAAGCGAGTAATTGACCCAGCCGGTGACACCAAAGTCACGAACAACGCCTTTGGCTCAAAGGGCTCAATTGCTACGCTGGCAACTGCCGTACTTGCAACGAGCCCCAAACGCTTAGAGTTGGAAAACATGGCAAGGCAGAGTGAAGCTGCAGAGAAGAATACCCAAACAATCACAGCTACAGCCACGGTTTCAGCACGCACCAGCACGGTGGCAAGTCAACAACCCATTTCTCTAACCATGCGAAGACAAGCGGTCGCAGCGGTGAATGCCCAACTTGCTGAGGCAGGATTGGTTAATGTAGACGGAAACCTTTCGACTAAAACTAAGGAGTTTTCGTTTGAAGTGCGGTCTTCTCTTCCGACTCCTGGACTGCTCGTGAAGGGCTGCCTTGACTCTTGCGATGTATGTGATGAGACGCGAAAACGAGAAATCGAGTTGGACCTTGAGCATAAGAGGCTTGAGAATGAACTACTCAAACGCAAGATTGAGTTACTGGACAAAGCCCAAGAGTATCGTTGCTGTCCACAACCTGCCCCCGAACCTGAAGCATAGGTAAGCTGAAATCGATGAATCCAAAAATGGGGTAACCGCCCATTTTAGGTATTTTTTATGTAGCAGCAGCTTTATGTAAAACCTCATAAGGCAACGGCAATCTAGAAGAATTGGTGGATATGAAGAGGAAAGCGTTACTTTTTGCTATTATGCTTGTTTTCTCATTACTCGCTATGCTCCCCGTTGTTGAGGTGACTAAGGCTAATCCAATAATTTTTCCAACTCATACATCTCCGCCGGATAATGCAGTTTTTTCAGTCAAGGTGTTAAGCCCAAAAGAAAATGCAACCTACACCAATGGGACAATCAACGTTTGCTTTACCAAAGAAATCAATAGCCTCCCTGGAATCTCCACCTATGTTCACCTCATAAGTAATTACAAAGGAGACTGGATGAGCAGCAGCAAATGGTGCCCTTTTCCACCTGGAGCGGATGTTGGTCATTGGAACAGTTATCAAATCTTACAGCATAACTTCACCCTTACCCAAATACCCAAAGGGTACCATACGCTGACAATCGATGCTTATGCGCAAGGCAGCTATTTTATAAACGGAACCGAGTATGTTTTTCAACTCCCAAAAAAGGCAATCAGCATACCATTTTTTATGGTTTCATCACCCGTTAATGGAAATCAAACGATAAATCAAGTTCCAAGTGCAACTCCTACAGTTCCCGAGTTTCCATTGGCAGGTACCCTATTTGTGATAGCAGTTGTGTCTGTCTCATTGGTTTACTTTAGAAGAAGCTACGACAGTTAACTGGGTGTGCCTGCATTATGTTATTGTTTGTACTCTGCCGACTTTGCCGTCGGTTAATCGCACCTTGATTCCATGGGGATGCGTTGGGCTGTTGGTAAGGATACTTTTGACGATACCGTCAGTTAATTTACCGCTTTGCTGGTCCTGCTTCAAAACGATTCTTACGTGAATGCCTGCTTTGATGTTGCTTCTTTGCTGATTCGGCTGCAACCAACTGTACCCCAATTTAAGAAACTAAAAAATGTTAGTTCTTCTAAGTTTGCCCTTAAAAACTACTGCTCTTTTATTTTAGGCAGAACCTTTGTTGCCCATTCAGTTTTAGATGAGTATATTTCACGTAGTTTGGGCGTAGCAGCAGAATTAGTAATTTTAGGGGTTGCAAGCATTTGCCTTTTGGATCTGCTAACCGCATTGTTTTGTTTTGGTTTTTTTCTGTCCACTTTATAATTTTCACGGTTCATATTCAATCGCTTCCACTTCAAAGCCGCGATGTTACATATAGGAGTTTGCATGATTTTTGTTTTAATTGATTAAAACAGAAGAAAAATGTCCATAAATAGAATTTGCTCCTAGATTCCTGTTCAAATGGGAGGCCCCCCAAATCCTTCCAAGTTCTCCGACTCTTTTTGTTAACCTTATTAGTTGCAGTAATCTTGATTTAATGAGGCGTTTTTATGAGTTCAGAGCCCCAAGGATATCTTTCTGGAAAACCCCTCGCAGATAGTGACCTAAAAGAGCGTATTGCTGCGTTTTTGCAGAGTACTAACATGTGTGTGCTTGCTACCTGCAGCGGTAATGTTCCAAGGGCAACTCCACTTGAGTACCGCTCCAAAGGGTTAACCATTTATTTTGTTGGTGAACCCGGAATTAAACTCAAAAACATAAAAGAAAACCCCCGAGTCAGCATTGGTGTTTTCCTGCCCTATAAGGGCTGGAACAGTGCGAAAGGTGCACAAATCACGGGTTTGGTAAAAATAATATCGCGGGAGGAATCTTTCGAATTTAGTGAGGGGTTGGAAGCATACAACTGGGAAGAAACCGCAAAGGAGTTAGGGATAGAAGAATTTCCCCAAACCGTAGTATTGGTGAAGGTTACACCAGTAAAAATAGAGTTTATCGATGCTACACTGAAACAGGCAGGGTATAGCGCCCGCCAAGTATTAACTCTTTAAGCCAAGGGCAATTCAAATCAGAAAAGCCCTGCACCAAACTGTTGACCACAAATCTTAAAACCAAATCACACCTAAACGTGTCTGAGGAGTTATTGTGGTTTATTGTAGCAGATGCGGCACTCAAAATCCAGACGATGCAAGGAACTGCACAAACTGTGGAGCCCCCCTCTACACTGTAGGCGAACAGTATCCGGGAAGCGACCGAGAACATTACAGACGAGTTGAGGGCGAATGCTTCGGCTTACCCCACGGCGGCATGATTGTAGCAGTCATTTTCGGTGTTATCATTTTACTTGTCGGGTTAGGCTCACTTTTGCAGGCAAGCGGATACATCTTTGACTTCTGGCAATACCTCTGGCCCCTTATAATAGTAATCATCGGCGTCTTGGTCATCTTAGGCGGACTCTTTGGAAGAAAACACCGTAGATACTAAAAACACTCCCCGCATTTTAGGCATGTTCGCCTGTTGTTCCACTCAGAGAGCAAAATTCTAAGCCAAAGCGCATACGCAATTAAGCCAAGCGCAAAAACATCAACTATCAAGCCCCCGCTTAACAGGTTAGTTTGAGCCAAAACCACAAATGCGCCCACAACAAAAAGCGCGTTAACAGCAGCTTTGCCATAACCAGAGAATTTGATTTGTGCCAACCCCAAAACCATCAACAATTCCCCAAGCACCAGCAGCCATAGGTTGCCCCAAAACAGGGGTAGACCTGCAAAAAAGTAGAGAAACGCCAAAACCAAAGCCGCCACCCCTCCGATTAAGAGTCCACTGCAGGCTGCGCAAATCTTTCGCGTGCCAAGGGTGATCCTGTTTGGTGTGTATTGTTTGCAGTCGGGGTGATGCCCGCTGATTGGTAGGGGGTCAGCGTTTTGTGGAGAGGTTTTTACCTGAGATTTCTCGAAGATGCCTCTGCATTTGGCGGGGTGGAAGACGGCGATTATGCCCATCAGACAGAGGGCGATGAAGGCGGCGCCGATAAAGTAGTTTTGGGCATTCACCTCGAAGGTGCCCACGCTTGTTTGCGTAACCAGAAGGGGAAGCAAAGCCAACCCCACAATCTCCACAGCAAACTGAAACCATGGAAGGGCGGTTGAATCCTGTTTTTTGAGTGTTTTTTGGTTTAAAACAGCGATTTCACCTTTCCCATCACGCCAGTTGACGCCATATGCCAGAAAACCTTCCGCTTAAGCTTGTTTTTGCCAAAGAGCCCGTCTAAGCGTCGGCTCCAGGAACCGTAGAAGTCGCGGTAGCAATGGTAGAGTTCTTCTTGCACTTCTTGAGGCGTTAGGGTCTCGGTGGGCATGATGGCGTGAATCATGTCGTAGTGCGACCAGTTCTTGTCCATAAGCCAACCGTTGCGTTCTGCTTCCGCATAGATTTCGGTGCCTGGAAAGGGTGTTAGGATTCCAAACATGACGAAGTCAGGGTCTAAATCGTTGGCGAAGACGCGCATTTCTTGAATGCTTTGGTGGGTGTCTGGTCGGTTGCCAATGATTAGCATAGCGTGGGCGAAGATGCCGTTGTCTTTGAGGAGTTTCACGGCGGTTTTTGCATCGGTGGGGCTTATGCCTTTTTTGAAGCCTTCAAGAGTTTTGGGGTTAGAATTCTCCACGCCAAGCAGCACCCAATTCAACCCTGACTTCCGCAGGCGGGGCAGGATGTCTTTGTTGCGGATGATGTCGTCGCATCGGGCTTGCACAAACCAATACACGTCCTCAGGCAACTTTTTGGCAATAATTTCCTCAGCGATCTCTGCGGGACGCTGCCCAGACCCGAAATTGTCATCGGTTAACCAAATGAATTTGCTGCCGAACTCGTTGTGGCAATACGCCAACTCATCAGCGATGCGTTTGGGGGATTTCACGCGCCAGCACGCTTGCCAATGCCGCCACTGCGTACAAAACGTGCATTGATGGTTGCATCCTCGACCGCCTTCTATGAGAGCGTAGGGGGTGTTTTTGCCGCCCATGACCGTAAAATGGTATTTGAGCATGTTGTCTTTGACAAGGTGATAGCCTGGGAAGGGGAGGTCTTCGAGGTTCTGGATTTGGGGGCGCTCGCCGTTGTTGATGATTTTTTCGCCGCTTCGATAGGATATCCCTTGGATGTTGCCTAAGTCGCCTTTGGTTTGATAGGTTTTTATGAGTTCAGTTAGGGTTTGTTCGCCTTCGCCGCGCACGATAACGTCAAGTTCAGGGTACGACTGCAGGCTTTGCTGGGCGGTGGCGGTGAAATGTTGCCCTCCAGTAACTGTTAGAACATTTGGGACCATTCGCTTGGCAATTTCAAGTGTTTTGATTACAGCGTAGGTATTGCAAGTAGCCAAAGACGCACAAGCCACCACATCGGGTCGAAACTGAGCTATGCGTTGCTCCATGGCTGCCCAATCAACTTTCTCAGCGTTACAATCTAGCACACCCAACTCTACGCCGCTGACGTGCTTTTCCAAATATGCCGCAAGCTGGATGATGCCATAAGGAGGCGGCAAATACTCACCCATAACAAACCATATGTCCTTCGGTGGCTCAACAAAGAGGACTCGCAAATCCAAACTCCCACACGCCATGTTAGCCGTCTGTACTTATTAGCCTAACGTTAACTATTCCAAATGCGATGCGCCTCTAACGGGTCAATCGGAAAACCTCACAAACATTTCCTGAGCGCCTTAGAGGACGTGATTTCCTTTGTTTGGATATGGTAAAGAGAAAATTTTTATGTCAAGAACAGGCTAGTTTTAGGTGTATAGACCTGTTTAGTTGAAGGCACCGCTAACTTTTCGGTCAGAAATCTTGAACTTCTTTATTATCAAAAAAACTGAGCAGGGTGTTGAAACAAAAGTCTGAGAATTGCCCAACCGGCCTGTTTTGAATATGAAATTGAAAGTTTCGGTGACAAGATGACTACGGTGACTTTGGTCTACCCATATTTCCGTGCTCGCGCTGACTCCTCGATTTTTAGGTTTCCACCGTTAGGACTAGGCTACATAGCAGCATACCTAAAGCAGCAGGGCATTTCCGTCGAAATCGTAGACTGCACCTTCCTAAAACAAAAAGAAGCCCTCAAAAAAATTGTTGCTTCCAAACCTAGGATTATTGGAATCCAATCAATGTATTCGATGAAGGAAAAATCGCTGGAAATAGCCAAACTGATAAGAAATCACTGCGAGTTGCTCGTGGTTGGCGGGGCTCTTCCAACTATTGAACCTGAAAAGTTTCTCGAAGACTTCGATGTAGTAGTTTTGGGTGAGGGTGAAGAAACTATGTTGGAGCTCACGAAAAAATTCACAGATGGCGACGATTTTTCGGCAGTAAAAGGAATTATTTACCACGATAAAGACTCGGGGGAAATTCGACGTACAGCAAAGCGGGAACTAAAAGAGGATCTAAATTATTTTCCTAACCCTGCCAGAGAACTGTTTGATAATAATTCTTACAAAGAGTACTATTCTAAAAATTTTGGTTACACTACGACACCTATCATGACTTCAAGAGGCTGCCCTTTTTCATGCGATTTTTGCAGTCAACCTATTTTTGGCAATGTGTTTAGAGTAAGAGACGCTTCGAAGGTTGTTGATGAAATTGAACAAGCTGCAGCATTAGGTTATAGCAGAATATGGTTTGGGGACGACTGCTTCACCTTAGACCATAAACGATTGATAAAAATATGTGACGAAATCATCAAACGTCGAATAAAAATAGGCTGGGAATGCCTCTCAAGAGTCGACACCCTCGATGATGAAACAGTTGACAAGATGAAACAAGCGGGGTGCCTGCGAATGTTTTTCGGCATAGAATCAGGAAACAACCAAATTCTTGTCATAATGAATAAGCACATAACAACAAAGCAGGCAACCCGAGCTGTTGAGTTGTGTGAAAAGAAAGGAATCAAAGCGGGAGCCTTCTTCATAGTAGGATACCCTGGCGAAAACGAAAAAACCATATTAAACACAGTAAAGTTTGCCTCTTCGCTTCCGCTGGATTACCTTTCTTTTACGCTGCCCTATCCGATTCCGGGAACACCTCTATTTGAGAGATTAACTAGCAGCTTGGCTCCAGAAGAGTGGGAAGAACCCAAAAACATTCAGTTGGTAAAACATAAACTTCTTTTCGACTCGCAAGTCAGTGAAGGAAAACTAAAGTTTGCCATTGTTAAGGGCATGATTCAGTATTACATTCGCAAGCACACAGGCAAGGCAGGTTACCAAATTATAGGGACGCCCTTTGAAAAAATAACCGACGCCATGTACAAGCTTATGCATTAAGGTTTAAGCCGTTTTTCCTAAAGAGAACAAGTTTGTGGGGTTTACGGGTTAAGAGTTGTGTGGATATGCAGTTAAGATGGCGAGCCATCAATGCATTCCCTCTTAACCCACCCACTAATTGACTCATTTAATTCAAATATTTTATGAAAACTAAATCAATATACAAAAAACAGTTTTTTGGCGCTAAAAAAGAAGGCGTTAAGTCGCCATTTTTTTAAGCGCACCCAACGCCCAATAAAACACCACAACCGATAAGACCCCAACAATAAGAAAGCCCATAGGGATGCTGAGGTTTTGGAAGTTACCCACAAACAAGTCGCGGGTAGCTTCGACACCGTAGGAGAAGGGATTTAATTTGGCTATATCCTGCAGCCAAAGGGGCGCAAGCACCAACGGCAAAAAGATACCGGAAAGGAGTGAAACTGGCAGGGTTAGGGTGTTCATGGTGGGTGCAAGTGCATCCTCAAGTTTGTAAATCAGAGCAAACCCATAGGATATCGACGCCATAGTTATGCCGATTAACGCATACATCACAAGTGACAAAGCAAAACCAGCAGGGTTCACAGTTAACCCAAATGGTATAGCGACTAGGGTGATGAGGATGCATTGGGCAAGCAGAATCACAGCGTCACGCAGCACTCTGCCGAGTAGGATGGCGGCTCTGCTGACGGGTGTAACGAGGTAGCGGTGGATGACGCCTGTTCGGATGTCATCGATTAAGGGGAACCCGTTGAATGCGCAGCCAAAGATGGCTTGCATAACCAGCAGTCCCGGGATGAAGACGTTGGCGGTGCCGCTGGATAACCCAGGAACGTCGCCTAATCCACTTAACAGGGGCATGTAGAGTACCAGATACATTAATGGCTGGAATAGGCTGACGAATATGAACACGGGGGTTTTTAGGGTATGCTGCAAGCTGGCATTGAACATCAGTTTGGTGTCGTGTAGTAGCTTCATGGGGTTTTTCCGTCCTCACGAAGAGAGCGACCAGTATACTTTAAGAAAACATCGTCAAGGCTGGGTCGGGAGAGCGTCACGCCCTGTACAGGCAAATCTTCGCTGTCCAGCAGCCGCAACAGCTCCGGCAAGGTAAGCTCACCATTTTTGATGGTTATATGCAGAGAACTTTCAATGGTTTGGATGCGTTCAAATTCGAATTTTTTTGAAAGCACAACCTCTGCTTTTTGGGTTTGTTCAGGTGAAAGGAAACCTAACACGATGGTGTCTCCGCCCACGGAGTCTTTGAGTTCCTCGGGCGTGCCGGTTATGATTATTTTGCCGTGGTCAATGATTGCGATGGTGTCGCAGAGTTTGTCTGCTTCATCCATGTATTGAGTGGTTAGAAAGATGGTGACGCCGTCAGTTTGGAGCTTCTTGATTTCCTCCCAAAGATACGCGCGGCTCTGCGGATCCAAACCCGTGGTGGGTTCATCTAAGAGCAGCAGTTGGGGGTGATGTATCATGCCAAGCGCGATGTCTAAGCGCCGTTTTTGACCGCCAGAATAGGTAGATGCCGCTCTATCAACAAACGTGGTCATCTGGAAGCGCTCAGCGAACTCTTTTGCGTATTTCTTGGCGGTCTGTTTGTTTATGCCGTAGAGTTGTGCTTGCAAAACAAGGTTTTCTACCCCTGTAGCGGCTAAGTTGGCGCCGCCTGCTTGACTCACGAACCCCACGTTTTTGCGGATTTGCTCCTGCTGCGTGGCGAGTTCAAAGCCTAAAACTTTGACTTCTCCGCTGGTGGGGCGCATTAGGGTTGAGAGCATTTTTTGTGTGGTGGATTTTCCAGCGCCGTTGGGTCCCAGAAACCCAAAGATTTCGCCACGCCGTACCATCAAGTCTATGCCTTTGACTGCTTCGAATTCTTTTTTTATGCGGTGTTCTTTGGAGACAAAGATTTTTCGCAAAGCCTTGGTCTGGATAACGAAATCGCTGGTCATATCGACTCCCCTACCCGTAGCGGCTATATAAGATTCGTGGGGGCATCTGCAAAAAAGGTAGCGACAAAGGGCTTTAACAAAAAGTGGTAACTAAAAAATAGAAGATAAAGGCGGGTGTTTAGCGGACTGCTTCGACGCTTTCGACTTCGGGTACAACCATTTTAAGGTGTGCTTCGATGCCGTTTTTGAGCGTCATTTGTGACATGGGGCAGCCTGCGCAGTGGCCAACTAAGCGGACTTTAACGATGCCGCCTTCAACGGCTACTAGTTGTACGTCGCCGCCGTCCATTTGGATTTGTGGTCTAATTTCGTCTAGGGCTTCTTGGACTCTTTTTTGGATTGAATCAGCCATATAAGTTCACATCTCAATTCATTCCGTTTATCGATTAATAAAAGGTTACTGCTCACAGTTCAATTTCAACCGTTTTCACAGATTGAGCTGAACCCAAAACGAAATCAACTGGTGCGCACAAGTATTGGATGTATTTCAGGTAAGAGTTATGGATAAGAAAAAAGCTGCACCCAAAACCATAGACGAATACATCGCAGCATACCCAAAAAACATACAAACAATTTTAGAACAACTCAGAGAAGCCATCAAAGAAGCCGCGCCAGAAGCCCAAGAAACCATAAGCTATCAAATGCCCGCGTTTAAACAAGACCACGTCTTAGTATGGTTTGCCGCTTTCAAAAATCACATAGGCTTTTTTCCAACCGCCAACACGATTGAAGTATTCAAAAAGCGATTGGCACCGTACCAAACAAGCAAAGGCACCGTCCGATTCCCCCTTGAAGAGCCCATTCCATTTGAATTGGTCAAAGATATGGTTCGGTTCAGAGTAAAAGAAAACCTCCAACGCTAACTTCTTTGCACAGCTAATAAATAGCCCCCAAAATGTTAAAAAAACCACAGTTTAAAACATCTAAAATATCTTGCACATAATCGGGGAGTTCGTTTTTTCTTAACCACAACAGCTAATAGTGAACAAACTGTTTGGTTGAGGCATTATGTCGGTGCAGAGATGTCGCTAAACAACACCCAACCTCACGATAGTTCGCCGCAGGCACGGATAATCTCGGAGTTCAACTACCTCAAAATCACCGCTCTAATTCTGCTACTCTTCGTGCACAGCGACCTCGTTGTTGTTTACCCCGACGCTATGTTCCAAGTTCAAGGGTTCCTGTTAAGCGCCTTCTTCTTTATCAGCGGGTACTTAGCGTATGATTCTTTCCATAGACGCGACAGCAGCCTCACACGTTTCTTTAAGTCCAAAGCTAGAACACTCTACTTGCCTTTTGCAATCGCAGTCATCTTTTACTTTGCATTCCAGTCAGTAATGGGCTTGCCGTTTAATCCCATAAAATTAGGTTCCCAACTTACCATGCTCAATATCTTTGACTCTGTTAACTCAGTCTATAACTGGAGTTCACTTTGGTTCATACCATACCTCTTACTATTCATGCTGATTATCTGCTTATTGGACAAATACGTCAAGAGCACCAAAATACAGTTACTAACTGTGGCGGCTGTGTGGTTAACGGCAATCATGCTGTGGGTTTACACGTCGCCTTTTCGGCTGGGCGAACTCTTCACCCAGTTCCTGTTGGTCTTCGCATTTGGCTTCTACATAAATAAATTCAACCTCTACGAAAAAATCTTAAACTACAAAATGGCCGCCATCGCCCTACCCGTGGTAATCTTCTTTGCCATTGACCTCACCTACCTCGTAAGCGGCAATCCATGGCTATCACAACTCTACTTTAACCTTCGCACAATCCTCTTAACCGCAGGGCTTGTTTTGCTTGCACTACTGCTGTTAAGAAAACTACACGTCCCCAAAAACGGCTTTGCCCAACAGATAGCCAAAAGAAGCGCCTACATCTACCTCGCGGAACCCTTCATCAGCTTTGCAATTTTAACCTTAGTCTTCAACATGCCAGACACATTCTTTGCAAGTGGACCACTCTTCTACCTCTATCAGGGAGTGAGGATTGTGATTTGCATCATTTTGGTTCCGCTAGGGTTTATGCTAATTAAAAACGTCAAGCAAAAAAAAGACAAACAGTTGACTTGAAACGGGTAATTGTTGATTTGGGTAAAATATTTTAAGTCTGGAAAGCAAATAAGCTAACAGAGTAACAAGTGTCTGGTTCGAGGAGGTAAGAGACAATAAAGGCGCTCTATATCCTATTCGCACTGGTTTTTGTCGCAATTAGTGTTATGTCTGTTCTTACCTTTTCATACCAACCCCAAAGCAACCAGACCACCGTTGAAGACCAAACAAACCTACTACCAGAAATAACCAACTGCACCACACAAACAAACGTATCCTACTCTAATGGCTCTAGCCCCTACCGGGTCATGGATGTTTACACACCCACCGGAGAGGGACCCTTCCCCGCATTGATCTACATACACGGCGGCGGATGGAAAACGGGTAGCCGAACAGACTTAAACGACACGGCAACGTTCTACGCTAAACGGGGCATCGCAGGCTTCACCATAGACTACACACTATCCACTAATAACAAAACAAGCTGGCCCGAAAACATCCAAGACGTAATCGAAGCTATCCGATACATTCGACAAAACGCTCAAACCTACAACATCGACACCGAAAGAATAGGCATCTTAGGGGTCAGCGCAGGAGCCCAACTTGCATCTCTATCGGGAACTTTGACGGGAGACGAACCGTTTTTGGTTGGTTCAAGTGGCAATGAGACCATAAAAAGTCAAGTTCACATTATCATCGATTACGCTGGCGCAACTGACCTTGAGTATGTGGGCAAACATGAAAACCAAACCTTCATCGACCGAGTAATCGCCTATTCGCTGGGGAATGTTACCTATGAAGAGAACCCCGAACTGTGGCATCAAGCCTCACCTGCAACCTACGTTTCGTCGGGTGACCCTATCTTTGTTATTGTCCACGGAACCATGGACGCTGTGATTCCCATACAGGTCGCAGAATCATTTTACAATAAGCTAACGGCGGCGGGAGTAGAAACATATTTCATTAAAGTGTCAGCGGGAGACCATGACATCTTAACAAGCGAAAGCGAGAATTTGATGGTAAGATATCAGTTGGAGCCAATTTTGAAGCAAGCGTTTGACCTGCCCGAACCAGCAAGCTGAGAGTAATTGATGATTTAACAAATTGGAAGGTGTGGTGCTCTGGCCGAGATTTGGACCCAGCTCCGCGACTCGAGGTACCGCTATACTCGACCGGACTCTTATAGCCATGCTAAGCCGTCTTGACCTATTTGCCTATTAGTTTTTTGCCCAATCGATAACCGCAAGCTATCACAGTGGATTGGCCTTCGCCTGGAAACGTCCACGCCGAGCATAAATTTAGGTTTTTGATCGGCAATTCAGCGAGTCGATCCATGGGCGAGAACTGTTTTGTTGTGTTTGCCCACCCATACATTGCGCCATTGTAGTTACTTGTGTACCGCTTAAGCGTCAAGGGGCTTGCACATTCGATGACGTCTATGTGTTTTGAGAGCTCAGGAACCACTTTTTCCGCTCGCTTAATGAGTATGCCCGCAACGCGGTCTTTTTCTTTGTTGTATTCTTCTTTTTGTCCTTCATTGTAGCCTGCTTCAAAGCGTTGCCACCGACTATAGGGTTGGCCTTGAACTATAGAGGCTACAAATTTGCCGCTTTTTGCGAGTGATTTGTCGTAATTGGAATAGAGTGTGAGGAAGAAATGAGCTTTTTCGACTTCGCCGTTTTGTATCCAGCGGTAGTCTAGGTTTTGGTCGTAAGTTTCGAAGATTGCTATATCGTATTCGTTTTTGTTTTGAAGTGTTTTTGAGAAGCCTTCATCGAGGCCCAAGTAAATTATGAAGCCTGACACCGAGGGCTCCAAACAATCGATTTTTGTGAGGAGTTTTTTGGGGGTTTTCTCTTCGCCGACCATGCGGTGGAAAGTCTCAGGAGCACTCGCGTTGGAAACGATGTTTGCAGCAAAGTATTTCTGGCCCTTTGCTGTTTCTACGCCAACTGCTTTCCCATTCTCAGTAATTATCGAAGATACTTCTGTGCCTAAAACCATGTCTCCGCCATTTTTCTTAACTACCGCCACTAACGCGTCGGGTATGGTTTGGTTTCCACCTTGCGGGTAGAAACCACCGTCTGCCCAGTATGTTATGTTGGCGATAACGGGGAAAACGTTCACTTGATCGGGGGGTAGCCCGAAGTAGCCGTAGTTTGACATAAGGATGGCTTTTAGTTTGCTGTTTTTTATGTGCTTGTCAAGCAGTTGCCCCGTGGTTTTCTTAAGCATTGGAAAGAGTGCCCTGTAACGGAAGGGAAACACGGGCAGTTGCTGCCACATGGGTTGGCTGGAGAAAAGAAGTTTGTTGATGTCCCGGTTTATGCGCATCATTTCATCCATTAAGGCTCGGATGCCGTCTTTTTCTTCGGGAAAAGCGCCTTGTAAAACGGCTATGACTTCTTCGATGTTTCCCGCGGGCAACCGTAAGTCGTGTTCGGGGAAAACCGCTCGCATAGAATACTTCAGCGGGATGAAGTTGGTGCAGTCGGCGATGCCGCAGAATTCGAAGAACTTGTAGTTTTTTTGGTTTTTTCCGATCCCGCCGATCATGTGCAATCCGCAGTCGAATGTGAAGTCTCCTCGTCGGAAGCATTGAGCGTACCCTCCGGGGACACTGTGTTTTTCGATAACCAGAACCTTTTTGCCGTTCTTAGCCATGTAGGCGGCGCAGGATAAGCCGCCGAGACCTGACCCAATTACGATTGCATCATAATTTGTTGACATCTTTTCTTCCCAAGACTCATCTGCTTGAAGTTTGGGATAAAATATTCTAAACAGAAAATATGAAATATAATAATTAACTATAACCCATTGCTGATGGTTTGCCCTTGAAAGAACTTTGCGGTTTACTGTTTGAGCTTTCAAACGAAGACCGACTGAACATACTATTTGAACTCAAGAAGAACCCGATGAAGCTTTCCCGCGTCTCAGAGCGATTCGATTTCACCGTGCCAGAAACTGCCCGCAACTTATCAAGACTAACAGCTTCAAACCTTATAACCAAAGACTCAGAAGGCTTCTTTCACTTAACTCCATTTGGCGAAGTCGCTGTACGGCTTGTGCCAAGCTTCCATTTTCTGTCAAAGAACCAGAAATACTTCAAGACGCATTCACTCTCGACAGTACCCGATGAATTATGTGCAGGAATAGGGGCACTTGCTAACAGCAAACTCGTAAATGAGCCTTTAACATCGATTTTTCTGTGCGAAAAAATGATTCGCGAAGCCCAAAGTTACATTTGGGTTCTCGTAGACGAAATCTTAGCCAATGCAGTTCCGCTTGGTGCTAATGCAGTTTCTCGGGGAGTAGAATTCCTTAAGCTTATGCCCCGCAACGCACAGATACCGCCAGACATCTTAGCGTTGACGAACGATAAAGTGTTTGAGCAGGGGGCTAGGGCCAAAAAGGTGGAGAGCCGCTATCTCGACGATGTTAACAAGTTGCCGGTATTTCTCTTTCTTTCCGAAAAAGAACTCGCCTTGGTTTCTTTTCCCAATTTAGAGGGCAAGATTGACTATACGGGGTTCACAAGCCAAGATGAAGCGGCTCTTAACTGGGCAAAAGTTGTCTTCATGCACTACTGGAACCAAGCTAAGCATTAACGTCCACAAGGAGTTTGCTGAGCAATTCCGCGGCTTTCTCTTCGCCGCCAAGTGGGATTGTTGCGTAAACTGGGTGCGAGTTCAAATTCACCAAAATTGCGTCAGATAGTATTTCTGGTGTAGTCTTCGAGAAGTCCATTTTTATACCAGCCCTATGCCTAGCGCAACGGCTGGCAACTGGAACCTCTTGCTCGAAGTGCCCTTCAAGCGGAAAATACAGGAACGGCTTTTGCAGAGCTGTCAATTCTAAGGTTGCGGTGCCGCCGCCGGCAACTATGCAGAGATCAGCGGCTGCCATATGCTTGTAGAGGTCTGGTACATAGCTTTTGACGTCTATGCCTTGTGGGGCTTTGATTGTTTTTGGATCCACCATTGGACCGCAGACCAGTACCATTAGCAGGTCTGGAATGTTGCGTTTTATAATTGGGTAAGCTGCGGTGCATAAATCTAAAAGCTTCTTCCCAGCGGAGGTTCCACCTATAGAGCAGACCACTAAAGGCGCCATGCCATAACCTAAAAGCTCTCGGACATGGAATTTGTCACGATATTGATCGGGCTTAAACGGAAGAATGTAACCAAGAAACTTGAGTGTTCTCTCCGCTAGTAACCGCCGGTTTGGCAGCATGAACCCAAACTTACGGTCGGGGACATCCTCTGGTTCGCCGACAAAGAGGCTGAGGTCAGCGAGCGTTTTTTTGCTTTGCATACCCTTCGCCCAGATGCGGTTAACCATGTAAGTAGAGAAGGCGTCGATGGGACTGCCCGTGACATTGTCTATTCCGATAAAGTCATAGATTATAACAAATGGGAACGTTTTGAAATTAGAATCAGACGACATTGCAACTATAATCTCGTACCTTTCGTCGCCGACAACAAGGTCGAAGCACTCCCGCTGAGTTAAGTCAGAGACGACTTTGGCGTTGGCTGCCCAGTCCCGCCTCATATTCATCGTCCACTTCACCATGTTGACACGGTAGTTTTCCGCCATATTGCCCAATTTTATGTTGCCCTTGCCGAGAAGTTTCGAGTCAGGGTGGATTTGTTCGCCTGCTTTTTCCAAAACCATGCTGGCGGGTTCCTCACACAACCAAACAATTTCTGCGTCGGGTATTTTTCTTCTTAGCGCTCGGACTATTTCCAAGTCACGTCCGACATGTCCTAAACCAAGCGGTCCGCCGATGAAAAGCACACGTTTTCCGCCCATTTTTATCCCTCAATAGCCATAATATTCACAGTTGGGTTTAAGGGATTTTCTGGTAGGGGCTGTAAGTACCCAACAGCGAAGAGGGACCCAAACAACAAACCTCAGCGGCAACGAAGAAAACCCGCCAAGTCCTCATGAACAGACGGCACGTTTGTGAAATTAAGGCAGGGGCTGGTGCTCCGGCCGGGATTTGGACCCGGGTCCGCGACTCGAGAGGCCGCTATACTTGACCGGACTATACTACCGGAGCATGCGCAAAAGGGTTCTCTAAAGGAAATAAATACGTTTTGCACACAACCAACCAAAACCCACCGCTTCAGCGGCAAGTGCTGCTATGACTTGATTTTTAAGGCACCCCTACCTACTTAAGGGAAGGTGCAAAAGCTTGGAAAACGACCAAGAACTCAATGCAACCACCTTTCAAACCTACGTTTACCTCGTCAAGTCAGGCAGAGCCGTGGGCCCCCGAGACGTAATGCGCGGCGCCAACCTAAGCAGTCCAAGCGTCGCCTACCGCAACCTCCAAAAACTCGTCGAATTGGGTCTGGTAGTCAAAGACAACTATGGCAACTATATCGTTAAAGAAAAAGTCGGCATGAAAGGCTACGTCTGGGTCGGCAAAATTCTCATCCCCAGCTTCGCCATCTTCGGTTTCGTTTTTATCGGCATTTTAATCGGGGAAGTCGCAATTGTGATTCCACACGTAATTGTGGGAGCATCAATTCAAGAGTCACTGTGGCTGTTAATTTTGGTCACAGCAGTTTCGGCAGCAATTTTTCTTGAGGAAGCCCTACGATTTAGAGCAAAAACCAAACATTAACGGCAAACGGTCCCGTTAGCAACAGTAAAATTACTAAAATTAAAAAATAAAATTAAAGGGGGAAGGCTTATTCCATGCCGCCCGGCATTCCGCCTGGGCCACCTGGACCGCCTTTGGGTGCTTTAGATGTGATAACGTCATCAATGCGAAGGATCATAGCTGCTGATTCTGCTGCGGATTTAATGGCTTGTTCTTTGACGACTATGGGTTCGATGACTCCGTTGGCGATGCTGTCTTGAAGTTTGCCGGTGAAAACGTTAACGCCTAAGTTTTTGCCTTCTGCGGTGTCGTGTTTGCTGCGTAACTCAACGAGGATGTCGATTGGTTCGAGGCCTGCGTTTTCGGCTAGGGTTCGGGGAATAACTTCAACTGCGTCTGCAAAGGCTTCAACTGCTAACTGTTCGCGTCCGCCGACTTTGGTTGCGTACTTGCGGAGTTCTTTAGCCATTTCGATTTCTATGGCGCCGCCGCCTGGTACAATTTTGTTGTTTTCGAGTACATCGGAGACTACGGAGAGTGAGTCAGTCATGGCTCGTTCGGCTTCGTCAACGAGGCGTTCGAGACCTGCACGGATGAGTATGGCTACGCTGTGGGGGTTTTTGCATTTTTCGACGAAGATCATTTTGTCGTCGCCGATTTTGCGTTCGTCCACTAAGCCTGCGCTGCCAAGGTCTTCTTTTTTGAGGTCATCGAGGTCGCTGATGATGCGGGCGCCGGTTGCACGTGCGAGTTTTTCCATGTCGGATTCTTTGACGCGGCGTGCTGCAATGATTCCTTCTTTAGCTAAGAAGTGTTGTACCATGTCGTCGATGCCTTTTTGGCAGAATATGACGTCTGCGCCGGAAGCCTTGACTTTTGTAACCATTTCTTGCATGATGTCGGTTTCTTGGTCAAGGAACGCTTTCATCTGTGAGGGGTCTTTGATGCGGATTTCAGCTGTAATCTCAGTTTTTTCGATTTCAAGAGCTGAATCAAGAAGCGCGATTTTTGCGTTTTCTTTAATTTTAGGCATGCCGGGGTTGACGACTTCTTTGTCAACGATTATGCCTTGGATTAGTTGGGTTTCAAGGAGGCTTTTACCCGTTTTCTTAATCATTTGGATATTGTCGATGTCTGCGATGGTTTTGTCTCCGCGGACTTCACTGATTTGTTTAACTGCGTCTATGCTGATTTCTGCAAGGTGATCTTTTGCGCTGCCGACTGCTTTGCTGCTCATGCTGGTTAAAGCAACTTTAAGCAGTGTTTTGCGGTCATTAATGTCGAGGGGAACCGCGGTTTTGCTGATAACTTCGATAGCTTTAACGGAGGCTTTTCGGAAGCCACTTACAAGAATGGTTGGGTGAATGTTTTGGTCGAGAAGTTCTTCGGCTTTTCGGAGCAATTCGCTGGCCAAAACTACTGCGCTGGTTGTTCCATCGCCGACCATATCGTCTTGAGTTTTAGCTATTTCGACCATCATCTTTGCTGCGGGATGTTCAACATCGATTTCTTTGAGGATGGCTGCGCCATCGTTAGTTATGGTGATGTCGCCTAGGCTATCGATAAGCATTTTATCCATGCCGCGGGGTCCTAATGTGGTTTTTAGGACTTCACCGATAACTCGGGCTGCCATGATGTTGTTTCGTTGGGCTTCTTTGCCTCTGCTTCGTGTAGTTCCTTCTTTGAGGATAAGAACGGGTTGTCCTGAACCTGTTGTTGTTAAATACGCCATGTATTATCCCTACTTTAATAGAACACTTTCTTTAATTCGGAAATATGCAAAAATCAAATCAGAAATATAAACTTTAAGGCTTCCTACGCGATTGTCTGGTTTAGTTTCTTGCATTTTGCCTCTAGTCACCCCAGAAAGAAAAAGAGATTTCCTGATGCCTGACCAACGCTTCGCAGCTAAAAAGCCCATAAAGCAACATGTTTTCAGATTCAGGAAAAACCAATAGTACAAATAACCATAGAGAAAAAAAGGATTTTTGACTGCTACGCAACTGTATCGTGTTCTTCACTGTGACCATTTCGGTTCCTTCGGAGCACCAGCAGAATAAACACCGTCAGCACTGCAACAACAACGACAATTATTATGTATGACGTGTAATCGTTGGTGGCGTTTTCTAATTGTTTTATCGGCGGAGTCGCTGTGGCTGTTGGTAGCGCAGAATCAGTCGGTGCTGGAGTGGGGGTAGGTGTGGGGCTGGGGGAAGGTGTTGGGGAAGCTTGGGTGTTTGAGGAGCCTGACGAAGGGTTAGCTTCAAAGGAAGCTGAGATGCTGCCAGTTGCTTGGACGTTGCTAAATGTGTAGGATGAAACCGAGCCTACAGAGACGCCATTGACAACCACGTTAGCTATGCGGTATCCACTGTTTGCCGTTATGGTGAAGGTTTGGTCTGTACCGTAGGGGACGGCTACGTTGCCGCTGGGAGAAATTCTGCCGTTTGAACCTGCTTGAGCAGAAATTGTGCAGGTATCAAGTTCAAAGGTGGCATGTATGCTGTGGATGGTCTCCACATTGGTAAAGGTGTATGTCGCTACTGCGCCTACAGAGTGGTCGTCGACTAAAACGTCTTTGATGTGATAGTGAGGGTCAGCTGTGATGGTAAAGGTTTGGGTGCCGTCGAGGGGGACAGAGATTACGCCGCTGGGTGTTATGGAGCCGCCTGCATCAGCAAAAGCACTGACAAAGGTTGTTATTGCATCCGTGGCTGAGACGTCGTCAAAGATGGATTCGCCTTGCGGAATGTAATCGCCAAAATCTGTCCAGTCGTTGCCTATCTGCAGCTGGGTAATTGGTCCCAATTCGAGGTTTGTTATGGTTGCGCGTAGTTGGTCGTTAACTAAGAAGTAGAGGGTGCTGTTTTCGCCTGTGTTGGCTAAGAGCTGGATTTTGTACCATTGCCCAGTTGTCACGGTAGGGTTTGAAGAGTTGATTACTACGGTGTTAGCGGAGGCAAATCTCCACTGATAAACCCCCTCGGAAGCCTGTACCCGATAAAATATGGGCGTTCCACCTGCATCTCGCGCTAAAACTACACAGACGTAGTTCGTGGGCAGAGTTTTGAAGTTAACGTAGTAAGTGTAGTTAAGGGTGTTTGTGGGGGTTATGGATCTGGTTTGGTAACATGCCGCAGTTGAGTAGGTGAAGTTGGCGGCGTAGTTTCCGCTATGCACTGGGGCAGTTGTGAGGGTAGAGGCGCCGACTTGGGTTGTCCAGTTGGTGGCGAGGCCGTTTTCAAAGCCATCAAAAAATAGGGTGGCGGCTGACACGTTTAAGGTTGGAAGAGACAGGGTTAAAATGAGGGCAGTTACTACGATGATTTTTGAAATAAAAGTCCGTTTTACCATTTTTATTCGCCTAAAAAGAGTGCTTCATAGAAGCGCTATCTAGTTAGATTCTTCAGCTCTATAAAGTTACTGACAAGTTAGCGATATGTAGGCTTTTTTGTTTTCTTTAATTCCTGTTTTGAAGTCTACATTTTAAAATTTAAATGTACAAATGAACCATATGACAGTTGGGTTAAAGGTTGAGAAAGAAGTTAGCGGTTTTTTTAGTTAGCGTTTTGATTTTCCTTTACCTACCCCTCTTGGAAGTTAGCGCTAATCCAATGGGAGCCATCGATCCTTATACAATAGTTCCCGCGCCAGCAAACGCCGACGCCCTAATTTCCTTGGGAATCTCAAGTCCAAACGAAAACGGCGAATATTCGAATGGCACGATACATGTACATTTTAATGAATCAATTAAGAGTTTATCCGGTATCACTACAACCCTCAACATCATCACTTATTATCAGGGTGATTGGATGCAAAGTAGCAGGTGGTGCCCTTTTCCCTCGGGTGTAGACCCACAGGATAATCACAGATACTTAGAATATGATTTTTACGTCAAAGATGTGCCTGTTGGTGAACATACGTTAAATATCAAAGCGAGCGGAAGTGGACAGTATAGTCAAAACGGTACCCGGTATGTTTTTGGTTTAGAGAAAACAATCTCTTTGAACTTTACAATGACCGCTTCGCCAGTGGAAATAAAGCGTGCAATAAATTTTAATGCACCACAATATAGCATCTATGAAAACAACTCTTTTGACATTAATTTCACGGTTAACTATCCAACATCTGAAATGACGTACAGTTTAGATAATCAAGGAAATGCTTCTGTCACTGGAAACCTAACCTTAAATGGGCTATCTGCGGGTAAACACAACGTTACCGTTTATGCGATTGACGAATATGATAATTGGGTGGCATCCGATAGTCTTGTCTTTTTTGTTATTGCTTCAGAGTCCGCGGCACCTTTAGTTGCTGCGGTAGGCATAATTGTTGTTGCAGTCGTTTCTTGTTTGACTGTATTGTTTTATGATCGGAAAACAGGGTGGAAAAAAAGAAAATGTACACCCGCCAGACCCAACAAAACATAAAACAGGACCCTTTCTTTTCTGCACCACCAAAGCCACAGTCGCAATAATGGCGAGCCCCCTTTTTCTATTAGAGAGGTCGATAAAGCTTTAAATTCCGCGTAGGTTAAGAAAAGGTGAAACCAATGGTTTCATAGCTTGTTGCCGGGGTCTCCTAGCCAGGCAGGGAGCAAGCCTGGAGATACCAATCTTCAGGAAGGTACCTGTTAGCTTGTGGCCTTTCGGGGCCGCGGGGGTTCAAATCCCCCTCCCGGCGCCAATTATCCTAATTTCTAAATTTATCAGCAACTCGACGGGTTTCTTAGACCATTCAAGGGGTAAATTTTTGCAGTTTTCAGTACGATTATTAACCGAAGGTTTGCGCTCGTAATTGAACGTAGGTGCGTTACAGCGAGGCAACACGACATCTAATTATATTAATGCACTTGAAGAGATTTTTCTTATGATATAACTCATAAAACTCCTTATTTTTTATATAAATTGGCATCATAACGCCATATTTGCATAAGTTTTATTAACTATTTGCAGCGAAAAAGTAAAACGAAAGGAGGAAAGGGGAAGGTGAAGGCGGGTCTACGTTTGGGCGCCGTTGCATTGTTTTTGGCTTTTCTAATTTTAATCCCTTGCCTATCCATGAAAGCGCAGGCAAGTGTTAGGGTTTGGCATACGGAGACAGTGTATTCTCAGGGAAACGTTGGACAATATCTTGATTTGGCACTAAGCACATGGGGCTGGCCACGTATTTGCTTCTACGAATCGGATCGAGGTTGCTTATGGTATGCTTCCAAGAATGGTCTTGAGTGGGATTGCGAAATTGTTGATGGATATGTTTGGGATAATGATGATGTCGATGTGGGGGCTTTCTGTTCACTTGCCTTAGATTCGGAATATTCCCCGTGCATCAGTTATGCAGACTCAACAAATCATGAGCTAAAGTACGCCACCATGATTGACGACTCATGGACTCTTAGGGCCATAGACAACGGAAACAAAGATGACCCAGATAAATTCCCCGTTGGCCCGAATTTTGTCGGCACGTACACCTCTTTGGTGTTAGATTCTGACAATCCAAACATGATTTACTATGACTACAGCCGAGGAGACCTAAAATCTACGGTTCAAACTGGATTCACTGACTGGGAATTTTCTGTGGTAGATGAAATCGGTCAAGTTGGCTCTGACTATACCTCTCTAGCAGTTGATGAAGATGGAAACCTCCACGTTTGCTATTATGACTGGGTGAACAAAGACCTAAAGTACGCCGCGAAAGAACAAGGGTTTGACTGGCTAAGCGAGACAGTTGACTCAGAAGGAGACGTCGGCAAATTCTGCTCAATCGCCGTTGACTCTGTAGGTATGGTTCACATGAGTTATTATGACGCTGACCACCAGTGCTTGAAGCATGCATATGGGACCATCGGCGGCTTTAGCGTTGAGACAGTTAATGCTGCATCTGGATTCCTTCACGTAGGAGAATGGACATCCATTGCGATTGATTCCCACAACTATCCCCATATCGCTTACTGCGCGGACGACGGCTTGCATTACGCTAGCTACGACGGCACTTCATGGACAGATGAACATGTGGATACTGTCGGTTACGGCACGTCTCTTGCTCTATATGATGACAGGGCTTGCATTGCTTACTATGACTTTGCCAACGGAGATGTAAAATATGCTTACCAAATGGAATCTGACCCCGAGATTGAAAGCTGCAACATATCAGGAAACCAGCAGGATGCCTTTAGCTTAACCGATACAGGGGTTAACATTAAAGGAACAGGCTTTGCAAACTCAACAACATATCCCCTCCATGTAGTTGTGGATGTCCAAACTTGGTTGAATGGCATGGATATTCCTAAAAGGCTTGAAAACTCATTGGAGAATATCGGCACAAACACAAACGGAGAAATAACACCAACTGTTGTTTGGGACCCAACATTGCCGGGAAAGTTTGACATTATCATTGATGTTAACGGCAATAGTAAGTACGACGCTGGAGTTGATGTTCTGGATGATAATGACGTGCAGACCACAGCAGGGTTTTTCGTTGCTTCGCCCGTTGTTGAGAGTTGCGACGACACAGGTGCACCTAAGAACACCTTTATTCTAAGAGAGAGCAGCAGCGGAGAAGATCAAGAATCGATTTATGTAGTTGGCTCAGGGTTTGCGGCTAACACAGAATATCCAAGTTTCATAGTCAATGATTTTATTTGGACGGACGGGGTGGACATTCCGCCGAGGCTTGAATACTCTACTGAATATGTGGCAACAAATGACGAAGGCTATTTCGACGCGGACGCTTGGTGGCTATGGTTCCCTGATAGGACGGGACAGTTTGACATACTCATAGATGTAAACGACAACGGCAAATATGACGCAGGCATAGACGCGTTAGATACCATGGTTGAAGTCGTTTCCGGAACGTTCGTAGTCCCCGAATACGCTTTTGGTGCACTCATGGCACTCGCGATATGCTTTGGAGCTTTTGTAATACACCAGAAACAG
Source organism: Candidatus Bathyarchaeota archaeon (assembly GCA_026014745.1). NCBI lineage: Archaea > Thermoproteati > Candidatus Bathyarchaeota > Candidatus Bathyarchaeota archaeon. The sequence continues at coordinate 532,500 of JAOZHS010000001.1, read as the reverse complement.
AACTCCCACAGGGCGCGCTGAAGGTTTCGCAGTGCCGCGAAGATTAAAAGCTCCTGACGCCAGTTTTTTTCACCTGTTCTGTTTATTCGTTGATAACTGTTTTTGGCAGAAGCTCTAGTAGCAAAAGTATCAGTTCTTCTCGGCTCGTTAAAATATCTGTTTTCGGCTGCTTGTTTTTGGCTGTGCTTTCTTGGAAGAACTTGTAAGCTAGATCAACCAGTTTGTCTCGAGCTTGCTTTTCTGATATGCGGTAAACTGTCTGTTCAACGGCTTCGCTGAGTGCTTTGGCACAGTTTGCTCGTCCAAGCTTTCTGCCCATGACCATAAAACTGATTTTTGAGGTTACTAATTCGTCGGCTAAAATGTCCTCGAAAAGCGTTAGTTCCCGTATTCGAAAACGGTACTCGTATTGTTGATGAATAAACGAATGTACAAGCATGCGAACTAACAGGTCCTTTAGAGAGGCGGTTGTGTCATTTCTATTCAAAAACAGGTTGACTTCAAGAGGGGACTGCTCACTTAGGAAACTGCTGACGGGGTTTTTAGGGGTCTTCTTATGCAGAAGAACCGTTATGCCAGTCTGTTTAGCTGTCTTGGGGAAAGAGTCGCCGCATAAATCCTCAATTTTCGTCAGGATTTTTGGTCCGTTTTTGTTCCAGACTTTGTCATAATACTCTTTTTTCTTTTTCAGCCACTCGCGGTCGCTTTTTGTTTCACCGCTTCCTATCTTGAAGGTAACAGGCGGAAAATCGTCTATTTCTATCACACCTGTAAGCATGTTATGCATTGATTACATCTAAGTTTTTCTAATATCACGCCCTGCTCCAGTAGCTATTTCGAGGTGTGACAACAGAGAAATATATTGTTTATAGCCGCCTCTATCTATTACAGAATCAAAGTATATACCCGCCGCGGAGACCTAATCAAACATGACATATGCAGCCAAAACCACCCAAAACAAAACGGGGGAAAACAAACCCATCCGCATGCAGCCTCAGCCAGTCATAGACGCAGTCCTCTTTGACCTCTTCGACACGTTAGTCCTAATAGATGACGAACATGAGTCCTACATCCAGAGTCTTAAAAAAACCCACCAGCACCTTACCCATAACGGTTTAAACGCCACTTTTGACGTCTTCAAAAACGCCTTTTTCAAAGCCGTCGATAGCATAGAAAACCAAACAGCCATCTCTCTTGAAGAGCCACATTTCAGCCTATACATCGAGCAAGCATTGACAGTATTGGGCGCAAAACTCAAAGATGAACAATATGTAGTGTTGGATGCAACTGATGAGTTCTCCAAAGAATTCAAACGGCACTTAACCCTCGACCCCCAAGCCCTGGATGTATTGGAGCCGCTCCACAAAAGGTACAAAACAGGTTTAATATCGAACCTTTCCTTTTCAGAATGTGCCTGGGAACTCCTCGACGAATACCAACTCAAAGATTTCCTCGACGTTATCGTGGTCAGCGGAGACATTAACCTACGCAAGCCGCATCCGCAGATTTTCAGCATGGCACTTCGATATTTGAGAGTGAAACCCAACCGAGCCCTGTTTGTAGGCGATACACTCGAAACAGATGTGTTTGGCTCAAAAAAGGCAGGCATGACCTCTGTGCACATCAAGCGTCGACCAAAAACCAACCCGAACATAAAACCACATCTGACAATAACTAGACTCCAACAACTCCTAACCATAGCCAATTACTGCCGCATTGAAAAAACCGGAGAAGCCGCCTTTGAGCAGGGAGAAGTGGATATCGCCTGCCAGCTATAGATACCATCTGCTAGCTGGAGCTAACACAGTGCTCCAAAACTATACAGTCCCGATTAACAGGCGGTTTAGGTTTTTTGTTGAGATTCTCAATTATCTTTTTGAATTCCTCATCACTTAGTGATTTGCGTTTGCCCTTCGCATAGACAGCTTTTATCGTTTGAACACAAGCGGTTAAGGTTTCGTCGGTGGGACATTTTCCGGTTAACTCGATGATTTTGTGTTTGATGATGTTTTTTCCCGATTGCTTCCCCACCGATAAGCGTCTCGTGTTGCCGACGAGTTCGGGTGGGTAGGGCTCGTAGGTCTGGGGGTCAACCAGTACAGCGTAGGTATGGATACCGGATTCGTGTGCGAAGCTGTATTTACCGACGATTGCTACTTTTGCGGGGACGTTGATGCCTGTGACTTCACTGAGGTAATCGGCGGCAGCTTTTAGGTTTTTAAGTTTGTCAGCGTACTTTTTTACGCCGAAGTGCAAATACAGGTTTAGCAGGACTTTTTCTGTTTCAGCGTTGCCTGCCCGTTCTCCGATACCCAGAAGCGTAGTGTTTATGTAGATTTGCTGCCAAAGCCCCGAGGCAGCCGAAACAGCGGCAAGGGTGTTTGCGAGGGCATTGCCTAAGTCGTCGTGGGCATGGATACCGACGGATTTTATGCGAGTTTCAGCTTTTAGTGCGCGTAGTTTCGCGGGGATGCCCATTGGTGAGGGCGCGTATGGTTGGGGCAATCCGATTCCGACAGTGTCGCAGACGCGGTAGCATTCTGCTCCAGCGTCCGCAGCCAAATTTACCAGTCGCTTCTCAAAAGCCCAATCAGCGCGGGTACCATCTTCGCCATGAACAAAAGTACGCAGACCATGCGTTTTTGCAGAATATTCTACCACATCCCCAAAGTCAGAGAGGAGCTGCTCATGGGATTTGTTGGGCCACTTTGCTTTTAAGTGAATTTCTGAAACGGGGTGCGAGATGCCGACTTCTTCAAAGCCCGCGTCGAGGGCACTGTCGATGTCTTGTTTGTTGGTTCGACACCAGCCTGAGACTCGAAGGGGCAGTTTTTTGTTGAGGATTAGTTTGGCTGCTTTTTTGTCGGGTTCTTGAAAATGAAAAAGTTCGAGGCGTTCAGCCCCGACGTTGCAAAGGTGCTCTGCGATTTTGGCGGCATTGTTGGGTTGTACGACTAACCCGGGCATTTGCATACCGTCGCGGAGTGTGGTGTCGTCTATGATGGGGTTGACTTGAAGTTTGGGCAATTTGAAGAAAAAATCGTCCAGCTTCAAGTTCACCTGCTCCTAGTTGTCCCTGATGTCCATTATGGTGTTAACGATTGTGTCGAGGAGTTGTAGGGAGCCGCGGTAGCCCATCATGGTTTTCCTTTGGTAGCCGAAGCGGTCAGCGTTGGGGAATCCTACACGTATCAGAGGGATGTTTTCTTCTTTGGAGATGTATTTGCCTTTGTAGTCGCCGATTATGAGGTCTACTTTGCGTTCTTTGATTTTCTGGCTTAGGTCGTAGAGGTCGCCGCCGACGATTATGTTTTGTTCATCTTCCTTGATGTCGTAGGCTCGTGCAAGATTTTGCATTGCAGTGCCAAATTGCGGGTCCTCAAGGGTGGTTAACACATGTATGGGTTGGATACCTAACTCGAAGAGAAACCTCGTTAACCCAAGCACTTGGTCAGGGTCACCAAACACTGCGGCTTTAGTAGCAAAGGTGATTTGGCTACTGTCAACCAAAGCGTCCACAAGCAAATCGCGCTCGTCGATGAGGCTGTCGGGTGCTTTTTTGCCAGTAAGTCTGGTGATGTTTTTGACGAATGTATCAGTGGCTTCCACGCCTATGGGGGCTTCACCGATAGCAGCAGGTACTCCATGTTTTTCTTGTAGGATGTTGGCTGCGGTTTGCCCTTCATGCTTGCATACGACTAGAGTGCCGCATGAATTGGGGGAATCAGCGATTTCAGATACAGTGGTTCCGCCAGGCGGGAAATGCGGTTTAGGCAGACGAAGAGGCGCGTTGAGTGTTTGGGAAATGTCAGTTAAGTAAATGGCGTCTACGCCCATTTGGGTTAGGATATGTTTGATTTCGAGAACGTCACCGGGGTTTATCATGCCGGGAATGACGTTAAGTTTGCCGTTGGGAATCTTTTTTTCGCCAAGCTGGGTGACCATGGCTTTTAGGGCGTTGTCGTAGCCGACGACGTGGGTGCCAACGTAGCTGGGGGTGTTAATGGTTACGATTTTGGAGCGGCTGGCAAGCTCAGGATTTTCTGCTCTGAAAGCTTTGGCAATACCATGTATGTCGTCGCCTGTGGTTTCGCTAAGGCAGGTGGTTATTACGGTTATGAGTTCAGGGTGCTGGCGTTCGATGATGTTGCCTAACGCGGTTTTGAGATTTGCTGCGCCGCCAAATATCGTGGCTTTTTCGTGAAGTGAGGTGATGGCGACTTCGATGGGTTCGCGGAAGTGACGAGACATGAGGTTGCGCGGATACGTAGAGCAACCCTGTGAGCCATGCACCAAGGGTACGCTACCGTGTACGCCTAGAGTTGCCCAGATGGCGCCGATGGGTTGACACATTTTTGGGGGGTTGATTGTTACGCTTCGGGTTCGGTTAATTACCACCATGTCTATTGCGCTCCTGTGTTGCGTATGAATCGCCATGAAGGCAAGTACATTGCTTTGTACATGTCCCGTGCAAATCTGACTGCGCCCTTAAACGCCATGTAGCCGCCCTTGCTCTCGTAGGTGTGCCCGTTTAGGAAGGGTACGCCGTATTTGTAGGCAAGGTATTTTTCTTTGGTGCCCGCGATGAATATGTCAGGTTTGTATTTGAGCATCATTTCTTCGAATTCGGGTGCGTTGGGGTTATCGATGACAAGCGTGCCGTTTTTGACGCGGCGAACGATTTTTTCGTAGTCATCTTCGTGACCAAAAGTGGTTGCAACTACCTTTACGTCCATGCCCAGTTCCTCCATGAATTTGGGCCAGTGCCAACTGCGGGGTCCACCTTGGTATATCATGGCGGTTTTGCCTTGGAATTTTTGGCGGTAGAACTCCATTTCCTCTTTGATTTCAGAGAGTTCTTTGGCTATGACTTCTTCAGCTTTGGCTTCTAACCCAAAAAACTTGGCGACTAAACGCAGGTCATCGGCGGTTTGCTGTATTCCATAGAGGTCAACTTCGACGAAGGGTGTCCCGTATTTGTCTTTCATCATATCCGCGATGTACTTGGCGGAGCGGGCGCATCGGATAACGTTGAGTTTTGCGGCATGCATTTTGGCGATGTCATGGATTGAGCAGTCACCAGTAAAGGTGCACAGTACACGTAAGCCGACGGCTTCAAGCAGGGGTAGGATGAGCCAGTCGTCGCCTCGGATGTTGTATTCGCCGACGAGGTTGATGTCATAGGTGGTTTTCTCTGCGGGTTCTTCGGTGCCGACTATGCGGTTAAAGAGAACCTCGTTGCCTACGTGGTGGCCTAGGCTTTGGCTTACGCCGCGGAAACCTGGGCAACTGAAGGCTACGACGGGTTTGCCTATGGCTTTGGTTGCGCGTTTCGCCACGGCGTCCATGTCGTCGCCTATGAGTCCTGCCACGCAGGTCGCGTAGACAAATACGCCTTGGGCGTCGGGGAAGGCTTTGCTGGCTTCTATGATGGAGTCGTAGAGTTTTTTTTCTCCTCCAAATACGATGTTGGGTTCGCGGAGATCTGTGGAGAATACGTTGGCTAACTGGAAGTTTGTGCCTGTCGCAACGTGGGGTCGCGCATCCCAAGGATAATAGCAGCAGCCGATGGGACCATGCTGAAGTTGGATAACATCTTTTACTGGTCCGCCCACCACCCCTCGGCAGCCTGCGTAGGTGCATCCGCGTTCGGTCATGTCTCCGGGGATGGTTGCTATGTTGCAGGCGGGGATGGTGAAAGGGTCACGGATGTCTTTTAGGTAAATGTGTTTTTGTCTTTCAGGAACTTTCTTATCACACTCAGGAAGAATTAGGGGCATTTAGGGCACCTCAGTTTTTTGTTCGGTTCGTTGAAAAGCTGTAAAGCGTTTTCCACAGCTTTCCTCGCTTGGGACACCCACAGCGTCTGCTCTGCATTGGACACAGTTATGGAACTGCACCATCACATCTCCGCATGCGTAGCGTAGAGCTTTGACTTCCTCCATCGCGGGTGCTTTAATATTGGCGAATTTGCCCTGAGGAATAAGCGGCATGATGTTGTGGATGTATGCGCCTAAGTCGCGGGCTATCTTTGCTACCTCAACGAGGTGCTCGGAGTTTACACCGGGGATATAGACAGAGTTTACTTTGACCACGATACCTGCTTTTGCAGCAGCATAGAGTCCTTCAAGTTGGTTTTGGCTGAGAACCTCAAAGGCTTCTTTGCCACGCAACGTTTGATTATTGTATTGCACAAAAGAGTAGATTTTTTTGCCTACGTCAGCGTCAACGGCGTTGATGGTTACGGTTAATGCGGTTACTCCGACTGATTTTAGAGCACCGACTTTTTGAGGCAACAATAACCCGTTAGTGGATACACAGCGGTGCAGGTGGGGGAATTCTTCTTGGACAAGCTGAAGGGTCTCGAAGGTAACGTCGCTTGTTAGGGGGTCTCCGGGTCCAGAGATGCCCACTACTCGTAGGCGGGGGTCACTTTTTGCTGCTTGACGAACTCTTTCGATGGCTTCTTGTGCGGTTAAGATTTTGCTGGTTACGCCTGGTCGGTTCTCGTTGACGCAGTCGTATTTTCGGACGCAGTAGTTGCAGCCTATGTTGCATCCTGAAACAACGGGAAGGTGAACTCTGCCAAATTTGAAGTGGGCATCTGCACCATAGCAGGGGTGTTCCCGCACTAGTTTGGTGCAGCGTGTCCGCTGTATTTCGGGTTGGGCGTAACTTAGCATAGAAAATCCACCTAATCGGATATACCGAATTCCCGCATCAGGTTTTCGAGTTCATCTATAGTGATGGGGTTTGGAACCGTGAATTCTGTGTTGAAGGTAATTTTTCTGGCGACACTTCGATAAACGTCTGCCTGTGTAGAGTAGGGGTCGTAGTCTATGACCGTTTTTCGGTTAATTTCTGCGCGTTGAACGATGTTGTCTCTTGGGATGAATTGGATGAGTTTGCTGTTGATTTTTCTGGCGAATTGTGCAACTAGGGCTTCTTCGTTTTCGCATTTGCGTGAGTTGCATATTATTCCGCCTAATCTTGTGTGTCCTGCTTCAGCAAATTTTTTGATGCCTTTGCAGATGTTGTTGGCTGCATAAAGCGCCATGTATTCGCCTGAGGCGACTATGTAGATTTCTTGGGCATAGCCCTCTCTAATGGGCATAGCAAATCCACCGCATACCACATCTCCGAGCACATCGTAGAATACGAAGTCTAAGTCTTCTTTGTACATGTTTAAGTCGTGGAGTGTCTGGATGCTTGTGATTATGCCTCTGCCACCGCAGCCGACTCCGGGTTCGGGGCCGCCTGATTCGACGCAGGTAACGTTGCCGTAGCCTTGGGTGCTGATCATTTCGGGTGTGCATTCGCCGCCGCCGTCGCGTAGGATGTCTAGGACGGTGGGTTGGCGTTTGCCGTGGAGTAGTAGGCGTGTGCAGTCTGCTTTGGGGTCACAGCCCAGCAGGAGGACTTTTTTGCCCATCTCGGCTAGTGCTGCGACGGAGTTTTGGGTTGTGGTGCTTTTTCCTATGCCACCTTTTCCGTATATTGCGATTTGTCTCATGGTTGTTTTCCTCGCATTTGCTATTGCATATTGGCGGAGTTTAAAAAAGGATTTTGTGAATTCTTCACAACTGTTCATAATTAATAAACAATAATAAATACGCATCCAGGTTTTATTATCATAGCTAAACATATAACCAGTAAAAACAAAATAGTCTGGACATGTGTAAAAACACGTCGAAAAACTAGTTTAGAAATTAAACTAAAACCAATAACACTAACGAACCACTAAACAGAAAAGAGAAAAATAAAAGAAATAACGCCCTAATGCGAAAACAGTTTCGCGTAGGGTCGACTGGAGAGCGGCAGGATTTTTAGGAATTTACCTGCAAGGATAGCTTTGGGGTCGCCGCCGAAATGGCTACAGTACTGATTAACTAAGCCCTCGATGACTTGCATGTCACGTTTGCCGACGGGCAAGGTTTTGGTGCCTGCAACCGGTCGAAGCATATCGCCGCGCTCATAGATGACGCCGCCATGCATACCTGTAGCTACAAATCGAGCTTTGCACTGTTCACAGTCCCCAAGATTGAGACCCAACAACAAGATAATTCCGCCTGCCATGTACTCAGCTAGGAAGTCGCCTGCAGTTTCGCCGATGACGATTGTGGGGACTTTGTTTTTGTATTCTTTCATGTGGATACCTACGCGGTACCCGACGTAATCTTTGACGAAGATTCTGCCGCCCCGCATGGAGTTGCCTGTGACGTCGCCTGCGTGTCCGTGGATGATGATTTCGCCTTCGTTCATGGTGTTGCCGCAGCCGTCCTGTGCGTTACCATAAACGGTGATTTTGGGACCGTTAAGGAAAGCGCCTAAGTCGTTGCCGGGAGTACCGTAGATGTCTATTTGGAGTTTGGTGGCGAGGTCTGTGCCTATGTAGCGTTGGCCACATACGTTGAGGAGCTCAAGTTTTTCTATGCCGTCCGCTTGTATGAGTTGGCGGAGTAGGCAGTTGAGTTCTTTGTAGTAGAGTCCTTCAGCGTCGACTTTGACGGTGGTGCCGAATCTGGCTATTCGTGCTTCATATTTGGGGTCGATTGGTTGAGGGGTTGTGTTTTGGGATTGCATCTGTTTATTCTCCTGCCATTTTAACGCCCAAGATTTCAAGCTCAGTCTTGGTTAAACCGACAGCACGCAGCGCCAATCGGTTGCCGCGTAGGCTCTCTATGGCGTTGATGCCCATGCCGCCCATCATGTCTTTGATTTCGACGCTCCAGCTATGCAGGAGGTTGATGAGCCGCGTGGATGCGATGTCGGGGTTAATACGTTTGCTAATCCAAGGGTCACTAGTAGCGATGCCCCAAGGACATTTACCAGTAAAGCAACGTTGACAAACTGTACAGCCCATTGCGATGAGTGCTGCGGTACCGATGTAGACTGCATCAGCTCCTAATGCTATGGCTTTAACTACGTCGCCTGCGCTTCGGATGCCGCCTGCTACCACTACGCCTGCGTGGTTGCGGATACCTTCTTGTCGGAGACGCTGGTCAATCTGTGCTAAGGCTAGTTCGATGGGGATGCCGACGTTGTCTCGGATGACTTTGGGTGCTGCGCCGGTTGCGCCGCGGACGCCGTCGACGGCGATTATGTCTGCGCCTGCTCGAACCATGCCGCTTGCGATGGCGGGGGCGTTGTGGACCGCTGCGATTTTTACTGAAATGGGTTTGGTGTAGTTGGTGGCTTCTTTGAGGGCATAGATTAGTTGTCTTAGGTCTTCGATTGAGTAGATGTCGTGTTGCGGGTAGGGTGAGAGTGCGTCGCTGCCTGTTGGAATCATGCGGGTTTTTGCGACGGGGTCGGTTACTTTTTCGCCAGGTAAGTGTCCGCCGATGCCGGGTTTTGCGCCTTGCCCAATCTTAATCTCAACAGCTGCACCTGTATCGAGGTATTCTGGGTGGACACCGAATCGGCCTGACGCCACCTGCACGATGGTGTGGTCGCCGTATTGATAGAGGCTTTTATCTAAGCCGCCTTCGCCAGTGTTCCAGTAGGTGCCGCATTCAGTGGCTGCTCGAGCGAGAGCTGTGTGGACGTTGAGGCTAATCGCGCCATAGGACATCGCAGAGAACATAATTGGCGTATCGAGGCATAACTGGGGGGTTAGCTGTGTTTTGAGGACTACCTCGCCGTTTTCTTTTGCTACTTCAAGTTTGTCTGGTTTTGCGCCGAGGTAGGTGCGTATTTCCATGGGTTCACGTAAGGGGTCGATGGAGGGGTTGGTGACTTGGCTGGCGTTTAGGAGTAGGCGGTCCCAGTAGGTGAAGGCGGGTTTGTCGTTGCCCATACCGGTGATGATGACAGCGCCGTTTTCAGCCTGTTTTTTGATATCGCGGATTGCCTCCATGTTCCAGTTGGCGTTTTCGCGGCTGGCGTTAGGGTTCTTTTTTATTGTTAAAGCATGCGTGGGACAGAATGTAACGCAGCGTTGACAGTTAACACAGTTCTCGTCTTTGCTAGACATCATATCGGTTTCTTCGTCGTAGAAGTGGGTATCATATGTGCATTGGTTAACGCAAACTTTACAGCGTATGCAACGTTTCGTGTCGCGTTCCACTAGGTATTCAGGTTGGACGTAAGTTTTCATTTTAGAGCTCTCCTTTGAAATTTTTTAGTCTGCATACTACGGGTTCGCCGCCTCTGGGCGCCCAGAACTTGTCGAGTTGGGGTGAAACTAAGCGTATTGCGGCTTCTTCGGATGAGATGAACTGGAAATCGCCGCGTGTACCTGCAACCATTGGGCGGAGTTTTATGCGGTCACCTAACCCAATCATTTCGCCATGATGAGCGATGACGATGCCGAAGGGTCCGTTCATGAGTAGGCTGCCGTAGGTTTGGCGGAGTGCCGTGAGCAGTTGGGCTTCTGGGGGTTTTAGATTTTCGATTTCTTCCCAGAGCGGTGACGCAAAGATTTGCGAGACTAAGCTCATGGGTAAGTGTTGTCTGCGCATGAGTAGGTCGACGGCGTAGGCGAGGACTTCGGTGTCGGTTTGCATTGTGCATTTGTACCCATACATTTCGAGGAAGCGGCGGTTTATTCCGTAGCTGGAGAGTTCACCGTTGTGGACGACAGTCCAGTCTAAGATGTTAAATGGATGCGCACCGCCCCACCAACCAGGAGTGTTAGTTGGAAAGCGACTATGGCAACTCCAGAGGTAGCCCTGGTAGTCTTCAAGACAGAAGAACTCTGCAATGTCCTCGGGAAAACCCACGCCTTTAAAGACACCCATGTCTTTACCGCTGGAGAAAATGAAAGCCTTGCCAGTTTCCGTGTTGACCCGCATGACAGCTTCTATTACATAGTCCTCTTCACTTTGCCCTTCTGGACGACGTTTTTTGGGTTCCACGAAGTAACGCCAAACCAGCGGTGGGTCACGAACATCGGCAGGTTTAGTCTGCATCTCCTCATCGTAGACTATGTCAAACTTGGAGGCAAGGATGCGGTCCGTTTTTTCTTTAGCGTCTTTACTGAGGTACATGACATGGAAAGCGTAGTAGTCTTTGAACTGCGGGTAAATACCGTAGACTGCGAAGCCTCCGCCGAGTCCGTTGCCGCGGTCATGCATGTTTGCCATGGCACGCACAGGGTCCTTGCTGCCAAAGCGTTTGCCTTCGGTGTTCATCATGGCGAATATGCCGCAGGCTGCGAAGTCTTTGTCGTCGCCGTAGGGGTTTATTATTTTTCTATCGTCTTGGTCCATGTTTATTGCACCACACTCATTTTCTTTACCAGACTCGAGGGCAATACGGCTAAGCCGAAGTCGTCTCGGAGCAGGTCTTGCTTGAATTTCTTTACGTTTATTTGTTTCTTCATTAAATTAAAGAAAATACCTGCACGGTCAATGCAGTTAACAAAGGTCATGCCCACGATCACGTTATCTTTAAGCACCAACTTTCGGTAAGCATTGTGTACCTCGTCAAGTTTGCTGATCACTTCAACGGTTGTGTCGTCGGGTTTGGGGTTGGCGTTGCCTATGGAGACCAGTGGGATACCGAAGTACTTGAGGCTGCTCATGTTGGTGCCGCCCGCGTAGGTGGCTTTCTGACCTGCCATGTTAGCGCCTGCAACCTTACCTTCCAGAACTGCCAGTGGCCAAAGCGGCAAGAGACGGTTTTGATTTAAGATGAAGTCGTAGGCTTCAGCAACGTCACCGCTGGCGTACACATCGGGAAGGCTGGTTTGCATGGTGCTGTCGACAACTATGCCGCGGTTAACTTTGACAGCTGACCCAGCGACGAGTTCTGTTCGGGGTATGACGCCGATGGCGCATATTACGAGGTCGCAGGGAATCTGAGTGCCCTTGGTGGTTATGACTCCGCCGACAACTGCGTCGTTGTCGGGTGTGCCGATGATTTTCTGGACAGATTGACCGGTGGCAAAGTCTACGCCTGCCTTGCGGATTACAGCTTCTACCATATCTGATGCTTTTGCGTCTAAGAGTAAACTTAAGATTTTCTCTTGTAACTCCACCACGGTTACCTTTATGCCCCGTTTGGTGAGGGCTTCAGTGACGCTAATCCCAATCAAGCCAGCACCGATGACTACGGCAGATTTTGCGTGGATTGCGTCGATTTTTGCTGCAAGGCTTTGAGCATCTGCCATGGTGGTAAAAGTGAAGACACCATCTTTTTCTTGGCCCTCCATCTTGGGAACGAAGGGTTTACCGCCAGTGGCAAGCAAAAGCTTCTCGTAGATGACTTTTTCTCCGCCGTCTAAGCTGAGGGTTTTCTCGGCAAGGTTGAGGGCGGTAACTTTTTTGTTGATTAAGACTTCGGCGTTATATGCTTTGAAGAAGTCATCAGTTTTACATTTCATTTTCTGAACGTCAGCTTTGCCGCTTACGTAGTCGCTTATCATAGGTCGACTGTAGTAGGCACAGGCTTCTTCAGTGATAACTGTGATTGCGCCAGTTGAGTCAATTTCGCGGATGGCTTCAACTGCTCCTACGCCTGCTGCTGAAGCGCCCACAATGACATATTTTGCCATCTAGGGTTTCACCTCTTTGAAGATGAGAGCCTCGTTAGGACAATTGGCGACGCATGCGGGTTTGTCAAATCCCTGGCAAAGGTCGCATTTGGCGATGACGTGCCCTTCTTTATCCATCTTTATGGCGCCATAGGGGCAAATCATGACACAGGTCCAGCAACCCATGCATTTGTCTTTGTTGTGGATTACTTCGCCTGTTTTGGGGTCTTTGGTCATGGCGCCTGCTAGGCATGCGGTGACACAGGGGGCGTCGTCGCAGTGGCGGCATTGGATGGCGAATGATACGGGTTTGTTGCGTTCAACGCGGACGCGACTGATGGGTCTAGGGCGTTCGCTGTTGTAGGCTTTGATTATGTCCTTTGATTTGGAGTGCTGCACGGTGCAGTATACTTCGCAGAGTCCACAGCCTATGCAGTTTTCTTGAATGGCAATAATTTTTTTCATGTTTGTGTGCCTTCTTGACGTTTTTTTGTCTTTAGCGGGGGCATGTGATCATTTGTACGTGAAGTTCCACGTCATTTGTGCATAAAATGCCCTTGCTTGTAGTTGTTTGGCTAGTTTTTTTAATTATTATTCTACATGTGTTTAACGGCATTTTATCACCTAGTTCCATAGGAATTGCCCTCCACATGTCACATACTCTATATAACCATGTCGCTAATCATTTATATTGCACTTAATGAAATATGTTACATAAATGAATCATTTATCAAAGGTGCGTTGATATGGCAGAAAAAGACCTTGGATATAGACGCGTCCAATGCACAGGCAGAGGCTCCTACATAATATCCCTCCCAAAAGAATGGGTCGAAGACCTAGAATTAAACAGGGGCAGCGAAATAGCCTTCAACCTCCAACCCGACTCCAAACTAACCTTAGTCCCCCGCAAACTCCTCGAAAAAGAAGGCCACAGCGACCTCGCAAAACCCAAAGAATACCTCGTAAACGTAGACACCAAAGAGCCCACCCAATCCGCACTACGCATGATACGCGCACTATACGCCATTGGCGCCGACATCATCCGAGTCCGATTCAAAAACGCACCCGACACCACCAAATACAAAAACGAGATCAAAAACCTCGCCCGCGACAAATTTTTAGGCTCCGAAATTATCGACGAGACCCAAGACGAAATCACTCTCCAAATCCTAATAAAACACAGCGAGTTCCCCATTGAAAAAGCCGTTCGCCGCATGGCCATCGTAGCCTTAGCAGCCAATCGAGACGCCATCGCAGCCCTCAAAGACCGCAGCGACGTACTCTTTGACAGCGTAATAAATGCCCACAATGACGTCAACCGCCTAGGCCTCTACATCGTACGGCAACTCAAGCACGGCATCGAACGTAACCTCTTTCGCGAATTGGGTTTCCGAACACCAAAAGAGTTTCTGCTATATCGTATAGCCGTGAACGACATTGAAAGCATCGCCCAAAACGCTATGAACATTATCCACAACTTGGGCACTCTGCAAAAGCTAATCGATGACCAAACCCTCTTCATCAAGGACCCCCTCGATGAAGAAATATACAATCAGCTCGTGGCTTTTAGCGGCCAAGCGCACCAACTCTACGATGACTCCATCAAAGCCCTCTTCAAGCGCGACTATAAAGACGCGGAGAAACTAATCTCTAAACGTGAGGATCTGGTGTCGCTTGAAAATGAGATTATTCTGCTGATGTCTAGCAAAAAACTTGACCCCAACATCGTTTCGGTGTTGCGGTTGATTTTTGACAGTTCCCGTCGCATCATGGATTACAGCCGCAGCATGGCCGAACTCACATTAAACCGCACTGTTGAAGAATTATGCTCAACCCTCACCTACAAATAACCTCTTTTTTAGGCGTTAATCGGCAATTAATCTGCAAGACTTAAATTTCGCCAAAAGAATTATCGCTGAGGGCTATCATCCGATTGCAGAAACAACAGAAGAGAAAATACGCTAATCGCGCCGTCATAATCGGAAGCTATCTAGGTTGGTTAGCAATCCGAGTTGGCGTGATTATTGTTATGCTTGTTCTGCTGGAGTCGATTTACCGTTTTGGAGGCTTGTCCGTTTTTGGCGACGAAGAACTCCAACTTCTCATTTACGGCACCCTTCAGAAAATAGTTTTCTCATTCATAGTCTGGTTCTTTTTGGCTGCCGCAAAGAAATTGATAATCCCCATAACCATCCTGAGCGTTTCTCCTGCTTTGGGAAAAATCGTCCGCGACGGAAGCACCCGCCAAAAAACCAACAAAACCATAACCCAATACCTAACCTACCTTGTCTACCTCATCGTAATAATTGCGCTCATTTTGATTTGGGCTTACTCATCAATTGTCTCTTGGATTTCCAACCTGCTCGGAACTGGCTTGATTGTTGCTTTAACGTTTGTTTTAGGCTTGTTTACATCCAGCGTTTTGGGTAACGTTCTAGCGTACACCATTCTGGGCGGTACAAGCGAATTTAAGGAGGGTGACCGCGTCCAAATCGGCGACACATATGGAGACATTGTTGAAGTCGGCGTGTTTTTCACCCGTGTCAAAACCATAAAAGACGAAATCGTAAGTATCCCCAACCTAACGGTTATGAGTAAAGAAATCCGAAACTTTAGCGCCCTCAAAGAAGTTCTAATCTATGTTCCATTCACTTTAGGCTACGACGTCGACAAGGACCTTGCCCAAAAACTACTCATTGACAGCGCCCAAAAAACCCCCGGCGTCCTACTTGTGCCGGGCAAAATGCCCTTTGTCCTACTGCGGGACCTTGGTAACTATGCCATAACCTACGAAATCAACGCGTACACCAACGAATCCAACCGACTCATCCAAATAAAAAGCGACCTAATCAACAATATCCTCACGGAATTCAAGTTAGCAGGAGTCGAAATAATGTCACCAACACATATTGCCATGCGAGAATCCCAAAACACTGTTAAGACACCCAAATACCTTAGCAACTTAAATGAACCCTAAAGAGACCTAAATGTCGGACGGTTGCTTAATCCAAACCTTCACGTTATTCTGAACCTTTATTCTGCCCTCATTTTGCATGAGCGTAATCTGTGTTTTTATCTGCCGTGGGTCAGTGGTGTGGAATTCTTTCTTTATAGCATCCTCAAGTTTGGGGATGTTAATGTGCTCAACGGAGCCCACGATGTTCCAAAAGTAAGCCTGCACCAGGGCACGCTTCTTTGCTTCCGCATCTGAAGGTTTACTCATAGGCACTACCTTGCGCAGTAGGGTAGTTCGTTTCTTTCTTTGTGGTATTCTACGCATTTTTGGCAGTTGCTATGGTGGGGACACTTTTTTTCTGGGCAAGGACAATGGGGAGCTAAATCTGGCATACCCAATCACACTCCGCACACGATATAACTGTTACTTGAATTGCTATCATGTAGGAAAACTATAGAAATCTCCTTACGCTCACTAATCAAGAGTGACTTAACTTGGCAGCTATCATAGGTTCACTAAAAAAGCTCTTCGTATTTTTAATGTTCATAGTTATCTTAGCCGTCTGCACCGTTTTGGTGTTTGGTCTCTTTGCAACAGGACCCATAAACCTGCCAACCTTCCTCAAACAGTTAGGCGACCTCATAATCGTCTTCGTGTTTGGCATAGCCGCCATTTTCCTTTTAGCGCGCTCAAAAACGCTTCTAACGCCCCACATTGGCATACAAGCAGCAACCATAATCCAATTCTTTCTCTTAGCCATAGCAGGAGTGATCCTTAGCTTTGTTGTCTTAGGCATATTTGGCGTCCCAATATCTACGCTTTTAACCAGTGCAGGCATCATATCAGTCACGGTCGGCTTAATCATATCCACCTTCGTCGGCGGCATACTCTCTGGCGCCTTAGTCTTCACCACATACCAATTCAAAATCGGCGACGACGTTATGGTCAACAATATGCCCGGTAAAGTCACCGACATGTCTGCACTGGTTATGCGCATCCGCACCGACGTGGGACAAATCACAATCCCCAACAGCGCCATAGCCAACGGCGGCGTCATCGTCACTGCCGTCCGCAAACCCGAACCGCAACAAGAAACCCGACTCCACTACACCGTAGGCGACCGCGTCATCACTTCCTACCGCAATGAAGAAGGAATCGTCAAAGAAGTCACCGCATACCACACAATAATACAGCTGGATTCAGGCAAAGAAATCGAGTTCCTCAACACCAGCGTCCTCTCAGGCACCGTTGCAATTGCGAAAATAAAAACCCAATAGCCTAAATGATAGAGATTCCATGCAGGATATGGACAATTATCACAGCATAAAACATCAAGGCAAACGCTGCATGAAGAAATATCTCTTGCTTAAAATATTGTTTTGGCACTCCGAGGTATCTAAGCAGCCCAGTAGAGACCAAAAGTATCATCGTTGCATACAGTAATATTCCCGTTCCTAACTCGGGATACGCTGTGGCGGGTCGGGTTACTTGCTGAGAAAAATGAATTGACACCAAAATAACCGCAATCAGATTGCCTATCATGTGAATTTTTAGCATTGTTGTGTAATGGGTTGGTGCTTTGCGTTTGATAATGGGTTGTATGGGTGAAGCAACGATGAGGTATATCGTTCCAATCCAAGCAAACCAGTGAGTTAAGGAATTAGTTGCTCCAAACACAGTATAATAAACGAAGGGAAAACGATAAACCCGCAAAAAAATAATCGCTACAAAGGCAATTATTATTGCAATTAATAATGTAACAACTATCAAAACGGGCAACTTCCCCATATTTGTCGCCTCAAAAACCGAATAATTACTAGTGGAGATGCTGTTTAAGTCTTTCTTAAGGTGATTTAGAAGTACTCAAACTTTTAGCTTCGTTATCAAAAGCTTTCTCGATACCCATTTTTTTTAAAAAAAAAGAAACTAGAAAAATAGTGAGAGCAGCCGATAGGCTAAGCCGCCTACTAAGAGCGCGGCGCCTATGTTGGCTGCGGTTATTACTGCTGTGGCTTTCCACCCGAATTCTTTGCCCAAAATCGCCACTGTCGAGACGCAGGGGATGTAGAGCATCGCCACAAGCGCCATCACCACCAACTGCACAGGCGAAAAGCCCACAAGCAAATTCGTAGTGCCCAAGATTGCCACAGCGCCCACCAGTATGAGTTCCTTGCGGACAGTGCCCAAGATGAGCAGTACACCTGCCATGGCGGGTAAACCTAGCCACCACACCGTGAGCGGTATCATTGCGTCACTGATTGGCGTCAATATGTTGGTTACGTAGAGGGCTTGGATGAGCGCGCTGCCGACGATGTAGATGGGGAACACGACTAAGATTAGGGATTTGGTTCGCGCCCAAGTCTGCTTCGCAACGACTTTTAGGGAGGGCCGTTTGAAGCTGCTCATCTCCATGATTAAGCCTGTGGATTTACCGGGCACGGCTTTCATGGCGATTCTACCCAAAAGGAATATGATGGCTATGTCGACGACGTAGAGCAGCAGCGCCCATTGGATGCCAACGAAGAGGCCAACCATGCCGAAGAGGATGATGGTTCGTGCTGAGCAGGGGGCAAAGGTGATGGCAAACGCAGCCAGCAGCCGTTCACGTCGGGTTTCCATGATTTTGCAGCTATGAATAGCGGGTACGTTGCAGCCGTAGCCTAAGATTATGGGGATGAGGGCTTTGCCGTGTAACCCGATTTTGTGCATCGCACTATCCATCATAAACGCGACGCGGGTTAGAAGCCCCGAATCCTCTATGAAGGCTAGCAGCAGATAGAAGGGGATTACGAAGGGAATGATCAGCGTTAAACCCGCAGCGATGCCACCCCAGAGCCCATTAACTATTATACTAAGAATGGGCTGCGACATCGACAGTGCGGGGTCAGTGGGGGTTATGATGCTTAACGCTGAAGCAATCAACGTTGATAGCCAGTTACCCACAAAGAATGTCCAAAGCAGCAAACCACCGATGACTCCTACAGCGGTGACGTAGCCAAAGATTTTGTGAGTAGTGAACCATTCCAGCTTATCAGAGAAGGTGTTCCAGATTTCGCTTTGCTGCAACGACGAAGCCGCAATGGAGCTTGCCAACGCATACCGCTCGGATGCAATCACGGAGAAGCAGGGTTCCTGGCAGGTACTTTGAAGCTCCTGTGCAATCACTTTAGCTGAATCTACGACTGCGGGGGATTTGGCGGCGACGATTTTTTTGATTTCAGTGTCGCCCTCAAGCAGCTTAATCGCTAGCCAACGTGCAGGATACTGCAAGTCGAGGTTTTCTTTTTCGATTAGTTTTTGAAGTTTTTCTATGTGGTCTTCGAGGTCTTTTCGGTATTTGAGTTGTTTTGGTTTGGGTTTGTGGACGGCGACTTTTACGGCTTCACGGACTACTTCGTAGATGCCTTCTCCACGGGTAGCCGTTGCAAAAACTACGGGGATGCCTAGGGCGTGTTCGAGTTTTTCTTTGTCGATGATTATGCCTTTGCTTTTTGCTACGTCAATTTGGTTGAGACACAACACCAGCGGCGCATTCATCTCTAACAGTTGCAGGGTGAAGAAGAGGTTGCGTTCCAAAACCGAAGCATCAACCACGTTGATTACGGCGTCGGGTTTTTCTAAGGCGATGTAGTCGCGTGATACCAGTTCCTCCATGGAGAATGTGGAGAAGGAGTATATGCCGGGTAAGTCAATGATTTTGATTTCGTAGCCTTCAAAGCTCAGGGTGCCTTCGGCGCGGTCCACGGTTTTGCCAGGCCAGTTACCGATGATTTGGTTGGAGCCAGTGAGCTGGTTGAATATGACGCTTTTGCCGACGTTAGCGTTCCCTGCCAAAGCAAACGTCAATTTTTTGCCGTTGCTTTGCTTATTGTTGCATACTTCACCGTTGCCATTTTGTTCTACATCACAGGACATAAGCGTATTCTCCTAGCTGGCTGGTTTTTCTTCCTCGACAAACACGTTGCAGGCTATGTCTTGCCCCAACGCTAGCTTGGAACCCCGAACTGCAACCTCCACGGGGCCATCCATAGGTGCCACTTTTACCACTTGTATGCGGGTTCCAGGCGTCAACCCCATGTCTAAAAGGCGTTGTAGCACTTTGTGTTCGCCTCGGATGAAGCTTATTTTGCCGTATTTGCCGCTTTTGAGGTCGCGGATGCTTGTGAGGTTTTTGTGGCGTCGACCGACTTCTTCAAGCCCTTGGTTGTGTAATCGTATGCATTCTTCGCAGCTTGTGAAAGGGAGATCGCAGGCAGGTATGGTTTTGTGGTCGTCGCTGCAGGTGTCGGGGTGTTTGAGGAAGCGGCAGAGGGATTCTTCTGCTTCGTCGGAGAGGGCGTGTTCCATTTGGCAGGCTTCGCTGTGGACTTTGTCTTTGCCGATGTGGAGGACGTCGGTGAGGAATTTTTCGAGGAGGCGGTGTTTGCGGGTGACTTTTTGGGCTTCTTCTAGTCCTTTGTCTGTTAGGGTGCTTCCGTGGTAGGGGGAGTAGTTGACGTAGCCGTCTTGGGCTAGTTTTTTGAGCATTTCGGTGACGCTGGCTGGTGCCACGTCTAGTTTTTGGGAGATTGCGGTTGTGGTGACGAGGTCTCCGTTTTTGGATAGCCCGTAGACGGTTTTTAGGTAGTCTTGGGTTGATTTTTGTTCCATCTTTCCAGCCTTGTTTTTAGGTTTACCTAAAAATGACCATGGAACCATATAAAGGTTTAGGCACACCTAAAAAATATTGACTATGCAACTACACAACAGAACATATTACGAAACCGAAACACCCCTTAAAAACCAAAAAACACCAAACACACTCATGAAACACCTATCCAAACTACTCCAAAGACTACGCGGATGCCCCCAAAAAAACGCCTGCCCCCTACACTCCACCCAAAGCACAACCTGCACCTGCGGACCCTACCAATACTGCGGAAAATACCGCGCAAAGTTGACAGCTTAACAAAAAGCACTCCTTCTAAACGGCTAAACCCAAACAGCGGGAATCGATTCAAATTTAATACTCCAAACCCTTGAACCGACCTGTCCATCCAGTAACGGCTAAATACATCAAAGCCCAATGTCGTTGATAACCCAGTGGAGAACCAAAAATGAATGACTTGCCCCAAATAATCACCGACTTAATCGACGCATCCAAAAAACATGAAATCTACCGCGACAAAGAATGCATAAACATGATTGCAAGCGAAGGCATCAAAAGCCCCGCGGTTTGCCAAATGCTTGACATGTCCCATGACCTTGCCACGCGGTACGCTGAAGGCGACAACGACGCCGAAGGACACGTTAAAAAGCGGTATTATCAGGGCCAAAAATACATGAGCCAAATAGAGGACCTCGCAACTGACGCGGTCAAGAGCCTCTTTTGCGCCAGTTGGGCAGATGTCCGCTTAATTTCAGGCACCCACGCCAACACTGCCACCTTCAAAGGCTTATCGTTGGCATCTAAAAACAACAAAATGGTTGTCACACCTCTAAGCTGTGGGGCGCACATAAGCCATGACTACACGGGCTTAGCCGGAAGCATTCTAGGCATTGACAACATCAACCATGTTTATGACATTAACGAATTCAACATTGATCCCGACAAATCCGCCTATGTCATCCGCGCCGCCAAACCCGGCATTGTCACCTTCGGCGGTAGTCTCTTCCTCTTTCCGCACCCAGTAAAAGAACTCAAGGCAGTCTGTGACGAAGTCGGCGCATATGTCGCCTACGATGCTGCACACGTGTTGGGTTTGATTGCAGGCGGCCAATTCCAAGACCCGCTACGGGAAGGTGCAGACTTCATCACCGCTTCCACTCACAAGACTTTTCCAGGTCCGCAGGGCGGCGTCATCATGGGCAACCCCAACACCCCCGCAAAAGAGAAGGCGGTTCGAAAAATCCAATACGCCGTATTCCCGCTGAGTGCCTCCAGCACGCACCTTGGCAGATTACCCGCGTTAGGTATCGCTTGCTTGGAAATGAAGGTTTTCGGTCAACAACTTGCCGCGCAAATTGTCAAAAATGCGCAGATCGCCGGTCAGTATCTCTATGAGAACGGCGTTAAAGTCGTAGCCGAACATAAAGGCTTCACCCGCAGCCACCAAATCGCACTTGACGTCCGAGGCTTTGGCGGCGGCAACAAAATCGCCCAAGACCTCGAAGACGCCAACATCATCATAAACAAAAACCTCCTCCCCTACGATGACCAGAGCACCAAAGAGAACCCCTCGGGCTTGCGTGTAGGCTTCCAAGATGTCACGCGGCATGGCATGGGCGAGGGCGACATCAAACACCTCTGCGACCTAATGATTGATGTCATCAAAGGCAAACGCACCCCCGCACAGGTGAAGGTGGATGTTTTGGCGCTCAAAAAAGAATTCAGCCAAGTAAAATACGGCTTCCAAAGCGTCGAAGAAGCCCTCAACTACGCCAAAAAGGCATAATCTGCCTTTTCTTTTGGTTTTGCCCTAGTTTCGTAAATTTTATAACATTTTTTCGTCGTATTACCTCCCGTAGGGCAGTTGATAATGATGAATGATAAGGCGTCGGCTTTTTTGGCGCTGTTCTGTAGCGTTATTGTTGTTTTGTCAGCCGTTAACCTAGCATATGGTTCTGTTGAGGCACCCTCGATTGCTTGGAGCCAAACCTACCCAGATTTTCGAGGTTATGGGCGTTGGATTCTCCAAACAAACGACGGCGGATACCTGCTATTATGTGGCGACTCCTACATTTCAGATGGCTATTTTTCTCTGCTAAAAACTGACTCAGCTGGAAAAATACAGTGGAAACAACACTACGCCTTGATAATATCGGGTTATAATAAAAACGTCATTCAAACATCTGACGACGGCTACGCGATGGTGGTTGCAAACTACAAAACGTTCTATTTGGTTAAACTTGACGCGGCAGGCAACCAACAATGGAATAAAAGCTACTCTGACCTCGGAGAATGCGTTGGTCATAGTGTAATGCAAACCCAAGAAGGCGGCTATGTTCTTGTAGGAATCCAAACCCTACAAACCGAGCCCTATGAACTGACCCGAACATGGCTCCTTAAAACTAACCAGACAGGTAACGTGGAGTGGAATCAAACATTAAGCGACCCACCCAAATCCATTATACAAACATCTGATGGCAGCTACGTAATCGCAAAAAACTACGACTTTAACCTTACCAAGCTGGATTCAGAGGGGGCTCTGAACTGGAGCAAAATCTACGTTGAACAGGACATGAATGGATTGAGTAGCGGTGTTCAGACCAGTGATGGGGGGTTTGCTTTGGCGGGGTTTATGTGGCTACGGTTTGAGGGCGGCGCCAAATATCGGGCACTGGTAAAAACAGATGCTGAGGGCGTAAAACAGTGGGTTCAATACTATGAGAAGGGAGTGATTGATTCAATGATCAAGACAGCGGATGATGGGTTTGTTTTTGTTCAGGCAAATGGGCTTGTTAAGGTAGATGCTAATGGCGCGGAGCAGTGGCAAACTGATATTGGCGGAAACATAATTCAAACTACAGATGGCGGCTACGCTCTTGTAGGAACAGAAAAGGTGAATGGCACACCCTGTGTTAACCTCACCAAATTAAATCGAGACCCCACGCTTCCAGCAGCAACTCCCACCCCAACTGAAGCGCCCACAAGCAGCCCCCAAAATGACCCCACGCCACTTTTGAGCATGCAAACTGGACTTGCAATAATTGCTGCAGTGGTTGTTGTAGCGGTTGCCGCTATAGTGTTGCTTTGGAGGCATACCCACAGATAAGCCACTAAGACAACAAGGCTCTGCGGGTTTTCGGTTAGTTGCTTTACTTTTAAAAAGGCAGGATAGGTGAGCAGACAGTCGGTAAATTGACCCTTACATAATACCTCCTCAACAGGGAGTTACTATCAAAAATCGGAAATTGAGCTAAACCTTAATAAAACAAACCGCGCAATCAGAACAGGAAAACTATGCTCTTAGACCTCGTTCAGGTGCTCGCCATCGTCGTTGCCATAGGCTTCATTATACTATTTTTTGTGCTACCCAGATGGGGACCCCACTACACCTCGCGGCTCACCTGCCCCAACTGCAAAAAAACGTTTAACTTCCACTGGATCCCCGGCGCAACCATAACCTCCATCATGAATCGCAACCACCGTAAACTCAAATGCCCCTACTGCCACATCCAAAACAACTACGAAATCGCCGCCACCCGCGTCCGAACCGCTAAACCCACCAAAAAACCCAAAGCATAGCATAGACAGCCCCTGTTTGGCTAGAGAACTTTATTATATACAATTAGACTGTTTCTCGTTGGAGAGAAGTTTCCAATGAAAGTCCTCTTAAACGATGGTTTAGAAAAAGAAGGGTTAAACCTCTTCCAAGAAGCAGGCATAGAAACTGACACTAAAAAACGTGATTTATCCAGCCTCATCGCGGAAATCGGAAACTTTGACGCGCTAGTAGTTCGCAGCGCCACCAAAGTCACCCGCGAAGTCATCGAGGCAGGCGCCAAAGGAAAACTCAAAATCATCGGACGCGCAGGCGTTGGATTTGACAACATTGATGTTGCCGCCGCCTCTGAATATGGCGTCGTCGTAAAAATCGCTCCGTTTGGCAGCACGAACGCCGTTGCAGAGTTAGCAATATGCTTAATGCTTGCCATCTCCCGAAACACCCCCCAAGCCCACCACTCACTCAAAAATGGAGTTTGGATAAAAAAGAAACTTGAAGGCAGAGAACTCAACGGAAAAATGTTAGGCTTAATCGGCTGCGGTAGAATCGGCCAAAAAGTAGCCCAAATCGCAAAACTTGGCTTTAACATGGAAGTCGTGGGCTTTGACATTAAACCCTGCCCAGAAAGCGGCATCAAATTCCTCGCCTCAAAAGAAGACGTGCTTAAAGCTGCGGATTACATCAGCGTTCACACGGGCGGCAAAGACATAATCATCGGCGCCAAAGAACTCGCCATCATGAAACCCACCGCTTACATCATCAACACCAGCAGAGGCAACAACATCGACCAACAAGCACTATACAATGCCCTCAAAGAAGGCAAAATCGCCGGTTACGCCACCGACGTCTACAAAGAAGAACCCAAAGCCGAAAACGACCCCTTCGTAGATAAACTCAAAGAACTCGACAACGTCATCCTAAGCAGCCACCTCGGCGCATCCACCGTAGAAGCACAACAAGAAACCGCAACCGAAATGGCACGCGTTCTAAGCAGCTATCTCTTAGGCGGCGACTTCACCAACGCAGTCAACGCAGGCGAATCCATCGAAGTTGAAGAAAAAGAAATCTTTACGCTTTTCGTTCACCATAAAGACGTGCCTGGAGTATTCGCCAACATCGATAAGGTGCTTGCCGACAGCAACATCAACATCCGCGCCAACTACAGCCGCCAAATCAACAGCGGCTACGCCATATCCGTCTATGTGCTGCATCAAGCCGTAACGCCAGAAATTGCGGCGAACCTAAAGGCAGTCCCCAACGTCTGCAACGTCAAATTCTAAAAGGGAACTATTTTTCTTTCCCTTCATTTTTAACATGCTTTGGCTTGTTTTTGCACAAATAGCACCCTACCCCTCTTAGGGTTTTTTCAATCTGCGGCAGTGGTAATATAAGCAGGTTTCCCTGTAGTCGTAGCCATGAAGCTTGGTGTGTTGTTTTCAGGCGGCAAGGATTCTACACTTGCCCTGCATTTGGCAAACGAAAAAGAGCAGGTAGCCTGCCTCATCACTATGGCTTCCAAAAACCGTGAAAGCTACATGTTCCACACCCCCAACATCGACAGGACCGCTTTGCAGGCGGATGCGTTGGGGCTGCCGTTGGTTCGGGTGGAAACCGCGGGGCAAAAGGAAGAGGAACTCGTCGACTTAGAAAACGCAATCCTTGAGGCTAAAGACCGCTTCGGCATAGAAGGCGTCGTCACGGGAGCAGTAGAATCCGTCTATCAGGCTTCCCGCGTACAGCGCATCTGCAACCGACTTGACCTCTGGAGCTTCAACCCGCTATGGAAACATAACCAAAAAAAGCTTCTACAAACGCTTGTACAGGGCGGATTTGTAGTGGTTATTTCGGGGGTTTTTGCTTATCCGCTAGATGCAGCGTGGCTGGGCAAACGCATCGACAACGCAGTGATTGAGCGGCTTGTGGACCTTCAGGGCAAATACGGGATTAGCCCGTCGGGGGAGGGCGGCGAAATTGAAACCACAGTGCTTGATGCCCCCTTGTTTAAGCAAAAAATCGAAATCACAGACTCAGCAATTGATTGGAGAGGCGACTGCGGCGTTTTTCAAATTAAGCAGGCGAGGCTGATGCCCAAATGATTCTGGTTGTCGACATGAACTCGAAACCAGACTCGTTGTCTTATAACGAGTTTGTCTCACCAGTTACCTCAGTTGCAGAAAACTTTGAGGCTTGCGAGGTCAAGCACTTCACCGAAGTTGACCCCACACGATTGAACGGGTATAGCAAAATCATCCTTTGCGGCACCACCTTAAAAGACAACGAAACATTGCGGCAACCCGAAAAATTCAGTTGGATAAAGAAGTGCACTCAACCAGTGCTGGGCATATGCGCGGGCATCCAAACCATCTGCTTGGTTTATGGCGAAACCCTAAGTCGATGTTTACAGGTCGGCATGACCGAAATCACCACCACAAAAGAGAACCCGCTCTTTGAAGGCACCTTTAACGCATATGCACTCCACAACTTCTCCGTCGAAGCCCCCAGCGCCTTTGAAGTTTTAGCCCGCTCCCAAAATTGCGTGGAATCCCTCAAACACAAAGAAAAACCAATCTACGGGGTAATGTTTCATCCCGAAGTGCGAAACCTCGAAATCCTCCAAAGATTTCTCAAACTAACCTGACAGTGTCGGTCCCGATTTTTATTTTCTTGTGTTTTTGCTGTTTGCACGTATAGGTTAAAAGATAAATGTGTGTATTTGTGTAATCTATTTCACGGAGGATAAATTTTTGATTGAAAAACTGCCAGTTGAAAAACTGCGAAATTCCTGTGACGTTGACTTTATACATTGTGATTCAACCCAAAGCTTGATTCCGTCAACTGAAATTATTGGTCAGGAAAGAGCCGTTCGCGCCTTAAAGTTTGGGTTAGGCATAAAAAACCATGGCTTCAACATGTACGTGGCGGGTTATCCTGGGACAGGACGAAAAACCGCAGTTAAGCAGTTCGTGGAAGCCCAAGCCAAAACGCAGCCTATACCTCCAGACTGGTGCTACGTCAACAATTTCACAAACAGCTACGAACCCAAAGCTATCCAACTGGCAGCAGGCAAAGGAAAAGAATTCCGCGATGACATGAAAAACTTTATCGAAAACATCCGCACCGCCTTGCCTAAAGCTTTTGAAAGCGAAGATTACGAAGCCAAACGAGAAACCACCCTGCAGGGACTGGAAAATCAACGGAAACGTCTTGTGGATGAGTTAAATGCAAAGGCACGCAGCGAAGGCTTCGTGATACAGACCACTCCAGGGGGGTTGATGCTTGTTCCAATATTGGACGGCAAACCGCTAAGTGAAGAAGAGATGCTTGCGTTGCCCCAAAAAACCAAAGACAGCCTCACCGAGAAACGGGAAAAACTTGAAAAAGAATTCACCAATGCAATGCGTACTCTCCTTGATATGGAACGCCAAATCCATGACACGGTAAAGAAACTCAACAAAGAAGTCGCACTCTACGCCATAGGTCATCAAGTCCAAAGCCTCATCGATAAGTATCAATTAGCCCCCGATGTAAACGCCTACTTGAAAGAAGTAGAGAAAGATATTCTGGACAATCTTTCGCAGTTTAGTCGGCGGGGGCAACAGGAGCAGCAGTTACCGTTTCCGTTGCCTTGGGCAAAAGAGGAGCCCTTCAAGAAATATGCGGTTAATGTCGTCATTGACAATTCCGAGACTACGGGGGCACCTGTAGTCGTAGAAACTAACCCCACATATCATAACCTTTTGGGCAGAACCGAAAAGGAAGCTCAATTCGGCGCCCTCACCACAGACTTCACCATGATTAGGGCGGGCTCCATCCACAAAGCTAACGGCGGCTACCTCATTGTACCCGTTGAGGACCTTCTCCGTAACCCCCTCTCTTATGACGGTTTGAAACGTGACATCAAAGAAAGCAGACTCTCCATCGAAGAACCCGAAGAACGCTACGGGTTTTTAAGCGTCAAAACCCTCAAACCCCAACCCATACCTTTAACCGCCAAAGTCATCCTCATCGGCGACCCCAACATCTACCAACTCCTCTTCACCATGGACCCCGACTTCCAAGAACTCTTCAAAATCAAAGCAGAATTTGACACCACCATGCCCCGAACCGACGAAAAAATGCTCCAATACGCCCAGTTTGTCTGTGGCCTATGTGAACGCGAGGGACTAAAACATCTCAACAGTGGCGGCTTAGCAAAAATCGTTGAATACAGCAGCCGCATCGTAGAAGACCAACAGAAACTCTCAACAAAATTCAGTAACATCGCCGACATCGTCCGCGAATCCAACTATTACTCAGACCAAGAAAACAACCAATACATAACCGCTGAACACGTCAAAAAAGCCATCGAAGAAAAGATTTATCGCTCCAAACTAATCCAAGAAAAAGTGCAAGAGATGATAAGCCGCGGCTTCTTCCTTATCGACACTAAAGACCAAACCGTGGGGCAAGTCAACGGCTTATCGGTTATGGGCTTAGGCGACTTCGCCTTCGGGACACCCAGCCGCGTCACTGTTAGCATTGGGCTTGGACGCGAAGGAATCATTGACATTGAGCGGGAAGCAAAAATGGGCGGTCCCATCCACACCAAAGGCGTGCTTATCCTCAGTGGCTACTTAAACGACAAATACGCCCGTGACAAACCGCTTAGCCTCTCTGCAAGGTTGGTTTTTGAGCAGAACTACGAAGGCGTGGAAGGTGACAGCGCATCCAGCACCGAACTCTACGCCATCCTCTCCGCCCTTAGTGGTTTACCGATTAAGCAAAACATAGCGGTCACGGGTTCGGTGAATCAGAAAGGCGAAGTGCAGGCGATTGGGGGCGTTAACGAAAAAATCGAGGGGTTCTTTGAAGTCTGCAAGGTTAAAGGCTTGACGGGTGAGCAGGGCGTGATGATTCCTGAGAGCAACGTGCAGAACTTGATGCTAAAAGAAGAGGTTCTTGACGCGGTGAGGGAGGGCAAGTTTAGCATCTGCTCGGTTAAAACCATCGATGAAGGTATTGAAGTGCTCACTGGAGCTAAGGCGGGTCAACGTAACGCGGACGGCTCATATGAGGAGGGCACGGTGAACTTTTTGGTTGAAAAACAACTTGGTTTGATGGCGGATAGACTTAAAGAGTATCCCGCAATGGAGTTTAAACCCAAAAAGGACCAAGCCTAAACCACTCATAATTGTTGAACAGCAATTTTTTCATTTTATTTATTAAGCAAGCAGGTTTGTTGTTATCACTGCACAACCACAATTGCATTTATAGCAAGTTTTACAGATGTTCTTTTGCGAGAAATAGCCATCCAAGAGGTACACCCAAGCTTGACGGGTCAGCAGGTGGTCAGGACGCGAAGTCGCCAACCCCTAAAGAAGGATTAGGGAACTATTTTTGATTAGCGCCTTGGGCCATCAGAGGCGATCCGTCAAGCCTATTTTTAGTTACACGGCATCTTTAGCCGATTTTTTGTATACAATTTATTAACCCCCTAGTTGCATTGCTTCCATCTGTGAGCTAACTTGAGTTACAAAGCAAACATGCACCCCAAAGTCAGCCAAGCTGAACTCGCCGTTTTTCAATCTCTCAGCATGGCAGGATTAACCGGTGGCATGGTCACACAGAAGCCCATTATCCTAAAATCTACCATACCTGACTTCTGCTGGATAGAAAAACGCAAAATCGTCTACCTCGACGGCAACCCTGTCCACAACAAGGACAAACAAATCGCTAAAGATTCAGAAATCGATGATCTCTTGGAGCTGCAGGGCTGGGATGTTTTGCGTATTCCTTATGATCCGCCTTTGACTGAGAAGGGGCTTGAGAAGATCATGGCATCCATCAAAGTCTTCCTCAACGTTGACGAAGAAGACATCCCATAAAGAATAGCAAGTTAGTGGTTATCTGTGTGAGCTAGGCAAGTCTTATTAATGTAGAGACTACAGAAACAAGAATCAAGTTAGCAAAAAATGGTGGTTAATGATTTTGGCCGCAGTTGCTGTATCCGCAATTCTTGAAAGCCTCAAGTATACCCCTGAAATTATCGATGTAGGAAAAGACATTTGGAAACGCCTCAAACCGCCCGCAGAGTTATCTACTCCGGACGCTAAAAACGGCATTGTCGGCAACAATTTCTATTCAGGCGACTACAAATTCCAAATAGCCATACCTGACGACAACTGGCGCTTCTGGAAACCAACAGCCCAATTCATAGCGTCACTGGGCACCTCGTACGCGCTACCCGTCCGAGACGTACCGATACTAATCATGTCTAAAAACATGGTAAAACTGTACCGACCCATGTTAGTTGTCACCGTGGAAGACGTGGGTTCCTTCACCAGCATACAAGACCTCGTCGGCGTCAACCAAATCCTGATGCAACAACAAGGCTTCACCGTAGACGCAAACAGCGTTAAAATTTCACCCAACGCCAACAGCGCAGCCTTTATTGGCATGGCTATGAGCCCCCTAAACAACAAAGTAACTATTTATAATGTGCTCCAGATTTTCCTCTACGCAGGACGCGCCTACTACCTCAGCGCCAGCTACATACCGGTTGATGAGTCTTCGCCGGCACTCTTCGGCGGCTTACAGGACATTCTGAACTCGTTTAAACTCATAAAAGAAGTTAAGCAATAAACGCTTAACCCCCCCCCCAATGGGCAAGGGTATTATTGGCGACGTTTCTTAGCGTAAACAATCAAACCCAAAACAACGGCTACCCCAACCACTACACCAACAGCGACCAAGGACCAAACTGAAGGTTGCTCTTTTTCAGCGTCGGCCAATGCAACTGTGAAGTTAACTGATGAAGTACCCAAGTTGCCGTAGCTATCATTTGCGTAGAGGATGAAAGCGTGGATGCCGTTGGTTACATTAGCTAGGGTAGTGTTTCCAAAAATGGTGACTATAGGCTGGTTGTCTAAGCTGTAGCCAGTCCAGTTAGTAGCTTTATCAACAGAAAACGTCAATTCGACGGTTGAGGTGTTGTAGGCTTGGTCTCTTGGAGATTCAAGAGACAAATTCGGGGGGGTTGTCTGTAATAAATAAGTGGCGGAAGTGTAGGGCTCGGTTAGGGGATAGTGGTCAATATTGGCGGAGTCTATAAGGTAAGGAATGTTGGCTATGCCCCATTCGTCGATTTCGGCAGCATCGGGGTAGCGGGTATAATAATCGCCCCAGTAGTTACCGCCTGAAGGAAACCCGAGGTCCCAGATGTTGATGGAATGTGTGGTGGCAGCATGAGAGATAAACTCGCCTATGTGGTTTTTTATGTTGTTGTGGTAAATGGTGTTGTTTGAGGCTTCATTGAAAAAAACGGCGGTACTATAAACGCTCCATGGAGTATATTCGTCATTAATAGTGTTTAGATAGATACGGTTCAGCGTGGTTTGACGAAACACCATGGCGCAAGTGTTGTTCTCAAAAACGTTGCCAGATATATCGTTTGAGCCACCGCCGCTAACATATAACCCCTCAAAAGCTACACCGTTCAATCCATAGATACTGCCAATGTTTCTTACGGTATTATTAACAACCATGCAATTGGATGCATTAAGTAACATAATGCCGTGGTTAGGGCCCAAGAAGTTGCCAGATATCGTCAAGTTCTTGACTGTCACATTAAATACATCAACCATTTGGAAACCAAATTTAGGATAACCACTAAAGGTTAATTCGTATTGAGAACCGTCAAACACGATATTGCTCTTGTATACAGAGATGGCGCCGACAATTGGGGATAACAGATAGTAATAGTTCCCGGTTTTTGCGATAGGTGCAGTGGAGGGTTCTACGGTGCCGTCATTGTTTATAGTGACATTAACAGTTATCGGAGTAGATTTTATTGAGGGGGATGTTGGAACGTTCGTTTGCGCAAAAGACAAACACTGCGCGTCTAAGCTAATGCTGAAAAGCAACAAACATGCAAGGAACAACGGGAAGAGTAGTGGGACTTTTTTCATCTAATTTTCACAAGACTGGGTTTGGCGGGTGAATTAAATAATTTTTTGTCCTGATTTATGGTGTAAAAACTTCGGGTTTAGTCAGGATTTCTTGACAAACCACGGTCAGCACTCAATGATTCTTCTTTAGGTAAATCAATAATCCTAAAATCAAACCCGCCACCAACACTCCAGAGATAATGACCAAAGTTACAATAGACAAAGACCCAGATATTTGAGGTGCCTCTTGGTCAGATGAATGTGGACTAATTTGTTGTGAGGATGCGCCTGTGAAGTCGACGAGCACATCATGGGTGCTATGGGTATAGACGAAATGCAGGTTCCAAGTTTGACCGGCGGATTCTAAACTGTACTGTAGGGGTTGGTTGTCGAGGAGTACAGTGAGGTTTTCGGGATTAACCAAGGAGCTTTTTTGGAGGGTTATGTTGACGTAGCCACTTGTGCCGCCGGGGCCTGCTGCATTGAATTTTAATTGGCGGGTGGTCATGTTGAAGTTTAATCCAGTGATGGTAGAGTTGGATTGGAAGCCGGTTATGAGGTCACCATAGGATATGACATAGAGGACACGACTGATGCTGCTTTGAGTGTAAGTGGAGTTGCCTGCCCACATGGCGCGGACCCGATAACCCTTCGGCTCCTGAGTATGCCAGTTAAACTTGTACACGCCTGACGCGTCAGTTTGGGTGGTTCCTATGTCAACCCACCCCGCAGAGTCAGCATAAGTCTTAGTTGAAAAAATAATGGTTTCGCGGGGCACACCGTCACCGTTGTAAGTTAGGTTTCCGCTTAAGGTAACGTCTTCCCCGATGTAAACTCGTTCACTGCTCAACGAAAGATAAACTGTTACGGGGGTTTGATCAGCCACGGTTACTAACATTTGGCTGGTGCCGCTGTAGCCGCGGTTATCGGTTACCGTTATACCTACCCAGTATTCTCCGGGTTGAGTAAAAACATGCGTGACGACGGCGCCGCTGTCGGTGGTGCCATCCGCGAAGTCCCAGTCAAAATCCACTATCGCCCAATATGCGAGTGAGTCGGATGCATCGAAGGTAACGGGGTCGCCGACTCTTGGGGTGAGGGGTGCATAGTTCCATGAGGCGCTTGGATAAGCAAGCTGTGCCGCGGAAGCTACAGTCGAGGGTAACAGAATTAGGAGGAAGAGGGCTGTTGCAGCAATGGGCAGTTTGTTCATAGAGTGTCTCGTTTTGAAGAGGGGGTTTTAGGCATAAAACGGTTTTCGTCAAGCTTTCTTGACTAAGCAGCAGATTTTTGTGAGGGCGCTTTAACAGTAGATCAAAAAGTATTGTTTGTTGGTGGGTTTGGTTGTTGTGGGAAGAAAACCAGTTTCTACATGTCGCCACGCGCACATGGCGACGGCTTCAACATACTTCTATGTTGAGCGTGTGGAGAAATTCAGTTATGCCACACCCAAACAGACGCTGAAAATCGTTGTAACCACCAAAAGCAGCTTTCCCCCGTTGCAATCTTGTGGCGTACCGTAAACCGCCAAACCCACACAAAGAGACAAAAACAAAAAAGGAACTACTGACAAATAAGGGAAAGGGTACCCCCCCAAGGTCTCTGAAGGCAAAAGCGCCTTTTTATTCCTGCAATAACTGAACGGACTACTTAGAGAAATCAGGCGGATTTTGATAGAACCGTTTGAATATTCTAGCCACCGCCAAAGTCAACCACAATTGTTCGCCTAAAGCCTTAGCGGTTTCTTTTGAGTCCTTAGCGTAGGTCAGTTTCCATAAGCCGTTGGGCAACTGGTGTTCCACTAGCCACGTCAAGGCTTTTTTGATGTCAGGGTCATCCTTTGAGTACCCCATCAAAGAAAGCGAATCCAGTGCGGTTATGAGGTTGGGCCACCAAAACAGGAAGCGTACCCAGTAGCCGGCATCTTGGTAAGAGGCGTAATAGTCAGGTTGTAAAAAGGTTGATTTGAGCAGGTCAGCGGCTTTTCTTGCCTCTTTAGAATAGCGCAGTTTTGGGTGGGCGGCAAAGGCGCGCAAAACCATATCCGTCCAATTATGAGAAAACGGCTTTGTCCTGTCTGGTTCAACGGGGTTTGCGGGTTTGCTTGTCAGGTCATAGAAGGTTTGCTTGTCAAAATAATGTGTAAGAACAGGTATTGTCCAGCCGCCATCGTCCTGCCGCATCGAGAGCAACCAATCCAACCCTTTTTCGACGCGAGGGTCATCTTGATAGCCAGCTTTTATGAGAACAGCCAGCATTGCGCCTGTGTAGTATGTGGCGTACTGGTTTGCAATCATACCCCGAATGTCGCCCTCACAAGTTTGGCAGGAAAACAAAAATTCAGCAGCCCGCCGCGCCCCCTCATGCGCCGTAGTCACTTCGTAGCGTTCTACCAATATGCGAAAAGCCTTCCAAGTCTCAACCAAAGCACCATGATAAGGGGGGTAGGTTACGGTTTGGTTGGCGCTATGTTTCCATGAGCCGTCTGGTTGCTGTTTGTGGAAGAATTTTTGGACTTCAGGCAACTGCCAAACAATATTGGGGGCTTCAACCGTTTCGCCTATTAGGTCGCGGCGAGTAAAATATTCAACCGCAGGGTTACCAGACCCCAACAACACTGAAGCAGGATTAATTTTGAGGGACGCACACCAATCGTGGGTCATAACACTTCAAAGTTATTTAGAGAATCAGCTAATAACAGTTAGCACTACCATAAAACAACAAAACTAAGGAAAAGAAAGTTTAGTAGAAGTTGCGGGCTTCTTTGCGTTTTTCAGATTCTTCGTAGAAGCGCAGAACTTCGTCGATGATTTCCACGTTAGAGAGCAACATGCGTCTGCAACAGTATCGTTTTAATCCGAGGCTGTCAAGGACATCGCTGGCGTTTTCGCCTGTCTTGATGCGTCGGGTAAACTCGTCCCATTTGTCGCCGACGAGTTTGCCGCAAGTGAAGCATCTGACGGGGATAATCATTTTTTGTTTTTCTCCTACCGATAGCTCTTCTGTTCTTTACTACGTGCGCCTGCGCCGCCGACTTTCTTGGTTTCTTTAGTTCGGCTGTCGCCTGCAATCATAGTGCGGTCGTATTCGCTGAAAACGGTGCGTAGGTGACTGCTCTTAGTCCATTTTAGGAGTCCGTTAGCTATGGCCATGCGGGCTGCTTCAGCTTGACCCATGTAGCCTCCGCCTTGGGTTTTGATGTCCATGTCGACTTGTTGCCATACTTCGCCGCCTGCCTGCAATAGAGGCTCCATGATTTTTTCTTTGGCGATGGCGGGTTCATAAATTTCGACGGGGGTCAGGTTGATTCTGACTTTGCCGACGCCGGGTTTTATGATGGCGCGGGCGGTTGCGGTTTTGCGTTTTCCACTAACAACTAAAACTTTTTTTGTTGGCATAATTATTCCATCCTGTTTCTCCATCCGATTTCGGTTGCTAATTCGCCTAAGGTGAAATGTGGACCCTTAAGGTCGGCGGATGAAGCATCTGTGAATGTAATCATTTCTTTGACGGTGAATTCTTGGGGTATGCCCATGTAGACTTTTAGGCGTTTGTATGCGCTTATGCCTTTGGGCTGTTTGAAGGGCAACATGCCACGGAGAGTTTTGCGTAGAAGGCGGTCAGGTCGGCGGTAATGGAAGGGTCCGCGTTCGGGTGCGCCGACTTCGAGGAATAGGTGAGCTTCGGCGATTTTGCTTTTGCGTTTACCGCTAAAGACAGCCTTTTCTGCGTTGAGTATGATGACTTCTTGACCGTTGAGGAGAAGTTTAGCGACTTTACTGCCCATTCTACCGACGATTAAGCCTTCAGCGTTCACTAAGGTGACTTTAGGTGATTTTGCTGGTTTGCTGGTTGTAGTTTGTGACATTATTTTTTTCACCGAATGATTTTTACATTAGAGCCCTTGGGGTTTTTTTCCAGAAGCTCTTTGATTGAGATATATTTGGCTTTTACAGCCTCAATTTTTGCAACTGCCTGCTCGGAGACTTCAAAGGCAGCAATCGTCATGGCGTGATCTAAGGTTCCTGAGGCAAGGAGTTTGCCTGGGACAACCACGACATCTTGTTTTTGGCTGTTGCGGTTGATGCTACTTAAGTTGACTACAACGCGTTGACTGCGTGTTTTAGCAAGATAGTCCGCTACATCAAACCAGACTGGTGCATCTTGCTCTTTGCTGGTTTTGCGTAGCTGACTGATAAGGTCGATTAGTTGGGGGTTGGTGGTTTTTGTTTCTCTCATAGTTCTTCAGCCTTAAGTTGTTCTTCAAACTCGTTTAGTTGTTTGCCTAAAAGTTTGGTGGCTTCTTTTAAGATACGATCTGGAGGAAGCGCACCTGTAGATTCAATATTCATGATGAATGCATTCTTTTCCCACTCGATTTTTAGCGGTGAAGGCTTCTGTGGGCAAGCTTCCACGCAGTCCATACAAAGCGTGCAGCTAAGCAAGTCGCGGACTTCGACTTTTTGGTCTTTCATAGCTAAGACTTTTTTGGAGCAAATGTCAACGCATTTGGAGCAGTCAGCGCATTTCTCTTCGGGAGGAGTAATTTTTGGATAATACTTGTATGCGCACATCGAAACGGGTTGCCATTTCGCGTGAGTTTTTCCTCTGCCGAGTCTTGCGTAGGCTTCAAGTTTTAGCTTCTGGTTCTTTGCCAGTTTGATTATTGGGACTTTGTCAGATACTGGAAGAATTTCCGGGTTTTCGGAGACGATTTCGCCTGAATATACGGTTCGGGTGCCATCTTTGGCTTCAGCGTCAAGAGTTAAGGTGACGCGGCATTGAGCGCAGCCGAATTCGCTTTGGCAACTGCATTCCTCAGGGAGGTTGTATGCATCTAAATCAGTTTTTAGCGGAGTTAAACCGAGGCGGTGTGCGATGATTTCGTCTTGGAGAATACTGCTGTTTTCAATCATGACAACTTCTTCGATTGCCATGCAGGGGACTTCAGCAAGTGCTAACCTACGCAATGCATTCATTAAAGGAACATCTGCGTCCTGTACATGTATACGCAGGTTCGAATCGTTTTTTTCCAGGATTTTAATTTTCACTTGCTAAAGACACTCCAAATAAGTTACTTTGATAGCTGTGCGGTCATTAGGATATTTCGGTGCATTATTTGTATTTTTCTGTTAACAAACAAAGAAGGAAGAGTTAGACTCTTCTGCCTCTTCGGCCGCCAGGTCGTCTTGTGCCATCATGGGGAATTGGGGTGACTTCTTCGATGCGTTCAATGCGGAAACCGAAGCGGGCTAATGCTCGAATAGCTGCTTGTGCACCGGGACCAGGGGTTCTTGGGCCACTGCCGCCGGGTGCGCGGACTTTGATGTGTATCGCGGTGATGCCTTTGTCGCGTGCAATTTCAGCTGCGCCTGTGGCTGCGCGCATAGCTGCGTAGGGGGATGATTCCATACGGTCAGCTTTGACGAACATACCACCGGTTGTGCGCGCGATGGTTTCGGCGCCGGATATGTCGGTTATGTGGATTAGGGTGTTGTTGTAGGAACTAAAGATGTGGACGATTGCCCATCGGTCGTTACGTTTACTATTTGCGGTGCTCAGAATCTGCCGCCTCCTCTGCCGCCTCTGCGGCCGCGAGTTGGTTGTCTAACTTCAGGTTGTTTTGCAACAACTGTTAATCCGACACGTAATGCATGCTCAGGGCTTGCAACTGCACTTTCAGGAGAGTAGACGATTTTGGCTTCTGCTTCCTTAGGCACAATAAAGCCAGGGATGGTTACGCGGCGGTTATCGATAGTTACGTGTCCGTGGGTGATTAGTTGCCGTGACTGGAATATCGTGCGGGCTAATCCCTTGCGGAAAACGATTGTTTGGAGTCTGCGTTCCAAGATGTCTTCGATGGTTAAGTCGAGCACATTGTCAAGGACTGCAGTTTCCTGCAAGATACCTTTCTTTTTTAGTTGAGAAAGGAGCTCGTTTTCCATTTTTGCTCTTTCTTCAGCAGGTTTGCTGATGAGTGAACGGGCGATGCCTCTGGCTTTAGATAGGGTGGTTTTGTGGCGCCAGAGTTCATGTTTGTTTCGTAAGCCGTATTGTCCTTGAAGTTTTAGTTCTTCTTGGAGGATGTCTTTACGCCAAGGAAAACGTGGCGTCTCAAACTTTTT
Organism: Candidatus Bathyarchaeota archaeon; assembly: GCA_026014745.1. NCBI lineage: Archaea > Thermoproteati > Candidatus Bathyarchaeota > Candidatus Bathyarchaeota archaeon. The sequence goes on along the minus strand of JAOZHS010000001.1, from coordinate 494,809 downwards.
ACGTTGCTTCTTTGGATCTCCCATGCTTATTTGCCTCCAGCAGCGGGAGCGCCAGGTTTCTGGAGTAGTGTCTTCTTTTTGACACCTAGAGATTTGCCTTGGCGTCCAGTTGTTTTGGTGCGTTGACCGCGAACTTTCAGGCTGTAAGCATGGCGGTATCCACGCCAAGACCTGATTTCTTTGGCTCCGTCAATATCAGTTTTTATTTTGAATGCTAAGTCTGCGCTTAGAACATGAACGTCTTTTCCGGTTTCGGTGTCTTTGCGGCGGTTAAACATCCAAGCAGGGATGTTATATTTAACTGGATCCCGGATAACGTCTTCAATTTTTGCTACGTCAGACTCTGTTATGTAGCCTACTCGGAGGTCAGGGTTTACGCCTGCCTTGCGGAGAATGGCATTGGAAAGACTTGAGCTGACGCCTTTGATTTGTGAGACTGCGTAAGACGTCTTGAGGGTACCTGTAACGTCTGTACCCATGATACGAACAATATAGCGATATTCCTGTGACATGCTAAGTTTTCATCCGTTTTTTAACTTGAAGCATATACGAAATGAGTCAGTGTTTATTTAAACCTTCTCGTCGAAAAAGCTTTGTCAACCGTTGAGGCAAAACACAGGTTATTGCATCCTCTACATAAAACAAACAACTAACCAAAAAACCAAGTCCACAAAAACGCGCACAAAACAGAGTTTACTTCCCCAATATTTTTTGCAATTCACCATACGCAGGCCGCGCTACACCATCGCCGCCAATTAAACCAAACGCGCGGCGGTCATCAGGATAATCTTGTAGCAGATACCAAAACACCTTATCGACCCGCCCATAAAAATATTCTATAACGTCTGCCATGTATGTTGCTTGTCCAGCTTCATCTGCCTCTTCAAGGGGCTTCCCTGTTTCTGTTACCCAAACCTCCATTGAATCACCAAATAATTCACGATAGTAAACCAAAGCTTCATCATATTTTTGCTGCAACAACACTGTATCTGATTTGCCCCAAGGATAAGCATGCAAAGATATCCCATCGCCATAATGCTCAATGCCTTTGGATACTACCTTCTCCGCAAACGCTTCGTCTAAAGAGATTTGGGGATCAGTATCTGTGTAGAGGTGGCATCCGCCGAGCAGTAGAATTTTTGCTGTGGGATCATATTGGCGGATTATGGGCGCGGCAGTCTGGGCCATTTGATAGTAAAAATCCGCTATTTTGGTGAGGTTTTCTTGGCTTTGCTGGTTTGAAAGGTTTAGACCTAACAGAGGATACTTCCAACTTGAGGGTTCGTTGAAGATTTCCCAAGCATCCACATAGTCGGCGTGTTGGGACACATAGTAGGTTACGTTACTCTGCCATTCTTGTAGCGTGAATACTGTGGATTGGTCGAACATCCAACTGTCAAGGATAACTAGGACTTGGAGGTTTTGGGCTTTAGCGTTTTGGACAGATATGCTGAAGTTGTTGAGTTGGGGGTTGTTGGAGGCGTCTATGCGTATCCAGCCTGCACCGCTGTCCTTGACCTGTGTGGCTTGCATATAGGGTAGGTCATGTACACATATTCCAACGTTGTCTCCGTGGATAGTGTTAGTTTGGGATGGCTGGATTGGCTGCGGATACAGGAGAATGAGTAGACAAATTATTAGGGCAGCTGTCAGGATTATGTAAATTGTTTTATGTTTTTGAGTAAGCATTAAAGATATTTTGATACGCAAGAGTTATTTATTTTTTGAATCGCCCGCTGTATGTTTTTGAGAGAGAAAATCCAAGTAAGAATCAGGGGCATAGGAGTCTCGTGGATGACGTCAAGCGAGAACAAATTTTAGCAAATATCGGGGTCAGGCACCAATTTTGCCTATATAAGAGAGGGTCTGTCTGACTCAACAGGCTTGTTTTCTGCGCGCTAACTTTTCTCAACAGCGTCAATCACACTTAAGGTGGAGTTTATCCAATGCAAATAAGCGTTAAGTGTTGCCCGCAGCGCCACAGTGTCTTCCGCTTCAACCGTTAGTACCAGAGAGTTCTCGTCTTTTTGCAGGTTAACGTTGGCTCGCCGTGTTGCCGTCGCATGCGTTTCGGGGCTCAATGCGGCAAGCAGAGTGGTTAGTTGTTTTTGATCAGGAAAGTTTAGGCGTATGCTGGCTTGGGCACGTTTAGAGGACATATCTGGACCCTACTCTACGTAAGGGATGTTTAACTAAAATAAAAATAGTTAAAGAAAGAAGCTCTATTGAGTTTCTTCTTCAGATTCTTCTTCGGTTGTGTCGATTTCCTCAGTAGGTTCAACTGGGGAAGCCTCAACTGCACCTTCTGGAGCAACAGCCTCAGCGACTGTGCCTTTAGCTGCGCGACGTGCAACAGCGCCCAGTTTAGTGTTCGGAGTGTAGGCACCACCTGCAAAGGTAAAGTAACATTTACCGCATTGCCAAACCCCGACGCTTTTGCGATGCACACGGACAAAGCCGCATTGAGGGCATCGATGGGGTTTTTTGAGTTCAGTAACTACTTTAACATAGCGTTTTCTGACGGTGGATCCGTAACGTACGCCTAAACCTCGAGTTGGACCTACTTTCTTTGTCTTGGGCAACTTTTTCACCAGTTGAGTTTCTTACGCAGTTCTGCTGCTTTCTCCAGTGCAATCTTTGAAGCGTCTAAAATCTGTTGCGGTGTGAAAAAGCCTGAGCCGCCCTTCTGAATGGCACAGATGTTACCAGCCTCATTAGTTGCAAAGGTAATGCGTGAGTCCATAACAGATTCTTCTTCAACACCCGGGTCAATGATTAGTTTGTTGTTGATTTTGCCTAAGGTGACTGTTACGGGGTGACTCTTCATAGGTAGCTGAGTGTAGCCTTGTTTGATTTTGAGTTCGCCGTCTTTGATTTCGTAGTTTGGCATCTTTGTGTTGAGAAGTGCAGCGATAGCAGCCATTGCAGATGCGTCAATAAGGTTACCGTCGTGGTTTAAGACGTAGACATCAACGAATACTACGAAGACTTTTTTGCCGGCTTCAATGCAGAGTTTTTCTGTGTCGATAGCGTGAGATTCTCTGATTCCGCGGTCAACGACGCGGGCGAGTTCGATGCTGTTTTCGTCGGGTGGTCCGGGTTCAAAGTGGGGTGATGCAATCGGGACAAGTTCAGCGTTAACGGTCATGACACCGTCGTTTGGTGTGTCGGGGAAGGGTTCTCCAGTTTCAACTTTGACGCCTACGAGCACTTCGGTTTTGCCGAGTAATACGCGGGCGGAACCTTCAGCTTTCTCGATGATTCCTTGTTCGATTTTTATTTCGCGGTAGTCTTGTAGTCCTCGTTCGTCGAGGCGTTTGCCTTTCTCGAGGAGTTGTTCTATTTGTCGTAGTCGGACTTTAGTAACGAGTGATGACATTACTCTTCGACCTCCTTAACAACCATATATTTTGTTTTTAATGCTTCTTTTTGCATGGCATAGATTTTCTTGCATCCTTCCATCGCCATGTTGACTGCTTTCTCGAATTCCTCAGGATTGAGAACACCATCCATCTGTAGCAGAGTCACTGCGTTTAGGTTTGGCATATAGGCGACTGGAACGTCTGCGGCGCCGAGTTTGTCTTCAGCGTCAAAGAGATCCACAACTACAGTGTCGTCGACTTTGCCTGCGGCGCATGCAACGACTAGGTCCTTCATGGGGACGCCTGCATCTGCGATTGCGAGTGCAGCGGCGGTGATACTTGCGCATCGGGTGCCTCCATCAGCTTGCAGAACCTCAACAAATACGTCTACGCCTGTGCGGGGGTAAAGTTCTAAGAACAGGGCGGGTTCGAGAGATTCCTTTATGACTTTGCTTAATTCAACTTCTCTTCGAGATGGTGCGGGAGATTTGCGTTCTTGAACGCTGAAAGGCGCCATATGGTAGCGGCAACGCAGAACCATGCGGTCAGGTTGAGCGAGATGTTTTGGGTGCATTTCTCTGGGGCCGAACGCGGCTGCGAGGATTTTGTTTTTGCCGTGTTCGATGTATGCGGATCCGTCCGCGTTGGAGAGAACGCCGACTTGCAGTTTAACTGAACGAAGTTCGTCTGCCTTTCTGCCGTCCAATCGGATACCTTTCTTGTCAATTAATTTATCGGATTTTTCATTCATTGTTGGTTTTCCTCCACTTTAACAACTTTCTTTTCTTTCAATAACTGGGTAATACGGTCAGTGAGACCGCTGGTGTGGGATTCTTGCTCGATTTTGCGGATAGCCTCGATGGCTAGTTCCTCTTCTTCTATAGTTTTGCCAGTGACCAGGATGACTCCGTTGAGTCCAAGGATGATTTGGCAGTTGGTTTCCTGTTTAATCATGGAAATCATGGAGCCTTTGCGTCCGATGACACGGGGGATTTTCGTTGGGGTCACATGCAAAATTTGGCCGCGGGTAATCTTGCCTAATCCAGGTTCACCCACGGTTAATTGGGGGTCGTGGGCGCGGTCATAGCTGGCGATTTTGGCAACAATCAGGTCGCCTGCTGTGAGGACTGCGGATAACTCGTCGTTTTGAGGCTTAAAGGGCCTGCTTAATACGTCTGATGCACGTAGCAGTGCATTGTAGGGTGCTTTAATGTCGATGGTCCAGCCGTTGAATCCAACTTCTAATACTGTTCCAATAACAATGTCACCCGTTTTTGGCACATAAAACGCTCTTAGTGCAACCACGTTGACTTTTTTGTTGTCGCTGTCTACGAGTCCAATCCTTGAGGCGAAGATCTTGCCTGCTTCCACAAACGTGTTTTCGCCAGGCATATAGTCGCCTTCAGCGAGCATTTCTCCGGGCGTCACGAGCTGTTTTTTTTCAAAGAATGTTGGCATAAAATCACTTCATTTTTTCGTTACTTTAAGAGATTATTTTTGCTTCTCCACTTCCCTTAGTTAGGTCACCCAGCTTGTTTAGCAACGAAGCATAGGCGCCTGCGGGCAACTCCAATTCGCCATACCATGAGCCATCGCCGCGCCATTCCTCCCGTTTAATGGTGCCCAACGGCTTAATTGAGCCATAAGCACGCGCAGCAAACTGCGTCGGAATCTTGATTGCAACCACGACTTGCTCGATTTTTAGTGGCAGAATTGGTCGCAGCAGTTTAACGATGTCTTTGGCTTGTTCCTCTACTGGTTTGTAGGGGTCGATGGGGTAGCGGATTTGTTCCATTGCATTTTCGATGCGTGCGGGAGGATGGGGGAGATTTGTTTTGGGGTCAACGGCTTGTCGGGAAATGAAGTCGATTACTTGTCTTTTTTTATCTTCGACCATTTTTCTTCTTTGGTCGGTGGTTAATTGCAGGGTTCCTTTTTTTAGGATTTCATCTGCTATTTTGAGTGTATCCACTGTGCGGAAGGCTTTTTTCATTGATTCTTCGGAAACTTTTGTGCCTTTGTTGGCGTCAGAAAAAATGATTTCTGCGGCTAAAACCTCGGTTATAGAGGAGGCTTTGCCGTTACGGTAGTCAAGAGCTTTATGGGGCTTGACTAAGATTTCAAAATGTTCATTTTCTCTGGTTAAACGTGCAACGGTGAACTTTTCACTCATCGGGGTTTCACTTGCTCGAACCCAGTTCTTTGATGTAGCCTTCTACTGTGCTGTCGTTTAACATTTCCATTTTTTTGGTGGCGGTTGGGATGACTGCGATTTTGATTCTGGGCGGGAGTTGGCGTGCTTCAAGTGCCTTAACTAAGCATTTTACTGCGAGTTTTATGCTGGCGTCAAGACTTAGGTCATCTTTGTAATCCTCTTTGAGGATGTTTAGCACTGTTTCTCTGCCTGCGCCTAATGCGGTGGCTTTGTAGCCGCGGTAGGTTCCGCTGGGGTGCGTGCCAAATACGCGGGAACCGCTTTTGTCGACGCCGCCAAAAATGATGGATACACCGAAGGGTCGCACACCTGCATGCTGCGTATACATCTGTTGGATGTCGCAGATGCGTTTGGTTACGACTTCTACATCGATTGGTTCGTCATATGTTAATTTGTTACTTTGCGCGTAAATACGTGCTTGATCAATTAGGATACGTGCATCGCTGCTTAACCCGACAATGGCTGCGCCAATGTGGTCGTCTACTCGGAAAATCTTATATGAATAGCCTGCTTCTTCGAGTACTTCAATGTTCTCTTCGGAACCCAAAACCAGTCCTTCAGAGGTTTGGATGCCAAGTATCGTGGCTCCGCGGTTGACCAGTTCCATAGCGTACTCAACTTGGAAGAGGCGTCCGTCAGGTGAGAAAACAGTTATTGCACGGTCATATGCTCCAGGGGCTGCAAATACAGACATAATACGTTAACCTCATTTTAACCTGTGTACTTTTTCACAGACTCATACAATAACTATACTAAAAACCTTTCCTATTTAAACAAAAACCAAAAGTTACATCGAACCCCACTAAACAACCGTTCAAATCTCTAAAAATGAGCGAAAAAACCGCCAAATCGTAGCTGCGTAATTTTTGAGTGGAGTTTCGGTTCTTAGACAGTAAGAGGGACATAACTTTCTCCCTAAGTTAAAGTACAAATAAACAGGGAACTTCTAACTGATTTTCAACATATTATTGGATGGGTTTTCAGCCAATACCGACCTACCCCCCTTAGGTTTCTGCATAGAACCACTAATAGGATCCAAATAGACGCCAAATAGGTTCGTTTTAGCTGGTTTCAAATCATACCCGCCTCAAAGTAATATGCCAGAGGGCTGCGTGGATTCTTATATTTTAAACGCTACTCTAGGGTGGTGTGTGTTGGCAATGGAATCTGAGTTAGTGGTTTTTACAGTGGGGCACTCTACCCGAACCCTTGAAGAATTCATCGAACTCCTCCAAGCCAACAAAGTGACCTTAGTGGTGGATGTCCGAACGGTTCCCCACAGCCGCCACAACCCCCAATTCAACAAAGAAAACCTCCCCAACCACCTCAAACCCAGCGGCATCAAATACATCCACATGCCCGATATCGGCGGCTTACGCAGACCCAAACCCAACAGCGAAAACCTCGCCCTCGACATCGACCTGCGGGGCTACGCGGATTTTATGCAAACCAAAGAATTCACCGAGCAACTCCTAAAAATCGTAGCCTTAGCACAGACAAATCGCCTTGCCTTGATGTGTGCGGAGGCGTTGCCGTGGAAGTGCCATAGGGGTTTGATTTCGGATGCGTTGGTTGCACGGCATATTCGGGTGCTACACATCATCAGTAAGGCGGATACGGTTACGCATCTGCTAAATGAGTTGGCGCAGGTGGAGGGCACCAAAGTAACGTATCCACTTTATCCAAAGGAGACAAAACAGCGGACACTGGGAGAATTCGGAACCGTTTAAGAACAGTTTGTATGTGTTCTCATTATCAAAATTACTAATCCGACTAAAGCGGGGTTTTATTCTTGTTGAGGTTTTTGGGGTTGGGGTGGTTCTGCGAGTTTTTTAATGACATCCCGCACGATGATAAACAGTATGTTGGCGCCGATTAAGCCTATTAAGCCAAAGAGAGGCAACCAGTAGGCGAAGTCAAGTTGAGGGCTAGCTATCGGCAAAAAGTAAATCCCCACTAAGAAGCCGAACAGAGAAGTAAAGATAATGATTAGTTTAGGTTCCAAATGTGTCGCCGAATATGTTGGGGTAGCGTGGGGATATTTAGGTTTCTATGCTTCCGCTTGGCGGGTTTTGCAGAGCTTCGCTATAAAGAAGCCGTTGCAGTGATGCAGATGCGGATAGAGCCGTTGACACCCAACTAAACCCCGCAGCCCAGGCAAGCCAATCTTGGGTTCAATATCGACGAGTTCAAATTCGGGGTGCTCTTGAAGGAAACGCTCGATTACGCCTTCGTTTTCTTCCTCGGTTATGCTGCAGGTCGAGTAGGTTAAGGCGCCGCCGACTTTGACTTTGTCCGCGCAGTTGCTGATTATTTTGTATTGGAGCTCGGACATGTTCTGGATGGATCGGGGGCTTAGCCGCCACTTCGCGCTAGGTTGCTTGGCAAAGACGCCGGTGCTGGTGCAGGGCGGGTCCAACACCACGAGGTCAGCCTGCTCAGTTAAGGGTATGGAGACGCGGGCGTCGGAGATGAGGGGCGCAGCGATTTTTGTGCCCATATGCTTGGTTTCCTTGTTCCAGGTATGCATGCGTTTTGCTGAGAAGTCTACGGAGTAGATGATGCCTTGGTTTTGCATAAGCTGCGCCAGAAAAGTGGTTTTAGCGCCGGGGGCAGCGCAGACATCAAAAACGACCTGCCCAGCTTTGGGGTCTGCGACTTCGGTGGCATAACAGCTTGCTTTGTCCTGAACATAAAAGAGCCCATCACGGTAGCTTGCTAAGCCGTTTAGGGGCTGTTTATGCTCCAAAACCTCATAGGTATACTGTAAGGAGGGGACTTTTTGGAGTTTAATGCCTTCTAACGCAAGCCTCTGCACGACTTCCTCCTCAGAAGCGGATAGCGTGTTGATGCGGAGGTAGGTAGGCGGCGGGTTAATGCTGCCCTCTAAGAAGGCTTGAGCCTGCTCTTGCCCGAACATTTTGAAGCAGTACTCCACAAACCATACAGGATGATAAGTGTGCAAAGCGATTTTTTCCATGTCACCAGCGGCTTCCATTATTGGTTGAAGCTGCCGTGTTAAGAGGAAACCTAAGCAGGGTTCAACTTCGCGCATGGTTTGCCATCCGAGGATGGCGCGTCCGAGGCTGGCGATGGCTTCGGCTTCTTTGAGGTTTAAGCCCTCCCAGTTTTTGGCTATGCGGGTTTGGTAAACGTAGAGGCGCAAAAACGCTTGGATACCCTGAGTGTATTCACCTATTTTTTTGGGCGCCACAACATTGTTTATGAGTTTATCGATGAGGTTTTTGCGTCGGGTGGCTTCAACAACTAAACCGTAAGCAAAACGTATGACACTGGGGTCGCCTACGTTAAGCTGCTTTATGGTGCGAACTAGGGCAGCGCGCTCGTTGAGTCGTCGCATCTCCATCCAACTTAGGGTTTCTATAGCAACAGTGTAGGCTTCTCGCAGCAAATTACATGCACAGGCTAAGACATCGTGGGGCTACTAATAAGAGTTAAAACTAAAAAAAGAAAAGTGAAGGACTAATCTAAGGCAACGAACTGTAACTGCATAGAAGAAACCACATATCTTTATGAAAGAATCATGTGCTAGACCTCATGCTTTGTGCTGTGCGAGCCCAAAAATGGAGGTGACGGAACTGTCAAACAAACAAAAAGACGAAGACATGAACAGCACAGATAAAGGAAAAATGACGGTTCAAGAGGCAGGCAGAAGAGGCGGCGCTAAAGGCGGGCCACGCGTCCGTGAACTCATCGAGGAAGGCAAAGCATATGAAGAGGGATAACTGCTAGCTAGATGTTGAAAAAGCGAGTTAGCTGATTTTTCGACAAAAGCAAGTGTGTAGCACTTCGGGTCGCACACAGTAGTTTATGCCCCTTTCCTCAATTAAAGAGAGGTGAGTAGATGATGAGTCGAGCATCGATTAAACGCCGGAGAAGCACTCCGGAGACCCGCGCTGGACAATACATGTGTCCCGAATGCGGGCAAGTATTTGAAACCAAAAAAGAAGTCGACAACCACATCCAAACGATGCATGAGCCCCACATCCGCATGCTTTACGGCGTACTTAGCAGTGGCGGCGACTAGACGCCTCATAACAGGATTTTTGGAAAAAACAGGTTGCTTGGATTTATCGACTGTTCCAGTCGTTTCTGGGTAAAACGTTTTTAGGGTTAAGCGACACCTCTAAACGTTAAGGAAGATGGGATGGCGCGCACTCTCCTAGATTACTGCATCAGTGAACCAGCTAAACCAGCGGTTAAAGCCGAAGTTAAAGCGCAAGCGCCACCACAACAACCGCAGGCACCCCAACCGGTTGAAACAGAAATCGTGAAACCAAAAAACAGGGAGCGCCTACCTTACCCGCCCGTTGCGCCCCTTAATCTGCCTCCGTCCTATTTTGTGTCTGCTTCTTATGATGGGCGCCTAAAAAAAGCAGTTATCAAACTCTATGAACCCCAATCGGGCAACCTCTACTTTTGGTACGACAACACAAACCACAAACCTTACTGCTTAACTAATCTCAAACCTCAAGATCTCCAAAAATTCAGCGGGGTAGTTAACCATGAGGGGTTTGACAGTTTTGAAGCGATAAAAAAAATCGACCCGCTCAATGACTGCGAAATTGAAGTTACCAAAATTGTTTGTAAAGACCCTTTAGCGATTGGTGGTCGTCCAGGCGGAACCATACGCGACATCATTCCCCAAGATTATCCCAAGGTCTTCGGTTGCAAAATGCAAGACAGCAACACTAAGATTTGGGAAACTAAAATTAAGTATTACCAGTGTTACATTTACGACCGCGGTTTAATGCCCGGCATGATTTATGAAATTAAAAACGGCAGCTTAGTTGAAACCACGGTTGATTCGGCTACAGAGAACCTTAACAAAATTCGCAGCGTATTCACCGACTGTACCCCCCAAGAACGTGCCTTTGCGGAGAATTGGGCCAAACTCCTCGAGTACCCTGCGCCACAGTTTCGCCGCGCCGCAATAGACATCGAAGTTTACTCGCCACTAGCTTCACGTGTGCCTGATGCACGGGAAGGCGCCTGCCCCGTTATTGCCTGCTCCATCTACAGTTCGGATGGCGACAAACGCGTTTTGATACTCAAACGGGAAGGCATGCAGCAAGGTGACGACGCAATTTGCAAAGGCATAACCGTCGAGTACTGTGAAACAGAAAAAGAGCTTCTCAAAAAGGTCTTCGACGTCTTATGGAATTACCCCTTCATTCTAACCTTTAACGGTGACGACTTTGACCTCCGTTACCTCGTCCACCGCGCAGCCAACTTGGGCTTTTACAAAAAAGACATACCTATCGACATTGGCAAACGCGTCTGCACCCTCAAATCCGCCATTCACATAGACCTCTACAAGTTCTTCTTTAACCGCTCTATCCAAATCTACGCGTACAGCGGCAAATACAAAGACGTCAGCCTCGACGACGTGGCAAGCGCCCTTTTGGGAATGGAAAAAATCCACCTCGACAAAGCCTTTGGCGACCTCAACTACTGTGAACTCGCAGCGTACTGTTTCCGCGATTCAGAAATCACCTACAAGCTTACCAGCCAAGACAACGATTCAGCCATGAAGCTTCTGCTGGTTCTTACCCGCATTAGCAGCATGCCTATGGAAGACGTTAGCCGACAGGGCGTGAGCCGATGGATACGCAATTTCATGCAACGCGAACATCGCAGACAAAACATGCTTATCCCTAACGCTGAAGACATCCTAACCAAAAAAGGTAAAACCAGCACAACCGCAGTCATCAAGGGCAAGAAATACAAGGGCGCCATCGTCGTGGAGCCTAAACCCGGCGTGCATTTTAATGTGGCGGTTATGGACTTTCCCAGCCTGTACCCCAGCATCATTAAAGTCTGGAATCTGGGTTACCAATCTATCTGCTGCAACCATCCGGGCTGCAAAGGACACACTATCCCCGATACGCCGCATTGGGTTTGTACCGAAAAACGCGCACTCGAGAGCCTCCTCATTGGGTCTTTGCGGGATTTGCGTGTCCGCTGGTACAAGAGCCGCGCCAAAGACAAAACCCTGCCGCCTGAGGTGCGCAGTTGGTACGGCATTGCACAGGGCGCGCTCAAAGTCATCTTAAACGCGAGCTACGGCGTTTTTGGCGCAGACAGCTTTGACCTCTATTGTCCCCCAGTCGCGGAAGCCACTGCAGCCATCGGACGCTACAGCATCACCCAAATACTCAAACACGCCGAAACCGTAGGCATCACTGTACTCTACGGCGACACCGACAGCTTATTCCTCAAAAACCCCACCAAAGAACAAATCGAAGACGTCATCCACTACACCGAACACGAACTCGGCATGGGCATCGACATGGAGAAAACCTATCGATACGCAGTGTTTAGTTCGCGTAAAAAGAACTATCTCGGCGTTTTAGAAGACGGCACGGTTGATGTGAAGGGGTTAACGGGCAAGAAAAAACACATTCCCATTTTCATTAAAGGCGCGTTTAATCAGATGAAGGAGCGTTTAGCGAAGGTTAAGAACCCCGAGGACTTCGAGAAAGCCCGAAAAGACATCGCAAACATCGTCCGAGAACGTTATAATATTCTTAAGCGGAGGGAATGGGGCGACATGAATGACCTTGCCTTCCATGTGGTGTTAGGTGACGAACTTGCCAGTTACACCAAAACTACGCCCCAACACGTTAAAGCCGCAAGAATTCTCCAGAACGCCACCAAAAAAGAACTCCGGGCAGGCGACCTCATAAGCTTCGTAAAAGTCATCAAATCCACGTCGGCTCCCAGAGGAGGCGCAGAGGACAATTCAGGCGTTAAACCCGTCGAGTTAGCCAGCCGCAACGAAGTGGACGTTGCCAAATACACGGCATACTTACAGGCGACTTTTGATCAAGTTTTAGATGCGTTAGGCCTAAACTTCGACGAGATCGTCGGGTTAACTCGGTTGGCAAGCTTCCTTTGAGCGCAAAAGCAAACGCTTATGGGAGCATCTGAACAAGTGCACCCAGCAGCGTGAATAACGCCACGATACCAGCTATTATTAACACTATTTGGCGTTCGGTTAGGGGGCGTTTGTAGCAGATGATTGTGACGAGGCTTTTTCGGGCATCAGAGCTGAGTTTTTGTCCGTCGAAGGTTACGCGGGCTTTTTTGTGGGTTATAAAGGCGGTGAGTAGGATGAGGCTGGAGTTGAAGATGAAGGGCAGAATGGAGATTGCGAGGTTGGCTTTGAGGTCTGAGATGACGGCAAAGGCTGCGATGGTTATGCCTATGGCAAAGGAGCCTGCGTTGCCTACAAAGATTTTTCCGCGGATGTTAAAGTAGGTGAGGATTAGCCAAAAGATGAGTGGACCAATCATAAGAACCGCATAGGGCGAGAACGCCATTAAACCGATTATAACTATAGCGGGGCAAAGAGTTTCTAACCCGTTTAATCCAGCGAGCATGTTGACGACGTTGGTGACAATCATGACGATGAGTGGGATTATTAGGAGAACGTAGTAGGCGCCGAATTGAATGGAACCAAGAAAAGGAATGGATATGGCGGTTCGAATTGCGCCGACTTGTAAGCCTTCAAGCGCATAGTACATGAGGGGCAACGCGGCGATAAGCGGCATAAATGCTTTGTAGCGCCACTTCAAATCCATGAAGTCATCAAGCAACCCCATAAATCCGCCGAATAAGATGCAGACGGCAAGCGTTAACGCGGAGGAGACACCGTTAACGTATGTGTCTAATCCTAGCTCGAAAACGCGGTTAGAGAAGTAGATTGAAAAAAGGTATATGGTTGTGGTTAGGACGAATAATACGCCCAAACCGTTGGGTATTAAAGGTCGCCCAACTTTGTGCTGATCAGGGACCTTTGGGAAGACCATGGTGTTTCGGCTCTTAAGTTATGCCGTGATCTGCGTTGTAGGAAGCCCAGTCAATCTTGTAGATTGCAACGATTGGTACCAATCCGCCGTATTCTGTGAGACCTGTGTCTAAGCCGCTGAAGTATGCCATCTTGAAGTATTTGGGCACGGTCGTTGTGTATGATGGTTGTACAGTGATGCCCTGTGAAGCATACAGCGCATTCATTTGGTTGCAGTATTGCACAGTTGCATAGTTGAGCAGCATTGTAACTGTGGCGTTTTGACCTTGGTCGTTCCAGCCCCATTGACCATAACTGGAGCTTGTGGTATCATTGTTGTAGCCGCCGAATTGGTATTCGTCTGTCCACGCAGTAGCGGGGTTCATGTAGCCTTCAGAGATTAGGCGGTCTTTGGCTTGGCCTGAGATTCTGGCCATCCATTGCCATTTGCCTTCGTCGCCGTATCCAGCGGGAGTTGCGACGTAGACGCTGGTGCTTGCTTGTCCAACGTAGAGGACTGTGAAGACCATGATGTAGTTGACACGGCCAGGTTCGTTGTACTTGTTGTAGGTACTTAGCATTTTCATGGATTCGTTTTCGTTACCCATGTAAATGAACCCGACGTTCTGTATCTGCGTCGAGTTCACCGTAGTGTTGTCGGCTATACTGGTCACGTTTCCAAGATCCGCGAGCCAGTTACCATAGTCCCACCAAGACACCACCACGTTGTTCGAGGGCACGTTAGTCTTAAGCCAATTCACCGCGTCAAGCCATGCTCCCACGGGTTCAGTTAAACCTGCTCCACCCACGGGTAGGCTGGATGCACTGATAGCCGTTGGCACGTAGGCTTGCTGTACCACTCGGGGCATGCCCCCGGTTTGGGGTGAAAACGCAAAGTTCGTTACGAGGACGATGAAGATTAAGAACACTGCGAGACCACAGTATTCCTTGCTTACGCGTTGAAGTTTCTTCTTTGACTTCGCTAACATCCGCGGTGACCCATGCAGAATCGAGAAGAAGGGTTTTATGATGCTGAGTATGCCGATGGCTGCGATTATAGCGAATGCGGGAGCGAAGAGTACGAGTAGACGGACCATTGACATGGCGAAGTATAGTGAGGTTACGGCGAAGAGCATGAGGAATATGTTTCGGTTGGTTGGGTTGCGGAGTGTAAAGTATAGTCCTACTATGAAGAAGAGTATGCTGATTCCTAATTCTATGTAGAGGTTACCCCATGCGCTGATGCGCTGTTCAGCGACTGAGTCAATTAGGGGGGAGGAGGCGCGTATGAAGGGGTCAAGGACTGTACTGAATTTGCCTTGTAAACCGCTTCGAGTAAAGATGCCTGTAAACCATAACGTTGCAAAGCCGCCAACCGCCACAGCTATGGCGCCGCCCATTAAGGTGAGTTTGGTACGCATAGAGATGTTGTTGCGGAGCAACTCAGCAATGAGAAGCACCACAAATACGCCAGCTACAGGGATAACTGCACCTGAGAACACATAACTGGGCGAGATGTAGGGAACTTTGGTTGCTAGAAACAGCCCTAACCCAAAGGTGATGCTGTAGCTAATCAGCAGCCTAGGGGTATACCGCTTTAGCAAAACCAAGACAAATACGAAGAGCGCGGATAAGTCGACTACGTAGTAGGCGGCTCCCCAGCCTCCAATGAAGTAAGCTAGTGCAGCGGCTGCGCATAACGAGTAAACGATAGTGCCGCGTAGGGACCGTTTACCATCGAGTGCTCTGAGGAATAGGAATATGAATAATACTAAGCCTAAGACACCGGGGACTTCTGTGTCGAAGAAGCCCAGCGAGCTTCTTTGCAGAAATGAGGGGGCTAACGCCATGAATAATGCAGCGAATAAACCGACTGCTTTTCCACCCATGTCTTTGCCTATGTAGAAGACAACTAAACAGGAAATCATCGCTATGAATGCTGGTAGGATTGAGCAGAAGGACATTAAGTCAACGTTGCCGAATATAGAGACAAATCCGTAGAGTGCCGCCGCAGTCATAGGTAGTGATGGCAGCGCGGCATACATGTCTAAGCCGAATGGATACCATTTTTGGTAGTTTACCCAGTGATCAAGGTAGGGTGAGAGTAAACCGTTGTTAACCATATGCTGGGTGATGCTGTATTGATAGTAGGGGTCAAACTCGTTGAGCAGAATTTGCCCTGTGGCGAGGTTTTCCCAACGAAGGGGTAAAATGCGTATGGTGAACGCTACGAAGAGAATAAGCAGCAAGGCTGCAATTGCGATGATTGTACCATGGTTAACCTGAACGCGTAGTCTATCAAAAATCGAGAAGCTCTTCCCGAGTCGTTCTTTAAATGTTTCCCCCATTTAGCCATCTCTCCGTCGAAGTGCTAGGTTAATGTTTTTTCGTAGATTATATTAGTTTACACATTTAGGCGTTATTTATGGCTTTCCAAAATAGACCAAAATCGCTGGAGATAAGCCGCTTCCTGCAACCCCCTTCAACGCAATTACAAAAAAAGCAACACACAAACTTACCGCTATCACCCAACGTTAAATCGGGCATAGAACAAAAAGTTAAACCCCAGTTTTATGGGCAAAGCTGTCTATTAAGGGTCACTTATCGATGGATCAGCAACATAGCATCAGCGCCGGTTGATGGGTTTAACTTCCACATCTAGAGGCAACAAAGAAAGTTTTCGACCACACTTTGGGCATTTTCCGCCATACTGCTGAATAATCTCATCCGGCGGCCTTAACTCGACGCCTTCATATAAAACCTGTTTGCAATCATGACAAACAACGCGTTGCGGCATCCAAATCCCCTGAAGTATGTCGGTAACCGCTTATTTATCAGTTACTGAGAAAAATTGTTTATCCTGATTCAATAAATTATTCAGGCTACTTAGCGTTGAAAAGCTTAACTTTATAGTCACTGGTAAAGGTTGCTTGGAGGGGCTAAAGCTTATTTTAATAAAGCATCATGACTCTTCAAAAACAGGTTAGTTATTTGGGAAAATACACCCTTATCGTCACCGAGAAACCAGATGCAGCGAACCAAATAGCCACCGCCCTAGACGAAAAGAATAAACCCAGAAAAGCCGGCCTTCAAGGCGTACCCTACTATGAAGCCTACCGCAACGGCCAAATAATCGTTGTCCCAGCCCTAGGGCATCTCTACACGGTTGCCGCTAAACATAGGGTGCAGGGGTATCCTATTTTTGAGTATCAATGGGTACCACGATACCAAGCAGAGAAGGGCGCCTCGCGAATTCGGACGTGGCTTAAGGCTATTTCGCAGTTAGCGGCGGATGCAGAGGAGTTTGTGGATGCCTGCGACTACGACATCGAAGGCAGCATCATCGGCTACACGATTCTAAAATATGCATGTGGCGAGAAGGCGGACAAGGCAAAACGCATGAAATACTCTACCCTAACCACTGAAGAACTTCAAGACGCCTACGCACATTTGTTGCCGAAGCTGGATTTTGCGTTGGTCGAGGCAGGGTTAACGCGTCACGAAGTCGACTGGCTCTACGGCATTAACCTTTCTAGAGCGTTAACGCAGGCAGCAAAAGCCTCCAGCGGTCAATACGCCAAGTTAAGCACGGGCAGAGTGCAGGGACCCACCCTCAAGTTCCTTGAGGAACGCGAAAAAATCATAAACAGCTTTGTCCCCACACCCTACTGGACCTTAACCGCTAAAATCAGCATAGAAGGCATGGATTTTGCGGTTACCTACGAGAAGACTCTTGAAACGTTGGCGGAGGCTACGGCGCTGCGGGAAGGCTGCCGAAGTAAAGAGGGCGTCATCGAATCAGTTGCGGTGACGCAGGCGACGATGAATCCGCCGTTGCCCTTCGATTTGGGGAGCCTGCAAAGTGAAGCCTACCGCATCTTCAAATACACACCCATGCGGACCTCAAACATCGCTCAGCATCTCTACTTAGCGGCGTTGATTTCTTATCCGCGTACCAGCAGCCAAAAACTGCCCCCAAGCATCGGCTACAAAGGCATACTCAAAAAACTCTCAAAAGCCCCCCTCTACAACAAACCCGCCACAGAACTCCTCGCCAAACCCACGCTAAAACCGAATGAAGGCAAAAAATTTGACCCCGCCCACCCAGCCATTTACCCCACTGGTAACCTCCCCAACAAACCCCTCGACGCGGCTGAACGAAACATCTTCGATTTGATTGTGAAACGTTTTTTTGCTGTTTTCGCCGAGCCCGCAATCCGCCAAAACATAGCAGTATGCATCGCAATCAATGGCAACCGGTTTAATATGGCGTTAGTTCGAACGCTAAGCGAGGGCTGGATTGGCTTCTACAAACCCTATATGCAACTAAAGGATGATGCGTTGCCGCCGTTGATTGAGGGACGTTCTGTCGTGGTGAAACGGATTACGTTACATGAATTGTTTACTAAGCCACCTGCCCGATACAACCCTCGCACGCTGTTGGAGAAGATGGAGAAAGAAGAAATCGGCACCAAAGCAACCCGAGCAGCAATCATCGAGACCCTGCAAGACCGCAAATATCTCAGTGGCACCGACCGCCTTGAAGTCAGCGAATTAGGGTTCTCAGTGGTAGAAGTGCTCGCACAATACTGCCCCAATGTAGTTTCATCAGAAATGACTAGGAACCTTGAGGAACAGATGGAGCAGATTCAAGAAGGCAAAGTAACCAAGACATTCGTTCTGGAAAACGCGGTTGGAACCCTAAAACCTATCACGGCAGCGCTTAAAATGCAGGAAGCCGCTGTTGGAGCCAGACTTAGCGTGTCGTTACAGGCAGCGCGAATGGCTGAGCGCACCGTCGGCGTCTGCCCAACCTGCAAAAGCGGGCAACTGGTGGTTCTGCATTCTAAGAAGACGGGGAAACGGTTTGTGGGCTGCACCAATTATTTTGAGGGCAAATGCAACACTACGTATCCGCTCCCCCAAACAGGCATCATAAAACCGTTGGGCAACTGTGGTAGATGCGGGGCGCCTGTGGTGGCGGTTTATATTAGGGGCAGAAAAGCTTGGAGGCTATGTTTGAATCCAAAGTGCCCCACAAAAGGTGACAAAAAACCATGAAGTGTATAGTCTGTTGCAGAGAAGCACAAAGAGAAGGATTCTGTGGGCTGCATTGGGCAGCGTATGTTAATGTAAAAGACAAGTTTGGAGTTTGGCAGAAAGCAGAAAACCTCGGTTGGGTGGAATACTTAAGGGAGATTCAGAAAAATTCATTAACTGGAGAATGGGCTAAAGAAGTAGTAAAGCATCTACTTTGGGAAGAGGAAAAAGATGTCACACAAACAACAACAAAAGAAGAAAATCAAGACTAAGCCAGAAGCACCCGCACCACGCTCGTCCCTTTCGTTCTCGCTAAGCCGATGGCTCCGCAAACTCACCGAAAACGCGCCTTCAACATTGCTGGTTACCGTACTCGGTGTTTCTTATGTGCTGTTTCTCTTCGGCGGCGGCTTATACTCACTCATCACTCAACCCGCAGCTTCAGGATATTATAATGGACAATTCTTCTTCCTGTACCCCAACATCAGTAACCAATACATGTCGGACACCCTAATCTCAATCATACTCTACGCATTAGGGTTTGTTGGGTTAATGGCGATTTACCAAAGCACCAAAAACGTCCATAAACCACGCCAAGCCTACATGCTTTTAATTATAGGCGTAGCTTTCCTGTTGATCTCCTACCTGTTCCTCGAAGGAGCAATACTCTTCAAGACAACCTACAACGGGTAAAATATACTCGTCTAACTTTTGTTTATTTTTTTAATTATTTTTTGTTGAATCTTTGTTGTTTTGCGTTTTCCTGTTTCTACCACGGGTGCTTCTTGAGTTTTAGCTTATACGCCAAGTAATTCGTAAACAAGTGAATCGGCGGCGTAATAATCAAGACTGTTACGGCAACTTGCCAAAATGGAAAATCACCCGTTTGCCAGCCCATCCAGACCAGCGGTAACGAAAACACAACAGCGCCCACAACAAAATCCACTTGGTCCACTACAGGCAGTAACCCGCCTGGGGCGATGTCTAAGCGTCTTTTGATGAATGCGCCTGTTAAATCGCCAAGAAGTGCGCCCAGCGGAATCAGGACGCTGAAAATTATTGGGACGGTATCGAAGCCAAACACGGCGCCTTCGGCTAAACCCACGCCTAAGCCGACTGCCCAACCGAAAAAGAAGCCGCGCCAAGTTTTGTTGTTGCCAAAAACGCGTTTGCCATCGATAAAGTTGCGTCCGAAATCCATCTTTGCGCCGCCGCCTGCCAACACGGGGGTGCCGTTTGCGCAGTAGGCAGGGAAGATGAATATTAGGGCTTCAACGATTAGCAGGATTAGCCATGGTGCATCCATGAGGTTCAACCGTGTGTTTAGTGGAATTCCGCATCTTCTATGCCTGCTCCACCTATTTGTATGTAGCAGGTAACTTCAGTCGTTGTATTGGGTGACTTCTCAATCAGTACCTTGAAGACTTGGGGGTATTCTGTGGGTTTTACCGCAATTATGTTGTCAGCCCAAAATTTGAGCACACGCGTCGCTACTGGCCTCACCCCTGAGGTCTCCTCGGAGATTACGCTACGGACTTGACTGGTAATTATGACGGGGATTTTTCGGATTTTGGTAAGCTGCGCCAAAAGTGCAAGCAGCCGATTTAATTCCCGATTAACCCCATACGCTTTACGAGAAGTTTCTGCGGCTCTTGCACTGTAGAGCGAGGTGAAAGTGTCAATAATGATTAACCCAACGTTGGTGGTGTAGTCCTCGATGTTTTCAATAACGGCAGTTTGTTCCTTAAAATCACGGGGTTTCACCAATACGATTCGTTCGGCGACTTCGTCAAATTTTGGTCCCGCAATCTGGGCTAAACGTTTAGCGTAGAAGGTGTTATCGCAGTCTACAAAGAGCACTTTACGGTTCTGCAACGCACAATAAACAGCGCATTGCATGGTAAGGGTGCTTTTGCCTGTTTCGGGTTCCCCATAAATCAACGTAACAGTTTGAGGAGAAATCCCGCCGCCTAGCGTTGCATCGAGGCATTTGGTGCCAGTTGAGATTGCTGCTGATTCTGCCATATGTTACACGTCAAGCATTATTAACTTGAAAATAGTAATGTGAAGGCACTTAAATTATACTCTTAAGGATGGTTTATGAAAGAGCGGGTCGCCGTAGCAACAGTTCAAGGGAAAGCATATTTTTTTATAGTAAACGCGCTTCGAGACCAAAACATCCCCTTCATCAGCTTATTACCCGGGCAACCAGTACCGCCTAAAGCTCGGATGCTCATAACCACCGAACAAGAACAAGCCGCAGCCAATCATCACGAAAAAGTCTTCATTTTCCATGGCGAAGAAGACATTGACACATTAATTAGCGGAGTTAAACGGACGCTGCTTGGCAAGGAAGCCTTTGAAAAAATCATAATTGGTCTTGACCCCGGCGTCGCCACTGGCTTAGCAGTTATCGGTGATGGAAAAGTTATTGAGGAAGGCAACTGCTATAGCACACAAGAAGTAACTCGCACCATAAGCAAAACCTTAAGAAACATTAACTTCACTCAAACAGCGGTAACAGTCAAAATAGGCAACGGCGTGCCTGTTTACAAAGAAATGCTCCAAGCCCTTGACGAGTCGTTACCGCTCGAGGTTACGCTGGAAGTGGTGGGGGAAGCAGGAACCAACAAGCCGCTACAAGAAAACAAACGCAGTCGGAAAATTAGGCATATCTCTTCAGCCATACGTATAGCCGGCAGAGTTGGATACATCTTTGAGAGGAGGAGAACCATTGCAGCAAATAGTTGAAGCGAATAAAACCTTACTGGTGAATGGTCCAGCCTCGATTAGGTTAACAAAAGGGAAAACTCAGGTTTTCGGTTGTCCAATTAAAGAGGCATCAAAGATTTTGGTTCGCGAAGGCAAACGTTTACCCTTCTTTGTATCAGAAAACTCTGTCTTTGAAGTGGCTTTAGGAGCTAACGCAACTTTGTCAGAAGCCGAAGGCGACAGCGTGCCCTCATCGTGGGGAAAAGTAGCTCAAGCCATAATGGATGTGGAGAAACGCCCCGTTGTGGTGATGATTATTGGGGCGATAGATTCGGGAAAGAGCAGTCTCTGCACCTACCTACTAAACATACTCTCACAAGGCAACCGTCCCGTAGCGGTTTTAGACGGCGATTTAGGACAATCAGACATTGGACCCTCAGCCACCTTAGCCTACGCCATAAGCTCAAAACCTCAAACGGAACTCTACAATCTAAAACTCGAAAACGGCTTCTTCGTCGGCGCGACTTCTCCGCTAACTTCAACCACTCGAACAATTGAAGCATTCAAAAGCTTAATGGCTGAGATTCTTGGGCAAAAAGTGGATTTTATACTTATTAACACTGGCGGGTGGGTAACAGGCGACGCCGCAGTGAACTATAAAGCCGCCTTATTTAACGCCATAAAACCCGACATCATCGTGGGCATCCAAATACAAAACGAACTTGAAGGCTTAATTGCCAAACGCACCGCCCCCACCTTCATTGTCGAACCCTCCACCGCGCTGAGCCCGCGGCCACCTGAAAAACGCAGAATCCTCCGCGAAATGACCTACGCCCGATATCTAAACCAAGCAAAACTCATATGCTACCCCATCAGCCAGCTAACCGTTGAACCAAAAAAAGCCATACCCCAAAACCAAGACCCTGAAAGAGGTCTACTTGTCGGCTTATACGGACGCGGTTCAAAGTTTTTAGGCATAGGCGTACTCCGCCACGTAAAC
This sequence comes from Candidatus Bathyarchaeota archaeon, assembly GCA_026014745.1. Classification (NCBI taxonomy): domain Archaea; kingdom Thermoproteati; phylum Candidatus Bathyarchaeota; species Candidatus Bathyarchaeota archaeon. The sequence continues at coordinate 472,667 of JAOZHS010000001.1, read as the reverse complement.
CCAGAAAGACGCGTACTTAAGGTACAAACAGCGGTTCCAATCAAACCCACAAGGTTAGTCATCGGTAAAGTTATGATAAACCGAAAACTCCAAGAACTCTAAACTTGGGTTTGAGCTCTAAAAAAGCCGCTGACTTCGGCGGCTAAGACACCTGGTTTGTCAGGCAACACCTTCATTCCGTTAGTTATCCATGAGGGCAGAAAACTTTTGCAGTATGCGGTAGCGAAGCGGAAATCCATAAAGACGATAGCGCCGCGGTCTTCGAGAGTACGGATGGGGCGTCCCCCGGCTTGGCAGGCTTTTTTCATGGCAGGCAACACATACCCATATTCGCGTCCCAGTCCAGGGAAGCAGCGGTCATAATAGTCGATTTGGGCTTTAACCCGAGGTGTCGGTTCAGCATAGGGCACGCCGAGAACGATTACTGAGTTCATTTGGTTCCCAGGGAAATCTACGCCCTCCGAGGTGCGTCCGCCCTGAACGCCCAAAAACACGGCGCCACCCTTATCGCCGCAGGCTTTATAGTCGGAAACAAGTTTTTCGTTAGCTTTAGAGGTCATGCCGTTTTTCTCGTAGAAAAGCGGTTTTAAAAGCGAATTCTCCAGCCCCGCGGAAAGCAGAGAGTTGAGGACTTGGAAGCTAGCGGCAAAGATGCCGGTGTTGGTGGGGGTGCTGTTGACAACTTCGTTTATGCGGTCAATCATGGTCTGGTACATCTGGGGCGTTCGTTTATCCATCGAGGTGGAGACGCCTAAGCTGACTGCGGAGAAGATGTGTTCTTTAGGGAAGGGTGAGGACGCCAAAAACCGCACGGTATCTTGGGGCAGTTTGGTTATACGGGCATAAGCCTCCAGCGGCTGCAACGTCCCCGACATAATCACGTTGGCGTAGGTTGCGGAGAAGACGGGTTCAGTGATTTTGGCGGGGTCTAATGCGACGATTTCGAGTTTGGCGGATTTGGTGTTGTCTTTGCTGAAGAATTTGCTTGCCACATTGATGTAAGCATCATCATCGAGTGTGGCGTGCCATTTGAGCAGAAACTCCGACATCGAATACACATAGGACCGGGGATTTTTGCCCTCCGCAAGAAGAGCCTTTTTGATGCCGATACCAACCTCGTGCAGATGGTCGAAGAAGACTTTGGGATCTGAAACGTTGACCTGCTTCTCGATTACTTCTAAGAGGGCATCAGGCGAAATAATCTGCTCGCGGCCAATGGCGTCGGTGATTTTTTCTATTTCGCCGTAGAGGAAGTGGGAGAATTCTTCGATTTCTTTGTTGCCAAACCGATTCGCCTCCAACTCTGCTTGGCGCAAAACGAATAGGGAGAGGTTGCTGCTGGAGATGTCTATGGCGGTTTCGGGGAGATTGTGAGCTTCGTCTACGATGAGGATGATTTTTGAGAGGTCAGTTTCGAGGTTTTTAAGAAAAGCCGCGCGGATTTGGGGGTCAAAAACGTAGAGGTAGCTTAGCGCGATGACTTTGGCTTCGGTGAGGGCGTTTTTAATGAGTTCATAGGCACAGACCTCACGTTTTTTGCAAATACGCAAAATCTCGCTGCCCATGTAGGGGCGGCTAGCCACCTGCTGCTGAAGCGCCAAATAATCATAGGTTCGCTGGTCTACGTTGGTGTAGTAGGGGCAGCGGCCTTTTGCTTTGAGGAGTTCACAGACTTCCATAAGCGATTTGGAATCAAACGCACCCTTTGCTGCAAACGGGTTGAGGCACATTTCGTTGCGTCCCCGAATGGATACGCCTGAAATGGGTTGTTTTTTGTATACAGCGCGGAGCTCCTCGATGACGCGGTCGTGCTGGCGGTGGGTGCGGGCGACGTAGAGGATTTTGAGGTTCTTCTTAACCGCCACGGGCAAGCAGGCTGACAGCGCCGAAATGGTTTTGCCCAACCCGTTACTACCCTCGATGAGCACACTGTGGCGTTCGTTTATGGCGCTGTTTATAGTGGCGATGAAATTATCTTGGTGAGGTCGCACGCTGCTGTAGGGGAAGTAGGAGGCGACTTCGCTGGGTAGCTGGGTCATGTTGGGCCTCCTGTGCTTGATGGACAATAACTGGTTACTGGGCAGTCTTTGCATTGGGGTTTTTGGGATTTACAGTATTTTCTGCCCAATGAGATCAACAGCAAATGCACTGCCAAATAATCGCTAGGCTCAAAAAATGATTGCAGGCTCAATCGCACCGCCTCATAGTCGCCAGCAATGGGAGCTAAACCCAGACGCTTGCTTACGCGCCCGACATGGGTGTCAACGGGAATTGTTGGTTTTTCGCCTGAGAAGAGCAACACCACATCGGCTGTTTTTGGTCCCACACCAGGCATCGCCATTAACACCGCTCGGGCTTCTTTTAGGGGCAACGCCAAAATCTGGTTCAGGGAGCCACCGAATTTTTCGAGTATAATTTTGGATGCGGTTTGGATTGCTTGGGCTTTGTTTTGATAGAGTCCACCAACTCGAATACACTCTTCAATCTCTGCGCGTGGGGCTACGGCGAGGGTTTGGGGGTTGATTTCGAAGCGGTTTTGGAGGGCTGCGTAGGCGCGTTCGGTGTTAGTGTCGGCGGTGTTTTGGGAGATTATGGTTATTATGAGGGTTTGGAAGGGTTCATGGTTCGTTTTAACCATGTTGGGGACTTGGAGACTGCGCTTTAGAGTCTGTAGAATGGTTTGGGCGCAGGGTTTGGTTATCATTGGCTTGTTTATCCCCGGAAGTATTGCAGAGTATGGTTTGTTAAGCTATAAATACCAATTGTGAATGAAGGAAGCAATCTTTTGGATGTATCTAGGCAGTATTGCGCCTTTTTATGGCGGCGACACGAGTATTTTTGGGTTGTACGCGACATTTGTCTCGTCTGCACAGCACACCACGTTTTTTCAAACCCCAAATTTAAGCAACAACTGACTTCGTAAACATTATAACAAGAAAAAAGCATAAATGTGATAGATAGAAGATGAGAAAAAAAGTAGTCTGCGTTTTGGCTTTGGTTTTCGCTATGATAACTCAAATGGTCACTGTATCCGCCATACCAACCGAGGAATGGACACGCGAGTATGTTGGCACAAATACGGAGCGCGCCGAAGCCCTTATCCAATGCAGCGACGGTGGATACCTCATCGCAGGCGAAAAGAAAATCTCCGCGAGCAGTGGACTACAGTTTTGGCTTCTTAAAACGGATGCCCTTGGAAATGGGGAGTGGAACAAAACTTATGGCACAGCGGGGGCAAGCTTCGCGAGTTGTGTTATTCAAACAAGCGACGGCGGATACATACTTGCAGGAACAGCAAACAGTTGTGCTGAAATCATAAAAACTGACTCTTTGGGAAACGTAGAGTGGAACAGGACATATGAAAAGGACACTGTAGCAAACTGGATAATTCAAACCAGTGACGGCGGCTATGCAGTGGCTGGTGCGAAGCAAACAAAATCGGTCAGCGGCAACATAATTTGGAATGTTACTGATACCTGCTGGTTTGCTAAGCTTGATTCTTCAGGAGCAATGTCGTGGAGCAAAACATACCCTGGAGCAGGGTTAGGTTCATCCAGCGGAGTTGTCCAAGCCATGAACGGAGGCTACGCTATGGTAGGTACAACGGAAAACATGGATTTTCTGCTTATAAAAATAGACTCACATGGCGAGTTAAAGTGGAGCAAAAATTATGGCACCCAAGACAAAGACGGCGGAAGCTCTATTCTTCAAGACCCCGATGGCAGCTACGTTATGGCGGGGTTAATGTGGAACCGCAGCACCACTGGAGGCGTAGGCTTGGTTAAAACGGATTCCGAGGGCAATTTGTTGTGGTTAAAGAACTTCCCCGGGTCAGGGACACCCTCAATGATGACGCGTGCAAATGATGGAGACTACATTCTTTGCAGCGGAATGCTAGATAAAATCGATACGAAAGGTAATTTGATTTGGAGCCAAAACGTGAGCCTCGAGGTGCCATCAGAATATTATGCTGTTCCAACAGGTTTAGTGACTCAAACAGATGACGGAGGCTACGCAGTAACAGGCACCGTTCAAAACAAACCTGCTAACCCAGCGGATATGACTTTTTATGTTTGGCTTGGAAAAATCGACGCCGAGGGCAACCCTGCAAAGTTTGTACCCGAATTTCCAGTTGTTGCAGCTTTGGGTTTTGCGGTCTGGGTTTTCTTGGTGGCAGTCATCTTCAAAATAACAGGCAAAACCAAAAAAAGCCAATAAAATCAGCATTTTCTGCATTCCACGCAACACGAACCGATTTAAACCTTCAAAACTCTGGTTTTTTCATTTGACGGCGTGATTTGAGTTCGATATGTTTTTTACGTTAGGTCGTTACTTGGGGTATTGTGAGCGGCTTGGTAAAACTACAAGGATTCCAAAAATTAACCCCAACCGATGAAGCCCTAAAAACTTGGCTAAACACCCTCCAAATCGGCAAACCCAAAACCACCCAAGTACCCCTAACGCAAGCGTTGGGACGCGTCTTAACCCAAGACCTCGTGGCATTGGAGGATTTGCCGAGGTTTGACAAGTCCGCCATGGACGGCTACGCAGTAAAAGCCGCCGACATCACGGGCGCTTCACAATCAAAGCCCGCATTACTCAAACTAACCCAAGCAGACCACGTCCACGCAGGGGAAGCTAAGCAGATTTGGACAGGCAACCGCATCCCCGACGGGGCAGACACAGTGGTTATGATTGAAAAAACCCAACTCCGCCCAGACGGAACCGTAGAAATCTGGAACGCCCTCACAGAAGGCATCAACGTTGCCAAAGTGGGCGAGGACACAACCAAAGGCACCCTAATCGCAGCCGCGGGCACACGCCTAACACCCTACCATCTCGGGATAGCCGCGGCATTTGGCTACACCACCCTCCCAGTGGCGGTTAAACCCAGATTCGCCCTCTTAGCCACAGGTAACGAAGTTGTCCCCGCGCCCCAAGAAAGAGGACCTACCCAAATCTATGACTCCAACAAACCCATCGTCGCCGCCATGTGCCACGAACTCGGCGCAGACACCCTAGACCTCGGCATCTCCAAAGACATCACCGACGAACTTGCCCAAAAAATCCAACGTGGTCTCCAAACCGCAGACAGCGTCATCACGACAGGAGGCACCAGCGTCGGCGGCTTAGATTTAGTCCCCGAAGTCATCGACAGCTTAGGCAAACCTGGCGTAGTAGTCCATGGCATGGCGCTGCGACCCGCAATGCCCACAGGCGTCGCCGCTATAGAGGGCAAACCGGTTATGATTCTGTCAGGCAACCCCGTGGCGGCGGTAGTCGGCTTTGAAGTATTCATGCGTCCGCTTATCTGCAAAATGCTTGGCATGCCCAAAACTGAACCCCGCCCAATCCTAAACGCCAAACTCACTCACCGAGTCGTGGGCGTTTTGGGCAGAAAAACCTACGTCCGCGTTCACGTGACCCTACAAAACGGCGAATGCCTCGCGGAACCTATCAGTGCAAAAGGCGCAGGCTCCATCTCTACCATGACGCAAAGCAACGGTTACCTCATCCTGCCCGAAAACCGAGAAGGCGCCAAAGAAGGCGAAAACGTCCCAATCCAACTCTTCGCACCCCTGGAGGTCACATAATGTTTCGCAAACTTCTTACCTTTGAAGAAGCCAAACAAGCTATCGAACATCAATTCAAACCCGCAGACCTTGGAGAGGAAGAAACGGTGCTGCTGGAAGCCTACAACCGCGTCTTAGCAGAAGACATAAACTCAGAGGTGGATATTCCGCCGTTTAACCGGTCCACCCGCGATGGCTACGCCGTGCACGCCCAAGATATCGCTGGCGCCGACGAGAATGAGCCTGCGACGCTGCGAGTAGTGGGGGCAGTGGGTATCGGCGAACAAACCCAACTCAACATAGCCAAGGGAGAGGCAGCAGAGATAGTGACGGGCGCAGTGATGCCTCAGGGCGCAGACGCCGTGGTTATGGTGGAAGATACGGAACGCGAAGACAGCCAACTAAACGTTTACAGCGCCGTATCAGCCAACGAGAACGTCATGCAAAAAGCCACAGACATCGAGGCGGGCGCGGTTGTGTTGCATCGGGGGCAACTGTTGGGTCCCAGCGAAATCGGCGTCTTAGCCGCCTTAGGCAAAACCACCGTCAAAGTACAAAAAATCCCCATCATCGCAGTCTTATCAACCGGTAACGAAGTCGCAGAGTTGGGTAAGCCGTTGCCGCCGGGAAAAATCTATGACATCAACTCTTACAGTTTGTGCAGTGCAATAATGGAGTGCGGCGCGAAACCCGTCTACTTCGGCGTAACCCCCGACGACAAAACTACCCTAACCAAAACCCTCCAAACAGCCCTTGCCTCAGCCGACATGGTTATCACGTCGGGCGGCGTCTCGGTGGGCCCCAAAGATTACACTGCCGAGATTGTGGATTCCTTGGGCAAACCCGGCGTCATCTTCAGCGGCGTCGCCATAAAACCCGGCAAACCCATCACCGTCGCATTCGTCGGAGAAAAACCTGTGTTTTCGCTTCCGGGGCATCCTTCAGCGGCGCTTTTAACGTTTTACCTGTTTGCACGTTCCCTCGTGTTGCGTTTGGCAGGGCGTCCAACGGCTCCTATGAAGACTGTTAAGGCGTTTGCCGGTGCCCGGCTCTTTAGCGCCAAGGGCAGGCTGACTTTTATTTCTGTGAAGTTGATGTTTGACGAGAACTGCCGCCTCATTGCTGAGCCTGTTGAGCCGAATGCGTCAGGCGCGATTTCGACGTTGACTAAGGCAGATGGATTTGTGGAAATTGAAGAGAATACGCAGTTTGTGAACGCCGACGAGGAAGTCTCGGTGATGCTCTTTAGGGGTTTGGCATCTAAGGCGTAGAGTTGCGTTTTCGGAGCATATTAATCGAGCATGCCCAGTTGAGGGCAGCATAGGCAATCATGATTAATGAGATGAATAGGTTGCTTAACCCCACCGAGTAGATGGTGTAGATTGAAAAGACGCTGATAACTGCAAAGAGCAAAAACACAAGCCATGGCGTCCAAAACCGCTTGGTAAAGATGCTGTAAGCAGCGATTAAGCTGGCGACACCAAGAAAACCAATGTGAGGCGGAAAACCAGTGACGGGCAGAAACGCAAGCAATAGTAAGCCAGTTACAGCGAAGAAGCCAAAGGCAAAGAGTTCCGCACGGTTGAGGGCTTGTAGTTTCTTTGGTAAAGACACAATGTTCGCCTTACCTTTATGCTGTTAAGGTAGTACTAATAAATTTAGTGCACCCCCTTAAAAGGAAGAAAACAGCCAAGAAAAAGCATCGCCTCAGAAACCCCCCTACCTTAAAGTATATAGGCTCGGGGAACCCGCGAACTTTTAAGCTGTAAACCCTTGCACACCTCAAGTTGCCAGAACAACAAGAAACAGCCTTGCTCTGTGGGTGCTTAGTGACTTCTTTGTTTGATGTACCAATCAGCAAACTTGCGAATCGCGTTCGCACGATGAGAGTAGCTGTTTTTTTCTGCAAGCTCCATTTCAGCAAAGGTCCGCTTGCTTCCGTCGGGTTGGAATATGGGGTCAAAACCAAAGCCTGACGTACCAGCTACGCGTTCGGTGGTAGTTATGACGCCGTCTGATTTGCCACTAAAACACACTGGATGGAGGGTTTGGTTGTCGAGGTAGGCTATGACGGATTGGAAAGTGGCACCTCGGTTCGTTTCCTTGTGGAGGAGTTTTAGGATGCCTCGGTTATGGATGGTTTTGTAAGCATAAGCGGCGTAGGGTCCGGGGAAGCCGTCGAGTGACTCAATGAATAAGCCTGCGTCTTCGACAAAAATCGGCAGGTGACTGGACCGATAGGCGTTTTGTACGCTTTTGGATGCGATTTCTTCTAAGCTGTCGCTTTGGACTTCGTCGCCTTTTAGGCGTAGCATACCCACGGATAAGCCGTAGCCGCTGAGGAGGCTTCGGACTTCTAGGAACTTGTGGATGTTGCCTGTGGCGAAGAAAACCACTTTGCCCCTGCAAACTTGACTGACACTATTGTCTGCGTTCTTCAATATAGCGCCCACGCCTCTCTATCTCACGGATTTTCTCATAAACCTTTTCCGCAACAGCAGAACCAACAACCGAGCAATAACCACTAAGAACCGATTCAAAGCATTCTTCCCAGAACAGGTAATGCGTGCTTTGAAGGGCGCGTTTGAGCAGGTGTAAATCTACGCCTTTTGCTTCGGTTTCAATGCTTTTCTCACCCAATCCGAAGTCAACAAATGTGATTTCTCCGTTTGGTCGCTGAATCATGTTGGAAGTGGTTAAATCCCCATGAATTAAGCCGTGATTATGCAACAGAGCCACAGATTCACCGATTTTGACACATACTCGACGGCGCTCGGACTTATCAGCACGATTGAGCAACCGCTTTGCTTGCTGCCCCTCAACATACTCCATAACAATCGTAGCCTCAGGAACATTCACCAAATAAATCAAAGGAGTCGAAACACCCGCCGATTTAGCTTCATGCATCAATTGCGGTTCATGAACAGTGCGATAGCTACGAATTTGCTGATCTAGCTGAGTTGGGCGGTATCGTTTGGGCACTCGCACCTTGAGGACAGCGGCACGTCCATGCCACATGGTTCGGTAGAGGCTTGCTTCGGCGCCTTTCTTGAACAGGACCGTTTGGTCAATTTTGTCTATTGTATCCATGGAACATCCACCTTGTCTACGCGCCACCGCAGCTTCACATAACTTTCATCGATTGGCGTAACTAAATTGTGCCTAAACGCGAGAATGCCAGTCCAAGCAATCATCGCGCCGTTATCCGTGGCATATTGCAATGGAACCACACGGAACTCTGCGCCATGCTCCTCCGCAATCACGGCTAGCATTACCTGTAATCGTTTATTCGCCGCCACACCGCCTGTTAGCAACACCTCTTTTTTCTCAGTATGCGCCAACGCGCGTTCCGTAACCTCTGTAACCATAGAAAACGCATGCTCTTGCAGACTGTAGCAAACATCTTCAAGGCATTCCCCTTTCTGTAACGCCGTTGACGCAGCAGTCACAAGTCCGCTAAGCGATAAATCCATCCCCTTAACCACATACGGCAAAGGAACCAGTTTTTTGCCTTTGAGGGCTAACTGTTCGATGGCAGCGCCAATCGGCAAGCCCTTTCTACTTTTAAGCCCAGCTTCGCGTCCAAAAGCGTCAAGACAGTTCCCCAACGCAATGTCAAGGGTTTCGCCAAACACTCGGTATCGGCCTGACTCGTAGGCGGTAACCATGGTGTTTCCGCCTGAAGCGTAGAGGGTGACGGGGTCGTGGGCGCCAGTTTTGAGTTTGCCGATTTCGATGTGGGCAACAGAGTGGTTGACGCCGACCAAGGGCAGGTTAAGGTATGCAGCTACCGCGCGTGCAACTGTTGCACCTGTCCGTAGGCTCGGACCTAAGCCGGGACCTTGAGAGAAAGCAATAACAGAGAGGTCACGTGGGTTTATGCCTGCTTTTTTTAGGGCTTCGGCTAGCACTTTGTCGGCTACTTCGGCATGGTGTCTTGCGGCTTCTCGGGGGTGAATACCACCTTCTTGAGGGATGTAGCCGTCGGATTGATTGGCCAATATTTCGCCATTGAAGTTGGCGATTCCGACTCCGAAGTCGTCTGCTGATGACTCGATGCCTAAGCAGTATCTGCAGGGTTCTTTTTGGTCGCTGTTATTCATGGGCGTTCCACAGATTAGGGGGAGATAGATATTTTTATGTGAATCCAACGCTTATATTACTGTATTATCTCGGAATTGACCTAAATGCCCAAGCGAAATGACCTTGAACAGAAAGCTCTCCATTATGTTGTGAACACCGGCTATCAGGGTGTACTTCAATCAGATTTATGGCGTGAACTCGGCGCAAGCAGCCGCGAAGGCAGCCGCGTCTCCATCAAACTCGAAGAGAAGGGGCTTATTCGACGTGAAAAAGAACTGCAAGAAGGCAGATGGACATATCGCCTCTATCCTAAGAGGTTACCTGCATCTATTGAAACAATCATTGACTGCCCCTGCTTACTCTGCCCAGACAACGCACGATGCGACCCCACAACAACCATCAGCCCCAAAAGTTGCCCCCGACTAACAGATTGGATACTAAACCTTGGAAAAGAAGCACCTGAAGCCCCAGAAGTTCCAAGCGCACCTGCATCCGTCTCTGAACTTAGCCTACCTGAGGATGACACAGTTGCCGAAAGCTTGGATACGTGAGCGAAAAAACGAGTTTTATTACAAGAAAGCAAAAGCCGAAAACTACCGCAGTCGAAGCACCTACAAGCTTGTTCAGGTCAACGGCAAATACAACTTCATAAAATTCCGCGATATCGTTGTGGATTTGGGTGCTGCACCGGGCGGCTGGATTCAGGCTGCACGAAAAATGACGGGCAAGCACGGCTTTGTTTTAGGCGTTGACCTCAAACCAATTGAACCGTTCACCCAAGAATACATACGCACCATAGTAGCAGACCTAACCGAACCCAACATATGCGATGAGATACTGTCCTTTTTGCCCCGCAGACCAGACGTTGTCTTATGCGATGCGGCGCCGAATGTGACGGGAGTGTGGGAAGTTGACCACGCATGCCAAATCGACTTAGCCACCAAAGCCCTCGAAATCTCCCAAGGCATCCTAAAACCAGGCGGCAACTTTTTCGTCAAAGTCTTCCAAGGCGACCTCCTTGAACAATACATCCAAACAGTCAAAGCCAACTTTGAAACTGTAAAAATCGTAAAACCCCCAGCAAGCCGCGCCAAAAGCAGCGAAGAATACATCTTAGCCTTAGGATTAATAACAAGCAGCGAAGACAAAACAGAAAACTAATTCTGCCACCGCCACCCTTCATTGGCTGGTTGGTGCAAAAAGTGAGAATTATTTCTGCAGATTCAGGCGCAGCCATACTCGACGAAAAGTATGAACCCGTTTTGCTTGTGGCTTGCGCCGCGGTTTTAGTTGAACCGCCCTATCGACAACCTACGTTGCGGATAGCTGAACCACTCTTTAAAGAAGTTGAACCCGGACGTGAAGTGATTGTGCATGAAGCAGAACTCTGCCGCAGCCTACTGGACAAAACCAAAGCCGACGTGATACATTTGGACATGACGTTGGGCGGCATCTCCATCGAAGACCTCTCACCCGTCGAACTCACCGACCTCCTTGCCTCAAAAACAGGACGCAAAAACATCCTCAAAATTCTGCCAAGGCTCCGCAGAGTCGCAGGCGAAGTCCAACGGCTCTACGGCATCGACATGCTTGCCATAGGAAAAGAAAGTGCGCCAGTGCGAATTGCCGAGTTAACGGTTGCAGCCGAAGCCATCCTGTATGCATCAAAACGCGCCGTCGAAACGCAGCAGAGCCTGAGGTTAGGGTTGCCGCACCTATGCCAAGCCACCATAATTGAAAATCGCGTTGATGTTTCTTCTTTGATTGCGGGGGAGCATGATGTGGGAAGTTACGCGTTGGATAGCGAAAGGGTTTTAACAAAGGTTAAATTGCTTGAAACGTTAAACCCTGTGGCAAGAGGCTTTCGTGTACTGGAAATAACGCCGATTTAGGATGATACACATGTTTAATTGGTCGTTTTGGAAGAATGCTTCGCCTAAAATGAAACGCTTCTACTCAATCCTATTCATATTTGTAGTCGCCGTGCTTATGGTGGCAATCGGCAGCGCCGTTCCGCTTAGCAGCCAAGACGCCCAATTGCTGAGCAACCAACTCAACCAGACCCTAAACGAAAACCGCGCCACCAACACGCTCACCCAGTACATCTTCCTCAACAACTTCGGCATCTGTATGCTCATGTTTGTCCCCATTATCGGACCTGCCTTGGGCATGTTCATTCTATTCGACACGGGTTTAGCGTTGGGAGCCATATCCACCACTCAGGGCTACCCTGTCTACATCGGCTGGCTAAGCCTCGTCGTCACCCCAGTCTTCTGGCTAGAATTCGTAGCCTACTCGATTGCCATGGCTGAGAGCATTTGGCTGTTTCGCAGATTAACTCAAGGACGATGGCGAGAACTCAAATGGACGGGCATATTTGTCGGCATCTGCGCAGCCCTACTTATCGTCGGGGCGATAGTGGAAGTTTGGATTATAAACTTCGCTGGTTCCCTATAGGTGTTGATTAATTACCTTCGCCAAGTCCACCGCAGATAAATCGTATTTGCAGTGAGGACAAGACTTAGCAGGTTCATGCTTCGCGCCGACTTTTAGGGGGGCACCGCAGTGGACACAGAAATAAGTCAAGGTTTGACCCCTCGCCGTAAGTTGCTTAATCAACTCGTCAAGGTCACTTATTGGTTGAGGGGGGCTTTTGTTTCGAGCCTCCGCCGCCTTCTCAGTTAACCCGATTTTCTCGTATTCCTGCGCGGCTTCCTCGAAGCGTCCCGTCATCTCGAATTTTTTGATTCGAGCCTTCGCGACGGCTTCAGGTTCTGTGGTGGTGGTGAAGAATTCGCAGGTGGCGCTGTTAACGTAGGGTTCGTCAAGTTCGGTGCCGAAAAGCTCGCAGTTGCCTATGTGGAAAAATACGCAGGCGTAGCAACTGTTCTTTTTGTATTCTTCGTCGAGTTTCTTGTAGCAGGCGGGGCATACTTCGACTTGTACGCCGTCTTTTACGGTGGATAGAGAGATGCCGCGGAAGCTGGCGCCGCAAACTTGGCAAACAGACTTTGTCATACTAATCAGCAAAGTAACTGGGGCGTGGGCTTATTTGTGTTTTCCAACTTCCGCGAGGTTTTGGGCGAGAAAACACAAGGGGTTAGGGGATGATTTCTAAGCTTATGTCCAGCGCCTTTACGCTATGCGTCAATTCACCCATACTGATAATGTCAACGTCTGCGTTTGCGTAATCCAACAGATTTTGGGTTGTTATGCCGCCACTGACCTCCAAGAGCACCCGCTCAAACCCAGCCTTGCGAAGCGCCGCTGCGGCTTGTGTAGCTTGAGGGGGCGAGAAATTGTCAAGCATGACGATGTCAGCTCCGGCGGATGCGGCTTTGAGGGCGTCTTGTACGGTTGTGACTTCGACTTCTATTTTTTTTGAGAACGACACATTCGCCTTTGCACGCTTCACTGCCTCTTCGACGCCGCCGATGATCGCGAGATGGTTGTCTTTGATGAGCACCATGTCGTCGAGGTGAAGCCTATGCGGGTCGCCTCCGCCCACGATTATGGCTTTTTTGTCAAAGTAGAGCAGCCCAGGCGCTGATTTGCGTGTGGCGGCGATTTTGGCTTTGACGCCGGCGTTTGTGAGGGTTTGGCTTAGGCTGCGGGTTTTGGTAGCTATGCCACTCATTCGAGAAAGCAAGTTTAGCAGGGTACGCTCAACGGCGAGTAGGGTTTGGGCATCACCATGGATTTTTAGCAGGATCTCTTTGTTGTGGACTGCGTCGCCGTCGGAAACTTGGGCGTTTACGGTCAGTCCAAGGGACTCTGCGAGTATTGTGGCTTCTTCGATGCCTGCAACGGTGCCTTCTGCTTTGGCGACCACGTCTGCCATAACTGTTAAATTCCGTGGAATCACTGCTGCTACTGTAACGTCTCCTAATCCAACGTCTTCAGCTAAGAGATGCTTTAGTTTCTCCTCCACAAGCTTTCTTGGCATAAACATACTTTCTACAGACGTAACTTAAGCTAAAAACGCTTCCTTTTCTTAGGGTAAAGCAAGCTATAGTTCAAATACCGTCATGCCTTAACTATTTTTTATGCGGCTGCTCTTAACCTGCGCTGAACTCGGTTTAGGCCACGTTTCGCGAATAATCCCCTTAGGGAAACGACTGAGTCGGCATGGGCACGAAATGACGTTTTTCTCGGGAGGCAAAGCCTATGAGCTGCTGCAAAAAGAGTTTCCCAACGTTCACAAATGCACGCCCATTTCATGGTATGAGAATGCGTATGGTATTTTGACTTCGGCGTCGTTACTTAATTTGTTCTTGCCGTTGCCGCTGTTTAATTTGGAGCAAAATAGGCTGGAGATGAAAAGCTCCAACGCTATGGAAACCATCCACCGCTACTATGACCTTCGCGAAAACATACTTGAATTGGCACCAGACGTTTTGATTGCTGATGGCGACATCAACGCGCTTCGCCTTGCACAACGCTGGCGCATCCCCTCACTCTACATCGCTAACATGATAAGGCCCAGCTATGGCTTTTCTTCGTTTTTGAATCCCGGCGAACGCCTCGTGGAACGATACGTCAAAAAAGCCACCAAAATCGTAATACCCGACAATCCACCGCCATACACGGTATCCGAATACAACATCGGGAACCTCCAAGACATGAAACTGGGTGACAAACTCGAGTATGTCGGCAGTTTTGTGGACACCGCCGTCGAGAGGGGAGGTCAAGACCATATTTTTGTCCCCATTAGCGGACCTGTCGGGACCCGCGGCAAAGTCATAAAAACACTTCTCCCCGTTATGGAGAAAGTGAAAACCAAATGCATAATCAGCTTAGGTACCCCTGGCAAGAAGGTTTCTGCTAAAATCGGCAATTTTGAACTCCACACATGGCTATCCGCTGAGGAACGCCAGCAAGCCATGCGGAACGCGAAGTTCGTGATTTTTAGCGGTGGACACGCAACCTGTTTTGAAACCATAAAATACGGCAAACCCAGCATCTGCATCCCCACTCAACCTGAACAGGAAGGGAACGCAGCTAAACTTGCAGACCTAAACTGCTCTATCATGGCTAAAAACAAAAAGCAAGTAGAAAAAGCCGTAAATGAAATGGAGAAAAACTTGGATGCCTATACAAAACACGCGGAAGCAATGTCTGAGTTTTCAAGTCGCCATCGAGGGTTGGATAGAGCCACAGAAATCGTGGAAACCATGCTGGATTAAGCAGGTTTAGTTAGAGTAAGCCGTTTTACTTTCCCATGGGGGGTTTCTTCATCAAATACGATGGCGTGGAACTTGTAGATTTTCGCATTTTTAGTTAACCAACTATCAGGCGGTAGGCCTGCCTTCATGCAGCATTGACAAAGAAACTCTTCGCTGCCCCAGCCCCATTCCACAGGAACCTGTGGCAAAAGAAGCCCCTTGTAAGGTCCACGTTCAACAATTAGACCGTCTTCGCCAATGTTGACTTTGTTTAGGTATTCTTTCGGGTTATCGGTTTGGATAAGCTCTGGCGGCGTCAACACGCTAACTTCGAAAACCACGTTATCGAGTTCTTCAGGTTCAAGAGGTTCAAAACGTGGGTCCTCGGTGGCGGCGCTAATCGCTGAGGCGATAACTGCTTCCACAAGCGCGTTCGTCGGATAAGGATAACCGATGCAGCCCCGAAGTTCTTTTTCACCGTTTCTCTGCGTGTTAATAGTGACGAAAACGCCGCAGGGTTGAAACATCTTTTTTGGAGTGTCAACAGGCGGCTTGGCGATTTTTGCGTCTTCAAGATACTGCTTAACGGTGCTTCGGGCTAGAGTAATTAAAAATTTTCCTTCCTCAAGCGTTAGGTCAAACGACATATAATCCATACCTATGCGCTGCTCAACCAGCGAAACGATATTATTCAAAAAGGGAAAAGGAGGTTAAAACTTTATGGATTCTTCAGTTACGCCTGCTTTTGTTATGATAAGCAGGTCTAAGCCGTCGCCGCTCATTGAATCTCGACTAATCGCGGATTTGACTGCTCGTTTCACGAGGGCTTTGGCTTCTTCTTCAGTCAAATCATCTTTGTAGCCCTCTTCAACGACGCCCATGGCGATTTCGGTTCCTGAGCCCACCACTGCATATTTGTCAGGGATGAGGGAGCCTAAAACGTCAAGGATGTAGATTGAGGGTCCTTCTTCGTCTACGCCGCCAACGATTGTTTGTGCAAATAAGGGCGAGTAGCGACGGTTAAAAAGCACGTTAGCTAAAAGTTTTGATGCGGAACGTACACTTATGCCGCGTCCAACGTCCATGTTGTAGAGGTTGGTTTGGGCTTCCATTTCTCGGGCGAGAATTTGCATGTCGCCGACTAGACCTGCACAGGCGACGCCGATGCGGTCTGTGACTTTGAAAACTTTTTTGCCGCCACGACTCATAATGAAGTAGCCATATGTGACTCTCTTTTCAGCGGCTAAGATAACTCCGTCTTTGAATACAATGCCAATGGTGGTAGCGCCGGGCATCCATGGGCCGCCTTGCTGTGCTTGATTGGGCTGCGCCTGTTGTTGGGCGTCTTGAGCCAGCGGCATCAGTGGAATTTGCGGAATTTGAGGTAAATTAGGTAATTGTGGTCCATATCTTTCCATAAATTTCGCCTTGCTCGTTGTCTATACACAAGACAATCTATTAAGGTTACTTATAACCATTATAGGTTAGTTGAAGTGGCATAGATGAGTGAGCCGAAACAGTTAAAGTGCCAAAAATGTGGAAAACCCATCGGCTATGTTGCCGTTACCCCGAAGAGTTTGTTCGTCGCCAAGCCTTCACTGGACAATGTGCAGTTGGTGTGCACCTGCATGGAATGCTCAAACGGAACAGGGTTTTATCGCAGAAACTTTTAAACATAAATCACCGCCCCTTCAGTGGATAGAAGGCCCCAGCAGACATGATAGAAATTTATGTGCAGACCTTCACCGACACATGGTTTGCCGTAGCCCTCAACCAACAACAAATCCTCACCACCACCTTTAACACCACAGAAGAAGCAGCCCTAAACAGCATCTTAGAACATTTGCCCTTTAATTATCCCTTCCAAGTTTTCCATAACCCTTCAAACTTAGCCAAAGACGTCTTAGCCACACTAAAAGAAGTCTACGACGGCAAAGACCCCCACGCCACATACAATTTAGCCATGGACAAACTACCCCCCTACACAAAAAAAGTGCTCCAAGCCACCGCAGCCATCCCCCCAGGCTACATAACCGCCTATGGCGCTTTAGCCCACGCCGTTGGTGGAGGTTCCCGCGCAGTCGGCAACGTGATGGCTGCCAACCCCTTTGCGCCATTGATACCCTGTCATCGGGTGGTTAAATCTGATTTTTCTTTGGGCGGCTACGGAATGGGATTAAAACTCAAAGCAGAACTGCTCTACCGCGAAAAAAGAGGCTACACCGAACCAAAGAAGGTACCAGTCAACGGAAACAGTCTAACCGTTTACCCAGCGGAATGTACCCTAAAAACCATACAAGGACTACAACTCTGGGGATAGGCAATCGCAAATCATAAATGCGCCGAATCTACCCTTCCATTTGAGGAAGCAAGCTTGGTTAATCGAGGCCTCTACGTAGGCAGGTTTCAACCGTTCCATCGAGGACACCTAGACGCCATCAAATACGTCCTTCAAAAAGTTGATGAGTTAGTCATTGTTATCGGCAGCGCCCAGTACAGCCACAACATCCACGACCCCTTCACCGCTGGCGAACGGTTAGTTATGGTGCGACGAGCCCTCGACGAAGCCAAAGTGGATCTCTCAAAAATTTGGATTGTACCCGTCCCCGACGTCCACCTACATATGCTATGGGTTAGCGCAGTTGAAGGCTACACCCCAAAATTTAACGTAGTTTACTCTAATGAGCCCCTCTCAAGACGATTATTCATGGAGGCAGGCTACCAAGTTAACGAGATTCCCCTCTTCGACCGACAAGTATACAGTTCCACGTTGGTCCGAGAAAAAATGCTAAAAAACATCAGTTGGAACGAAGTCGTTCCCCAGAGCGTCGCAGACTACATACGCGAAATCGACGGAGTTAATCGGCTACGGGATTTAGCACGCAGCGACAAGGGCTAAACCACAATTTTGTCTTTTGAAGCGCGATGATAATATCGCCATGACAGCAGATAGGCAGAAGCCAAGACCAATGCCTGAATAATCACCGTGTAAAAGTCGCCAACGACCGCAAAGAAATTGTTAAGCATATGCAAAGACACCGCAAGCAGATAGTAGGGGAGAGGGTTCTTTTTAGCTATGCCATAGGCGGTTATGCCTGCGCTGGATGCATGAAAAACGATGCCGGGTATGCGGGCAAGGAGTGGAGCGCCGTTTAAGACGTAGATGAAGAATTCTGAAACGCCAAACCCTAACCCGATAAGAATACCCAACGAGACCAAGGAGCGTTCGGTTTCGCCGTGACGATAAAACAGGGGAAATACTTTGGCGAGTTCCTCGATGAAGGGTGCCACAACCACAATCAACAAAATCGCAGGCACCCCTGTTGGGAAAAGGCCCTCATAGAACACGGCAAACGGGATACTGACCACTATGCCTGTGACGAAGAAGAACACGTATTCTTTTCGGTTTGGCTTATGGATAGGAATGACGCATTCTCGGGAGGGGTTCTTTTCCAAAAGAAATTCCTACAAAAAAAGAATAAAACAACCTTATCAAAGTTACCTCTCCACCCCAGCAAGCAAGCTTAGAAACCTGCACCAACCACATCGTGAGGCTTCATCAATTCGCGAAGCACCACAGTCGCGTAGGAACCCCGCAGCAACCTAAACGAGAACTGCACCGCCAAGTCACCCTCTGCTGAGTCGGGGGATATTTTTTGTAGGGTAAAGTTGGTTACTGGCGAGATAACCGCGCGTAGTCCGCCTTTGCCGCCGACACGGGATAGTTCATTGTTCCATGTCTGCTCAGCAGTTACGCCTTCTTTTTGCAAAACTGTCGCCTCTAAATCGCCCATAACGCCAGCAGAGAGTTTTTGCTTAAAACCCACAATCGGCAACGCGACCCGCAACCTGCCCGCCTTAATCTGAGTGTTCACCTGCTCTAGATTCTGCGCCGTAGCCGACTTCTCGATACTCGTCAAGGGCAGCCCCGAGCGTTCCACGCCAACCACAAAATCGCCCTCTACAGCCTCATCAATGCGCAACCCACGCTTGAGCCGTTCACTTAGAAAGCAGTTAAACAGGTAGGACTGGTAGGCTTGGACAAAAAGCGCCTGAAGCTTCGGCGGCAACCTGCGAAATGCACCAACAAAATCGTCAGGGTGCTCTGCTAAGTGTATAAGCATTAGGCGTTCGAAACGGAGCTGTTTAGGAAAATGTTGAGCTGCTTGGGCAAAATCTTGGGTTTCTTGGAGTTCGGTTCGGGCTTGCCTTGACGCAGGATGTTCATACGGGCTGGGCTTAGCCAAAAACAGCATCGCCGCCTCACGGAAATTGCCTTGTCGTAGCGCTTTGCCCACCAGATGCGTTATGGGGCGGGTGGTGCCGAAGCGTTGATGCCCAAAAAAGTTTGCAACACCCCCAACGGTTGCGATTTGCTGTTGGGTTTGGCTGATTTGATCTCGGAGTTCGGTTTCGTTGAGGTTGAGGTGTTTGACGGTTATTGTGAAATGGTTACCTAACAAGTAGAAAAGAGAAAGCATCTCTCGAATGTAGCCGATAGGGTTGACCTGCACGTCTTTGACATCGATTTTTGCGGCTTCTTCGAATGTGACGTTTTCAAGAGTTATGTGCTGAGCGGTTATGGCTTTGGCGTCTTTTATCCCCGCGAACTGGACCCGTTTCTGGTCGATGCCTAAGCTTTTGGCAACGTTCTTGACTGCTATGAAGGTATCCCAATTCCGTTTAACAAGAACACAGAGCAAAAACCGCTGACGCTGCACCGTGGAACCCAAAACTTTGGGAGGCACCGTGCCATTGATGTCGGCTACAGAGCCATCGACTAGCACTTCCTCCACTACGAAATCGTCCACTGCCTCTTTGATGACGCCGCCGACACCTAACGTTGAGGTGCCGTAGGCATCCATACCTAAAAGCCTATCAACCTCAGAAACCACAAAAATCGCCTACAACAACTTGAGGTTACCCGTAACCCTATCAATCATAGCCGACGGCGCGGGACCAATGCCGAGGCAGGTTACGGTGCCTTCTGGAACCTCCGTTAAGCCACGGTCAATGATGAGTGCATGTGGCAGCCCCAGCCTGTCGGCTTCTTCCTCAACTGCGCCAAGTTCCTCTTCGTTAGCAACTTTCACCGCAACCTTCTTTTGCCCCTCATAAAGCCACGCCTCATACCATTTCTTGTGGCGGCTAAAGGCGTCTTGCGCTGAGGATATGGCTGCGTGACCTGCTTGGGCTGCGATTTTGCCTTTGCTCATCTGTAAATCGGTTCGGAAAACAAGGACCTGTTTGTATTCAAATTCGCACATGCGTTATCTGCTTCTATGTTGGCGTGGGGGATTTTAAGGGTTTGCAGAGAGATAGAGCAGCGCAAAATAGGCAAGCGCCACTGCCATCGCAGGTTTCCCCACCGCTGAGAGCAACATTTTGCCTTGGAAATCTATTTCATCCACGTCTTTGAGGGCGCTGTCAACTCCGAGTTTTCCGCAGACACGCAACATCTCATCAAGCCGCTCATCAGAAAGCGAATCCAAAAACCGCCGTAACCGCAACATAACTCTAAAGTCAAAGTTAAACAGGCTATTGCAACGTTGCTGATAGACATGCAGTGCCTTTGCTGAAACATCACCATTTTTGAGTGCGTCGGCGGCGACTGATGCGGCTTCTTGGGCGGCAGTTAACCCAAAAATGACGCCTCCGCCTGTTGTGGGTTTGACTTGTGAGGCGCAGTCGCCTATTGCGAGAAAACCATGGGTGTAAGCTTGGGGAATTGGTCCGCCCAATGTGATGGCGTGGTAGCCTGCCGAGGTTATTTTTGCTTTTGCGAGTTGTTTGGATGCGACGGGGTGTTGGGTCATGAGGCGTTTGAGATATTTGCGGGGGTCGCCCTTGTTTGTTGCTAATCCCAATTTGGCTGTGCCGTCGGGTCTTGGGATGAGCCATCCGTAGAAGCCTGGCGCATAGGCCTTGCCAAAATAAACCTCGACTGCATCAGATTCGACATCTTGGACGTTGTCAACTTCGGTTTCCACAGCATAAACCAAGCCGCCCCGGTTTAGGGTAGTTAAGCCTGTTTGGCGAAGCAACCGCGAGGAGATGCCTTCAGTGTCGAGTACAATTTTAGCTGGAACAGTGGCCACATCGCCGCCTGTCTCCACATTGACGCCACAAACAGCCCCTCGGACCATTGACAGCGATTGAACCCGAGAATCCAAAATCAACTTGGCTCCTGCAGCCTTTGCCTTTTCTGCCAGATACTGGTCCAGTTTAGCTCGATTCAGCGCTGCCGTCACTGGGCAGGAAAGCTTGAGCGAGAATTTTGAGCCTGCGGGGGAGTAAAAGTTGGCTGCAGAAAACTGGGCTTCTACTATGCCCTCAGGCAGTGGGTAGAGGCCGATGCGTTTGAGGCTTCGGATGCTTATGTGTCCTGCGCAATGAGAGGGTAAGCCAACGTGGGGGTGTTCTTCGTATATTGTGACGTCTATGTCTTTTTGGGCTAGATGCTGTGCTGCCCAAGAGCCCACTGGTCCCGCGCCAACCACGATGACTTCGGCGGGTTTTTTTGTTTGTGGATTCATTGTAACGTACTATATTCTTGTCGTTATATAAGTACAGAAACTGCCCAGATGCAGCAGTTTGATTGTTTGAGGGTTAAACTTGTGTTAAGTTGAAAAGAGGAAACAAAGTATTATATTGCCACTTGCCGCATAAGGGAACTGGGGAGAAAAGTTATGGGTCACCAACATGACAAAGACTGGAACCTCTATGAGGGCTTAATTACAGCTTTAGCGGTAGGCGGCTTCTTTATAACCTTAGGCTTGGTCATCGTCGCCACCCCCGACTTTGTGGGGCAGGTAAACTCGTTTTTCCAAGATTTTACAACCAACTCTTTCCCCATGGGCGGCACAAGCCATCTGGTGCTACCCGCTCCCGCAGACCCCGCCATGCATCTGGGCTTATTCACCGCCGTCATGAACTTCATGTTAGGCATCGGCATCCTACAAATAGTCATTTTGGCGATGCGTTTAGTTGCGCATTCGCGGATTGGGCGCATATCTGAAACAGTAGGTAACTTGGTGTTTTGGCTCGGCGGCGCATACACTGCAAGCGTGTTCCTTTTGGCGGGCACGGTAACGGGGTGGTTCCAGTTTTGGTCTTCGATAATGGTTTTGATTGGCGCTTCGTTAATTGCGCGTGGAGCAGTCTATTTTGTTGCGAGATGGGGTAAATCAAAAGAAAGGTAACGTCTCTTTTTGTGGTGTACTGGAGCGGTGCATGCTCTATAAATAATTGGAGATAAAGCAGGAACCTCAAAGCCACCGCCTTATCAGGACTATTTATTGCACTGCCCATTCAGCCCTTTGTCGTATATGATAGAAAATACAAAAAAAGCTTTTGGTTTTTTATTATTCACCTCAATTGAAGATATTTTCTAGATTCGATGGCAGACTTCTCAAGTATAGTTAATAGGCAAAATATTCAACCAAATGTGGGCAACAAAATAATGCTTAAGCAAACAAAATTGAAAAAATGAGGAAAAAAAGATTCTTTTTTTGAAAAACCTTATTTGCTCCTTAGGACAATAAGGGGGACATAACTGGGCAGGGGAAAGGGCAAGATGATTGGCCAAGAGCACATCCAAACGCTTAAGGGGTTTGGGCTTAGTGGTTTACAGGCAAAAACCTACCTTACACTTTTAGAACTTGGGGAAGCAGACACAAAAACAATCGCTAAAGCCTCCAACGTCGCACGACAAGAGATCTATCGGGTAATGCCTTCACTTCAAGAATTGGGACTAGGAAAAAAACGCATAGGAAAAATGGGAAAACCAGCACACTTCAAAGCCACACCCCTTGAAGATGCCTTAGATATTTTAATCAAAAAAGAAAAAGAAAAAATAACCAGATTAGAAGACAAACACAGTCGCCTAATTAACAACCTACAAAACGAAAGGACTGACAAATTTAACGCCGTTGAAACTCAATTCATCGTCACCTCAAAGCTAATGCCCTTTTTTGATTCGCACGAAAAACTCTTGTCCCAAACAAAAGAAAAAATCGACATCATGGTACCAGCCATCGGTTTAGATAGATTTAGTAAATCGTGGGCACAGCTCAAAAAAGTAATGAATAAAAGAAGAGACCTAAAAGTTCGGGTAGTTATTCAAAAAGTCAAAGAAGACGCTACCTTGCCTAAAACAATTTTAGATTATCCAGATTTTGAGTTACGCTACGCCCCAAAAGATGTTACTTTTGGCATGTACATCTTTGACCAAAGAGAATTAACACTATCAATAGCTGAAAATGACGGGCTACCCAGTCTATGGTCCAACAACCCCAATCTGGTCATCCTAGCCGAGAACTACTACAACCAAATGTGGGAAAAAGCAACAGAAGCCTAAAAGTAGACAAGCGACACCGAAAAACCGCAGTTGAAGGGTGCCGTGGCGCTTAGGCTCTATGTTCTTTGGCAGGTTTATAGGACTACTTTTAAATATTGGTGCGGTGTGGTTTAGGTGCACAATAAGGTGTAACGATGCCAAAGCAAGAAAAGGGAAAATCCCACTCGATGCGCCCAGTCAGTCGGCGTCCTCCAAGCTGGTGTAAATATCAGCCTGAAGAAGTGGAAGCATTCATAATAAAACTGGCCAAAGAAGGCCACTCAATGAGCAGCATAGGAACCATCCTACGCGACCAATACGCCATCCCACTAGTAAAACCCATCACAGGCAAAAGCGTAAGCGACACCCTCAAAGCCGCCGGACTAAAACCAACCATGCCCGAAGACCTCAACAACCTCATGAAAAAAGCTCAAGGCTTAGCCGTTCACATGGACAAAAACAAAAAAGACCTACACAACAAACGCAACATGCAAATCATCGAAGCCCGCATACACAAACTCAGCCGCTACTACAAACGTGAAGGCCTCCTCTCAAAGAACTTTAAGTACGAAGCAAAAATCGCCTCCGTAACCTAAACTTCTTCTCATTTTATAATCATTTTACTTCCAACTTCATTGAAAAAAATTCATCGATTAGTGCGTTCGCTAACCAATTATTTAAGCCAAAGTAGACAAGCCGCAAGGCATCCTCAAAAAGGATGACCCAGCGATGCGCCAGCTTTAAATCAATCAGAGCGCCTTTAGGAAAAGAAGTGAAACGTGATGGCACAACAGCAACAAGCAGCCATAGAGCAGTTCCTAGCTCAAGCAGACAAAGCAGCCAAAGTCATCTTAGAAACCGTCCAAAAAGACGGAAACATCAGTTGTTTTTCTCATTTGGACGCGGACGGCGTTGCAGCAGCCAGCGTCATCGGGAAAATGCTAAGCCGCCTCGACGCGCGTTACAGAATCAGGGTTATGCAATGGATGGATGAAAAAATCATCGCCGAAGTGCAAGCCACCAAACCTCAACTCGTCATCCTCACCGACTTTGGCAGCGGCTACCTTGATTTGCTTAACGAAAAAATCCCCGAGTCCAAAATAGTGATTTTAGACCATCACCAAATCACTGGAACAGCCAATAACCCCAACGTCACCCAAGTTAACCCTCACCTATGCGGCATAGACGGCGCCACTGACGTGAGCGGTTCAGGCGTCGCCTATTTTGCGGCCCGAGCTGTAAACCAAGCAAACAAAGATTTGGCGCCCATAGCGTTAGTTGGCGCGTTAGGTGACATGCAAGATAAATATGAGCAACGCAGCCTGCGGAGCCTCAACGAAATCATCGTAAACGACGCCGTCTCCGTGGGGATGCTTAATGTTGTTAAGGATTTGACGTTTTTTGGTCGCGAAACCCGCCCCATATACAAGATGCTAGCCACTACCACAAACCCCTTCATACCCGGCTTAAGCGGACAGGAGGGCGCGGCGCTTAATTTCGTTGCGAACTTGGGCATCCCCCTCAAGCAAGGAGATAAAGTGAGAGCTCTGTGCGACCTAAACGATGAGGAACGTAAACGCCTCTGCACTGCTTTAGCGGATTACTTGCTCTCAAAGGGGCTGCATATGGAGGTGGATAATCTCATCGGCAACATCTACGTATTAACCAAAGAAGAGCCTAACACGGCGCTTCGGGATGGACGCGAATTTGCGGTGCTGCTGAACTCGACGGGACGCATGGACCGCCCCAGTTTAGGCATCGCCATTTGTATGGGGGACCGTAAAGCCGCCTTAGAGGAATCCAACAAGATTTTGGAGGATTACCGCAAAAACATCAACAAATACCTCGACTGGGTCAGCGAGAAACCTGAACGCATGCGCGAATTCCAAAACATCTACGTTATTTACGGCGAAGACGCCATAAACGAAAAAATCATCGGCACCGTCTCATCAATCATCGTCTCAAGCTTAGTCCACAACGAAAAACCGCTGTTTGCATTTGCTAACATTGAAGCAGAGAAAGCAGCCAAGTTTTCGGGGCGAACAACAGAAGCGGCGCTTAAAAAAGGCGTCAACTTGGGAGATGTGATGCGGTTGGCTTCGGAGGCGAACGGTGGCAAAGGCGGCGGGCACAACATTGCGGCGGGGGCACAGGTGCCTTTAGACAAGTTGGAGGCATTCATTAAAACCGCGGATGACTTGGTTGGTCGGCAGCTTAAGGGGGAGAAGCTTGGAAGCAACAATAACGCTCAAGTACATTGATGAGGGGACTGCGCAGGCTGTTGCCGATGCGGTTTCGCCTGACAACTATAAAACGCCAAGTGGTCTCGAAATTAAAACAGTAAGAGAAAAAGACACTGTGGTTACGCGACTTAAATGTGAATGCAAATTGGCAACTTTAACAGCAACCATCGATGACTTGCTGTGCAGTGTCTCCATAGCTGAAAAAACGTTAAATTCAATAAACATAAGGCAACTGGGGCAGTGACGAGAAAACGTTTTATTTCAGGGTTAAGAATAGTGAGAAAGGGCTCTGCATGCTCTATAAATAATTGGAAAGACGCTTGCAGAATTAAGCTCACGTCTAACATTACTTATTGCAGAGCCCTACTGGGCGCTATATTGTAATCCTTACCACTTAAGCGCTTGCAAGAAGCACCACTTCAGACAACCAGCCACTTTATAAAACCGTGATACCGCCAAAATGCTACAAGATAAAAAAAGAAAGAGAGGCTTGGTACGGCTTGTTTATGGTCGTTTTCTCAGTAAGAACAGCAAGTTAATTGCGCCAACTATGACAACTACGACTACTACACCAAATTATTGCGGGTAGAAAATATACGTCAGATGCTGATTCTGCTTGTGCTGTTGGTTGTGGAGTGGATGCTGTTGCTTCGCCCACTGCTAAGTAAATTGTTGCGCTTGATGACCCATAAGTGGCAGAGTTTTCGAAGCTTGCAATGATGTGATAGACTCCTGGAACTTCAGGGGTGTAAGCGCATCCATAGTTGCCGTATGAGTCGCTTGTCGAACCATTTTGGAATGTTGTGGAACACGACTACCAAAAATGAGCTAACAAATACAGCGTAGATGGAATTAATACACAGAAAGGTTTGCCGGGGCCCTGTTGAAAGGAATACATGAAACCCTAAAGCTGCCTCTATATGAGAAAGGCTCAGAACCCTCTCAGCCCTTTCTGCATGTTCCCAAAAAAAGGGAAAGGGGGAAATTGTTTTGCTTGTTTAAGGTCGTTTTCTTAGCAGCAACACGTTTGCTACGCCGACGAGGACGATTGCGATGACGATACCGATGACTGCGGGGACGAAGTACATGTCAGCGACAGATTCTGTTGGTTGTGAAGTTGCTACGGGTGGAGCGGTTGGTGCGTCGCCTGCGGTGAAGTATGTTGATGAGCTGGATGGACCATATCCTTTGGTTCCAGCGAAGCTTGCGAGGATTTGGTAGGTGCCGGGGACTTCAGGTGTGTAGGGTATAGCGTAGTTGCCATACATGTCGCTAACGGTTTCGCCGACGTTTTGGAAGTTGCCGTTGGGGTCGATTGCGGTTACAGTTACTGGAACGCCGATTGTGTCTGTGGGTTTGTTCTGTTGCATGTAGAGGTATTCCATCCATGCAGACATGCTTTCATCAGAGACTGCTGGAGTACCGGCTAATGTAAAGTCGTAGAGGCCGTTTGTGTTGCGTCTGCCAGATTGTGTCTGGTCAGTGACGGTGCCGGTGATTGTCAGTGTTGTTCCTAGCTCTTGCATGGATTGTGGAGCTGAAACGGTTGTTGCGCTTTTACCGGGGCCGAAGCAGTAGATTTCGTTGTCAAAGTAGTTGAGACCAACAACTTTGCCGTCACCCATCTGCATGTACATGCCGGTTAAGTGAGCACCGTTGTCTGCGCCCATGCCAAGAATCTTCCAGACTTCTTCGCCGGTTGTTGCATCGACACATCGGATGTTTTGTCCTCGCCACATAGGCTGAGTGATTGAGTGTTCGCCAGTTAGCATGTAGAGTTTGCCGTCGCAGATTGCGAAGATGTTAAGCGGATAGTTGCCGTAGGGTGATTCGCCGCCGACGTTGGTTGCGGTGTAGTTCCAGATTTGTTTGCCAGTAGCCATGTCATAAGCAATTGCGACACCACCGTAGCCGGTAGTGTAGAGGGTGTGGTTCCAGTAGTTGTATTGAGTGCTGTAGTAGTTGTTGTCTGGTTCACGCTCAGTTTCCCAGAGAGCTTGACCTGATTTCATGTCGATTGCCCAGTATTTGAGTTGCTTTGTAGAGTGGAATAGGATAACGTTGTCTTCTGGGTAGACGCCGCACATGCTGTAAGTGCCAAACATGCCTGATGACTCGTTGTCAGCTTTTGATATGAATGGCGCTGTGAAACTTGTTGTCCAGAGTTGTGTACCTTCTTGGCCGCGTTCTAGGCTGAGGCACCAGAGTTTTCCTGGGACGTTGCCGTCTTCGTTGTTCTGTCCAGTGGTTCCGAGGATTACGAAGCCGCCATCGCCGTCCGGTTGTGAACCGACACGGATAGTTTGGATTGAGCCTGTCTGGTTAATGATGCTACTGAGTGCGATTGGTGTAGGTATAGATGCGTTGAATGAAAAACCTGTGTTTCCGTCCCAAATGTATGCGTTGCTTAGTCCGGGTCCGCCGCCAAATCCGCCGCCTTCAGGACGCCATTGCCAGTAGGTTGTACCAGTGTTGGGACCTGTCGCGGTTAAGCCTAACACGTTGGTGTTGTTCCAGCATGTTAAGTAGTATTTGGGATTTGAGGCTGTACCATAGTTGACTATGTTGTACCAGAGGTATTCGCCGTTGTTGCCGATGACGTTTTTGCCTGATAGACTTGCGTTAGCGATGTAGCATATGTGCCGCATTGGCAATGAATAGCCGTCTAGCATTTCTAAGACAGTTCCGTTACCTGCACCTAATTGGTTGGTAGTTGATCTCCAGAGGAATGAGTAGCCTCCGTGCTGGTTAGGTGAGTCATAGTTGTAGATTTGAGCGAACGATGGGAAGGTTTCGTTGACGTACATAAGTAACTCGCCGGTATAGAGGTCGACGACGTTGAAGCCTATTGAGCGGTATGCGTCTGCGCGGTCAGGATAGTATACTCGGCCGTTCATGATGAATGCTGTAAAGTCCATGCCTTGGTAGTGTCCAGTTTGGTAGCCTGTGTCACCGAATCGGGCATCCATGAGACCACCGAGATATAGCGGTCGGGTCCAAAGTATGTGAGAGCTTTCTGTTCCAGTACCGTATACGTAACGTGTGGTTGTGCCGCCGGCTTGACCTGCGGGGTATTGCCAGCCACTGTAGTCAGCGCCACCGAAGAAACCGCCCGCTTGACCTGCAAGCCAGTTTCCTTCGAGTTGACCCCATAGTCTGCTAGCGTCGTTGATTGGACGTGTCCAATAGTCATTCGGAAGAGCTGACTCTGACCATAAAGGCACTGGCTCTTCTTGTACTACGAAAGTTATTGGTTGGCTAGTTGCGGCTGAATAGAATTGGTTTACTATGTTGGGATAGCCGTATTGTCTTGGTGTTGAAGCGCCATTAACTAGGGTGGTGTTTTTCCATTGTGCTGGGAAACTAGCTTGTACAGTGTAGGTACCGACCTGATCGGGAGCGAACATAATGTATCCGCCACCGATGGAGTCCTGCTGGTTATCAGGAACATTAATAATGGTAGAGGTTCCGTCTGGAGCAGTCACATTAAAAGAAACACCACGCCAAGCAGCGCGGTTGAAAGCACCAGCAATGACACCTTCAATTTCTCCAGTATCAGGAGGCATGTCAGCAGTCCAGTAAACAAGGACTTGGTCTTGACCAACTCCTAAGATGCTACTGGCTACGCTAGAATACAGGTATGTTTTGTGGGTTATTACTTGGGTGTCTGCGTTTGCAGTTTGAATAGCAACTGCGGCAACAAGAGATAGCGTTAGAAGCAAAATGATTGCGGTAGCTAAGGTTTTATTGTTTGAGAACTTCAAGGGTTTTTGATTCATTGTTTTTTCTCCTTGTAGTCTAATTATTTTGTTACGGTACAAGCTTAAGCGTTTGTAATCAGTGGCGCTTGCGACAATTTACGAAAAACTAATAAGAGAAATGCAAACAAAATTGGTGAACTGTATGGTTAATAATGCAGGAAGATGAATACGTCCAAATACTAATGAGATTAGGATTAACTTTCCTACAGGCGAAAACGTACCTATCCTTGGTCAAGTTTGAAAAAGCAGATGTAAAAACAATCTTTAAAGTCTCAAAGATAGCACGGCAGGACATCTATCGGGTGATGCCTACACTTGAAAAAATGGGGCTAGCCCAAGAAATAATCGGCAAACCCACAATGTTTAAAGCCACTCCAATGAAGCAGGGCTTCCGAATCTTGCTACAAAACAAAACACAAAAACACGTCGAGCTAGAAAAGAAAGCAAAAGACCTAATTAAAAACCTTGAGGAACCTGACAGCAAACAAACTCCTCAAGATGAGCACCCGCAATTCATCATAAATTATTCAGAAGACCTCATGGTGAAGTGGCTCGATAAAATTATGAGTACAACCCAATACTCCCTCGACATTATGTGCAAGTGGAAGTTAGTGAGGTATCGGATACTATCTGACGTTGAAGAATTACGGGAAATGTTCAACAGAAACGTGAAATTGCGACTCATAACTGAAAAGCAAGACAACCTAAATTTCATTCAAAAAGTAATGGGAACACTAGAGTACAATCCGTCGTTTGAAATTCGATTTGTACAACAACGGACACCTGTTGACATGATCATCTCTGACGGAAAGGAAGCAAACTTGTGTATAGGACCACCAATGAACAATCGAATTACCCCCAGTCTAGCCTCAAGTCATCCACAGTTTTTAAAAGTCATGATAGGGTACTTTGATGCAGTTTGGGAAAAAAACAGTGCAGAAAATAAAATTCTGACAAGACAAGCGTTGGCACATTAACAATAATAAAAGTAGAGAAAGAAAAGAGCGTCTATTGGACTAACTCGATTCTACGCTTGCCTCTTGCCATAGATGAAGTGCGGATTCTCCCGCTGACTTCAAGCTTTAAGAGCAAATCGTTAAAGTCCTTGAAGCCTAAATCTTCATACTCATCTTTAATTTGACCAAACAAGTCATCGTCGGTCATGTCGCCTTTCTTGTTGAGAACTTCCAGCACAAAATAATAAGCTGGACGGGTTTTCCAAGTTTTCATCTGCGGCATTAAGCGTTCCTTCCCTATGCAACTGGGGTTGCTGGCTTTTGTACTTGTCGGATTTGCTGCATAAAACTCTTGTACCATTTCTCCATATCAGGCGTGATGCTGGGACCCATTTCTTTAAGGGCATCTTGGAAATCCTTCATCACGACTTCTCGGCTGTTCACATCACGTCTCAGTGCATGCATCGCAGCTTCACGGCAAAGAGATTCAATGTCCGCGCCAGAATAGTACTTTGTAGCAATGGTCAGCTGGTTGAGGTCAACATCTGCACCAATAGGCATACCTTTAGTGTATATTTTGAAGATTTGGAGACGGCTTTTTTCGTCGGGTTCAGGCACATAGATAAGACGGTCAAATCTTCCGGGACGCAGAACTGCCGAGTCCACCATGTCGGGACGGTTGGTTGCAGCGATGACCACTATGTCTTGGAGGGTAGTTATGCCGTCCATTTCGGTTAGGAGTTGGCTGATGACTCGTTCAGAGACACCGCTGTCGCTCATGCCCATACCACGTCTGGGGGTCAGGGAGTCGATTTCGTCAAGGAATATGACTGCAGGGGCCGCCATACGGGCTTTGCGGAAGACTTCGCGGATAGCTTTCTCGGATTCGCCGACCCATTTGCTAAAGACCTCTGGACCTTTGATGGAAATGAAGTTGGCTTCACTCTCAGTTGAGACAGCACGTGCAAGCAGGGTTTTGCCGCAGCCAGGTGGACCATAGAGTAGGATACCTTTGGGGGGCCTAATTCCGAGTTTAGTGAATATTTCAGGGGTCTTTATCGGCCACTCCACGGATTCTTTGAGATGCTGCTTAACATCTTCCAAGCCACCTGCATCTTCCCAATGCACAGTTGAAACTTCGATGTAGACTTCACGCATAGCAGTAGGAGTGACTTCCTTGTAGGCGCCCACGAAGTCATCCATTGTGACCTCCATCTTTTCGAGCACAGCTGGAGGGATGCGTTCTTCTTCAAGGTTAATCTGGGGCAGGTAGCGACGCAGAGCTTTCATGGCAGTTTCTCTGCTCAATGCGGAGAGGTCTGCGCCTGTGTAGCCATGAGTCATAGCTGAGAGTTTCAAGAGGTCAACGTCTTCAGCCAGCGGCATGCCGCGGGTGTGGATTTGAAGCACCTCGTAGCGGCCTTTCTTGTCGGGAACGCTGATTTCGATTTCACGGTCAAATCGGCCAGGTCTGCGCAATGCAGGGTCAAGCGCGCCAGGTCGGTTGGTAGCGCCGATAACAATGACGTTTCCACGCCCCGAAAGACCATCCATAAGTGCCAATAGTTGGGCGACGACACGTCGTTCTACTTCGCCAGTGACTTCTTCACGCTTAGGTGCAATGGCGTCGAGTTCGTCGACAAAGATGATGCTGGGAGCGTTTTGTTGGGCTTGCTGGAAGATTTCGCGTAGTCGAGCTTCTGATTCGCCGTAGAATTTGCTCATGATTTCGGGGCCGTTAATTGAGTAGAAGTTGGCTTCTGACTCGTTGGCGACTGCGCGTGCGAGCAGGGTTTTACCACAGCCAGGTGGACCGTGGAGTAGTACGCCTTTGGGGGGTTCAATGCCGAGGCGTTGGAAGAGTTCGGGGTGACGTAGAGGTAGTTCGACCATTTCTCGGACGCGCTGGATTTCTTCGTGTAGTCCGCCGATGTCTTCGTAGGTGGTGCGTGGGAGACCTTTGCCTTCGGGGGCAGGTTCGTTGAGGATTGTTAAGCGGGTTTCGGTTGTGACTTTTATGATGCCGTGAGGACGAGTTTTGGATACGGTGAAGGGTATAGCGTGGCCAAGCATCATAACTAGAGTGGTGTCGCCTTCGACGAGGGTGCGTTCCATGAGGCGATTTTTGACAAAGTTTGTGAAGTCTTCATCCACGTTGAGACGCATATCCACTGGCGCGAGGGTGACGGATAGGGCTGTTTTAACTTTGGCTGGGCGGACCACGACGTATTCGTTGATGGCGACGCCGCTGTTTTTGCGGGTGAATCCGTCGATTCGTATGATGTCGCGGTTTTGGTCTTCGCTGTAGGCTGGCCAAGCAATCGCGCTTGTTGTGCGTTTGTTAACTATCTCGATTACGTCACCAGCGCTTATGCCGAGTTTCTGCATTGTGCGTTGGTCGATGCGGGCTATTCCTCTGCCGACATCTCTTTGCCGTGCGTCTCCGACGCGTAGTTGTACTTCACTCATTTAGAATTTCTCCAAATAATTACTTTGATTGCTCGAGGGTATGTGTTTGAAAGAGATTAATATTGTATATAAACTTTAAAGCGTAACTGCAAAAACAGTCAGATGCCTGCTAAAGAGACGAGTTAGGGGTTTTTTGTTGGGAAAAGGGGTTTGCGGCGACTTACTTGTCGCGGCTGGTGCGGCGGATGTTGAAGCTTTGTGCTTGACTTACGCCGGGGATTTTTGCTAAGGCGGTTTCGAATTCGTCGACTAATCCCATTTTTTCTTCGGGGAATCGGACTTGGACAAGCAAGGCTTTGAGGCCAAAGGCCACGTCTTCTTCGCCCCATCCTTCAACGGAGCTGTGTTCGGGCAAGATGGCTGTGACTTTTTGTTTTAAGTCATCAAAGCTTGGCAGGATGTCTTCGGGGAAAACTTTGTAGACTACAAGAATCCAGCCCATATTTGTCGCCTTTTATGGTCCTTGGAAGCCGCATTTGGGGCATTTGTAGAGGCGGCCGAATTTGCGGCATTTGCCGTCGCGTTTGATTTGGATTTCACCGCAGTTGGGACATTGGAATTTTGTGGATTCACTGCCAGGCGGAATTGGTTTTCCGCAGCTTGTGCATGTGACTAGGGACAGTTTTTCTGACATGACTGTGACACTTCTTTGCCGAATTATTGACGGGGTTCCTTATATCTGCTGTGCTTAAAAACTGATTTATAGGATTAAAAAACGGTTTAAACAACATCAAACAGCGTGTTTTTTCTCATTCTCAACTGCTTTGTTTATGGAAAGTTCAGACCGATTTGGGTTTTGGCGCCATTAAAGTAAAAAGCAAGCAGATGTCTATAGTGCCGATTGACATGGTAAATCCCGAGTGGAAACACACCCAATCAACAAAGAAAAGGATCCGAATCATCAAAGTCAACCATAAAGAACGCCATCTAGACGCCACGGACATGGAAGAAGGGATACCTATTTGCCTCGATGCAGACTCCAAAGTCAAGTTGGAAAAAATCAAGAAAGCCAAAATCTATCAAGCCACCATAAAAACCTACGAAGCCATCCTCACGCCGGAGCTTGAGCGGGAACTAAAAGAGATGGCGTTAAATGACCCTCACTTGTGGCATAGTTTGCAAGTCATCAAGGAGTCGGGGTCTATGCTTAGGAAATATGAGTTGGTGGGCATCAGCAAATAAGATGCGTTGGGCTCAAAATTTAGAGTTTTTCGGTTAGGAGTTCTTTTGCCCAGCCTGCGATGAATTCCACGTTTAGTTTGGTTAGGTAGTAGAAGGTTACGGCGCTGAGGTTGCTTAATGCTGCGTACGGCGTGAACAGGAAACGTGCGACTACGCGTCTTAGTAGTTTGAACATGCTGTAGTGTCCGTAGCGGCGATAAGATACTCCGATGGTGACGTAGTTTTTGGAGGTTCCCAGATGGGTAGCGCCAAGGAAAGGCAGAACTTTCCATTTGTAGCCGCTTTTTTGTACGTAGCGTTTGAAGTATTGGTCTTCGCCGAAGAAGAGTTTGGGTGGGTTGTAGTTTTCCATGACTTTGCGGCGTATGAGGATGTTGTTGATGTGGGGGTTGGTGTCTAGTTTGCTTAGGTTGTAGACGGTGCCGACGACGCGTTCGTAGGCTGCTGCGTGGCGGTTTTTGTGGACGGCGACGGTGCCGATTGCGCCTACGTCTGGTGCGATTGCTTGACTGACGTTTTGGAGCCAATCACGGGGCAGCAGCATGTCGTCATCAACCATTGCCACCCACTCTGTTTTTGCCTGCAACACCGCGTGCTTGCGTGCGACGCTTAGGGGTTTTTCGTGGGTGTTTATGATTTCGCCAGCGCAGGGCATGCTTTTTATCTGGCGCAGAAGCGTTGGGTTGGCTTCGTCTCGGGAGGGCACCACAAAATCGACTTTAAAGTTGGGGTCGGAGCAGGATGGCATAGCCATATGTTTTGTGTGGCAGAATAATAGTTTATCGCAACTCGCCATGGCATGTTTTTTCTTGTGTGTGGAGGGATTTTATTTTGGAAACAGGAAAGCTTTGATTGTAGTGAACAGCGCAATGCATTCGGGCGCTAGCATGGCCCATTCGGAGGTTTCACCCGTCGAGAATCAGCAGCCCAGCCGACGCTATAAACAATTTTGGCAACAAAAAAACAATACAAAACAAGCCTTAACCAAACATGCAATCAATTCGCCTCTTGCTCCGCCACGAGTTGCGCTTTCCATAAGCAGGTGTTTTCATCATGCTTTTGAGCTTGTTTTCAGCCAATAGTGACCTACCCCTCTTAGGTAACTGCATAGAGTTTCTAATAGCCACCAAATATGAGGCTGCAACCCTCCCCCCTATAGGTTTCTGCATAGAACCACTAATAGGATCCTAATAGACTGCAAATAGGTTCGCTAAAGAGGGTTTTTAGGCTGTGCGTCTTGCCCCGCAGTTAGGACAGAACGTGTCAAGCTGGTTAAATAGCGTCTGGCAATACTTGCAGGGAATCTTGACGATAACAACCTCTTTAACCACCTGAACAGAAGGCTGATTTATCACTGGCGCAGGCGGCACGACTTGAAACTCAAAGGTGTTCGTCGTCACATCGGGACGCCCATCGACTGCAATCACGCCTTTGATGGTCCAGACCAGCTTCTGCCCAACGCCATTAAAGGTGGTCCGTGACGCAGGCGGAATGGCGATGTTTACTGGAAAACTCCGTTGCGCGCTCCTTGTAAAGTGGGTTGGGCCGCTTGATGCGGGGTTAATGGCGTAGAGGGTAGCTGTCTCATCGGCTTCATGCGGCAACGAGCGCCTAACGTTTGGGTCATAGACGTATCTTATGACTCGGGCGGTCTCCACACAAGCCACCTCACACCTAACCTCAGTACAATCAAAATCTTCCTGAGCGCTAAAAACCAAAGACCCTGTCAAGCTGCTGCCCAAAGGAACCGACCAATTATCCAACCTAAGCTCCAAGTTCCCGTCTGGCGCAGAGACCTTCTCATGAAGTTTCTTAAGGAAATCCATTAACCCACCAACCTATTGCTTTTCTGGCGCTAATGCAATTTAAAGGTAATGACCAAACAGTCTCAAAAGACTCCTCCATCGCATCAAAGCTGACTCTATAGGAGACAACAAAAAAAACTCTTAGTCAAGAAACGTTGACGACAACGCTTTTAAAAGGCATAGGTTAACAGCAGATAAGGGCACTAGTAATGAAGCACAGCGCAATAATAGAATGCAAAACCAAACTTTGCTCTGCACTGTGTATTGGAGTAATTCTTCTACTTGTTTTCGCTCTTGGAGGTTCTTCAGCAGAGATAGGAATTCCGGGGGCGATCATGATTAAGGAAGATGGAACGATAGTCGGTACTGATCACATAATGCGCCAAGGCAACTCCTATACCTTTACGGGTGATGTTATCATTACAGATCAGTGGTGCTCAAGTGGGCTTCAGGTTTTAAAGGATGACATAGTCATTGATGGCAATAAACATGCTTTGACAATGGTTGGTGAAGGGCACACAGGGGTTGAACTAACCGACAGAATTGGCGTCACAGTAAAGAACCTTCAGATACTCGGTTTTAACCGAGCTATTCTCCTCGACAACGCCTCGGAAAACAGTATTGAAAACAATACATTGATTGGCGGCGGTAAGAGCACTTCATGTGGTATCTGGTTTAGCCTATCATCAAGAAACACTATCTCCAGAAACAGCATAACTACATTCACGAATTATTCAGGCCCAGCCGACCTAAACTACGGAATCCTCATACAAGCAGCCTCAACTAACAACACTATTGACGCAAACAAAGTCGAAAACTGCCAATGTGGCATTGCAGTCAATTACTGTGCAGACAACACCTTAACAAACAATCAAATGGCAAATAACCTGCAAAGTTTTGGGCTTTCCTACAATACCCATGAACAGTTTAGACAGAACATCGATTCGTCAAATACAATTGACGATAAACCAATAATCTATTGGTTAAATGAGCATGGCAAAACTGTGCCACCCAACGCGGGCTTTGTTGCTTTAGGCAATTGCACAAACATTACGATGCAGAATTTAGCGATAACGCATAACTTTGATAGCATAACACTGATTAATACAAATGACTCAAAGATAGAAGGCAGTCAGGTGGCTAACTGCGGAAACGGTATCTTCTTGAAATATAGCCAAAATATAACCGTTTCAGAGAATAAGCTTACAAGAAACCAATATGCAGGAATTGGCATGGTGGATTGCAGCGATATCGTTGTCTCTGAGAATGATATCGACTCCTGTGGTTATGGATTAACGCCGTCAGGCATTACCCAAAACCACTCTGGTGGGGACGGATCAAGACAACTCTTAATCCGCAAAAACAACTTTACCAATAATGACTCCGGAATGTATTTTGCCGTTTCCCGGAATAGCACTATCACGCAGAATCTCTTTCGTGAAAATTATTTTGGAGTTAACCTTGTTCAAAGTAGCGATAACTCATTCACCAAAAATACCTTTGCTGACAACAAAGGTGCTGCTTTGCGAATATCCGATGCCTTCAACAACACCCTCTTCCATAATAACTTCGCCAACAACACCTTAGAATCCCATGTTTTAACTCGCTGGTATGCCCCCGCCGAATATGAAAGCAACGTCTGGGATAACGGGGCGGAAGGCAACTACTGGGACAACTTCCATTCCAGATATAGCAACAGTTCACAAACGCAGAGAAACGTTTGGGACACAAGTTTTTACATTGACGATGCCAACATAGACCATTACCCCTTGATAAAGCAGGTTAATGCTGCTTCGCCTGACACAGCACCTGTAGGGGGAGACATTCAATTTTTAGGAGCAATTGTCGTTGCCATTACCATTCCAACAGTCTTACTCTTGTTAATCTTTTTCTTAAAGAGGCGTAAGTCTATAACAGCTTAGTCGAGGCGGGTCCGTAAAACCAATCTCTTTTCTTTTGGTCGATTCATTTTCATTGACAAAACCGACTGCTATAAAAGAGAAATAAATTTGCTGAGTTTACATGTTTAGGATTTTTTTGGCTTTTTGTTGGGCGCGTTTGTTGTTTTTGGTTATCATGCCTTTTTGGATGCCGTTTAGGAGTTGTAGTATCATGCCTTGTTTGACGTGTTCCACCATCTGCTCCTCAGATACGCCGGGGAGGTGCATGCAGTTGCCGATTTTGACGTTGTAGGCTGCGATGCCGTGGCGTTCTGCGATGGTGTAGAGTTTGCTGCCAATCAGGGGGTTAGTGATGGACCATGAGATGTATTCGATGAGGTTGTCGCGCAGGCAATCCTTGGCAAACTTGAGGGTGTTTTCGACTTCCTCAGGCGTTTCATATTCGAGTTTGCCGTTGGTTTCCCAAGCGTTATAGAGCATCAAAAACCCATACACTTTAACGCCGTACTTTTTGAGCAACTCAAGAGTGTGGACGTTGTCGGCTTGCGACGCGTTTTTGCCGATGCCTTTGAGCACGCGGTCGTTGGCGGATTCCAAACCGATGTGCACCAGCCAGACGTGGATGTCGCTGAGTTTTTTGGCTAATTCATCGTTGAGTTTGTCGGCGCGGAGGTTGCATTGGAAGGTCATGCCTTTGAGGTTGAGCTTCTCGATTTCGCCCAGCACTTCAAGGCACCATTTGATATCCACGTTGAACGTGTCGGAGCGGATGTAGATTTCGCGGATGCCCCGTCCGTAGAGGTAGTTGACTTCGTCGGCGATGTTTTTGGGCGAACGCATCCGAATCCAAGGCTTCTCAAGCTTCCACACGGGATTGCTGCAATACGTGCAGTAGTTGGGACAGCCACGAATCGGCAGCAAATAAGCCATGCGCCGTTTTTTGCTCACCGCTATATCGTAGTTTTCGAAGTCAACCAGTTCCCATGCGGGGAAAAAGTCAATATCCTTGAGGAGGGGACGGAGACCGTTGTTTTTTTGGCGATTCACCGTACCAGCTATGTCGCTTATGGGCTCTTTAGCTTGGACCTTTTTGATAAGCTCAGTGCAGGTTTCTTCGCCCTCACCCACAATGCAGACCTCGACAGCGGTGTTTTTGAGAACATCCTGCGGATCAATAGTCGGGTGCGCGCCGCCAGCAGCCATAAGCATCGGCAAACCCAACGCTTTGACTTTGGCTATGGTTTCAAAGGAGAGGTCACGCCGAGGCGTCGTAAAAGAGATGGCATAGATGTCGGGTTTGATTTCGGCGACTTTGGCAAGATGCTCCTCCATAGAGAGGAAGGGTTCAAGATAGTAAAATTCCACGTCGGGCAAACGGGGTTTGGCGTAGCCGACTATGTAGAGTATGCCTAAATTCGGTGACTCGGTTACGGCTTCGCCTTTGGATTCTCTGCCAAACGGGGGGTCAGCGAAAACAACTTTTAGTTTTTTGGGAGATGGATTTTTTGGGGTCACCGATACGCCATCCACTACTCACTTTCCATGCAATCGTATATATCTTGCTACCTAAAGCCAAAAACAAGCCAACAGCGGAAAAAACGCACAGATAGTCTTAAATTGCCTACTTACCGATTTTTCCTCATACGAGGAGCGCGGCATGGCAAAATTCCTTATCGTACACCCTAACATGGATATCTACGGGGGAGGCGAACGCGTCTGCCACCATATCCTCCAAACCCTCCTAGCCCATAAGCAGACGGTTGAGCTGTTGAGCTACGACTTTGACATGGAACGCTACCAAGAAATCATGGGCGAACCCTTCCCAAAAAAAGTCAAAGTCCACATGATAGGCAAACGCATCGAAGCCGAACCCCCGTTTTCGGTGTATAAACGCCGCAAAAAAATCATCCAAGCAATCCGAGCATTCAAACAAACCGTCACCTACGATTACACGTTTTCCACGCAGACCATATCCGCGTTTGAAACTGAACTCTTCGACAAAGCAAAAAACAACATCGCCTACGTGCATTTCCCCGAAATCCACTACGACTATGCACATTCAAGCTTCAAAGCAAGAATGTATCTGTGGTTCTATAGGCATTGGCTGGAATGCGACATTGGCAAGTTGGGGTTAGTGTTCTGTAACAGCAGCTACACTCAAGCCATGACGCAGAAGTACTGGAGCAAACTAGGCGCGCCCGAACCCGTCGTGGCATATCCGCCTGTAGAGGAACGCTACTGGAGCAACAAGCCACTGCAGCAAAGAACCAAACGAGTCGTCTACATCGCCCGCTTCATCCCCAAAAAACGCCACGAAATCCTCAAACAATTAGCCACCCAATTCCCAACATACGAATTCGTAAGCGTGGGGCTACTACGCGACACCGAGGAAGCATGGTTTAAGGATTTCTCACGCGACCTCCCCGCCAACTACAAAGTAAAACCCAACCTCCCCGAAACCCAGCTTATCGAGACCCTCCAAGACTCCCGCATCTATGTGCACCTCATGGAAGGCGAACACTTCGGCATCGCCCCCATGTCGGCGTTGGCAAGCGGATGCATCACCTTGGTGCATAACAGCGGCGGAAGCGGCGAACTTATCCCCCAGAGCCTCCGCTGGAACACCATCAGCGACCTTAAAGAAAAACTTGGGCAACTCACAGCTTTGTCTGACCCTGACCAGTTTTGGGACACACAAAAACAGGGGCTATGGGACAAAATCAGTTTTCTAAAACCCAAAAAATTCCAAGAAAAAATTTGGGCACACGTAGATACGTTAATGGGGCAAACAGAAAACGATAACTATCAAGAACACGCAAATGTCGGTTGATGAGAATCCTCTATTTGGCTAACCCGCTACAATCCAGTACAGGCGGCGACAGGCGAAGCTTTGAAGTCCTAAAACGCATCGGCAGCCTCGGCGTGGAACCCGTAATTGTAGTAGACGAGTTTATTTGGCAAAAAATGAAACAGAACCAGCAAACCCAGTTTAGCCCCCAACAAAAAATCTACAGTCTCCGCCGCCCCAACGTCATCTATGACCGCCGCTTCAAAAGCGCCAGCCGCGCCGCCCTCGACTACTACTCCATCCACCAAAGCGCCCGCCAAATCGCCCAAATCGCTAAGCAAGAAAAAGTGGACCTCATCGTTTCGCACCATGAAAAAATCGATTTTCTCCTTGAAGCCTACCTAGCCGCCAAACAGCTTCACTTACCCTGGACATGCGTGTTTCAATTGCCCCTGCTTCCACCCTATGCGTCCACCGAGTGGCGCCCCATCCGCAGCATCCGCAAAACCTACCTACGGGCGCTCTACGCACCGCTTTACGGGTTAATCAAAAAAGCCGCGAAAACCACCACATTTCTGGCGGTGAGCCCTGCGATTGAGCCTGAAACCAAAAAATATTTTCCCGACTGGAGAGGAAAAATGCTGGTGCTACAGCCAGGTAATGGCATTAAAGCAACAGATATCAACCCGATTGAGGCGTCAGAAGAAAAAATTGATGTGTTTTTCTTTTCAAGATTGGCACCTGAAAAGGGCATATTTGATTTGCCCAAAATCGCCGCTGAACTAGCACAATCTGACCCCAGTGTAAGAGTAGTTGTTGCAGGCAAGTTTGATTCGCCAATTATCGAAAACCGCTTCAGACAAGCCGTCAAGGAGTGCGGAGTTGGCAAAAATTTGGTTTACAAGGGATTCATCGATAAGCAGACGCTGTTTTCTTATTTGAAATCAGCTAAGGTGCTAATTTATCCTAGTCTATATGATTCGTTTTCGTTGGTAGTGCTGGAAGCTTTGACAGCGGGGACACCAGTGGTTGCATATGACATTGCGGCGATGCGTCTGAATTTCCCTGGCGCCGTTAAAAGGGTGCCTGTGGGCAACTGGAAGATTATGGCGCAAGAAGCCCAAAGACTGCTACATGATGCATCTTTACGGCACAGTGCCTCAGAAAAAGGATTAGCGCTTGCCGCTAAATTTTCGTGGGACAGCGTTGCCCGGGAGGAACATCAAGCCTACGATAGAATTAAAATTTGATACAAAGGCAACCGACTTATCTATTTTATGTTAACATATACGTCTTGTAAAGACTTATAGCTAACTAGCTTGACATTCAACTTAGCGGGAGAAGGCAGAATGCAACGAAAAACCGAAATAGCCCTAACGATAATATCGATAATATTATTGTCATCTTCAATTTTAACTACAACCCAAGCTATGACCGTGGCTGGCTCACCGTATTCGGGGTCCACCCATGTTAGAGCATTCATAGACGGCAGCGACTTTATGTATATCCAATTTGGCGGCGCAATCATCTGGTACGAACACCGAAACTATGACCTTCCAGGGTTATGGGATGGTCACCACGAATTCACCTACATTGACGGCGACACTTGGACGCCAGACTGGACAAATTACCCTTATTCAGACAAATATTACAGTCCCGCACCACATCCAACCGCTGACTGGACTATAACCTCTCTAGACATTGACCAAGCCAGAGAGGAAATCTCCATAGCTGAGCAACCCTCAAGCAGCAACGGTTATACAGCAAAAATCCTCCTCAACGATGACAATAGATGGGGTGCCGAATGGTACGAGTTCACATTATACTGGGATAGCACTGTCCCTGCTGTTAGCGGCACAAACATGTATCTGTCAATGATGGGCCCAAACCAAATGGATAGAGGTGAATCAATGACTTACAGTTTATTCTACAACAACTTTGGCGGTGAAGACGCCTCAAATGTTGTTTTAGAAGCCACATTATCACCGTATGTGGTTTTTGAGTCAGCGACCAACGGAGGCACCTTTGATTCAGCAACAAGCAAGGTAACATGGAACATCGGCACTTCCGCATCCTTCCCAGATGGCCAAGGATTAGTGGCAGTAACCGTTAACATACCTGAAACAACCGAAGTATGTAGCATAATAACATCCACTGCAAGCATAAGCACAACCACAACAGAAACATCCTATGACGACAACCAAGCCTCAGCCTCAACCACAGTCACTGGAACTAACTTGCCCCCAAGTGCACATGTAGGACCTTTAACAGGAACCTCAGGCACCACACCTACATTATATTGGGGTACTCCAACCGTCTTTACCTATACGGACCCACTTTTTGGAACCACCGAACAGGCAACTTCAGTGGACATTAACATTCACGTTGACGATGGCGAACCAGACATCTTTGAAGCCATGAGCGGACCTTCATCAACAGGCGTCTGGACATACACCACAACTTTCTACCCCAGACATGGTGAAGCAACAGTGACATATTACCCTCATCGACCCAGCGAACCCACACCAATCCCAATCCAATACAACATATACATTGACCCAGCAGGTTACGTGTATGACGCGACAACAGGCGCTCGAATTGAAGGCGCAACCGTTTGGCTACAACGTAGCAACGGAAACGGCGGTTGGCAAAACGTTCCCACAGGTTTGGGATTAATGATTCCAGACACTAACCCATTAACCACCAACGAAAATGGGCAATACCAATGGGACACCATTGCAGGTTCCTACCGAGTGCATGTTGAAGCAGATGGCTACTACCCCGCAGATAGCGCAATGGTCACCGTGCCCCCGCCAGTGTTTGACCTAAACGTTGGATTAACCCCCATACCCTCTTCACTCACAGCCAGCTTTACAAAAAGCGAGTCCACCACCGAAATTAACAACCCAATCAGCTTCGACCCCAGCAGCAGTTCGGGCATAAACTCAATCGTCCAATTTGAATGGGACTGGACAAGCGACGGTACATACGACACCACCACCGCT
Source organism: Candidatus Bathyarchaeota archaeon (assembly GCA_026014745.1). NCBI lineage: Archaea > Thermoproteati > Candidatus Bathyarchaeota > Candidatus Bathyarchaeota archaeon. The sequence continues at coordinate 429,398 of JAOZHS010000001.1, read as the reverse complement.
ACACCCAGCATAGAAACCCACGCATACACGGCACCCGGAACATACACCATCACTTTGCGCGTAACCGACAGCTTAGGCAACACAGACACAACCAGCCAACAAGTACTCATTACACCCGCATTCCCAGTTCCTGAAAGCCTACTAGGCACCCTGCTGACAATTCTCGCGGGATTTGCAGCACTCGCCACAATACAAGCAGTCAAACACAAAAAACCCCACCTTTCCTTTTTTTAATTTTTTTCCAGCCTCCGAATAGCGGCTTTCAAGTAAACCTTCATTAAGTTAGAGGCGAAATACGCTTAACCATCTTGAGGCTGGATTCCGTTGGCAAAGTTCCTTGTGGTGCACCCCTACCTTGACATTTACGGCGGCGGCGAACGCGTCTGTCACAACGTCATAAAAACCCTCGTCAACCACGGCCAAGACGTGGAGTTGTTGACTTTTGATTTTGACCATGCTAAATACCGTGACATCGTCAGCGAAGACGTCCCCAAATCAGTAGTGGTCCATTCGTTGGGGGAACGTATCAAAGTTAAGCCGCCCTTTACCATCTATAAACGTCACCGCAACTTTGTGGCACTCCTAAAAAAATACCGCAACCAACTAGACTACGATTACCTCTTCTCCACTCAATCCAGCTCACCGTTTGAACCTGTATTTCTCAATAAAGCCAAAAAAAACATCGCCTACGTGCATTTCCCAGAAATCCACTACGACTACGCCCATTCAAACCTCAAACGCAGACTGTACCTGTGGCTGTTTAAGCGTTGGGTCGAAGAAGGCATTGACAAACTTGACATGGTGCTCTGTAACAGCAATTACACCAAAGAAGCCATAACGCAGTACTGGAAAAGCCATGGAGTGAAAGAACCCGTTGTGGTGTATCCTCCTGTGAATCTGGATAAGTTTTGGTGCGAAAAACCACTATCGAAGCGGCGACGCCGAGTAGCGTACGTTGCACGCTTTATTCCAGCTAAACGCCACGAAATCCTCAAACGGCTAGCATCAGATTTGCCCGACGTTGAGTTCGTAAGCATTGGAGGCGTCATTGAAGGCGACAAACCATGGTTAGAAGCGTTCCAAAAGGATATACCGCCAAACTACACCGTGAAGGCTAATTTACCCGGCGCCGACCTCGTTGAGACGCTTCAGGATTCCCGCATGTATGTGCATCTGATGGAAGGCGAACACTTTGGAATTGCTCCTGTTGAGGGATTGGCGTCTGGATGTTTAACGCTGGTGCATAACAGTGGCGGCATGAAGGAATTCATCCCCGAAGAATACAGATGGAACACGTACGAGGACTTGAAGCAAAAAATCGTTCAGTCGATAGACAGCCAAGAAAGCTGGAATGTGAAACGCCCTGAGCTATGGCGCAAAATCGCCGAATTATCACCAGAGAATTTCCAAAACAACACCTGGACTAACATTGAACACATGCTTCAGCAAAAATAAGCGATATGGACGAGTCGTCGAAACCAACTTGGGAAAATCAGAAACGTGGATAAAGATGAGCATTTGATTTATTTTGAGTTCCAATCATCGCTAAACCCTATGAAATCTGAAAAGGGGAACTTTTTGCCACTAGCCATGGCATCGAGTTTGTGGCGACCAACGATCCCCAGTTTCTTTAAAATTTCACGGTGCTGCCGAGCTTTCCTTATGCGACCAATAAAATGTTTATGCATCACAAAAAAATCCCATGTAACAGAATGAACACTATCCTTTTGCTTAACACGACTTATCTCGTATCTGAGTAGGCTACGCTCAAAGTAAGCGAAAACAATGTAGGGCCAAAAAGAATACGGCGCAATCTTTAGGTACATAGAATGAGTGTTCAACACGCTAAGCCTGATTTGTTTGTCATCCATCTTTTGACTGGTTCGGCCCCCCTTATGCGCCGCGTTAACTTGGGGCGAAAAAATTAATTTGTAACCAGCACAAACCATTCTAAAGCCGAAATCGACGTCATCGTAATCAAATGCAAAAGTTTCATCAAACCCACCGATATTCATAAGCGCGTCCTTTCTGATGAGCATAAATGCTCCCCTCAGGTATGGGATCTCGTCTGCCTCCATTTTTGAAAGCGCTCTAATGTTTTCGCCTTGACGCCGGCAATATGGAGTGTAGCGGTATTCGTCTACTTTTTTTATGTAATCACCCATCGAATCGACAGTCTGCAAGTCAAAGTTAACAAGTAAAGGTTGAACACCATAACATTTGCCAGTATGAAGGAGAGTAATCAAAGAAGAGATGTCGTCTAAAATCAACGTGTCATCATCAACAAACAACAAAATGGAAGAATCAGATAGCATACTACCAAGGTTTCGTCCAAATGCAAGACCTTTGCCATGCTGCGGGTCCATCAGCACGAGTCTTGTTTTGATTAAGTTCTGTTTGTCGCGGGTCATTTCAGAGAGGACTTGATTAACATCTGTTGATGAATCAACTGATTCTGTTAGCAGGATTAACTCATATTTCATTGACAAGTGACTTGTTGAATCAACTAGGGCATTTACGTAGTCACTTGGAAAACTTGGAAAAGTAACAACAATGCTTAAGTCGGTTGACTGAACAAAGTTGCTATGAACAGTAAATACTTTTGAAATCCCTATCGCCTCATTTCAGTTTCGGAAATTGACGAATAACAATTAATTTATTGTGTGTTTATTTTAGCTTAATAAAATTTATTGTATTTTTATTTCAGGTTAATTAACTTTTACACCAATCAACACTCATCGGCACCCTATAGCGGAGAAATCATGGGGGAATAGATAGATTTTCATGTAAGAACATATAATTAAATTCAAAGCGCTTCCACTTGGAGATTTCTTCGCGTGACAGAACAGCAGGCACCGATACGAATCCGCATAGATGTTGATTACCCCTATGCGTCCCGTCCTAAAAGCTTCTTAGCGGTAGCGCTCCGACGAAAAAACAAAACCAACCCAGCCTACCTGCTAAACGCCCGCGTCATAGCCACCATGATTAACGAATCCAAAAAGAAAGTGCATGCATACTGGTTCTTCACCCCCTACACCATCCCCGACCAGCGCCTGCTGGATTTGCTTAATCCCGAGAGGCACACGGTAGCTTTACACGTTGCCAATCGCCCCTTTGAAGAATGGAAAATCCTAGAGAACCAAACCAACCGAACCATCCAGTACTACACTATCCATGGCACCAAACGCGTAGTTATGCGGATGTTGTGGGGACGTAATCTCGGCGAGAGCCAAGCTAAAATCCCCCCTGATTTTCCACTTACCTCTTTTCATGATGAGTCTAAGGTGGGCAAAACATACAGTATTGATGCGTTAAGGGGCAGCCATGATGTTGAGGGCACCATAAACGAAGTTAAGAAATGGATAAACCATAACCATATACTGTCTATTCATCCTGAATGGTTGTTCCAAAAGAAGGGCCACCGAGAACCCTACTACGACGTGTTAAAGAGCATCTTAGAAGTGGATGAAGGATTCCAAGACATACACATCCACAAGCGATTCTTCTCTCGAGTGGCACGCAACATCAAAGAATACCAATACGACCTCAACGTAACAGAGGGGCTGATGGAGAAGCTGCGTGCCCGCGATGTTGACATCCTCACCTTTATGGACCGCCGATGGTGCAACCCCATCAACAATCCACCGTCTGACTGGGTCCGCGAAGAAGACAACGTTGGATTGCTAGAAATCACCGACTACGAGAAATGGTGGAATGACATCGGCAAAAAAACCCGAAACATGGTGCGTAAAGCAGAAAAAAGCGGCGTAACCGTCACCGTTGCCGAACCCAGCGAAGAATTAGCCTTGGGAATCTGGAAAATCTACAACGAGACGCCTATCCGTCAAGAACGCGCATTTCCCCACTATGGCGAATCCCTCGACACAGTACGCGGCAACATGTATGCCAGCCAAAACAACACGTTTATCACCGCGGTACTTGAGGGAGAAATCGTGGGTTTCATCCAACTCCTCTACGGCGACCGCATAGCCATCATCTCAAACATCTTAGCCATGCAGAAGCATTGGGACAAATCCCTCAACAACGCCCTATTAGCTAAAGCGGTGGAGGTCTGTGCAGCACGGGGTGAGCGGTGGCTTATGTATGGTCGCATCGGCAACCACCCCTCGCTGGACAAGTTTAAGGATAACAACGGATTCCAAAAGTTCCCCATCAACCGCTTCTATGTGCCTCTCACGGGTCGAGGCAAAACCGCCATACGATTAGGCATGCATCGTGAACTAAAAGACGCCCTGCCCGACGCCATAAAATATCCGCTTATACCCGCGTTGAATTGGGTTAGCCGCACCAAAGTAAAAGTGAAAATGGCGCTGAAACGTTAAAGGAGCAGCTTAGTCAGAAAATCCATCAGTTCCATCTTGGTTTTAAAACCGCGGAAGATGGCTTTGCCGCTTGTGTAGAGCCGAAAAGATACGCCTTGGAAGTTTAACTCGAAAATTACGCCTGCTAAATTGTTTTTTTGTTGGGCGCGTTTGAGGATGTAAGCTATGATTTCGTCTTTTTTTTCGTACTTAAAAATGACAATCACGTCGCTTTCTGCGCCGCAGGTGCCTTCGATGCGTGCAACGTAGTCAGCGACGGTTGACATTAGAGTTTATCAAACTCCTTGAGGACTTCTATGAATCGGTCGACTTCGGTTTTGGTGTTGTAGAGGTAGAAGCTGGCGCGTGCGGAGGATTCGAGTTTGAAGGCTTCATGCAGGGGCTGGGCGCAGTGGTAGCCGCTTCGCAGGGTTATGCCATAAGTGTCGCAGAAGAGCGCCACGTCATGTGAGGAGAAGCCTTTGACGCCGAAGGGTATGATGCCGAGTTTTTTGGATGCATCATGAGTACCGTAAACGGTGACTTTTTTGACTTCTTGAAGGCGTTCTGTAGCGTATTGGGAGAGTTCCCGCTCGTGGCAAAGCACGTTTTCCATGCCGATGTCTTGGAGGTATTTTACTGCGGCGCCTAACCCGACGGCACCAGCGATGTTTGGGGTGCCAGCTTCAAATTTATAGGGTACATTATTCCAAGAAACCGCACAACGCCCCTTAACCTGATTATAAGAAACATCCTGTATCATCTCGCCGCCCCCCATAAACGGCGACATCTTCTCAAGCACCGCTTTTTTGCCGTATAAGCCGCCTATGCCTGTGGGTCCAAGCATCTTGTGACCTGAGAACGCTAAGAAATCCATGCCGATGTCTTGCACGTCTGTTTTCATGTGTGGGACGCTCTGGGCGCCGTCGATAAGCATGAGTGCACCGTGGTCATGTGCGGCTTTGGTGGCGCGTTTGACATCGTTTATTATGCCTGTTACGTTGGAGACGTGGCTTAGGCAGGCGATTTTGGTTTTGTTGGAGAGTTTAGCTTCAAAATCGTCGTAGTCCAACGTACCATCGGAATGGACGTTGACGTATTTGAGGGTGAAGCCTCTGATTTTTGAGACGATTTCCCATGGCACAATATCGCTGTGATGTTCCAGCAAAGAAACTAAGACTTCGTCGCCTACTCCCAGCGTGTTGAGTCCCAAAGAATACGCCACTAAATTGATGGCTTCTGTGGTGCCCCTTAGGAACACGATTTCGCTTGGGGATTTTGCGTTAATGAATTCTGCGACGCTTTCTCGTGCCTTCTCGTAGAGGTCGGTTGCTTCCACGGAAAGGGCATGAACCGCGCGGTGGACGTTGCCGTTGTGGTTTTGGTAGTAATCTGTTATTGCGTCGATGACTTGGCGGGGTTTCTGAGTAGTTGCAGCATTATCAAAGTAAATGAGGGGTTGGCCGTTGATTTTTCGCCCCAAAATAGGGAAATCTCGGCGAATCGCTTCTGTGTCCACGTTACTTTTCTGCCTCAGGTTTTAGCCGCTTAGAGAGTGTCTTTGCCAGTTCCTCTTCTTCAAGCGCCTGTTTCTCTTCATAAGTGTGGTCCTTAGGTAACCAACTGGGGGCTTCTACGCCTTTCTGAGTGAAGTATTGACGGATAGCACGTTTGAGTGCGCCAACAGCTAAAACGCCGCAGTGGAATTTGACGCTGGGTAACCCGCCGATTTCCTCGGTGACTTTTTTCCAAGTGATATTATTCCAAGCATCCTCAAGGGTTAGGCCTTTTATCATTTCGGTTACAATGCTGCTGGTCGCGATGTTGGCGGCGCAGCCGTAGCTTTCAAACTGGGCACGCTCGATGACCTGTTTGGCTTCGTCGATTTTAAGGTAGAAAGTAATCATGTCTCCGCATGCAGGGTTCCCTGCTACGGCGACTACGGTTGCATCTTCCATTTTGCCCAAGTTCTTGGGGTTACGGAACAAATCCATGACTTTAGGGTTGTAAGGTAGAGGTATACGAGACATGTTAGTGCACTCCTGTTGTGCCGACTATCCCACGAATACGATTAACTGCTGGGGGTAAAACACTCAGAACATAGGATATATCTTCTTCTGTTTGACTCCGAGTAGTCTTCATCAAGATGCTACCATGAGCTTCCTCAAAAATGCGTCCAATAGCAATGAGAACGTGGCTGGGTTGGAGAAGTCTACGGCTGCAGGCAGAGCCGCTGGAGACATAGACGCCTTTTAGGCTGAGCTCGATTGTGAGGGCTTCGCCTTCCGCGCGTAGGATGCTGATGTTTGCGTTGTCGGGGCTGCGTTTGGCGCCTTTGGGACCGTTAAACCGTAAATCCGAGAGTTCAGTAAAGATGCCATCGACAAGTTTGTCGCGAAGCATACGCATTTTTGTGGTGTTGCCTTCAAAATTGTCAAATGCCAACTCGGAAGCCTTAGTGAAACCAACAATCAGTGGGGTGTTTTCGACGCCGGGCCAAAGCCGCTGGGTGCCAATTTGTCCTTCAAGGATGCGTTCGAGGTTTACGCCGTCTTTAACGTAGAGGGCGCCCATGCCGCGGGGGCCTTGGATTTTGGAGCTGCTAACAGTAGCCATATCCACGCCGAGGTTCTCGACGTTTAGGGGTATGCGTCCGTAGGCGTCGGAGGCGTCAGTGTGAAAAAGCACATGGGGGTTTTGAGTTTTGGCGATGTCAACTGCTTCTTTTATGGGTTGGATTGTGCCCAGTTCGTTGTTTACGCTGGAGATGCTTACAAGTATGGTGTCTTTATCCACGGCTTGTTTGAGTTTTTCAAGGTTGATAAAGCCTTCATGGTCAACGGGGATTTTCTGGGTGACAAAACCATATTTACTCATCATATCGGCAACTTGCAAAACGTTTATGGGTTCAATTTCGGAGATGACGATTTTTTTGCCCTTGCCCTTCTGAGCGAAACATCCGCCCATGATGGCTTCGTTGTTGGCTTCAGTTTCGCTGGGGGTAAATGTGATTTCTTCGAGGTTTTTGGCGCCCATGAAGCGGCTGATTTTGCCAAAGCAGTTCATGATTGCCTCGAAGGCTTCCCATCCGGGTTTGTGAGTTAAGGTGGGGTTGCCGTAGGCTATCTTGTTCCAGTAGGGAAGCATGGCGTCAATGACTTCTTGGGGAACAATGCTGCTGTTCTCGTTGTCTAAGTAGACTTCGTGCGTGATGCCTTCGTGAAGTTTTAGGAGTTCCTTTACGTTTTCAACCATACTGAATCCCTGCCAATAATTAAGATGGATAACTTGCCAAAGTGGATATGCAACATCAACTAAAAAAACCTAACCACAAAACGGCTTCGACCCCTCGCTTGGGCAGCAAGGGCTGAAAACAAAAAAGGACCGCCGCCAAAACCAGCTAAAGTAAATAACAGGCAACAAACGCAGGAAGCAAACTAAAAACTCTAATAACCCCACCTAAACATACACAAGGAACAAACCAAATTGTGGCGCAGCCATTGAAAATCGCAGAGTTATCCATCCCCGATTCAGTTAAAGAGGTACTCACAGGTTTAGGCATCACTGAGTTGTTCCCGCCCCAAGCCGACACCATAAAAGCAGGCGCCCTAGACGGACAAAACATTGTCCTTGCCAGCCCCACAGCATCGGGCAAAACCCTAATCGCCGAACTCTGCGCCCTCAAACATGTACTCTGCAACGATGGCAAAGTGATTTATCTCTCGCCCCTACGCGCCTTAGCCAGCGAGAAGTTTGAGGAGTTCCAAAAATACACTAAAATCCAAAAACCCGACGGACGAAAAGTCAGCGTCGGCATCTCCACAGGCGACTTTGACAGCGCCGACAACTGGCTCGAACGCTACGACATCATCGTAACCACCAACGAAAAAGCCGACTCCCTACTGCGGCACCGCTCGAAATGGATGGATAGCATCTCGCTAGTCATCGCCGACGAAGTGCATCTGCTAAACGAAGCCGACCGAGGACCCACACTCGAAATCGTGTTGGCACGGCTCATGCAGGTTAACCCCCACATCCAAATCCTCGCGCTGTCCGCCACCATAAACAACGTCGACGAAATCGCAGGGTGGCTAAACGCCAAATATATCGTCACTGAGTGGCGCCCCATAAACCTCAAGGAAGGCGTCATCTTACAAAACGAAATCCAATACCGCGACGGCGGCTCACGCCAAATCGAGCAGCCCACCCGCCAAACAGTCATAAACATCGTGCTCGACACGCTCAAAGGCGGCGGGCAAGCACTAATTTTTGCTTCAACCAGACGAAACGCGGTTTCAGCGGCGAAAACCGTCGCGCCCCATATGGACAAGGCGTTGTTCCCACAGTCGGGGTCTAAACTGATCAAAAAAACCTTAGAGGAAAAAGTGCGTAAAACCCTTGATGATGAAGCAAAAAAAATCCAAGAAGCAGGCGAACGCACAGGCTTAAGCGACGAGTTAGCTGAGTTGGTGCGTTGCGGCGTCGCCTACCACCACGCGGGACTCTCAGGGGCACATCGAAAAATCATCGAAGACGCCTTTAAAGCCCGCACAATTAAAGTCCTCACCGCCACGCCGACGTTGGCTTGGGGCGTCAACTTACCCGCCCGAGCAGTCATCATTCAGGATTATCGCCGTTTCGAAGCTGGATTGGGCAATTACCCCATCAGCGTGTTGGACTATAAGCAGATGGCGGGACGCGCGGGCAGACCGAAGTATGACAAGTTCGGTGAATCCGTGCTTATCTCCAAAACCGCCGACGAAGCCGACTTCCTTATGGAAAACTATGTTTTGGCAAAAACCGAGAAAATCTGGTCACGACTCGCCGTTGAGAGAATCATCCGCACTCACGTGCTAGCCACCATAGCATCGGGTTACGCGGACACCGAGCAGGGCATCTACGAGTTCTTTGGCAAAACCTTCTATGCATACCAGTTTGATGTGAAAGCAATCAAAAGCGTCATCGACAAAATCCTGCGTTTCCTCGATTCAGAAGACATGATCTGCGTCGCCGGCAGCCGCCTCTTAGCCACCCCCTATGGCCGCCGCATAAGCGAACTCTACATCGACCCACTGTCGGGCGTTATCATCCGAGACGCGCTTCAAGCTAAGCCGCCGCTGCTCACCGAGTTTAGCCTCCTCCACCTTATCGCCCACACGCCTGATATGGGCCCCATCATGCGACCCTACCAACGCGAAATGGATGTGCTAGCCGTGAAAACTGATGATCATAAACAGGAATTCTTCATTGACCCCCCTGACCAGTGGAGCGACCACGTGGGCTACGCCGAGTTTCTGGGCGAAGTGAAAACCGCAATGGTGCTCAACAACTGGATTGAGGAACTCCCCGAAGACAAGATTATGGAACGGTTTAGTGTGCAACCCGGCGACCTCTACCGCACTATCGAAACCTCAAAGTGGCTACTACACGCGATTGATGAACTCTCGCCTGTGGTGTGCAAAAACAAAGACGTAACCGCTTTGAGTCATGAGTTGGTGGAGCGAGTTGAGAAGGGCATTAAACGTGAGTTGCTACCCATTGTGGCGTTGGAGGGGTTGGGCAGAGTCCGCGGACGCATCATATTCAACGCGGGTTACCGAACCATCGAGGACCTCAAACATGCCAGCATCGAAGAGCTCGAGGCGTTACCTATGGTTGGTCCGCGATTAGCTAAGAAAATTAAGGAACAAGTCGGCGGGTTTGTGAAAAAGGAAACGTGGGACAACTTCGCCAAAGCCCCCGAAGAAGCCCAACAAAAAGGGCTCTTTGACTTCTAAGACGTTGCGAAGCGTTCCGCCTGCTGGACTGCGGTGCCAAGGTAGCTTTTTGGATCAAGGGCATGCTCGATTTCTGCGAGGCTAAGTTTGCTGCCCACAAGCGGGTCCTCGGATAGGATTTGTTGGAAGTGTTTGTTCTCCACGGCGCTTTTGATGGTTAACTGCCGTAGGAGCTCGTGGGCTTCTTGGCGGTTAACACCCTTCTTGACAAGGGTCATCATAACGGATTCAGACATTGCGCGTCCCTGCGTGATGGAGAGATTTTGCAGCATACGGTCGCTATCAACGCGGAGGTTAGCCACGATGTTGCACATTAAGTTGAGGATATAGTCGAGCAGAATGCTTGCTTCGGGCAAGATGAATCGTTCCGCGGAGGATTGGGTTAAGTCACGTTCATGCCAAGTAACCATATCCTCCAATGCGGGGGTGTTAAGGCTGCGTACGATGCGGGCTAAGCCGCAGACGCGTTCGCAGGTTTCGGGATTTTGCTTATGAGGCATCGTGGAGCTGCCGACCTGTTTCTTTGCCTCGAAGGACTCAAAGACCTCAGCGATTTCGGGGCGTTGGAGTTCACGGATTTCGGTGGCGAAATGCTCCAGTGACGTGGCAATCATGGCGTATATGCCAACGAGTTCAGCGTAACGGTCCCGCTGGACAATCTGGGTGGATATCTCAGCCGCGGGTATGCCGAGGCGTTTCATGACGATTTCTTGAATTTCCGCTGCATGTTCGCCTAGACCTGCTTGGGTGCCGACTGCGCCGCTGACTTTGCCAACTAACGCACGTTTTTTGCATTCATTTAGTCGGTCTAAGTGGCGGTTAACTTCGTAGCCCCAGACGGCAAATTTGAAACCCAACGTGATAGGCAAAGCATGTTGGCCATGGGTGCGTCCAATCATAACTGTGTCTTTGTATTGTCCTGCTTGTTGTTGGAGGATTTTTTTGAACTCAAAAAGTCTTCTCCAAAGCACCGTGGTTGCGTCTCGGAGTTGCAACGCGTTGGCTGTGTCGACGATGTCATAGCTGGTTGCGCCGAGGTGCACATACGCGCCGCTTTCGCCACATTGTTCAGATAGCGCGCGGACAAGGGATGCGATGTCGTGTTTGATTTCTTTCTCAATCGCTTTGACGCGTTCTACCTTGACGTATTTGGTGTTTGCCATCTCGGCGATTTTTTGGGCGTCCTTGTCGGGGATGTTGCCTACTTCTGCATGCGCCAACGCTAAGGCTGCTTCTACGTCGAGCAGTTTTTGGACGCGGGCTTCTTCTTCGAAGATTTTGAGCATCTCAGGGGTGCCATAACGGCCTGTATCTATAGGGGTGATTGGCAAGAGACTGATTCCTCAGACACAAGGTTATAGCAATTAAAGATTAATGTTTTGTCGATGAAAAGCGGTATAGTTTGGTTTGGCGCTTGCCCAAGGGTGGTTATTGTTGGTTCAGGTGATGTTTGCGTTTGGAGATAACTAAAGTGGCGGTTACTACCAGAACCATTGTGATTAATGCAAAGGCAGATAAGGAAAACTCGGGGATGGAAGGCGTGGGGGAGACTTGGGCTTCTACGGTTATGGTATACTTGTTTAGGTTGGCGCAGATAACTTGGATGTAGTAGTCTTTTTGTCCCTCGCCAATGTAGGTTACTCCGCTTGTTTCGTTAGCGCCAACTTTGGTCATCGTCTCGGTAAACATTGTGGTTTCGCCTTTGGGATAAATGAACACTGAAAAAACAGCGTAATCAGGATAAGCAGGATCAGGTACATAACTCCAAGTTATACGCCACTGGGTTGCAGGAATATAGAAGTAATCGGTTGTTTGACCATTGCTTCCAGTAACTGTGGTTATGGTTTGGTAGGATTGTGCGTCGACAGCGCATAGGGAGGCTATTGCAGTTGCAATGACTAGAAAGCCTGTTACTATTTTGTAGGGTTTCATTCTACTTCCAAAGGTTAAGGCGCGGAGTCTTGTTTAAAGAAATGTGGCTACCTAGTTCCTATAACAATCCATAGGGCATCAACTAAAACGTTAATGTCTTAGCGATGCGTAAGCAAATACAGGTGTAATTGACATGAAGGTTACTGTTGCGGTTTTGAGTAAGGAAGGCGAGAGCGTTATTGAATCCGTGCTTGATGTTCTAAGAAGCGTGGATGTGGGGCAGCCGCTTCATTTGGGACTCATGACGCCCAAGCGGGGAATGTTTGACAAGAACCCCGCGTTACTTAGCAAACAAAGCGCCGAATCAACCGTAGCGGCAGGATTTGCATGCACCCAAGCCCGAACCACCGCAGGATACGACCATCTACAGTTAGAGGATGCCTCGGTACTGTTTGAGGGCAGAGTCTACGCGCCAATTCCTCCAGCAGCAGTCTCTGAACAACTATCCAAAGAACCCCAGCACTGCGAAACCCTCCTAGAAACCCTAATCTCGCAAGCCGATGGCGACTACGCGTTTTGGCTCCTCAAAGAAGGCGCCATAGCCGCAGCGCGTGACCCAGTCGGCGTACAACCCCTCTACTACGGCGAAAACCAAACAATCGCTGCCTACGCTACTAACCGCCGAGTCCTCTGGGAACTCGGCATCGAAAACCCCCTATCCTTCCCGCCAGGCAGCTTAGGCGTCGCCGAGAAGACAGGCTTCAAATTCAAACCCATAAAAACCCTCACATTCAACGAACCCCAACAGGTAACCCTTGACGACGCCGCGGTTAGGCTGCAGATGCTGGTTGAGGAGTCGTTGAAGCGGAGAACTCGCGGGTTGAAGGAGGCGGCGGTTGCGTTTTCAGGCGGCTTAGACAGCAGCGTCGTAGCCTTTTTAGCCAACAAACTCGGCGTTAAAGTACAGCTGTTGCATGTGAGTATGGAAAACGAACCAGAAACGGAGGAAGCCATCGACGCGGCTGAGGCACTGGATTTGCCCATGCAGATACACCTGTTCAAGGATTCTGATGTCGAGAAGACGCTACCGCATGTGGTAGAGCTTATCGAAGAACCAGACCCCATCAAAGCCGCCATCGGCGTGCCTTTTTACTGGACAGCGCAACAGGCAGCAGAGGCAGGGTTTAAGGTGGTGTTGGCTGGGCAGGGCGCCGACGAGTTATTTGGCGGTTATCAACGCTACGTTAACGAGTACTGCAAAGATGGAGCTGAAGCAGTCCGCAAAACCATGTTTGGCGACGTCGTTAACATTCATCAAAGCAACCTTGAACGCGACCTAAAAATCACCAGTTACTTTGACGTGGAGTTGCGTTTGCCCTTCGGATGCTACGATGTTGCGGAGTATGCGTTGTCGTTACCTCTGAGTTGCAAGATTGAACCCAAACCTGACACCCTGCGTAAACTGGTGCTTCGAAAAGTCGCATCTAACCTTGGCATGCCCCCCTCGGTAGCGGATAAACCAAAAAAAGCGGTCCAGTACAGCACAGGCATAAACAACTCCATCAAACGCATAGCCAGAGAACATAACAAAACCGTCGGCGAATACATAGGCGAATTATTCCACAACCAAAAAGCAGCTTAATGCTACCCTGATCCGTCGGGTTTACTACTCAAACCTTTTTGCTTGTTTACGTATTTTTCGCGTGCTCTTGAGTAGACTACAGAACCAACAATAGCCAAAATAGCGAGGACAAGGGCAACCGTGAGAGGCACAACTGGAGGCGCTTCTATGTTGAAAAAGAGAGGATCTGATATGTCAGTGATTCCGAAAGAATCGGTTGCGTAAACTGTAACATTATGTTGACCGTTAGGCAAGCCCGTCAGAGTCGTATTTCCTGTGATTTGCACTAACTCTTGCCCATCTAGACTGTAGGATAGTTCTGAGACGGGGTGGTCAACTGTGAAGGTTAGCGCGAAATTTGAATCGTTAAAAGTAGCATTTTGTGAATATGTGAGGTTAGGGTTTGTCCGCACAGTAAAGTTGACGCTTTTTGAATTGCTCATCAACGGGAAAACGTAAAATTCCTTATATGAATACTCGTATGCCCAAAAATTTTGATAGAACGCTCTGTAAAATGCCCCTGTCACAGTAATGTTAAGACTATGCTTCCCAGAAGGTATACCCGTGAGGGTAAAATTGAAATCCCTAAAGTGGTAAGGTGAAGCTTCAGAAAAATTGGCGTTAGCAATGTCAGAAGTGTTTTGTGAAAAACAGATTATTGGTTGTGTCAACCAGTCGCCCGAGTATTGAATTTCTTTGATATAGGAGGAATAATTGGTTGCGTTCAAGTAATTAGGTCCAGTTGCCTTAAAGCATAAAGGGACTGTTCCATTAGAATAGGATGCGTTTGCTTGCGGAGAGATTATTACTATGGTCGAAGGGCTAATGAAAGGACCTTGCGGAAAAGGCACTTCATAAATCGTGCAGGGGGGTTGGCCCGTAACTGATGAAAACGAGGCAAAGGTAGGCAGTATAAGAACAAAGAGCAACAGCAGCAATGCTAGTTTGCGCATATTATCAACAGGTTTCAAGGTCTTAGTTGGCAATTAAAGCTTTTTCATCAACGTCTCTTGACTGACACAAGGCAAGGTTTCTTGACCATACTTTGACCATATGCTAAATAGTCACGCGATTATTATCGAGTAAAAATTGACCACTTGGTTTTTGCAGTTAGACGCTTTAGCCCCAGCAAGGCTTTGTCCTGTTGAGCCTCAATGCTTTTTATACCTTATACAAAGGAGGTAGGTCTCTGGGGTCACCTATCGTCTAAGGAGTTAGTCGTACTCTGTCGCGTGGGTAGAGAGTGACTTCGCGGATGTTCTTTTTACCCGTCAAAATCATCGTCAACCGCTCCAAGCCGATTGCCCAGCCTGCGTGGGGGGGCATGCCGTAGTCGTAGGCTTGCAGGTGATTTTTGAAAGAGTCGGGTTTGAGGCCTTTCTCTTGCAGCCGTTGGATGAGGAGGTTTTTGTCAGATATGCGGGTGCCACCTGATACGAGTTCGATGTAGCGCCACATCAAATCAAAGCCCTCACAGATTTTGGGGTCTTCGGCGCTGGGTTGGATGTAGAAGGCTTTGGCGTGGGTGGGCCAGTCGGTGACGAAGTAGAAGAAGGGGTAGAGTTTGCCAAGTTCGCGAAAAGCTTCGGTGGGGATGTCTTCGCCCCATGGAATCTCTACACCATGCTCTGCAAGGGTCTCAAGCACCTCGGTGTAGGT
Source organism: Candidatus Bathyarchaeota archaeon (assembly GCA_026014745.1). NCBI lineage: Archaea > Thermoproteati > Candidatus Bathyarchaeota > Candidatus Bathyarchaeota archaeon. The sequence continues at coordinate 414,144 of JAOZHS010000001.1, read as the reverse complement.
GAAGCGTTTGAAAGGCAACTCGGGCACATCAACATGATAGCCCAAGGTGTGGAGTTCGTTAGCGCATTTCTCTTTAACCGTCTTGCAAGCGTGATGAATAACCTGCTCGAGTAGCGACATGACGTCTTTGGCGTTGGCAAAAGCCTGCTCTATGTCGACGGAGGTGAATTCACTTAGGTGCCGTCGGGTGTGGGATTCTTCAGCACGGAAAAACGGTCCCACCTCAAACACTTTCTCGAAGCTAAGCGTCAACTCTTCCTTGTAGAGCTGCGGTGACTGGGCAAGATACGCTTTCTGCTCGAAGTAGTCAACGCTGAAGAGTTCTGCGCCGCCTTCAGTCGCGGAGGCGATGATGCGGGGGGTGTGGACTTCGAGGAAGCCGTTGTCAAAGAGGTAACTGCGAATCGCTGAGAGCGCCGTGTGTTGGATTTTGAATGCCGCAAGGTTCTTCTCTAAGGTTAAATCAAGGGCGCGGGCGTCAAGGCGGGCTTCGATGTTGGCGGGGGTTTTGCCCGTGATGTCTATGGGTAACTGTTCCGTGGCGGTGCTTAGGATTTTGATTTGTGTGGGGATGACTTCGATGCCGCGGGGCGTCATGTTAGTTTTCTTCACCGTACCCCAAACTGCAACGCTAAACCGTTTCTGTAGCAAATTCGATTTAGCAAGCACCTCGGGACCAACACGTTTCTTGGGTATGGTAAGCTGAAGGGTGCCTTCGCGGTCCTGGAAAATCAAGAAGCGGATGCCGCCTAAGTCGCGGATGTCTTGGATCCAGCCAAACAGCGTGACTTCTTGCCCATCAAGGTCAGGTGAAACTTGGCTGGTATAATGAGTCCTAATCCAGTCACCTAAACAGTCCAGATCCATAGTTAACCAACCCGTTAATCTGCAATTTCTACCCGAAGCGACATCTTACGCACTTTACTCGCGATCTCCTTTAACGCCTTAAGATCCATGGGCAACTGAGCGCCACGTTTGCGTTTGAGGATAACGCGGGTTTCGGTGGTTCCGTCCGGAAGCCATATCGTGTTAATGGTTAGGATGCTGAAGGGTATGAAGAGGTCTTCGAGGAATTTGCGGTCGTCAACGCCATATTCAAGTACACGGACGTTTTTGCCTGTTTCGTCGCCTATGGTTTTGACTATTTTGCCGCCGTAACCTAAAAGTTTAGGAACATCGCCGTGTCCGACGAGGATGGCTAGAGTTTTCTCTACGTCAACGGCTTTGTAGAAGCAGACGTTTTGCAGGGAAGGATACTTATCTTCTAGACCAAGCAATAAACGTGCGATCTTGAGGTCTAGGTCACTTATTTCGCCAGCTTTAACTTTAGCTGAGCACTTTTGGCATAGAATGCCGCTTTTTAGGCAGAAGCTGCATAGTTCAGTTTTCATTGGAGTTCGTCGGTTCCTGCAAAGAAGGAGTTTTCGCTATGCGCGTGAGTTACCTCATCAAGGTTATCTCGATGGTGCTAACGTTTGTTGCGCCGTGGCTTGATTCGTCGTCTTCATCGTGGTCTTGGGGCTGGAATTGGTCTGTGCCGATGCCGATGCGTTTGATCTTGACGTCGGGTAGGAAACGATGTCTAACTACTTCAGCGACGTCGATGGCTCGGCTGATGGATTTGCCGCGTGCTTTGATGCTGACTTCTTTAGCTCCGCCGTGGAAGAAGGTGATGCAAGCAAGGACGTAGTTCATTATGGGTTTTTTGCCTATCAAGACTGCGTTGGCGGTTTCCGTCACGGTTGCGCTTCACTCCTAGTTTACTTTTTAAGTGGCTTCAGTAAAGCTTTTTTTCATAATAAATACATTGTGGTGTTTTGTTTGTGTTCTCAGCGGAGCAAAAAACGCCGTTTTTGGCGGTTGCGCCATGATTTAGGGTGCCTTGTGTTGCAGTTTTGCGGGCGTCCATAGCTCATAAAATGCGTCTGAGTGGAAAGGGTGTTTAGGCAGAGTGTCAAGGCAGGGGGTTTAGCAGTCAAATTCTTAAATAAGTATGCTACTATTGTAAAGGTTTAACTTAACAAATCAACAGCTAAGGGACCAGTTTGGAACCATTAACTAAACGCTCAATTCAACTCTTAAAAACCCTCTACGAAAAAGGAAAATCAACCAATACCTACACACTCCGCGTCAAACAAGACGAATTATCAGGGCAACTCGGCGTCAGCCGCCAAGCCCTCAACGTGCACCTGCGTAAACTCAAAAACCGCGGCTACATCCGCACTGGCCGAGGCTTCATAGACGTAACCGAAAAAGGCCTCAACGCCTTAGGCGTCTCCACCACCCCCGCATTCATTCTGCTCAAAGTTTCCCCCATCAAACGCATCCACGTCTACGAACAAATCCATCAGTTGGCGGTTTCTAGGGCTTTTCGCATCGCCGGAGAAGTCGACGCCCTAATCATTGTGGAACGTGAAAACCTCGATGAAATTCTAAAGAAACTCTACACCATCGACGGTATCGAAGACACCCGCAGCTACGTCACCATTGAAGAAATCAAGTAGACAAAACGTCGCATAAGACAGGCATGGTTAAGACAAAAGGTATATTTGATACTTAACCATCAAAGACTTAGCCAAAATAGAAGGTAAGACACTAAGATGCCAATATTAGACCCCGTAAAGAAAACCATCGCGCAGAAGCACCGCTTATACATGAAAATCTGCCGAGACTGCGGCGCACGAAACGCTGAAACAGCGTTGAAATGCCGTAAATGCAAAGGCAAAAACCTGCGCTGGAAGAAACGCGAAATAGTAAAGTAAACACTAATTCTTTCTTTACTTTGCTTTTTAAAATCAAGCACTGTTCGCAGTGCTCTTTTGTTTAATGCCCCTTTTGTAATGTAAGCGGTTAATCCCCAGCAGGTTTAGCCAATAAAAGTAAGTTGCTTCAAAAAAGGTGGACCGCCAAGATTTAGGCAGCCAACGTGAGGGACCATCTAACTGAACCGCAGGTGCGACAGGGCGGGAAAGTCTCGGTTTTAGAAAGCGGAATATTGACTCTGGCACGTTTATCTCTACAATAATGCGCCCATAACCCAGAGGCGGGGCATTTTTCGCCTGTTCGGTAAAATTTTTTTAGCTTAGCCTTTTGGGGAGTCTTTGTGGTCGTCAAAGTATCATCCGATACACCCATTGATAGAATTTGCATTATAAGCTTTGCTTATCAATGCTAAGTAAAAAAGAAGAAGAGGGTTACTCTCTGCTGGAGAGAACCTCAATGTAGTCGGCTGTGTCTGCACACATGTCGGCTGCTTGCTCGATGAACTCGATGAGGTCATCAAAAATAACCATTGCACCGCAGTTCATGTTGGCGCCATACTTAACGAATAAGCCTTTGGCGTTTAGGTATTCTTCGTCGATTGCATGCTCGATGTCGCCGACGGCTTTGGCTTCTTTTATGGCGTCACTGGGGTTAGATGAGATTTTCTCGATGCTGCCCCGCAGGGTCTGTGCAGTCTCCACCAGTTTGGAAGTCATGAAAACTGTTTTCTTAAGGAGCTCTGCAGGCATCTCGACGTCGCCTAACATTTCGAGACATCGAGCTGCGTCCTTAGTGTGATCTGCTAAGGTGTCTAAGCGTTTAACAAGGTGCAAGAGGTCTTCGCGGTAGTCAGAGACTAAGGCGGCGCCTTTGGATAACTCCATGAATGTTTCTGTTCGGAGTGCATCTACTTCCTCTTCGGCTTTGTAGAGGTTTTGAATATATTTTTTGGCTTCAACATAGTTCTTTTCTGAGAAGCTTTTGGTTGCTTTATGCAGCCACGTTACCGTGTCAAATGCTTTTGATATTTGATCATGAGCTAATTCTAAGCCACGGGTTTTGCGGCGTTGCTCGAACCAATCGTAACTTTTTTTCTCCATAACACGTGCACTCCTTGGGAAACTAATTCTAACTTTGCAGATATAACCCTTATCGTGTCAGGTTCTATACTGTCAACTAACAGGGAACCTAACCGCAAGATTTCTAGGCATTTTAAGGCATGCAAGCATCAATTGCCAAGAGCCAGTCGATAAGGTCGGCTCGTCTAGCTTTTGCTTTCCCTCTATTGCCTACTGCCATTTTTTCTATCTGCTCTCACCTCAAACAACTTTTAGACATTGCTGAAGAACCATGGCACTTCAAGTTTTGCGCTCTTCTTTTTCTGTTTATTCAATTGTTAGTTCGCCCTGCGCTGAATGCCATTTTGTCGGTTAGGGCTTATTTAGAATGTCCAAATAATATATAGAAAATATTTAGTTGCCCAAAGAGTCTCGGAGAGCAAGTACCGTTTTGGCTAACGTTGCCTTATCCTGCAAACTAGCCATTATGGTGTTAGTTACTGCCACTTTGATGCCCAACTTTTCGATTCGACTCTGCAAATTTGCATCTCGTTGGTCAATAACAAAGCCGTCAAGAAAATCAGAGTAATACTGGGCGACGCCAAACGCAGAAACCTCCAGCCCCAAGCCACGCAGCATCTTATCTGCGGGACCCTTAATTGGTAAACCGGCAACGATTGGGCTTACCCCTACCACTTTGGCGTTGGTACGCTGCAAGGCGTCACGTACACCAACAACCGAAAGAATCGTGCCTATGCTTACGATGGGGTTGCTGGGACATACAATCACCGTATCCGCCTCCAATATCGACTCTAACACGCCTGGAGAAGGCTTAGCGGTAACTGCACCTACAAAATCTATGCTCAGGATTTCGGGACTGCATTGGTGTTTTACAAAGTATTCTTCAAAATGCATCGAACCCTGAGGCGTGGTTACGTGGGTTTCGAATTTGTCATTGCTCATCGGCAGAACCTTAACCGACACACCGTACGCATTGCACACCTCGGAGGTTACGTCAGTTAGGGAGGCGCCTTGGCGGAGGCGGTTTGTGCGGTAAATATGTGTGGCGAGGTCTTGGTCGCCGAGGTTGAACCATGTATCGGCACCCTGTTTTTTGAGCATTCCAAGACAGTTGAAGGTGTCGCCGCGGATGCCCCAGCCCTTTGTCTCATCAACAATGCCTGCTAAGGTGTAGGTGACGATGTCAACGTCGGGGCTGATGTGCAAACCGAAGAGTTTGATGTCATCTCCTGTGTTAGCTATCACAGTTAGGTCTTTGGGTTGAATATGCTGGGTTAGGCCAGTTAGGAATCGGGCTGCGCCTACTCCGCCTGCGAGAGCCACAATCAACGTTTTCACCGATGATGCTCTTTCTCTGAAACCCAATAAGCTTTTTTGGCTCCTTCAGGCGAGGTTAAATGCTCTTTTTTGAAGATGGGTACTTCAGATTTGTAGCGTTCCACCGCTTCGCGAAGCACAGGAAACACTTGGTCACGGTGTGAACCTGCAACTGCAACGTAGACTAAGTCGTCGCCTACTTTGAATTCGCCAAGGAGATGGTGAAGTTGGACGTTGACGATGCCCGGTTTCTCGGTGAGTTCGGTGCTGATTTTTTGGAGAACCTCATTGGCTTTTTCCTCGTAGGCTTCGATGGTGAGTTTCTCTACGGGTTCCTGCTCAAGCGTGTTGCGGCGGACTACCCCCACAAACAAGCAGATTGCGCCGGCTTTAGCGTAGTTGGGGTCTTTTTTGATTTTGTCGATTGTGTCTTGTACGCTAAAAGTTCCTTTCTCATGTACACCTGCATCAGTCAAAAGTGCTGTCTCCTACGGGAGGAAAATAGAATGCGCTCTCTTTAACTGTTTACGGTACAAGAGAAATTAAAAGAAAGAAAAAGTTGTGGTTAAGCTTCCACGGATTCTTCTTCTGGTTCAGGTTCAGGCTCTGGTTCGGGTGCAGGTGCAGATGCGGGTGCTCCACGTTGAGTTGGAGCTGCTGGGGAGGCGACTAGTTTTGATTTGCGTATACCGACGTGTCGTAGAGGAGCAACGAGTTTTGCTTGGTTGTAGATGTCGGATGCAATTTTGCCTAGAACCATTTCTTGAACGAATTGGTCGAGAGTTAAGGCTGCTGCCTTTTCGTTGATGGTTTTCTCCATCATGTCGCGGATAATTTTTTCCTGTGAAGTCTTTATTCGAGACAGCGTAAGAGCAGAGACGGATACACGGAGTTTGTAGCCGTCTTTGGTGACGATGTTGAATAACCCGTCAACCTTGGTGGTTCGGCGCCTAACTAAGCTTCGGAGGAAGTCACGAGAGTACTCATGGCCTTTGAAGACTGTTTTTGCGCTTTTACCGTCAATCTCGATAATTTGGAAGAACATTTTAAGGTAATGATGTGAGAAGTCGCCTGTTATGTCATAGAGGGTGGCTTCGACGACTCTGCCGATTAACATTTGTTCTTCTTGCGCAGGTATCGCACCTAACTCTATGTTACCGAAGAACGATGGCGCAACTACCATGTACCATGATTTGCCACGCCACTTATCACGTATGTGCTTCGCAGATTTTGTGGTTTTTGCTGCTGGTTTTGTCGACAAGCTTATTTCTCCAAGCCTTCACAAGATTCTCAAGGACATATTAAAATGTTTACCGTTTCCTCTGAATTTTTTGTCTGTTCCCCATGTATTTCTGTAGCGGTTGAGGAATATTTATCGAACCATCTGCATTCTGGTTATTCTCAAGAATAGCCACAATGGTCCGCCCAGTCGCCACCGCAGTGGAATTAAGCGTATGCACTACACCTTTGGGGGGCGCACCAGGTTTTTCACGGTACTTAACGCCCAAACGGCGACCCTGATAATCAGTACAGTTACTGCACGAAACCACTTCGCGGTAACCGTTCTGCGCGGGCATCCACGCCTCAATATCATACTTCTTCGCCGCAACCGTACCGATATCTCCAGTGCAGACGTTCACGACACGGTAGGCTAAGCCAAGCTTCTGCAAAATACCCTCCGCATTAGCCAAAAGCTCCTCATGCAACTGCGGGGAATCTTCGGGTTTGCAGAATATGAATTGCTCGATTTTGTTGAATTGATGCGTTCGGAAAATGCCACGGGTATCTTTGCCGTGCGCGCCAGCTTCCTTACGGAAACAGGTACTGATTCCCGCGAGTTTTATGGGCATGTCCGCTTCGAGGAGGGTTTCGTTCATGTACATAGCCGCCATGGGATGCTCAGAGGTAGCTATCATGTAGAGGTCTTCTTCTTGGATTTTGTAGAGAACCTCCTCAAAATCGCCCAAAGCAGTCACACCCTCGTAGGCGTCCCGCTTCATCATGTAAGGCGGCACAACCGCCGTGTAACCCTTACCCGCAAGCTCCTCAACCGCGAAACACATCAATGCCATATCAAGCATCGCCACCTCGTTTTTGAGGTAAAAGAACCGTGCTCCGCTGACTTTGCCTGCGCGTTCCATGTCGATTTGGTCAAGCTCAAGTGCTAAATCAATATGATTTTTAATTGGAAAATCAAACTGTGGAATAACACCCCACTTTTTAACCTCAACGTTGCCGTGGTCGTCTACACCGATGGGTACACTGTCCTCCAGTAAGTTCGGTAGTCGCAACAGATAATCACGCGTTTTCTGCTCCTGCTCCGCAACCTGCTTCTCCATCGCAGTGATTTTTTGATCAATACCCTGCGCCTTCGCGACTTCATAGGCGGCGTCTTGGCGGGCTTTTTTGAGTTTAGCGATTTCGATGGTGACTTGTTTGCGGTCGTGACGTAAATCGTTTAGTTGGGTTAGGTTGCCTCGCCAGTCCTTGTCGAGGCTAATTAGGTCGTCGAGCATTTGGAGGCATTGGGGGTTGTTGCGTTTTGCCAAATTTTGCTTGACCATTTCGGGGTTGTCGCGTATGAGCTTGATGTCTAACATTTGGTTCACACAGAGGTAATTCTCTACAGACTAACTGAGCATTTTAACTTTACGATACCCCAAAGCCGAGGGCTACTCGTGGAAGTCTAAGGGGTAGGTTGGGATATAGTCGGGTCGACTAGTGGGGTCGTCTGATTTGCAAGTTTCCTCTTCAGGCGGCTCCTTATCGTAGCTGCGACGTAGCAAAAGCGGCGCCAAAATCGTAGTAATCATAATCATACCCAAAATCGCAGCGTAAGTACTCTGAGTTATAGCACCTGCAGAAATTGCCACACCAGCAACAATTAAGCCTACTTCACCGCGAGAAATCATGCCGTAACCCACCTTGGCGCCTTTAGAACGGTTCTTAAGGAAGAACGCGGCGGGCAATCCGCAGCCAACTACTTTGCTGATAATTGCAACCACAACTATGGTTATGAAGAAGCCATAGAAGAACAAGTCCGTGGTGAGGAAACTACTTACGTCAAATTGGGCACCTGCCAACGCAAAAAACACAGGTGAGAAGACGACACTTATTTTTCGGGTGTAGTCACGAATTTTCTCGATGGCATTAGAGCTGGCGACAGCCATACCCGCAGCGAAGGCGCCCACAATTGGGGACAGACCCAAAGCGGCGGCTAATGCGGATGCACCAAAGCAGGAGGCAGTTGCAGCGGCTTCCATGGTGCCCTCTGAGCCTTTAGCGGTTAAGTTTATGACACGGGGCAGAACCATAGCAGAAAATACTGTCATGCCTAACCATAACGCAAGAGAGGTACCAATCATAAACGTGACATTCAAAGGAGTTATCGGGGTGGAAGAGGAAATGAATGAAACAAGCAGACCCAAAATGGCTAAGCCCAGCACGTCATCTACCACGGCGGCGCTTATCATCATATGCGCCTCCTTAGTTTGGCAGCGGTTAAGTTCTTGGAGAACCAGAGCCGTTATGGAGATGCTGGTGGCAACTAAGGCGGCCCCGACAACCATTGCCGATATGGTATTCAAGCCCAACAGCACACACACGCCATACCCCATAACGAAGGGGACAACTACGCCGACGGTGCCGATGACAAAGCCAGCGGTGCCGACTTTGCGGAAATCACGGAAAGTCATCTCTAAACCAGCAATAAAGAGGATAAGTATGCCGCCGATCTCGCCGAATGCGCGAACGATTTCGTTAATTTGGATGAGCGGCGTCCCGTTTATGACCAATAAGGAGCCGAGGGCGTAGGGTCCAAGCAGTATGCCCGCGAATAATTCGCCGAGCACGGAGGGGATTTTTCTCCAAGAAAAGATTTCGCCGAGCACCTTTGCTGAGAAAACCAGTATACAGATGGTTACGATAGCAGTCAGCACTGAGTCTAGAGCCATGGTACACCCTCAAACGTCTATGCCTCCTCTGTTTAGTCTTATAAGATATTTGATGGGGCTGAAAATTTTTTTCCATAAAACAGGGGTTGCTTTACACACGTACAAGCGAGATTTAGAAAAGGAAGAGAACGGTTAATGTTTTTGTCAATTTTATTGGAAATGTAAAGGCAAAAAATAGAAGAAGGGTGAAAAATTGTCTGTCAGGTTTCTTTATGACGAGTTTAAGCTTTCTTGCTTAATGTTATCTCCATCGTGGAAACCATTCTGGACTTGTTCTCGCCCTCACGAGGTGGCATCTCGGCTGTTCCAATAGCGATTTTGCTTACTTTGAGGTCTTTAATAAACCGGTTTCTTGCGATCTCGGCGACGTCAACAGCGGTTGTGATTGCCTGGCCTCTTGCTTTGAGGGTAATTTCTTTTAGGTTGCCTGAGGAGAGGCTTGTTATGATAGCCAGAACATAGCTCATTGGGGGTTTGTTTCCGACGAAGATTACGTCTGCATTTTCAGTCATTTTGTATTCTCCTTAATGTATGCTTTGTGTAACGTTGCTGCTTTGCGCTCTGTTGAGCTACAGAACGTTACTGGTCAAATATAGATAAACTTCCTTATAAGTCCATTGAGGAACCCAAGTAGCATAAACAATTGTTCAGCAGGTCAATAAAGAAAAGGCTTTTCTACACCTACCCCCCTATTGCAGTACACTCTAACCAGTTGAATGCCACTTGCTAACCAAACTTAAGAAAAAAATACAACAAATGCTCACCACCGAAGCAACAATCGCACATAAAATAGGACTCACACCCAACCGCATAAGCGTCGTCGGCTTCATCTTAGCATTTGCCTCAGCAATCACCTACGCAGTTACCCCCAACCAGCCCAACTGGCTACTGCTCTTAGCAACCCTGTTTCTGTTAGCCTCAGGATTCTGCGACACCCTCGACGGCATCGTTGCAAGAACCTTTGGGCAAGTCTCTGTGTTCGGTGGCTTCTTTGACTCTGTCCTTGACAGATACGCAGATGCAGCCGTCTACGCGGGCATAATAATCGCGGGACTATGCGACCCTGTCTGGGGCTTAGCAGCGTTGGCAGGCTCAGTGTTGGTTAGTTACACCCGTGCACGTGCAGAAGCGGCCGGTATTAAAATGGAGTCGGTTGGTTTTGCTGAGCGTGCAGAACGAATGCTGATTTTGGCGGTAGCTTCCATTGTGGCGTTTTGGTGGCTGCCAGCGTTAGGCTACGGCATAATCATCTTAGCAATACTTGCAAACTTTACTGTAATACAAAGAGTTGTACATGTTTATAATGTGTTAAAGAAAGAAAAAGCCCGAATAAACTAATATCTTCTTCGGGGGGCTCGTGAGTGACGTTCGCTTTCGGCTCGGACGTTAACGATACCACGGTGCACAGCACAAGATATGCAATAGTATTTTGTGTCTACCCAAGAAGCTAAGAATGTACCTTTTTGTCTAAGCTCCTTTGCTAATTGAGGTTCAACAAATGAAACCCGCCTAGTAGATCGCTTTGCCTTATCACGCGGCACCATTGCCCCACAGTTTACACATTGAACAAGACTGCTACTTCCTTTGCTACCTTTTGATCTTCCTCGGCTTTTACGCTTAGATGGCAATAATTTTAACCTCTATTCCTTTTTTCTTCATTTATTGAATTAACTATCTTATATATCTGCCCTTAATTTAAGTAGAGAAGCAATGTTTGCTGCTCTATTTAATTGAGGAACAATTTTACCATCAGCAGATGTCATCAGTGTTGTAACGCCGGGTCCGTGGCCTGCCGAGACACAGTTTGTATGGACAACCACTCCGACTGAGACAGCGCCCGTACGGAAGATCCTACCATAGGAATGGTCAGCATCAATGATGGCAACCAGATCGCCAAGCCGCAGATTTCCCAACTCATACTGCTCCACCACGCCTTCGTCGAAGAGTTGAATATCGTAATCGCCTGAGTTAACTTGGTTAGCTCCTAACCCGGAGCCCATGATGGCAGCGGGAACAATATGTGTCACTGGCACCATCAACTTGTCACCGTTTGAGGCAGGATTCCAAGCAGCCAATAAAGCGGGGTCCATGTTGAGAACCTTAATGTTGGGGTAATCTAACAGTTTTAGACCTGTACCATAAGCTTTCACCAAAACCTTATCGCCAGGCGCAAGCAACTCCAAAGTTTCTAAAGGAAAATCAACCAACACATGCTCAATGCCGCCATGTTTGCCAGTAACGGTGCCTTTGGCGCCTTTGGCTTCGCCGCTGATTACGGTGGCTTGGTTGCCGACGCATGAGAGCACGTTTAGGGCGGTGTTGGGGGCTTGTCCGAAGCGGGCGTCGTTTTCTTTGTTTTCTATGCTTGCAGCGGGTTCTACGTGGTCTGCTTCCCAACCGCAAGCTGGGTCGCCGACGCGCAGGTTATAGGTTACTCCACCTACGCCAGGGTACACAACGGGTTTGCCAGTGGCGGAAACGTTGTAGACGTTGCGAATAGTGGGGCTAGCGACTTCGCCGATTACAGAGATTTTTATGAGTTTATCAGCGTTGATTTTGAGCACTTTTTTTGTTCCTCGTGGGCATCTGCTTTAGAGGTGGAGTCTAATATAAAACTTCACGGTGTGTTTTCTTTCAATAGGTAACTCTTAAATTATGCGCCCCTTTTTATAGTTCCATTAGGAAGGCTTGAGCCTCTAAGTTATACTAAGAGTGTATCTGCAATGTCTGAAATTGGGTTAAGAACCAAGATGCTGGTCAAAGATATAATGAGCAGCCCCGTTGTAACCATGGACGAAGACGAAACCGCCAACAAAGCCGCCGCAAGCATGGACATGAACGAGTTAGGCGCAGTCATAGTCCAAAACAAAGCAGCCAAATCCATCGGCATCATAACCGAACGCGACCTCGTCATACGCGTCGTCGCCAAAAACCTCAAACCTGACACTGTAAAAGCCAAAGAAGTCATGACTACCCCACTGGTGACTATAGAACCCGAAGCCACCATAAGTGACGCTGCCCGACGCATGACCCGACTAGACATCAGACGATTAGGCGTCATCTACAAAGGCAACCTTGTCGGCATTGTTTCAAGCAAAGACATCTTAGGCGTCATGCCTGAACTCCTCGAAATCATGCAGGAACGCGTCCGAATCGAAGGTCAATCACACTCCGAAGAAAACCTTGAAGTTCCGCTTTCAGGCTACTGCGACCGCTGCAACGCCTACTCCGAGAACCTCAAGGAACGCAACGGACAAAACATCTGCGACGAATGCCGCATCGAACTCGAACAAGAAAAGTAAGCTCTCTAACCGTCCGTTTTGTTTCGGGCGAATTTTAATTTATTTTTAATAGATAACTGGGGGGAGCCGCATTTTTGCCTCAGCGGGTTTTCTTTGGGTTGCGGATGAGTAAATAATTGGGTGACTGTTTTCCCAAGCTTTTTCAAAATTGTCACGATAAATCGTAATTACGTTTCGTGAGTTTGTCCACAGGCAACAGGGGTAACCTCCGGGAGATAACTTTTGGGTAGCGATTAAGACTTCTCGGTCATCAATCAATATGTAGGGTTTGATTGTGACTTTGCCAGATTGTTTAATCGAGAAATCGCCACTATGAGGGATGACTTGTCCAAGAATTTTTTTAGCGTCCTCAACCATTTTGATGTTATCTATTATTATTCGGGTTTTGACTTTGTTTGCGGCTAAGATGAGGAAGCGATTCTCCAAAAGGGCAGCCCGTTGCCGCATTAAATCAAAATTGATAACCAAATTACAATGCTTCTTTGCAGCCGCGTAGGCTTCGTCAAGTCGATGGTTGATTGCAGTATCCGCTGAGAAATAAACAACTTGTACATCTAGAATTTCTGTGATTCTTTGACGACTATGCTCTAGTAGCTTCAATTCTTCAGTTAAACAGTTGACTGTTTCTTTAAGGTGCTTGATTTTTTTGAGAGTTTTTGCCTCTTCCGTACTGATAACATATGATAGCGCTTTATCGGGTGGGACAGCTCTGATGTAAACGGGGCGTTCAAGAGTTTTTGTGATTAAACCCATCTTCTCCAGTTTAGGCAATATCATGTAGATGTCTTGCTTGTGTATTTTCGTGTCTTGGGAAATAGCATTTATGCTTGCCCCTGGCATCTGCAAAATACTCAAGTATACCTTCGCTTGGTTGAGGGAAAGCCCAAAGGCAGTTAACGCTTCTACTATATTTTCTCTCAGCCCGAAACCCCCATTTACGAGAAGTGCCAAATATAAACAATTAATTAGTGTAGAATTTGCTTTTAATATTTTTTCCAATTGCACCTTAAAAAAATAAAAGGGGAGAGAAAAGTTTAGGGTCTTTTTCTCAGCGAAATCAGTATCAAAGCGCCGACGACAGCGATTGCGACGACGATGATGACTATGCCCGGAATCAGGTATAGGTCAGCCATAGATGGCGCAGCGACAGCTGGTTCAGGTGTGGGTGATGGAGCATCAGTTACGCCAATTGCGGTTTGCGAGTATGAACTGTAGTAGGCTTTTGAACCGTCGAAGCTTGCGATGAGAGTGTATTCGCCGGGGACTTCGGGTGTGAATAGGTACTTGAACATACCGTCTGCGTCGCTTGTGGTTGTGCCGATTTGATAGAAGTTACCGTTGGGATCTACAGTTTCAAGTTTAACTTCAACGCCAGTCAGGTTTGTAGGCATCGGTTGTTGGTGGTAAACATATGCCATCCATTCAGTCATGGATTCATCAGACATTGCGGGGACGCCTTGCGGGAACCGTTTGGCTTGTTCATTTTGTGATGTGCCAGCGGATATGTCAGTTATGGTGCCCTCGATTAACACGCTATCGCCATAGGTTGAAACCTTTGGTGAAGCGGTAATGGTTGTCTCGGTGGGTCCTTTGCTGTAAGCAGTTATCTGTCCATCATAGTTGTTTAGGTCGACTAGGATACCGTCAGCGATTATTGGAACGTTGCCCCAGTGGTCAGCAGCCCAGAGTGTTTCTCCGGATTCGATGTCAACGCAGCGTAGCTTGGAGCCTTTCCATAGAGGCTTGCTTGGCGAGTGCTCGCTAGAGAAGAGGTAGATTTTGTCGTCTGCAACAGCGCCTAATGAGAGTGGGTAGCGTCCGTGGTCAAAGTAGGAATCAATTCCGCCGCTTTCAGTCGGTTCATCCCAGAGTAAGTCGCCAGTAAGAACGTCGTAGCAACGTAAGATGCCATCATATCCGTAAGTTAAGAGTTTGTGGTTGTAGATTACTGCGTTGTTGGTGCCTCGACCATACATGTTGTAGGGGTCTTCAGATTCTGTGGGGCCCCAGACTTTGTTGCCTGTGTCAAGGTCGTAGCCTGTCCATGTTCTTGTTTCTTTGACCCATTCAGTAAAGATACCATCTTCTAAGCTGGCGGGTCCCAGATACATTGTGGCGTTTTGGATTGGAGGTGAGGTGTAGTCTTTTCGCCAGTTCAGTGTGCCTTCTCTTCCGGGTTCGAGGCTCATTGACCAGTAACCGTAAGAGGTAGTGCCGTATGCGAAGGATGATTGCCCATAGGTGCCGATGACGCGGTCTTCAAAGACGTAGTTGATGCTGCCGAGTCCTTTAGGTGCTGTTACGTTCCATTCGTATCCAATGGTTGCGTTGTAAGTTGCGCCAAGAGCAGGTCGCCACATCCAGTCTTCGTTTGCAGTGTAAACGGGTTTGTATGTGATTACTTTACTGGAGTTCCAAAGAGTTAGCCAGCCAGCTTGAGAGTTGTAGTTGTATATGAGGAGGCTTCCGTCTGCTGCTGTGATTTGTGTAGAGGGTGCAAATGCAACACCGGATGAAGGTACGCCATTCATGTTGAGTATCCAGTTTCCTGTCCAAGCATCATACATCTGCCAAATGTTAGTGCCGTTGTTAGGGTCAGTGTAAGTTGACCACAGATATGCTAATGCGCCGTGTTGGTTGGGTGAATCATAGGCGTAGATTTGACCAAATGACAGGTAGGGGTATGCACCGGAAGGTACGTGAGATGTCCCTGAGGGTCCAATATTGGGTAACAGAGGGCCTGTGCTGTTTTGGAACCATTTTTCTTCGCCTGTTTGCAGGTCATAGCAGTACCAGCCGTATCGGGGTGGTTGCATTTGGTTAACGTAGAGGTTGCCTTGGATAATCAGGGGGTTAACCCATAGCCGTTCGTATGATAAGCCGTCGTAGTAGCTGTTTGTACTAAACTGTCCGTCAACGATGCCGCCGAATACCCATGGCTTAGTCCATATGATGTGGGCAGTTTCAGGTCCAGTGCTGTAATAGTTAATGTTAGTGCTGGGCATTGTTGGGTTGTTTGCATATGCACTGCCGCCGACCCAATTACCAGCTATTGCGTTCCATTGGCGGTTTTCAGCGTTTATTGGTCTTTGCCAGTAGTCAGTTGGCAGTGGTGTGTCGGGTAGAAATGATAAGGGTGCCTCTTGTACTTCGAGGTCGACTACTTCACTGTCGCTGGGTAATAAAATGTCGCCTATATATGCAGTGCCGCGGGGCGCTTGAGGTGGAGGAGGTGCGGGTTCGCCAGTATAGGTATGTCCAGGGAAGTGGCTTTGTATTTTATACACGCCAGCTTCGTTTGGCGTGAAGGTTACGTATCCGCCTCCGACAGGGTCAGAGGTGAATGGACCAAGAGTTTGATTGGTACCGTCAGGGGCTGTTACTGTTATTGTTACGCCTTTCCATCTGTCACCGTATGCACCGACTGCTGTTTGCGGTAGGAGGTCAGTCCACCAGGTAATGAGGACCTGTTGACCAACACCAACTGGGCTAGGAGAGACTGCAACGTACATCCAAGTATTTTTTGTCCACGGAGGGTCATGAGCGTTCACTTCAGGCAGAGCAAAAAGGGACAATGCCATCAGGAACATCAAAGTCAAAGCAAAAATCAAGGTTTTAGGGTGTTTATTCATTTTTTTCCTTTCCAATTTTCGTACAAAAACAATTTCTCGATGAGAATTTGCTTTTGCCGCTACCTTGTTTAACGAATTAACTATAAAGCACCTGTTTGCAAGTGCGCACTTTTGAATTAGAAAGGAAATATTTATAAAAAAGAGGAACTTGCGAGAAAATTAAGAGACCCTAAACCAGAAATTCAGGTTTAACTAACAGCGGATGTCGCTTCAGATTTTTTCCGTGACAGAACCAGCCAAACAAGCCCCAAAAAGACAACGCCCACAACAATAGCAACCGCTAACGTTGTAAAAGGCAAGACAGAGGATTGCTGGTCAGCTAACGAGCCAAACGCGTATAGTACGTGATTGTAGGAGCCCACAAAAATCCTGCCGTCGGCTACTGCAGGCGAAGACACAATCATACCACCCGTCTCGTAGAGCCAGAGGCAGTCACCAAGGGAAGCGTCAAGCGCATACATGTTACCGTCATAGGAACCAAAATAGACGGCTCCGTCTGCCACAGCAGGTGAAGAAGCGACTTCGCCGCCTGTCAAATAAGACCAGATGAGCCCGCCGTTGGAGGCGTCTATCGCATAGACTTTGTGGTCATCTGAACCCACATAAACCACGCCATCCACAACGGCAGGCGAAGACACAACAGGGTCACCCGTGCGGTAACTCCAGAGGTAGCTTCCGTCGGTGGCGTTAAGCGCATAAACGTTGTCATCGTAGGAGCCCACATAAACCACGCCGTCAACCACTGCTGGCGCCGAAAACATAATCATATCCTGCGTTTGGTAGCTCCAAACCAGTTGCCCATGCAACTCCGTATCAATCATTAGCCCCGTCGAAGCATTCAGGGCATCCACTTTGCCATCATGCGAACCGAAAAACACCACGCCACCCACAACTGTAGGGGAAGAGTCGATTTTGCTGCCTGTAGCGTAGCTCCAAAGGTACCCCCCCATCGTTGGCGTTTAACGCGTAGAAGCTGCCGTCAAATGAACCAAAAAACACGACGCCGTCAGCAACTGCTGGGCGGCTAATCACTATGTCGCATACCCTGTAAGTCCACTGCAAAGCGCCAGTTGAAGCGTCAAGTGAGTAGAGATTATTGTTTTGGGAACCAAAATAAACCAAGCCGCCAGCCACTGTGGGGGCAGATGCAACCGCACCGCCAGTTGGGTAACTCCAAGCTTCTGCCCCATCGGACAAGTTTAAGGCGTAGAGGGCACCGTCTTGGGATCCAAAATAGACTAACCCGTCAGTTACGGTGGGCGAAGAATAGATGGGTCCGCCTGTAATGTAGTTCCAAACTGAGGTGCCATTTGAGGCGTCTAAAGCGTAGAGGGAGCCATCCGCTGAAGCCACAAACACCAAGCCGCCGCTACAGGCTGGAGAGGACACCACCTGATGGCTTGTTTGGTAACTCCAGACTTGTGTGCCGTCGGTGGCGTTTAGCGCGTAGAGTTGCCGTCTTGAGAACCGATGAAGAGGACACCGTCGCATAGGGCGGGTGAGGAGAGCATAATTTTGTCGCCTGTTTGGTAACTCCAGATGTAGGCACCGGTGTCTGCGTTGAGGGCGTAAATGTGGTTGTCCTCTGAACCAAAATAGACGACGCCGTTTGCTACGAGGGGGTCGCAGTCCACATAGTAGCCAGTTGTATAGTTCCAGATTTTGGTTCCGTCTTGGACGCGGAGGGCATAGAGGTTGTGGTCCTCAGAACCCACATAAACCACCCCCGCGACAACAGCGGGCTGGGAAATTACTATTCCACCCGTTAGGTAGCTCCAGATAACTGCTCCGTTGGAGGCGTTGAAAGCGTAGATTTTGTGGTCATAAGAACCCACAAACACTACTCCGTCGACGACGGTAGGGGAACCCATCTGTCCCCCCGTGTTAAACGCCCACAAAGTCTGATTACTCTTTGGCGCCGAAGATGCGGAGTAGCCTGTATGGCTAAGGTCAGCGTGAAACATGGGCCAAGCCTCGGGGGTTTGCGCCGCAAAGGCAACGCTTGCTAAAACGCAAAAAAATATTATGAAAGTTATCAAAATTTGGCAGATTGCTGTTCTTTTCATTGGTCTATGTTATTTTCGGGTGTTCTAAGCTTAAAGGTATTTTCTTTCCAGAAGACAAAACAAAAAAAGAGAAAGGATGAGGGGATTTTTTTTGGTTTATGGGTGTTTTCTTAGGATGAGAACTGTTGCTATTGCGATGGCGATGATTATTGCTACGACGCTGATTGCGAGGTACATCATTAGGTCGCTGGCGTTTAGTGTTGGAGGTGCAGTGGTTGGTGTGGGGGTTGATGCTTCAGCGTTAACTACGAAGGATGATTCTGCTTGTGATGGATAGTAAGCGCCTGAACCTTCGAATGATGAGACGACGGTGTACATTCCGGGGCCTGCAGCGGTCATTTCGGGGGTGATTTCTAGAGCGTAATTGCCGCTTGCGTCGCTGTGAGTTGTGCCTGCATCAATCATGTTTCCGTTGGGGTCAAATACCATCACGGAGACGTCGACACCGACTGCGTTGGTTGGCTCGGGGTTCTGGTAGTAGACGTATTCCATCCATCCTGTTTGGCTTGAGTCGCTGACTGCTGGTACGCCGCCTGGGAATCGTAGGGCGATTTGGGACTGCTTTGTGCCGGGGGAAATGTCCATGACTGTTCCTTGTATAAGCAAGCTTTGTCCGTTAATTACTCCGCTTAAGGGTGTTTGTAGTGTTGTCTGAGTTGGTCCTTTACCGAAAGCGTAGATTTGGTTGTCGAATTCGTTTAATGATACAAGATAGCCGCTGGCGAGCGCTAGTGTTCCTCCTTTGAAGAAGGTGATGTTCCAGATTTGTTGACCTGTTATAGCGTCAATGTCTTGGAGGTATTCGGCTGCTTCAAGGTTGGGTCCGGGGCTGTGTTCAGCGCTGCTGGTGAAGATGTTGTTTGATGAGAAGGCTGAGATTGAAGCTGGTGCATATGCCCAGTAACCGTCATATCCCATTGGGGCTGAATTGTAAACGAACTTTAATGAGCCGTCTTTGACACCGTATGCGTATACTTTTCCGCCTGTGCCGCTTGCGTCACCGCTGTATAGAGTACCGTTGTAGATGCCGCCGCTTATGCCATACATGTGGTTAGAGGTTTCTGCTTCTTTTGTGCTCCAGATTTGTTGACCTGTCTTGGTGCTGAAACCCATCCATATGCGGGTTTCTTTTTGCATCATTGCAAAGACTCCGTTGCCTAAGTTGTTCTGGTTAAACCACATGGTTAAGTTGCCTGGACGTGGAGCTGTCACTGACCATACAACCTGACCGATGTTGTCTTGGCCGATGCCGATTGCGTATTGGACGTAGTTGGCTGGTGTTGGGTAGGATGCTGTGCCAAGGGTGTTTGGCAGGGTGCTGTAGATGAGGATACCGTCGGCTTGGTCAACAGCGAAGAGGAATGGACTGCTTGGTGTGTTGGGAATGGTTCCAGTGAGGTTGTAGGTTTTGATGCCGCCGATTCTCGCGTCAATTTGGGCACCTAATGCGGGTCTATAGAACCAGTAGCTGTTAGAGGAGCTGCCATAGTTGACGCTGCCATTTCTGATTAGTGCAGCTGTTTCGTATTGGTTAACGAAGACGGCAGTGCTGTTCCAGACGGTTAATTGTTTAGTAGAGTTGTTGACGCTGTAGATGATCATGTTACCGTTTTGGTCGGTGGTTAAGGCTGGAGAGCCAAATGTGGTTGAGTAGCTGGGAACGTTCCATAGGTTACATATCCAGTTGCCGGTGAAGGGGTCAAATGCTGACCAGACGCTTGATCCGTTGTTTGCTGTCCAAATTGACCAGAGAGTGTCGATGGTTCCGTGTTGGTTGGGTGATTCAAAGTCCATTTCTTGTCCGAAAGATAGTTGCGGGTAGTAGTTCTTGTTGAAGCTGCCTATTTGAATCGGGTTTAGGCTTGCTCCGCTGCCCATGTTGACTGTTCCTGTCCATGCGTTGGTTCCGTTTTGGTACCATACGTCTTGTCCTGTGTTTAGGTCGACGCATTTGAAACCGTATTCTGGTGGGTTGGGGGTGTTGTAGTAGAGGAAGCCGTTCATAATAATGCAGTTTGCGAACATGGTTTCGTATGATTGGTAGCCATAGTAGTTGTCTCCGCCGTTGATTAGTTGCTGTGGGTTGCCTGCGACTCCGCCGAAGTTAATGGGTTTACTCCATGCAATGTGGGCAGTGGTTGGGGGCTGCATGTAATCGTTGATGATGCCGCCGATGTTGTTTTGGGGCATCTGAGTGCCGAAGTAGTTAGGGGCGATACCTTGACCTAGCCAGTCGCCAGTGAGGTAAGCCCAGCTCTGGTGACCAGCTTGACTGACGGGTTGAGTCCAGTAATCGGATGGTAAGGGGTAGCTTATCTGTTGTGGAATTTGCTGTTCTGAAACAGTGACTGTAACGGGGTCAGACTGGCTTGCGCTATAGTATCTGTGCCAGTTTGCGCCTGCAATAACAGATTTTTGACCTTCAGCAAGCGATACTCCGTTGGCTGTTGCATAGGTTTGAGCAGCAGCTTGTTGGGATGGAGAGAGGTTTGCGACTGCTACGGGGTCAACACCGTTGGGTGTTTCATCAATTAGTTTGCCTTCAGTGAAGCCTTGGAAAGTGTAGTTGCCTGCAACGGTTGGAGTGAAGGTTACGAAGATGTCGCCTACTGAGTCAGACCACTGGGGTCCGATTGTTGTGTTCTGTCCGGAGGGGTCTGTTATTACCACTTTCTGGGACCAGCGGTCGCCGTATGCGCCGCTTCCTGTGGGGGGCAAGTTTGCGGTCCAGACTAGAATGCTGATGGTTTGGCCGACGCCGACTGGTGATGGAAAAGCGTTAATGTAGGTCCATTGGGGTACGGTCATTGTTGGAGTGACTGATTGTCCGTTGATTTGGGGTATTGTCATGGCTAAAGTGCTCAGGGCAAGTAGCAGAATCAATGCGGCAGAAGTGATTGCGGATTTGTTTAGAGAAAATCTTTTTTTGCTATAAATGTTTGACATTTGTTTTTTTTCCTTTATTTTTAGGAGGATATACCTCCCATCCAGCCTATGCGCTGCAAAAATGTTTTAAGTTCTTGCTGTTGGAGACGCCAACAACAGCTCAAAGAAACATTATTTGAGAAATCTTCGTAATCTGAAAAACAATAAATAAGAGAACCATCCACAATCACACGACCCGTATGCATGTCACAGAAGACGGGATTAAGGCTTTAGTGAGTCTGGGACTCAGCGGCACGCAAGCAAAAATTTGCCTAATACTTGCACAACTTGGTTCCTGTACTATCAGCGAGATTGCTCAGGTTTCAGGCATAGCGCGCCCAGACACCTATCGGGTAGTGCTTGAGCTTGAAGCAAAAGGCATAGTTGAAAAGATTCTCTCTACACCTACAAAATATGAACTTCTTCCATTGCCCAAAGTTGTATCGCTTTTGATGGAGCATCGGGAAGCTGAAAACCGAGAAATAAAAGAAGCCACACAACATCTTATCAGAGAGTACGATAAGTATCTAACAGACAAGCAGCCCTTAGATTCGAGCCAGCTTATTTTAGTGCCTGATGGAGTAGCGTTCTCCAACAGGCTAGGAAAGCTTATACAAAAAGCCAAGCAATCGATCTGCATAATTTCTAATCAAAAAACCCTCACACAATTTATTGACTTAATAGCTGAAAAAAACTTGAACAAAGAAGTACAAATCAAGGTTGTAGTGGAGAAGTCTAAACCCAACTCCTTATCTAAACAGATGCTTGAGTTGCAGAAAAATTCCCTTATTGAATGTCGAGGGATCAACATCCTGCCGCCCTTTTCGTTGTTGACTTTTGACCAAAAAGAAAGCCTCCTGCTAACAAACATGCAAACTGAAGATAACAAAGCACACGCGGTGTACTCGAATAATCCAAGTTTTGTTGAACTATCACAGAGCTACTTCAACGAAGCATGGTCCGCGGCAATAGAACCAACTGCACTATCATTTAAGCGAACCAAAACACAATTTGACCAGCTCTTTAAACACATGCTAAACGGTTTTTGCTATAGCAAAATCGTCTTCCAAAATGGCGAACTGACAGATTTAGTGATCCTCCAAGTTAACGAAGCCTACGAAAAAATAATGGGACTAAAACGCGAAACAGTAATTGGAAAAAGAGTCACAAAAGCTATCCCGAACATTGAGGGAATTAACCCTGAATTTCTAAAAGTATACTCAAGAGTTGCTCGCACTGGAAAAGCCGAGGACTTTGAAGGCTTCTTTAAATCGCGTAACCGATGGCTTCACGTTTCGGTTTATACGCCCAGAAAAGGCTATCTTGCAATGTTATATGAAGACATCTCTGATCGCAAGAAGTATGAAGCAGAACAACAGTTAATGATTGAATTCTTAAAATTCGCCAACCAAACCTCCGACACACAGGAATTAATCAGGTTAACCGTGGATTTCTTCCAAAAGCAGTCGGGCTGCGACGCGGTGGGCATCAGGCTAAAACAAGGAGAGGATTACCCTTATTATGAGACACGCGGTTTTCCCCCAGAACATATTCTATTAGAAAATCACCTCTGCACTAGAGATGAAGCAGGCTGCCTTGTCCGCGACACAAAAGGCGACCCCATTCTTGAATGCATGTGTGGAAACGTCATATGCGGCCGATTTGACCCCACAAAAGGGTTTTTCACCAAGAAAGGAAGCTTCTGGACAAATGGCACAAGCGAACTCCTCTCCTCCACAACCGATAAGGACCGTCAAACCCGAACACGCAACCGCTGCAACGGTGAAGGATACGAATCAGTTGCATTGATTGCGCTGCGGGTTGGAAGTAATCGGTTGGGGCTTTTGCAGCTAAACGATAAACGTAGGGGCATGTTTACGCTTGAGAAAATCGAAATGTGGGAAAGAATCGCGGATAGCTTAGCGTTGGGATTATCCAAAACCATCGCTGAAGAAAGCCTGATAGCCAAGCAATGCAAACCGTTAAACTCGGCTAAATCATCTGGCTTGACAGAAGTAATTTAACAATTCCCGCTCTGTTGCCCGAGGCACAGAAAAACCCAGATGACCCGTTTGAAATGGTTTTTATGGCAATGCACTCATAGTTTTAGTTGAGGTTTTGAGTTGTCTGAAACGTTTGACTTAGAAGATTTTAACATGATTGATATGACAGCCAAAAAAGTTCTCGAAGCCCTCGCAGAAACCAACAAAGGAATTTTTGTCAAAGGTGAAGAAATCCACATTAAAACGGGCTTAACCCCAGAAGACATCAACTACTCAGTCAAAGTGTTGGCAAAATCGCTGTTGATAGACATATCAACCGCTTCCATGAACCGTCCCCCCTACGAGTTCTACGCGACTATGATAACAGACTTCGGAAGACAAGTCCTAGAAAAATTCGGCTAACACACTTGATAAACTTTAATTAACAAACCAACCGCTATTGCTAACCGTGAACAGTTGTGATTGTTGATTCTGTCTTCACTAACGCCAAAGCCCTCCTCCACGGAGACATCGTAGACTGCAGCCTCGCACTCGAAGAAGGCAAAATACAAAAAATCGGCAAAGAAACCCACATGCCCAACGCCGACCAAAAAATCGACCTCCACAACCATCTGGTGTTGCCGGGGCTGATTGATGAGCATGTACATCTACGAGATGAGGGCAGAGCCTACAAAGAAGACTTCAACACAGGCACCGCAGCAGCGGCAGCAGGCGGCTTCACCACCGTACTGGATATGCCCAACAATGACCCCATAACCATGAGCACCCGAACCCTACGCAACCGCATGGAGCTTGCCAAACACAAAATCCTAGTTAACGTGGGCTTCTACTCTGAGTTCCCCACCAACCTTGCCGAAGTCAAAACCATCGTTTCAGAGGGGGCAGTTGGGTTTAAGCTGTTTATGGGCAACCAAACAGGCGGCGTAAACGTGGACGACGACGAGGCGCTAAGGGAAGCATGCAAAGCCGTGGGCGAATCAAAGGTTCCCTTGGCGGTTCACGCTGAAGACAGGATAATGTTGGCAACAAACGAGGCGAAGCTTAAGCAAGCCAAGAAGACTGCGCTTGCCGATTTCTCACGTGCTCATCTGGAAAACGTTGAGGTAACAGCTATTCAAAGAATGCTTAGACTCAGCGAGGGCACGGATGTGCGTTTGCAGTTTTGCCACGTCTCCACCAAAGACGGCTTAGAAGCCATCGCCCAAGCCAAAAAGGCAGAGCGAACGGTAACTTGTGAAGTCACCCCCAACCACCTTATGTTAACCACCGACGACTTGAACAGTTACAGAGGCTTAGCAATTATGGCGCCGCCCGTCCGTGATAAGGTTCAAGTGGATGCCCTCTGGAAAGGTATAGCCGAAGGCACCGTAGATGCGATAGGCTCTGACCACGCTCCCCACACGATTGATGAGAAGAATGCTAGCAGCGTTTGGGACATCAAAGTCGGCGTACCCGGGCTCGAAACCACCCTGCCATTGATGCTAACGATGGTACGGAAAAACAAGCTAACCTTTAGCCAAGTTGGAAAGCTGTTAGCAGAAAAACCAGCCCAAACCTTCAACCTAACCGACCGCGGCGTACTCGAACAAGGCAAAGCCGCCGACTTAGTCATCGTGGACTTTGGTTGCCAATTCAAAATTGACGCCTCCAAATTCAAATCTAAAGCCAAATTCAGCCCCTACAACGGCTGGGACGCCAACGGCAAAGTCCTCAAAACCATCGTGGCAGGGCAAGTTGTGTTTGAGGATGGACAAATCGTCGCGAAACCCGGAAGCGGCAGCGTGATTCGGGGAGGGGCAACCTGAGATTTCTTTTGGATGGAATGCTCGGAGGATTAGCACGTTGGCTACGCATGTTAGGGCAAGACGTAGTTTACTCTACTCAGTTAAGCGATAATGAACTTTTAGAATTAGCCAAAAAAGAACAGCGGGCGCTATTGACGAGGGATTTGGAACTCTACAAACGCGCCAACAGCCGAGGACTAGACACCTTCTACGTGGACGACCAAACCGAATCGGGACGATTGACAGTTGTGGCAAAACGCTACGGCGTACCTCTCAACGTAAACATGAACCAAGCCAACTGCCCCCTATGCAACACGCCCCTCGAGTCAGCACCTAAAGAGCAACTCGCCGACCGACTCCAAAAAGGCACCTACAACAACTACAACCAATTCTGGCAATGCCCCCACTGCAAACAAGTCTATTGGCAAGGCTCACACTGGAAACAAATCCAGAGAATCCTAAAACAAACACAACAAAAACTCTAACCTACGCATTCAGTGTGGCGAAATCTTCGATTTAGAAACGCAAAAGCTGCAAACCTAAAAAGCCCAGTAAAGTCAACTCGGTGGCTACATGATTTGGCGTCTATTTGGATCCTAATATCCAACCCATGCAGAAAACGATAGAGGGGGAGGGAGCACAGCAGGCATATTTGGATCCTATTAGTGGTTCTATGTAGAAACCTGAGAGGGGTAGGTCACTATTGGCTGAAAACAAGCTCATTAGCATGTTGAAAACCAGTAGAAATCCCAGCTTTAAACAGGATTGGGGTTAGGGCTTCTGAGCTATCGCTACCCTGCAAACAAGCTGTTGAGTAGAAATAGGTTAGAAAAGGAAAGAGTTGGCTTTTAGGCGAGCCATTTGAGGGGAATGTCTTGGAATGTGCCGTCGGGCAGTGTTCGTCGGATGGTGATGGGCAAGATGCCTGCGTCCAATTCGGACAGTGCGATGTCGATTGGGTTGGTGTTTTCTTCTGCGTCTACGAGGATTGGTGCTCCCATCGAGATTTGCAATGCCCGTGCGCCTACGATGCGGGCTTTCTCGAAGCGAGTAATTTTTGGGGGTCCTACACTAATTTTTTGTGACATAATTTTACTCCATGCCTGGATATCCACCCATACCGCCCATGCCCATACCGCCGCCAGGCATACCTCCTCCAGGTGGCATAGGAGGAGACTTCATCTTAGCCGACGAAATCACATCGTCGATTTTTAGAATCATAGTTGCTGCATCCGTTGCGGATTTGATTATTTGCTTTTTGACTGCGAGCGGCTCATAAACCTCCAGCTTGGTGATATCAACGACTTTGCCCTCGGCAATGTTGATGCCAGCCCAAACCTGACCAGCCTCATGCGCCGCACGTAACTGAGATAAAATATCCACAGGATCCAACCCCGCATTCTCCGCCAAAGTCGTCGCGATGGATTCCAGCGAGTCCGCGTAAACCTGCACTGCCAACTGCTCCCGACCCGCAAGGGTTTGAGCATATTTGCGCAGAACCGATGCGATTTCGGTTTCAGGTGCGCTTCCGCCAGCCACCACTCGAGGTTCTTCAAGCAGGTCTTTGACGACACAGAGTGCGTCGTGGATACTGCGTTCAGCCTCAGCAATCATGCGCTGAGTGCCGCCTCGAATAAGCAACGTTACGGAACGGGGGTTTTTGCATCCCTCAACATAAGTCATCTTATCATCACCCGTACGACGCTCCTCAACCAAAGCTGCACAACCTAAATCAGCTGCGGCTAAAGCGTCGAGACTGCTGATAATTTTGCCGCCAGTCGCGCGGGAAAGTTTTTCCATGTCAGATTTTTTGGCACGTCGCACAGCTATAATGCCTTTGCGCGCCAAGAAATGCTGAACCATGTCATCAATGCCTTTTTGGCAGATAACCACGTTTGCGCCGGAGGCAACGATTTTGTCAACTAAAGCTCTTAGCATGATTTCTTCTTGTTTAAGGAAGGATTCGATCTGCTCGGGGGTTTCGATGTTTAGTTTGGCATCCATCTCGGGCTTCTCATTTTCTAACGATGTATCAAGTAAGGCAATTTTGGCGTTTTCGACGCGTTTAGGCATACCAGAGTGGACGATTTCTTTGTCAAGCACAATGCCGTTGATTAGTGTGGTATCGCGGAGGGATTCGCCAGTTTTCTTTTCGACTTTTACGTCATCGACGTCGGCGTGGATGCTGCCGTCGGGTTGTTTGTCGGCGACTGCTTGCATGGCTTTAACTGCCAACTCTGCAAGGTAATCTTTGTGTTCGGCTACAAGTTTGCTGCCCATCGAAGTTGCAGCTGCCTTTTTGAGGAGTTCGCCTGATTTTAAATCAACGGGTAGGGCGATTTTGTCAAGCACCTCAAGCGCTTTGTCGGCTGCTTTGAGGTAGCCGTCGATGATTATGGTTGGGTGAATGTTTTTGTCTATGAGTTCTTCTGCGCGGCTGAGGAGTTCGCCAGCGATGATGACCACGGAGGTGGTGCCGTCGCCTGCTTCTTTGTCTTGGGTTTTGGAGACTTCGACGAGCATTTTCGCGGCGGGGTGCTGTACATCCATTTCGTCAAGGATGGTGCGGCCGTCGCTTGTGACTGTGACGTCTCCGAAGTTGTCCACCAACATCTTATCCATACCGCGTGGACCTAACGCGCTTCGGACGCTTTCCGCGACAACTTTAGCAGCCATAATGTTACTATGCTGGGCTTCTCTGCCACGGCTCCTATTCGAACCTTCCCTAAGGACCATTATAGGAATACCGCCTGCTTGTGATGATGCTGCTGACAAATCAAGATATCCTCCATTAATGCGAACAACACAATGAGACCCCTAACAATATAAGTTTTTCTAGCAACAATACAAAGACAAAAGCAACTAACAAGCCACTTTAACATAAACCCACAGCTTTTTTAGCGGCTACTTGTTGGCTTTGAAGCCCCGATAGGAGACCTCAGAAATCTACCCCCGTATATAAAGTACAAAAAGGGAAAAAGTGTCAGAAGAACTTCCGTTTTAAAGTTGAAAGCATACTATTGCCTTTGATTTCTTGCCGGAGTGTTTCTGAGATATGGTCCTCACATAGCAAACCGCTTTCTTGATAGAAGTGCTTCTCGCAAAGTGGAATTCCACACTTTTCACAAACCGCAACGCTATCCTTCCGTAATAGCGTACACTTACGGCATTTGGTTAAATCATCTTCTATTATTTGACCAGAAGAGGCCAACAACCTCCTTGAGAAGCTATAGTCACCAGATTCATACTCAAGATTCCATTTTGGAACATACACCATTCTTACCCCTCTAATGCTTATTTCCTTCAATCGGGGTACGAAAGAAAAGTAATGAGTCTCAATTTCGCCTCGTTTCTTAACTTGATAAGACACTTCTTGCTTGTTTTTTTCAATTAAATGGTATTTAACAATCTTTGTAGCGTCTTCTTCTGTGATTTCGGGTTCAGCAGGGGAAACGTTATAATCAGAGTTTAACAGGACAGGCTTGGAAACAGGAAGAATATTATCCAAATCTTCAGAGACTAACTTATCCTCTTTTGACCTAACTTTTTCTTCTTTACTTTTTAGTAACCCTAAAACATTGTCTACCACATTTTTTTCCAAGTTTATGATATCTCCATCGAGAGCATCCACGTAATAGACACCATTATCCGAAAAGGTATGTACTTTCCCAGTTGGGTCCGCGCGTTTAGCTTGGAGCCTGAACTTTACCATTATGTAAGGATGAAAGAGCAAAACGGAAGAAAATAAGCGTACGACATTGCTATTTTTGAGATTAAGGGCTGATGCAGCCGAAAAATCCAGATTAATAGGCAAAATCGGTTCATTGATCAAGCTGGGATTTCTAATTCGACCAATCGAATAGGCGTAAAACTTTTCCTTATGTTCATCGCCGTCCCAGAGCTCGATTCCGACTGAATCAGCACATTTTACCGCGTCTTCTGAGAAAACCGTATTAGTTACAAATAAACCTGAAAGAATGCCGTGTCCGTCACCTTATCTTTGAATATTCTCATGTCAGATACGGGCACACTCCGTGAGGGGTCATAATTTTTACACTCAACAAGTCTACGCCTATTACCTCTAGTCAGCAAAAGGTCAATTTCAGCTGTTGCACCACTTTTTGTGGGTAGACGTTTTCTTTTTTCTACTGAGTAACCCATTTTCTCCAAAATGGATGCAGTTGTATTTTCTAAAGCAACTCCAAGGTTGTAAGTGTTTAACTTAACAGGCCCAATGTCTTCTTCAGACATAGAGGGCATAGGTAAGGTAACAACCTTGCTTGAAATTTGCTCCACATTCAATTTCCCGCCACATTCAGAGCAAAATTTTGGGTTTGGTTCTACAAGAGGGGTACCGCAATTAGGACAATATTTCAAGCTTTTCACCTTTTCACGGGGCTATGAAGTTAGCGATGTGCTGCTAGTAACTCTTTTTGTTTAATAAATTATGGGTAAGAATTTGGAGACTCTAAAAAAAGTGGGTTAATATATTAGACTTTAGCTACTCGGGGAAACTTTAACAATTCGGGCATGAGTTTGCCGCATCTTTTTTCGCTATAATCAATTATTTTTGGGCAGTTGCATATAGCAAACCCATCTTGGCGGTAACTACAATATCCCTAAACCCTGTCTTCTCCAAAATTTGTTTCAATTCATCCCGACACAGCCCCGGCGGCTTATTTAACCCGAAAACGTCTTCAAAGAGGATTTGGCTAAACATGTTATCGGTTTTTTCTGTTTCGATAGCTAAAAGATGCCCGCCTTTCTTCAAACTTGCATGGAGCTTCCTTAAGCAGTCAGTAATATCGGAGTCGGTATTTCCAATTAAGCAACCTACGCCTATAAAGCTCAGCGCAGTATCAAACGTATCAGCTGGAACTTTTAGGTCACTTGAATACGTTATATCGGCACCCTTCAGAAAACGTTTGAGCTCATTATGGTCTAATGTGGAGAGCACTTTTTCGTGACGATTAATTTCTATTAGACCCTGTATGTTTCCTAAAATCTTGTTAACATAGTTGGATGTGTCACAGCAAAATTTCATAGAACTGGTAAGGTGGTCATGCATCTTTTTTGTGCCAGTTTCGGTGAGGAAATAGATCTTTTTACGTGTTGCACCGTTTGTTTCGGTTTTGTAGTCAATTAACCCTTTTGTTCGCAGGTTTTCTAATACGGGGTAGATTGTGCCGGGGCTTTTTAATCGCAGGCGTTTCATTATATCGATTCCGCATAGCTCTTCTTCTCTTAGGAGCATCATTATTTTAGCTTGTAGATTGCCTGAAATGTTGGGTTGGGGTGGCTGCATTTGGGGTTCTCCAGTATCGGATACCAACACGAAATCTTATAACATTATCGGTAAATCCGATATTGGAGATACCAACAATGAATGAATCCAACATCAAAAAAATCATAGAAAAAAGAAAATTCCTATTCTTCGGCGGCAAAGGCGGCGTCGGAAAAACAACCATGGCAGCCGCAACAGCCACATGGCTAGCCGACCAAGGATACAACACACTAATCGTAGCAACCGACCCCACAGTCAGCCTCTCCGCAACCTACGAACAAAAAATCGGAGAAACCGAAACCACAAAAATAGACAAAATCGAAAATCTCTGCGGCTTAAACATCAACCCCAAAAAAGCTACAGGCGTCTTCCAAAACCGCCTCCAAGGCATGATGCAGAATTTTGACCAAATCCTCGGAAAAGACGCCATCAGCACCCCATGCGCAGAAGAAACGGCAGCCTTCGACCAGTTCGTCACCTACTTAGGCGACAAAAACTACGACCACGTCGTATTCGACACCGCCCCCACAGGACACACCCTAAGAGAACTATCAATGCCCTTTGACTGGTCAAGCTACATGACTAACCAAATCAAAAATCGAAAAGAACTCTCCGAAGCCTTAGGCGGCGTAGACGAAAACACAATAGAAGGGCTAAAACAGGAGAAGAACCGCTATGACCAAGCCGTAAAAAGCCTCTCAGACGAAACAACCTCCGCCTTCAACCTCGTACTACTGCCTGAAAAGTTGCCAATTGAGGAGACCGCTCGTGCCGTCGAGGACCTATCCAAGTTTGGCATAAACGTCGCCTCATTGATTGTTAACGAAGTTATCCCAACCAACGTTCTTAATGGCAACTGGTTTCTGGAGAAAAGGCGAGCTACACAAGAAAAATACTTTAAAGAAATAGAAACCCGATTTGAAGGGCTCCTAAGAAGAGAGGTTCCCCTCTTTGAAACCGACATCTATGGCATCGAAAGCCTCAGAAAGGTAGGGAAGCAACTCTATGGACAGTAATCTGAAAGTCACGATTCTTACAGCCTCCTGCTGTAACCCAGCACTCAAACCGATGGATGAGCAATATACAAAAAGAGTCAAACAAGCCCTTGGCACCGTAAACACTCATGCGGAGATTGAGGTTGTGACTGCAACCGAAGCATATTATGGTAAAAAAATCGGTGACATGAGCAAACTCAGACCCCTCTTTGACAGATACGGGATGGATGCACTGCCGGCTCTATTTGTCAATGAGGAGTTGGCGCTCTATGGGGGGTTACCCTCAATCGATAAATTGGTTGAAGTGCTGCAGAAGGCAATCAAACCCAAAGAGGTATAAGGTCTGACCAGACCAAGCATAACTCCCCTATCCGTAGGGGTGCCTCGGCTTTTGTCAGTAGACAGATACTTTTGCAACGCCCGGAATCTTTAGCAACTCAGGAATGAGTTCGCCGGGGATTTTTTTCTCCACAATGAGTGTAAGTTTTGGTTCAGGTGAGAGTTCAGGGTCATCTACAATGGCTTGCCGAATACCCAGTCCGGCTTTGCTAAGAGCCATGGCTGTGTTGGCAAGTATGCCTCGTGTGCCAGCGCTGGTGGGGGTGATTTCAAGCACGCCGAGGTTTAGGTGTTTGGCGATTTCTTTTAGGCTGTGGCCTGCGGGGCGGATTTCTTCAAATATCATGCGAAGTTCGGGGTTGTCGTGGATTGTTGTGAGGGTTTCGTTGACGGTTCGTCGGTCGACGCCTGCGACGCGTGCGATGCGGATGGGGGGGATTTCGATTTGGTTGAGGTAGATTTTGTCGTCTTGGGCGGATAAGCCGTTTTCTATGAGTACGCGTGCGACTTTTAGGCGTTCGGGGTAGTCGTCGAGTTGGGTTTTGATTTTGTTCCACATGTGGTGGTCGCTGGTATGGTTGTTTGTTTGGGTATAAATGTGTTGTCCAAAACCTATACAGTCATGTACGTTTATGTTCACAAAAGCCTTAAATAAATCCTCAAAGAACAGTTCTCTACCCAAAGGCGAAGAATCTTGCCAGACAAAAAAATCCTACTCAAAGAAGAAGACATACCAAAACAATGGTACAACATCGTGCCCGACCTGCCCCATCCCCTTCCGCCCTTCATAGAAGCGGAAACCGGAAAACCAGGCGTCGGCATCGTCCCTAGAATTTTCCCCAAAGCAATCATCGGACAAGAAATCAGCCAAGACCGCTGGATAGACATCCCAGAAGACGTCCGAGAAGTCTACCGCATCTGGAGACCCAGCCCCCTCTTCCGCGCCTTCAGCCTCGAGAAAGCGCTCAAGACACCAGCTAAAATTTACTACAAGTACGAAGGTGTCTCCCCCTCGGGAAGCCACAAAACCAACAGCGCCGTACCCCAAGCCTATTACAACATGAAAGAAGGCATCACCCGCGTCACAACCGAAACAGGCGCAGGACAATGGGGTAGCGCACTCAGCTTTGCAGCTAACAAATTCGGCTTAGAAGCCACAGTCTACATGGTCCGCGCAAGCTTCGACCAGAAGCCCTACCGCAAAGCCATGATGAATGCTTTCGGCGCCGAATGCGTCGCCAGCCCAAGCAACAGAACCGCGGCAGGCAGAAAAATCCTCGCCGAAGACCCCGACAGCAGAGGCAGCCTCGGCATAGCCATCAGCGAAGCCGTCGAGGACTCATTAGAAAGCGAGAAGACCAGCAAGAAAGCCAACTATACCATCGGCAGCGTCTTCAACCACGTCTGCATGCACCAAACCGTCGCTGGCCTAGAAGCCCAAAAGCAGTTGGCAATGGTAGAGGACTACCCTGACGCGATTTACGGCTGCATCGGTGGAGGCAGCAGCTTCTCAGGTCTGTTCTGGCCATTCTACTACGACAAAACCTCCAAGAAGGCACCTAAAGAAACCAAATTCATCGCAGTTGAACCAACAGCATGCCCCAAGGTCACACGCGGCTACTACACCTATGACCACGGCGACACCGCCAAACTAACTCCACTTGTCCCCATGCACACCCTTGGTCACGACTTCATGCCAGCCCCAATCCACGCGGGAGGACTCCGATACCACGGCATCGCCCCAACCATCAGCGTGCTAGCCAAAGAAAAACAAATCAGCACCCTAGCCGTCAACCAAGTTGAGGCGTTTGACGCAGCAAAAATCTTCATCCGAAGCGAAGGCATCATCCCCTCACCAGAATCCACCCACGCCATCAAAGCAGTCTGCGACGAAGCCCGAGCATGCGCAAAAACCAACACACAAAAAACTTTGTTGTTCGCCTTGACGGGTCACGGATTCTTTGACATGTCCGCCTACGATGAATACTTCAATGGACACCTTCAACCCTACGAGTATCCAGCCGAAAAAGTCGCCGAATCCATGGAGAAACTCCGCAAACTCTACCCATGGCTAAGCGAAGTCTCCAAACAATACATCGGCTAAAAAAATAGTTAGACGCAAACTGCGTCTCTTTCTATTTTTCCTTTTTGTTTTCTGACCCTAATCCAGTTTAACCCCAAATTCTGTTCAAACGAATCGAATCACGGTTTTTTAGGCCCGCAAAGAGTGAACTCTAACCCTTAGAGCCCCAAATTCTAAACCCCAGTACTCCCCAACCAATTATCTTCTAAATGTTAGGGCTATATCGCGAACCAGACATAGGCAAATCCAGAATTCGGAGGCTAAAAAAAATGAACATGAACTTTGAAAATAACAAAAAACTAGCTGGCGAAGCATCAATACTGCTTCTGCTCAGCATAATCCCATATGTTGGATGGGTCCTAGGTATAATTGGCATCGTGCTGCTCCTCAAAAGCATGAAGGAGTTCTCAGCACAATATCAAGATGAACGCATCTACCAGAACTCTTGGACGGGCATCAAATACTACATCGTTGCTTTAGTCGCAGCAACCGTAGCAGTAACAGCAATGGTCATCGGCTTCGCATCAGCAATAGGCTTTGGCTTAACAGGCTCATTCGCATTCACCGCAGGCTTTGGCGTCGGCTTAATCGCATTAATCGCAGGCCTCGTTACCGCATTTGTCTTCTACGTGCTTGCCGCAACACACCTAAAAACAACCTTCAACATCCTCGCAGAAAAATCAGGCGACCAAACATTTGCAACCGCAGGCACCCTACTCTGGGTCGGCTCCATACTAACCATAATCCTCGTCGGCTTAGTGCTAATCTTCATCGCCTGGATATTCGCCGCCATAGGCTTCTTCAGCATGAAGAACCAATCAACCCCACAATACACTGCCCAACCCTACGGCTACACTCCACCCCAACAACCAGCACAGCCCTTCCAGCCTACACAAACCTCAAAAGCATAAACAGCAGAGGGACAAAGCATGACCCAACAACCCCAAACACCAAACGAATCAGACTGGAGACGATTCATAAAAAACCACAAAGCTGCATTCACGGCGTTTACTGCCGCTGCAGTTTTGGCGGTTGCAGGCGCAGTATACGTCTTCGTATGGTTTACGGGTAACGCACAAACAGTAGATTTGGTTCCAGCTACCCTGAACCTGTGGTCAATGAATAATCTGGTGTTGTTCATTCTCCACGCCATCTTCTGGGAACTGGTACTAATCGGCATCCCGGCAGGCATCGGCGCAGTCATCGGCTGGCAATGGTGGAAACGGCTCCCCGAAGCAGAAAAAACCCAATACAACCTCGGCGGCAAAGGCTCAAAAAAGGGTTCCCGAGCTGGAGGCGCAATCTCTCCGCTACTCTTCATCGCGTTCGCCATCAAAGTCTACGTGGACGGATACTGGAACACAGCGATTGCAAGCTTCACCGTTGATTACGTAGTTGGCTCAATGGTAACGATACTGATCTGGATAGCGGCCATAGTCGCAATACCCGCAATAATAGGGTTCATCTGGTGGATAAGCCGCCGATGAACCATACCCCATTTTTTTAACGCAAAAAAGAGGAATCGCGTTGAATGGTGACATATTCAAGCTATCAAAATTATCTTTAGAACAAATCAATTTCTACTTTTTATTAACCCCACATGCCCTATTACTACACAGGTTAACAACCAATGACACAGGCTATCCCAACAAAAACCGTGGGCTTCATAGTAAACCCAGTCGCAGGCATGGGCGGAGCCGTCGGACTTAAAGGCACAGACGGCAAAGCCATCCTCCAACAAGCCATCCAGCTTGGCGCCAAACCCATCGCTACACAACGCGCTCAAACATTTTTAACCGAACTATCAGCCGCCAAAGAGCACCTAAAACTAGTTGTCGGTGCAGGCGACATGGGAGAGAGTAAAGCAAAAAAGTTGGGCTTCAACATCCAAGTTGTAGGAGAAGCAAAAACAGAAACCTCCTCTGAGGACACTCAAGCCATCGCCAAAGCCATCATAGAAGCAGGAGTAGACTTGCTGGTTTATTGTGGCGGCGACGGAACCACCCGCGACATCCAAAAAATCGTGGAACTCAAAGTCCCCGTGCTGGGTGTTCCGACAGGGGTTAAGATGCATAGTGCATTATTTGCGGTGAGTCCCCAAGCGGCGGCAAGAGTAGCCATAACTTACTTGTGGTATGGGCTACCGCTACGGGAAGCAGAGGTCATGGATATAGATGAACAGGAATTTCGCCAAGGACACCTCTCCGCGGAACTCTACGGGTACATGCTCAGCCCCTTTGAGCCGCATCTGATTCAAGGCAACAAAATGGAAAGCCCCACAACAATAAACGAGGTGGAAAACCAAGCCGCCATCGCCCTCTACCTCATCGAGGAAATGCAGCCCGACGTGCTCTACATTGTGGGTCCAGGAACCACCACCCGCACCGTCGCAGACCTTTTGGACCAGAAAAAAACGTTGCTGGGCGTGGACTTGTTTTGGAACAAAAAAATCATCCAAAAAGACGTTAACGAAAAACAGACCCTCCAAGCCCTCGAAGGCAAAGCCTCACGTATTGTGGTGACTCCTATTGGTGGGCAGGGCTTTATTTTTGGCAGGGGTAATCAGCAAATCAGCGCAAAAGTCATCCGCAAAGTCGGCGTTGACAACATCACCGTAATTGCCACTAAAAGCAAGTTGGATAGGCTTGTGAGTTTGCGAGCTGACACAGGAGATTCGGGTTTGGATGAGGAGGTTAGGCAACGCGGCATCAGGGTTATTACGGATTATAAGACGACGCAGGAAATGGCAATCGAATAGCTCTTGCGTCTGAGTAAATTAAAATATGCAAAACGTACTTTACTCTAACAAGCGAGGCAGAAATCGTGATATATATTAATCTCCCAAAAATCGGCGAAGAAGAAATTCAAGCAGTTGAGAAAGTGATGCGTAGCGGCATGTTAACCAGCGGATTAGGTGCTGGAGCCGCAGTTACCGAGTTTGAACGTGGCTTTGCAGAAATGGCAAACGCTAAGCATGCAATCGCCGTTAACACTGGTACCGCAGCCCTACACGCCGCCATCATGGCTGTTGGTGTAAAACATGGAGACGAAGTTATCTTACCAAGTTTCACCTTTGTTGCCACTGCGGAAGCTGTGGCGTTGGCAGGCGGCAAACCTGTTTTCGCCGACATAGACCCGCAAACCTACAACCTCGCGCCATCTGCAGTAGAAAAAGCATTGACACCTAAAACCAAGGCCATTTTGCCTGTGGATTTGTATGGTTACTCTGCGGATATGAAGCCGCTTCGGGAAATCGCCGACAAACACGGCTTAGCCCTTGTGGAAGACGCAGCACAAGCACATGGTTTAACTTATGAGGGTAAACCTGCAGGCGCCGTCAGTGACATTGCCTGCTGGAGTATGTATGCAAGCAAAAACATCATGACTGGCGAAGGCGGCGTCGCAACCACAAACGATGATAAATTAGAGGAAACCTTGAGGATGATTCGCACTCACGGCGAAAACAAGGTCAAGTATACTTCGATTATTTTGGGAACCAACTACCGCATGTCAGAGATGCAAGCCGCCATAGGCAATGTACAGCTAAAAAGGCTGCCTGATTTTGTGGCTAAACGTCGCCGAAACGCTCAGTTGTTAACCAGCATCTTGGAGAAGAACAACAAACTAGTTTTGCCCACTGAATCCAAAGACAGGCTGCATAGCTGGTACCTCTATACGGCAAGAATAAAAGACGCTACTGAAGAACAACGCAACAAGCTTATGGCAGAACTCAAAAAAGTCGGCATCGGCGCAGAGGCATACTACACTAACCCAGTTCATCAAATGCCGTTTTATCGAGAGACTTACGGCGCCAAGGCACTACCTGAAACTGAGAAAGCAGCCAAACAAGTGCTTTCGCTGCCCATTCACCCCGGAGTAAGCGATGAACAGGTAGAGTTCATTGGGAAAACAGTTTTGAGTCTCCTATAATTTTCTCTCTATTCTTTTGAGGATACAGGCAAGTGTAAAGTTAAAATTACACTTCGCGCAATATACCCTCAGAGTCTGCACCTTATTGGATTTCTTAGAGGGGCATGTATAGTTGAGTAATGACGAAGGCGTTTCGCGGATAAAAATAAAGTTTCTCATCGAGGGGTTAGGGGAAGCAGAGGGGGAACTTGTTCGTTTCTTAGCGCCACGAACTATCGACGCTATTGTCCGAAAATTCCCTGTAGAGGGACGGGCAGCTCTTTGGAAAGAAGAAGTCTATTTTGAAATTCCCATAAAAATGGGGGAAGAAAAATCCAAAGCCACCGTAGAAGCTGGCACTATAGCGTTTTGGCCTATGGGCAGCGCTTTGTGCGTGTTCTATGGAAAATCTCAACCCTACAGTCCAGTAAACGTTTTAGGCAAAATTACGGGAAACCTAGAAATATTTAAGCAAATAAAAAGCGGCTTAACAATCAGAGCACAGTTAGCCTCAACTTAAAAGGACCAAGAACTTTCTTTCCAAAGGTCAAGAAGCCGTCCGCATTCTTCTTTCACAGAAGCATCAGCAGTTTTCTCCTTGAGCACTTCAAGAAACTCTATACGTTTGGTGACTGAGCGTTTTTCAGCGTTGCCGCCATAGTAGAGTTCGCCTTCAAGGTACTCTTTCATGCTGAGCGCTTTTTGCACAAAGAGGCTGGCTGCGTCCACGGGGTTTTCTACGGCGAATTTGTTTGCCCAAATCGAAACTTCAGTTTCTCTAAGTTGGGTTATGCCGTCGATTTCTTGGATTTTCCTTATGAAAGTTTGCAGGAACTCAAAGTAACCTGCCACTTTGATTAATTCAAGGGCTTGATTGACTTTTTCCGTGAATCCTGGAGCACCCTCTACTGTTATGGTGTGTTTGTACCCTTGGTCAACTAACATTTTAGCATTTTTTACTTCTTCAAGAGTGTATACTCTTTCGGGGAAACTCAAATCCAGAACTCCATTTATGTTAAAATAAAGATTAGTAGCAGTTTAAGCTGCTGACTTGTAGATTTTCAGATTATGGCTACTAGAGACTAACTGTATAGCGCCGTTGGCTTCTAGCTGCTCTAGGAAGTCCTTTGCTGCACTGATGCGTATACCGTAGCGAGTCGCTATTGAGTAGGGAGTTAACACACCCATCTTTTTAGCTTCAGCAATGACCTTAGCGTCTTTAACGTCTGGAGTCATAATGCCCACAGTAATTTTCTTCTGTGGCGGACCTGACGGTTTATCTTTCTTCTTCGCTTCTTTGTCTTCGTCAGTTTTTACCTGCTGCTTTTCCATCTGCTTTATGCCAAGCTTCTTTTTTCCACCCATGTTTTCACCTTGCCAAATGTTGATATCTCAACAATTAAATTGTCTGACTTATTTCAACCTTATGTTTGTTTTGCCACTCTTTGATTGGCACACCAAGTTTCTTTTCTACATCAGCACGGTGAATAGAGTTCATTGTACAGAAAGGTATGATTCTGCCGTCGGGAACTGCATAGTGAATGACACAGCGCTGAACACGTTCAAGGTCAAAGTTATAGGGATCCATGAAGTGCATCGAGGAAATCAGAACTGCAGAGCGCGCAAAGTCGCCAAGCGACTTGTAGTCTCCGTTAACCAGCACTTTGAGCACGTATTTGCGTAGGAATCCGAATTTGATGTGGCGACCGGCACCGACAAGGCGGAGTTTAGCTTTGCTCTTGTTGCCTTTGGCTGCATCGTCATAGACGCTTTGAAGGGTCGCGACGAATTTGTCAATGTTGCCGTATCGGGTGATTGGCGTAATTTTACCGTCTTCAATGAAGACAAACGTTGCCATGCCGCAGTGGGGGTGCGATGTGAATTCGACGTAGCGTTTGTCTTTGATGGCGCCAACCGCTTTCGAGACGGGAACGACCACGGGAACAGGGTAAAAGTCGCTGGTTTTAATCACACCTTCAGTTTGTTCCTCGACTTTTTTCATGAAGTCAGGGATAGTGATACGCATCTTTTCGCGTTCATCAGGCGGCAAACGACCACAGAGTGAAACTGGCTGAACGTTAATGCACCGTACGACGTCACAGTTTTTAGCTGCAAACCTTACGATGTCACCTAGTTGACTGTCGTTAACGCCCTTAACTAGGGTAACAACCAGCACGACGCTGTTCCAGCCGGCGGCGCTAAGGTTCTCGAGGGCTTTCATCTTTATGTCAAGCAAGTCGACGCCACGGATGTACTTGTATACATCTGAGGTTAAGCCATCAAACTGGAGATAGATTGTGCTGACGCCTGCTTCTTTGAGTTCCTTGCAGAATTCCACGTCTTGGCTGAGACGTAAGCCGTTAGTGTTAACTTCAACGTGGTTAAAGCCTAATTCCTTGGCTTTACGGACCATAGTTGGGAGTTCTTTGCGGATGGTTGGTTCTCCACCGCTGAACTGCAAGGCCTGTGCTGGTACAGGTTTAGTTGCACGCAGGTTCTCCAGCATGCCAACAACCTGCTCCATAGTGGGCTCGTAAACGTAGCCTGCGTAGTTTGCGTTAGCAAAACAGACGGGGCATTTGAGGTTGCAGCGGTTGGTTATGTCAATGATTGCTAGGGCAGTGTGGGATTTGTGTTCTGGGCAGATGCCACAGTCACTAGGGCAACCAAGCTTCTTCTCGGTTCGCGGATTTTCTACACCTGTTCCTTCACTGCGGAATTTTTCGGCGCGTACATATTGGTCGTAGTCTGACCAGTAAAGTTCCTGAAAATGACCATGCTGGGGACAATCTTTTTTGATGAAAACTTTTCCTTCATCTTCAAAGATAGTAGCATCGATAGGTTTGAGGCATTCAGGACAGAGACTTTTAGTCGGTTTAATATCTTTCATCGAAATTTGCCTTCTAACGTGTAAGCGTTAATGACGAAGGGCTTAAGAGCAGAAAACACGATAATAAGGTTTCCAAACGTTTCCTAAGGTGATTGAGGGGAAAAACATGGCAGTAAACGACGAAACCCGTTCTGCACTACGCGAAATGGGGTTAAACGCCTACGAAATCGACACGTACCTTGCACTTCTAGAAGGCGGCCAAATGACAGCTATGGAAATCAGCCAACAAGCCAACGTGCCCTACAGCAAAATCTACGAAGTCCTCAACGAGCTAAAACAGAAAGGCTGGATAAAAAGCAGCGAAGACCGCCCCTTCAAATATTACCCCGTTCCCCCGCTAGAAGCCACCCGCATAACCAAACTACGCCTAGAAGACAAATATGCAGGATGGGAAAACACCCTCGCTGACACACTTCAACCACTCTATGAGAAACGAGAACTAGTCGAACGCCCTGACATGCTAATTCTGCGAGGACAACAAGCGACACTGGGAAAAGTCAAAGAAGTCGTCAGCAAAGCCACCATTGAAATAGTCATAGCAGCCCCCGAATTCGCCAAACCCCTAATCGCTATGGCTGAACCTCTCTTAGGCAACGGATTAAAAAAGACCGTAAAGGTAAAGCTGATGGCAGCAGGCAGCAAAGAAGACTGGAGTTTCATCAAAAAATTCAGCGGCCTAAGCGAGATGCGTATTAGGGATCACATGTTTGGCGGCGGCATAATCGCGGACGGCAAAGAAGCCATGCTGTTTTTGGGTGAGGATAAGCCTAGCCTTGTTATATGGAGTAATCATGTTGGCTTAGTGGGGTTTGCACGCGAGTATTTCCAGTTCCTTTGGGATAGCTCCGCAACTACATAGCCGCCCCGCAACGAGAAAAAGAAAAAAGAAGAGAGAAACGCGAGGTTACTTTGAATTATTTGCCCATGACTTTTTTTGCAGCAATCTCTATGTCTTCGGCTTTGATTGTTTTTCTTCCGGCGTGCATCGCAAAATCAAGTGCCTCTTTAGCTACTTTTACGCCGATTTCCTCAAGTGCCTTTGCTAGTTCTTTTGCTGCTGCTTCGCTTACTCTGTCAGCGCCTGCTTTCTTGCATAATCTGTGCATGGGGGCTACAGCTATTTCTAATTCTGTCATATCGACATCTCTTTAGCTTCTTTTTCTCTTTAAGGCAATATTTAACCTTT
Organism: Candidatus Bathyarchaeota archaeon; assembly: GCA_026014745.1. Taxonomy (NCBI): domain Archaea; kingdom Thermoproteati; phylum Candidatus Bathyarchaeota; species Candidatus Bathyarchaeota archaeon. The sequence continues at coordinate 372,634 of JAOZHS010000001.1, read as the reverse complement.
GTTATCTGTTTTTACGTTAAAATAGAGTTTAACCTAAAACCTAGCACGGGTAAACTAAGAAAATTTTTAAAACCCGAAACCGTGAATATAGCGCTGAAAAGAAATGAAACTTGTAGACGCACATATCCATCTCTCAGACGCAGGATACGCAGGCCATATTGAAGAGGTAATAGCAGACGCAAAAGAAGCTGGGTTAGTAGCCCTAGTAACCAACTCGTTGGACCTCAAAAGCTGCCAAAACGACCTCAAACTAGCCGAACAATATCCTGACTTAGTTTATCCAGCAATGGGCATCCACCCCTGGAATGTGAATGTTCTTCAAGAAAACGAACTTGAAGACACCGTTGAGTTCATCCTAAAAAATAAAGGAAAAATTCGGGCAATAGGAGAAATCGGCTTAGACAACAAATATGAAACCATCTGGGAAAAACAAACCATGGTGTTTGACCGCATGCTGCACCTCGCCGAAACCCTCAATCTGCCAGTCATAATCCATTCAAGAGGCACAACCGACAAAATCGTAGATATGCTACCCTCATACAACCTCAAACGGGTGCTGCTCCACTGGTTTAGTTATCCTATGACCGTGCTCGCCAAAGCTATAGACAGCGGCTACTACATCACCGAGGGTCCCCCAGTAACCTACTCCAATGGCATCCGAGAAGTCGTCGAAAACACGCCCCTAACAAACTTTCTAACCGAAACCGATGGCCCCGTAACCTACTGGAAAAAACCCTTCAACGGACAATTAACCAAGCCCTCCTACATCCAAAACGTCGTGGCTGCAGTAGCTGAAATCAAAAAAATACCCCCCGAAGAAGTCGCGCAACAAATAGTTGAGAACTTTGAAACCTTCTTTAATATAAAACTAAACTAACCCTTCAATTTTTTTTAGCAACGCCCACGCTGCGGCTTGCTGGTTTGAAAAATTGTGGGGTTGAGGCGCAAACTTAAATTAAGGCTCCTATCTATTGAGAGTTGCTCCTACGTTTTTAAACGGTCGGAGAAAGCAAGTTAACTTGGAGGAATAATCCTGGGAAAAGTAAAAACTGAACAGATAAAACACCTCGGCAAAGAACTGATGGAAAAGTTTCCAAACAAATTCAACACTAACTTTGATGACAATAAACGCTTAGTCGACCAACTAACACAAGGCACCACAACACGCGTACGCAACAAAACCGCTGGTTATATCACACGCACCATTGCACTCGCAAAAGCTCAAAACGCCGATGATGATGTAGACATCGAAGAAGTTGCCGAATAAACAGTTTGGGAAAATACCTCATGATGGATGAGTACCGAAAAGGGTGGGCAATTAGGTATCTTCGGGAAGCCAAAGCCGAATTAGAAGCGGCAAGAAAAATACCCTACATGGCACCAAACCTTGTTTTAGAAGCCATAAGAAAAGCCCGAAACGCCATCTACTACAGTCTAGGTGAACCCGCCTTCATCGAGATACTCATCCGTGAAGAAATCACAAAGAACCCCGCAACCAACGATTCTGTACTACGGTTTCTCATGGAAATCGAAACCATAGTACAACAGATTTCACAACTCGAAGAAGTCAACGGGGACGCCATGATGAAACAGGCTGATTCCATTGTGTCAATCGCCACCGACATCGTGGAAACCCTCACACAAGAAAGATTCGAAAGCTAACAAGCTTTTTTGTTTTTCAATTTACTAAACAATTATTAGCGATAGTTCACTTTTTCATCGTCAGGATAAAGCGGGTTGTTTTGGTGCTGATAAAAAACAAGCAGGCACTAATCGAAAACGGCGAAAAATCAAGCCTAAGAAGAGCCCGCAGCTTAGCCCTCGACAGCATACAAATCGCTATAAACGCTGTAGACCCCAAAAAGCTGGTTGCAGCACAACTTACCCTAAAAGAAAACCATCTGCAAGTGCACGGGCACAGTTTTGATTTAGCCCAGTTCTATCACATATATGTGGTTGGCGGGGGAAAAGCATCAGGACAAATGGCAGAGGCAATAGAGGCAGTTTTAGGTGACGGATTGACCGAGGGGGTAGTTAACGTACCCTACGGAGACCCCAGCCGAACAGAAAAAATACGGCTTCAACCAGCAAGCCACCCCCTACCTGACCAAGCCGGAGTCGAAGGAGCCAAACAAATGCTCAAATTAGCCGAAAAAGCAACCGAAAACGATTTGGTCATATGCCTAATCTCGGGCGGTGGCTCTAGCCTCCTGTGCTGCCCACGCAACGGCATCAGCCTAAAAGATAAACAAGAACTCACGTCCGCCTTACTCAGAAGCGGAGCCACAATAAACGAGATAAATTCTGTTAGGAAGCATCTTTCAGGCTTCAAGGGCGGCTGGCTTGCCAAAAAAGCATACCCCGCCACAATAATAAGCATCATTCTTTCTGATGTGGTCGGGGACCCATTGGATGTCATCGCGTCGGGACCTACCGTGGCTGATGTTACAACGTTTGCTGACGCCAAAAGCGTTTTAGAGAAATACGAGTTATGGACAAACCTGTCTGATTCGGTTCGAAAAGTGATTATGAACGGCATAAAGGGACATATCGCTGAGACGCCAAAGCCCGCTGACCCTGCCTTTGAGCGAGTTTTTAATGTTGTTTTGGGCAATAATCGAACTGCCTGCCTTGCCGCCAAAGAACATCTAGAAAGGGAAGGGGTAGACACGGTTTTGTTGACTTCGACTATAGAGGGGGAAGCCAAATGTGTCGGCAATATCCTGTCCGCCATAGCCAGAGAAGTTCTTGCTTCAGGTAACCCTAAACCTAAACCCGTAGCCATTATAGCTGGCGGAGAAACAACCGTTAAAGTCACAGGCAGCGGCAAAGGAGGACGCAACCAAGAACTCGCTTTGTCCGCGGCGCAAAAACTTGACATTGAGGGGGCAGTGGTTGTTTGTGTGGGCACTGATGGCGTGGATGGCCCCACAGATGCTGCTGGAGCAATCGCTGACTCTTCAACACTCAAACGAGCGGCAACCGCAGGGTTAAATCCAAGGGAGTTTTTGGCAGCAAACGACTCCTACCACTTCTTCGCCGCGCTAGGAGACCTCGTGTTTACGGGGCAAACCGGAACCAACGTTAACGATATAGCTATAATCATCGTCCTCTAAAGGTAGCGTAGATAAATATGACTATCACCGTGAAATTTGTCGGTGCCCTGCGTCATCTTTCAGGCAAAACCCAATTCACACTTAACCTTCCAGCAGACGCCACAATCAAAGATGCTGTTGAAGAAATCTGCCGACAACTCCCCAACGTAAAACACGTATTCAGTGACCAAACCCTAAACAGCGCCCAATCCAACAGTCTAGTCCTTGTCAACGGGAAAGAAATCAGCGTACTGGCAGGTTACCAAACGAAGCTACGTGACGGCGACGAAGTCGTGTTTGTCCCTGTAGTTCATGGTGGATAATTTGATTACGTTGACAACGGATTTTGGGTTAAAAGACCCCTATGTAGCCGAAATGAAAGGCGTCATCTTATCCCTAAACCAAAACGCCGTGCTTATCGACATAACTCATGAAGTCGCTAAATTTGATGTCCGAGAGGCGGCCTTCGCGTTGGCTTCAGCGGCTCCCTATTTTCCCGCGGGCACGGTGCATTTGGGGGTAGTTGATCCGGGGGTAGGCACCGCTCGACGGGGCATTGTGGTGGAGACGCAGCGGGGGTTTTTTGTGGGACCCGACAACGGCATTTTGATGCTTGCAGCCCAGCAGCAAGGCATCAAACATGTCTATGAGTTAGTTAACCCAAAGTTTAGGCGGGCTGAAGTGTCAGGTACGTTTCATGGGCGAGACATATTCGCACCAGCTGCAGCCTACTTGGATTTGGGCGTGAAGTCTTCGGAGTTTGGACCCGAAGTGACTGACCCCAAAACGCCCACATTTGCCAACGTAACTCAGAAAGATGGCGGTTGGGCGGGTGAGGTGCTGCATGTGGATGGGTTTGGCAACATCATCACCAACCTTCAACCCAAACAGCTTCCCCAAACCCAAACAATAACCCTAAAAATAGCCGACCTAAACCTAACGCTTCCCTTTGTAAAAACCTACGGCGACACCGAACCCCAAACCGCAATCGCATTAATTGGCAGTCACGGCTTTTTAGAAGTCGCACTAAATCAGGGTAGTGCCGCAGAAAAATTCCAAGCTAAGCCGGGAAGCCGAGTTGAAGTGTTATCGGTTTAGGGTTTGGGCAACTTTTGTGATGACATCAACAGGGTTCTCTAATGCCGCAAGCTTGTCTGAAACGTCGAACCGTTTGCCCAACAGCGCTTTTGCGTAGCGCATTACGCCGTGTTCGGTGGTTATGTAGAAGGGGAATCCTTTTTTGACGAGGTAGGTGTTGACGTTGGTGTTTGCCATATCTGAGGTAGCGATGCTTGGTACGCCTTGCAGGGCGGCTTCGCGGGAGATAGTGCCGCCGTAACTGACAACTAAGTCGGCGTTTGCCACTAAACTTGCGGAGTCTTCAAAGTTTGCTTTTTCTCCAAACACATCGCCCGTGGAGCCGTATCTTTCGAGTAAATGCACGTCTCCGAGTTTTCGGAGCTGTTCTGCTAGGGTTTGGGCGTTGTCTTGTTTGTTTGTGGCGTAGGCGGCTTTGGTTTCGACTTGTCGCAGAACGATAAGGGGTTTGGTTTTGGCTGTTTTTTTGGGTTTGAAGTTTTTGATCCATGCGACTTCGTCTACGCCGCTGAATTGGATGATGTTTTGGGCGCCATATTTTTTTGGGAAGCTTTGGGGTAGGGCTTTGGAGATGACGACGGTGTGGGCGTAGGGGAGGGTTAGTCGGTTGACGGCGTATGCGTGGGGGGTGTCGGCGGTTGTGATTATGGGGATGCCCAAGCCGAAGGCGACGCGGCAGAGTTCGACGGATTGGTGGGCGATGGCGACGTCGGGTTTTTGGTTGCCAAACATTTGGGAGAATTCGATTATGCGGTTGGCGCTTTCTATGAGTCGGGATGCGAGGGTGCTGGGGCTGTATTTGCCCACGACTACGGGGTTTTCGCCGAGAAGTTTTGCGAGCGGAACCGTATCAGGGTGTTCACGTGTGGTGAAAACAAATTCGTGGCCTTCTGCGCGGAGGCGTTTGCCGATGGCGGCTCCGTAGCGGATTTGTTTGCCCGTGCAGGCGTCATACCAGACTTTCATGGCTGCACCCGTTGCTGCTCTAGGAACTCTTTGCGTTTGGTTTGGAATTGTTGTAGGGTCATTACTTTTTTTGCTGGGCAGCCTGCCACGACGGTTTGGGCTGGGACGTTTTTGGTTACGACGCTGCCGCCTCCGACGACGGCTTTTTCTCCGACGACCACGCCGGGAAGGATGGTTACGCCGCCTCCAATCGCCGCGTCGTTTTGGATGGTGGGTGGGGTCATGTAGGTGCTTTTGGGGTATTTGTCGTTTAGGAGGCTGCTGTTGGGGGCGATGAACACGTTGTCGCCAAGGACGCATCCGTTGCTTATGGTTACGTGGGCTTGGATGTTGCAGTTTTTACCTATGGACACATTTTTGCCGAGATCCACGAAGCTGCCGATGATGGTTCCGTCACCGATTTTTGTGCCGTCGCCGATGACGACGTAATTCCAGATGGCGGTGCCCTCACCGATCTGCACGTTTGCGCCCATGATGATGCCGACGCCGCGTTTTTGAGTTTGCATACTTTTCCATTCATGCTTCAGATTTAAAAAGTTTGACACCAAACACGCCAACCAGACAGATAGATGACCCCTCCCCGCCCTAATTTGAAACGGGGATTTCTACTGTTTTCCAACATACTAATGCGCTTGTTTTCAACCAATACGACCCTACCCCTCTTAGGGTTCTGCATAGAGTTTCTAATAGGCTCCAAATATGCCCACCGACCTACCCTCCCCCTATAGGTTTCAACATAGAACCACTAATAGGATCCTAATAGACGCCAAATAGGTTCGTTGACCGCAAAAGAACAGCAATGATTTCACAATGCAAGTGGGCACTAGCATGGCCCAAACAAACAGGAAACCACCCGTCACGCAACGGAAAAGCCATAGGCTGCCTATAAGGAATCTTCACAAACAAAAAACCAAATAAAAAAGACCATTTTTGACGCAGTAAGCGTTAGAATTTGATTTCTTCTTTGTCGATTAATTCTTTGACTTTGTGGAGGGAGTATTGGACTGCGTGGCTGCGGTCGGCGAAGTGTCCTTGCTTGACTTGTTCGTCTATCCAGTGGATTGTTTCGGGGGAGACTGTGACTGTGAGCTTTACTTTTACCATTTTGAATCGTTAGCCTATTGTTGCCGCCATGTTTAGGGCTTATCTGCATAAATAGGGTTAAAGCAGTAAAAATAAGGTAAAATAAGCAAATGTTATATTGAAGAAAAAACAAAACAAAGCAAAAGTGCACAAAACAAAAACCAAGGCCGCCAACATGACCCACCAAAAAACCTACAACGTCACCCACCTAACAACCCAACAACGCCACCAACTATTCATCGACTGCCTCAACCAAGAAGGCTTCACCGCCTTCATAAAAAACCAAACCAACCAACAAACCCACTACACCTTCCAATACAAAACCTAAAAACCAGCCCAAACAACCCGCCAAAAAAACCCCACAAACAAAAAACAACATAAAAGCCATGAAACAGGCGATACATTGCTAGAACCAAAAGACGTATGATTACACCAAGAGCGTGGGATACGATTTAGCCATTTGTCAGAATTCAGGAACATTTACCTTCGATAGTATTTGCATCATTTTATATACGCAGTCCTAACAAATAATGTGCTACTTTGATTCATAAACGAAGGAAACGGCTTTGGCTAGACTTGAGGTAAAACACTTTCACCAACCAGAAGACCTGTATTGCACCCCAACTTGTCTCAAAATGTGTTTAGATGCCGTTTGCAAAAAGCATAAAATAAAAGGTCTAAAGGTTTTTACGCTCAGCAAGATTGCAAAGATAACGAAGACCACCCCTATTGACGGAACCCCGCCTAGAGCCGTAGAATTTATGAATTCACATTTACTAAAAGCTAGACCTAGTTTAAAGTTCATTTATCATGAAGGATCAAAGTTTCCTGAAATAGAGAAAGAGTTGAACAAGAAGCAACTTCCAGTAATTGTATTCCTAAATCCGAAGGAAAAACCTCCAAAAGGAACAACCAAATTTATGCACGCTGTCGTGATAGTAGAGTATGATTCGGTCAATCGCATTGTCTATTTTGATGACCCACTAGAGGATAAAGAAGAAACCGCAATTCAAAGCCTAGATGTTGGAACATTTGTGAGACGATGGGAATGGGAAACAAAATGGGTGCAAATTTTATTAGGTAAAGACCAAACTTACATATCAGGGTATTTAGAACAAGGAGGGCCCGAAATTGAGTAATCCAGAGCAAGCAATAGCATTCTATGCTTCGCTAAATTATGGCCACGTAATATTAGTGGACCCTCCGATCCATGACGAACAAGAAAATGTATATATTTCAAACTTAAGGTCTGATTATCCTCTTTATATTAGAAATGAGAAACCGCCCCAAACAAGAACGCTCCATATTTTCGAAATTGACCGCTTAGGACAAATAACCTCAGATCAAGATGGAAAAATAATAAAGAATCGTACAACAACTCGAGATGAATGTATCAAAAATATTCAATCATTCTTTGAGTTATGGAAGAAAAGAACTGAGGAAATAGTTGTTTACGCGACATCTGACGGGCTTGTTCAACTCCTTAAATGGAACCCTTTTCTTGCACCAATTAAAGAGATAGTATCTGAACTCTGGGAATATGAGGGCATTAGCGAATTTGAAATCAATTATTGCCGTAACAAGAATAGACGGCATAAAACCCAACTTTATTTATCATTACTTGAAGGGCTGAAGATAGTAAGAAAACAAGAGGATGGGTACATAGAGGGCAACACGACGGTCATCGCCAGAAAGGAAGCTGAGGGAGACAAGAACTATTTCAGCGACCTTTTGGTTTCCACAATTCTCAAAGAACGCTATTCAACTTTGCGAGACATTTTCGGTGTAAGGATACTTGGGCCGATTATTCGAATTGAAAACTGTATCTACATGCCCGAAATAGAGACGGATAATCAAGTTTACCGAAGCATTGATTCCATAAGTAAGGAGTTTAAACAGAATTACAACCGACCGATAAATAAGGATGTGCTACGGCGGGATCTTGAGGCACTTGTAGAATATAATTTAATTGAACAAGACGGTAAGCACTTTCATGGAAAAGATGACCTCAGACATAGAATGATAGAAAAACAGAAGGAAATCGATTCAGTAAATAGCGCTCTTTTGGCTAGAGCATAAAGTACCCGACGCTCTGGTTAGTTTTTTCGTAATGCTCTTTAGTTTGTTTTTTTCCTAACCTATGTGTGGTGCCCTGTTTTGGGTGTTAACTTCAAAGACCTTATCCCGAAAACTCCTGTTAAACTCGAAGACCTTTCAGGCAAAATCATAGCCATAGACGCCTACAACACGATTTACCAGTTCCTAAGTATCATTCGTCAACCTGACGGCACCCCGCTCAAGAACAGCCGCGAGGAAATAACCAGCCACCTCTCAGGACTCTTCTACCGCACCAGCAACCTCGTCGAACTCGGCTTAAAACCAGTCTTTGTTTTCGACGGCAAAGCCCCCGAACTCAAAGCCAAAGAAGTCGAGCGACGCCACCAAATCAAGGCTGAGGCTACCGTGAAGTATGCGGAAGCTAAAGCCAGCGGTGACCAAGAAAAAATGCGTCAATTCGCGTCTATGACGGCGACCCTCAAGCCCTACATGGTGCCTGAGAGCAAGCGGCTGCTGGATTTGATGGGGTTGCCTTGGGTTGCGGCGCCCAGTGAAGGCGAAGCCCAAGCTGCCCACATGAATCGCACGGGGCACGCGGATTATTGTGCCAGCCAAGACTACGACAGCCTCCTATTTGGCGCACCCAAGTTGCTACGTAATGTCACTATCTCGGGGCGGCGCAGACGCGGCAAAGCCTTTATCGAAGTGGTTCCTGAAGTCATCGAACTCAAAAAGGCGCTCACAGATTGCGAGTTAACCTATGAGCAACTAATCGATGTCGGCATCCTTATCGGCACTGACTTTAACCCCGATGGCATCGAAGGTGTCGGACCTAAAACCGCGCTAAAACTCATCCGCCAACACGGCACACTCGAAAAAGCCCTACCCTTCATCAAAAACGCATCTTTTCCCTGCGAACCCCAACTAATCCGCCAAGAATTCCTCCACCCCCAAGTCACCGACAACTACACACTCCAATGGAAAGAACCCAACGAGGCAGGCATCGTCGAATTCATGTGCGGCGAAAAAGAATTCGGCGAAGAACGCGTCAAAAAATCCCTAGAACGCATGACCGCGGGCAGCAAGAAACAGAAAAGCAAAGTTTCACTCGAAAAATGGTTCGGCTAAAGGTTAATCGATGAATTTTTGGCACATGCAGCCTTTTATGGTGCACCTTTGCCCCTGTTCATGGGTGGCTTTTGGGTGTCCACAATTGGCGCAGCATCGGGGGATGTACACGTTTAAGATGACGGCTTTGGAAGGCAGGTTGCTCATAAAATAAGCAAGAGGTAAGGGGCCTAAAAGGTGTTGCCTAAAGGGGAGAGGGTTACTTGACGGTAACCGATTTGGCGAGGTTGCGGGGCATGTCGGGGTTGTAGCCCTTCTCCAACGCCGTATAATACGCCAACAACTGCAGAGGCACAGCATAGGGAATCGGTGAGAGCACGCCCGGGATGCCTTTGGGGACTTCGATGTAGTCATCGGATAATTCTTTGATTTCTTTGTCGCCCTCCTCGACGATGGCGATGATGTGGGCGCCGCGGGCTTTCATCTCCATAATGTTCCCAATCACGGTTCGGTGAGTTTCATCCCGAGGACAAATGAACACGACAGGGAAACCCGCTTCGATGAGGCTAATGGGACCATGCTTGCTCTCGCCAGCAGGGAACGCTATACTGGGGATATAGGCGATTTCCATGAGTTTGAGTCTGCCTTCAAAGGCGGTGGCGGTGCTTATGCCTCTGCCCAAGAAGAAGAACACTTTGGCGTCCACGTATTTTTTGGCGATGGCTTTGATTTTTTCCTCCTGCGTCCGCACAATAGTATCCACGATGTCGGGGAGTTGGTCAAGTTTCTCCGCAAGCTCATCCATCTCGTCTTGACTGATTTTACCCCGCTTCTTAGACAACTTCAACGCCAACTGCGCAAGCACAGAGAGTTGGGAGGTGAAGGTTTTGGTTGCAGCCACCCCAATCTCAGGCCCCGCCTGCGTACCAATATAGACACGCGAAACCCGAGTCAGGGTGGATCCGATGACGTTGGTTAAACTCAAAATCGTGGCGGCACGTTGCTGAGCACAACTCACGGCGGCTATGGTGTCCGCGGTTTCGCCGGATTGACTAACAGCTAGTAGGGTGCTGTCGATGTTGACGGATTTGCCGCATTGCTCCACAAACTCAGACGCATACACCGGATAAGTCGGCAAAAACGCCAATTTAGAGAACATGTAAGATGCGGCTAGGCAGGCGTGGTAGCTGGTTCCGCAAGCCACCAAAAACACCTCGTTTGCCCGATCTAAAAAGGTAGTAAGCAAATCAAGATAGTGATCTTGAATGCGCAACGTGTTGCGGAGGGTTTCGGGTTGTTCATGGATTTCTTTAATCATAAAATGCGGATAACCCTGCTTCACCGCCATCTCCGCAGTCCACTCGATAGTTATTGGTTCCCGAGTGATGGGGCTGTTGTCACTGATTTTGCGGATTTCATAACCCTCAGCATTGAGGATAACAAGTTCACCATTGTTAATCATCACAGCTTTGTTAGTCACGGAGAGAAACGCGGGGATGTCACTGGCGCAAAACACGCCCTTGTGATTGATGCCTAACACGAGGGGGCTTTCGTTTCGGGCACAGATAATTTTGTCCGGTTCCCGAGTGGAAACAATCGCAAAGGCATATGAGCCTTCAATGCGTTTGAGACTCTCCAGCACGGCTTGGGTGAGGGTGAGTTGGGGGTTTTGTTTTTGGATTTCCTCGATAAGGTGCGCCATGACTTCGGTGTCGGTTTTTGAGACAAATGTGTGGCCAAGGTTGGTTAATTCGGCTTTAAGTTCAAGAAAGTTTTCGATGATGCCGTTGTGGACGACGGCGATTTCGCCGGTGCAGTCGGTGTGGGGGTGACTGTTAACTTGCAGGGGTGCGCCATGGGTTGCCCATCGGGTGTGGCCGATGCCGATTTGCCCAGGTAAATCGTCGAGGTCGAGGAGTTTGTGGACCTCATCGATTTTGCCTTGATCTTTTTTTAGGTACAGTTTGCCATCGGAGATGGTGACGATGCCGACGGAGTCGTAGCCGCGGTATTCGAGATGTTTTAGACAAGAATGAATCAGTGGAGCAGCGTTGCCGTCTTTTAATACACAACCAAATATTCCGCACATTGTTTTTTGCCTCGATTAATGCAAGATTTATGTTCAGGTATTGGAAATGGTGCATGGTTTTTAAGGATTTTTAACATTTTATTTGGATGCCCAAAATTTTTTTGTAAGGGTCGGGTCAATTCTGATGGGACGTATTGAATCTCAATACACCCAACACACAACCGTTACAAAAAATTTTTTAATACCGTACGCCCATACCATCCTGAAGCCCCATGGACAAAAAAATGCTCCTCCAAGAAAACAACAACACCCAAGAAATAAAAGAAATCACAATCCTAAAAGACGCCCAAAAACTCAAAACCATCCTCGGCCCCCTAAGCTGGAAAATCCTCACCATGCTCAGCCAACAAGAAATGTACCCCCTCGAAATCGCCAAAAAACTAGACATCCAAGAACAAAAAGTCTACTACCACATCAAAAAACTCCAAAAAGCAGGCGCCATCGAAATCGCCAAAGAAGAAAAAAAGAAAGGCGCAACCGCCAAATACTACAAAACCACCTCACCCGCCTTCGGCGTCGAATTCCCCCAAGGCTACAAACCCATCCAAAACCGCACCCCCCTAAACATCAGCAAACCACTCCAAACCTTCTTCAAAGAATTCATCCAAGACACCACCTTCAACGGCAAAATCGTAGTCGGCAGCCCCCAACCACACGGCCCCTTCAAAACCAGCGCCCGAGACGGCCACTACGCAGCACACTTAGCCCTGTTTTTGGGGCAATTCACGCGCACCCCCGAAGAGTTCGCGGTTAAGCTAGACGTGGACGTGAAGGCGGAAAAAGAAGAAAAAAACAACCTACTCCTCGTCGGTGGTCCGGGCACCAACCTGCTCACGCAGGAAATCAACGAATACTTGCCCATCAAATTTATAATGCAAACCTCCCCGCAGGGATTTCTCTTAGGCGGGTTAGCGTCTAAGAAGTCGTCGCAGATTTTCACCTCCGACGTCACAGGCGTCATAGCCAAAATCGTGAACCCATGGGATGAGACTAAACGTATCATCGTGTTAGCAGGCAACAAGGCTGTTGGAACTAAAGCCTGCGTGATTGCGTTGACGAATTTTTGGAAAACTACCCTGCAGAAGTATAAAGGAGAGGACACCTTTGCGGTGGTTATTCAGGGGTTTGATTTGGATGGCGACGGCAAGGTTGATTCAATTGAGGTTCGCGAATAATTGAAGCATGTTACTGAGGTTGTCTGGGCACAGGGACACCCAAACATCCAAGCCATACATCCCACTACGCTTATGCTCACCAAAGACACCCACCTCACCCCAACAGGAGACTGCATAGTCGCGGTGGCAGCAGAGAAAGCCGCAGCCGATTTAAGCCCCCAATTCAAGCAAGCCCTGCAATCGCCAAACGCCAAGCTCACCATCCAAATCGAAGCAGACGACATAACAGAGCAAATCAACGCTTCAGGTTCTCCCAAGCTACAATTAACGCATCCCTCTGATTTGGTAGTTCGCCGAAGCAGCTTCATCTGCAACCGCACACTGGCAATATGCGCCGACAGGGCATCTAATGATTTGCCCCGAGAATTTGTAGAGAAACTCAAAAACCCCAAGCAGAGAGTCAAAGTTACCTTTGTGGCTTCAGCGGATTTTTAGTTGTGGGTCAGGTTTCACGAGAGAGCACGTAGTAGGTTGATAGCCCCGAAAGTAGGGTCAAAACGGCTAAGGCGGCAATTGCAAGCGGGTGACAGTTAAGCAGGTACCCCAGCGTCATCAACAAGATGAACAGCGTCAACAAAACAATCAGGGCAAGTGTCCATGCAATAACTTTCTTCATAAAATCACCCGCGGGAGCTTAAGGTGCGGATGGAATTATTTCTTGGAAACGGCGCACTGGATATCGCATAATCCGATGCATTAGGTAGAATAGAAAGATAGCCATGGCTGCGGCGGGGAGCCCCAGAAAAATAATGGTGTGGACATCCAACGTAAGGAGGAAGATGAAGAATAAGGCTATGAATATGCCTGCTAACAGGACTAGACCTTCAGGGTGCTCGACGGAATATTTGAGGGGGAATTCGGTTTTTTGTCGCATACCAACCACACCAGTGTAGGTGTAGCAGCGGGGTTATAGCCCTACCAATTAGAGTCCTAACTCTAAGGTATAGAGTTAAACCAAAACACCGATTACCCGCCTTACCGCAGACAACTAAGAGCCAAAGGTAGGCACCAAACCTGAAAAGAACCATTTTTAACGCATTAATTTTGCTCTAAAAATCATTTGGGTGGTTAAGGGTCGAGGGCTAAGTGGAAAAGTCTACGAAACGCCCTAATCAAAAACCGCAAACCCAAATGCAACACATAAAGTAAGACACCCAGCACAATCAGCCCCACGCCTAAAAATCGCACAAAATTTGTTGTTTGAGCATCAACCGCCGCAGTAAAAATAGAGATAAACGCAAAGAACATTCCACCTAAAATCATGAGAGCTTCAGGATGCTCAATAGTGTATTCGAAGGCTGCTTCTATTTGCTCACGCATTTTAGTCACTCCTCACTATGCGGTTACTGGGGGTTATAGCTCTACCATATAGAGCAGCAAATCTAAGACGCAGAGTAGACAGCGTTGGGGAGAAACGCCGTTCCCAAATCTGCTTGTCTTGTAAGTAATGCAAGATTAGAATTGTAGTCGCAATCAAAAACAACGCCAAAAAAGGCGCAGCGACCACGTCAGTAAACCAATGGGCATTCAAGTATAGCCGATTATACCCAACCAGCACTGCCAGCGACGGTGTGAGGACAGCTAAACCGATTTTCAAGGGTGTTTTATGGGTTCGCCATGCCAGATAAGTTAGCAAACCCAAAAAGACAAGAGTACTTGTCAGGTGTCCACTTGGAAAGGAAAAACTGTCTTCCAAGATTAAACTATTCAAGGGTCTAGGTGAATCCACCAAGGTTTTTAAGAGCACAAGTAAAAACGCGTCTAAGCCCATTCCGCCTAAAAGCAAAAACCCATCCCAAGAGCGACCTCTATAGAGCAAGACACAGAAGAACAGAAAACTAACACCAAACAGCACTGTTGTATCAAAACAGCTAGAGATAATCTCTGAAGGCTGCGTTAAGGCGCCTGTGTTTATGCTTGCTGCCCACGAATTTATTGTCAGATTGAATCCACTGAAGAGGTTTCGTGTAATGGCGATTAGCACAAAACAGCAAAGAGACAACAACAAAACGGGAATCCAATAGTTTATTTGTTTTGTTGGGTGCAGATTTTTAGTGGGCAAGTTTTTTTCACGCAGAGAGCGGTGTGGCTTGCGTGTTATAGCTCTACCATATAGAGCCTCAACTCTAAGACATAGAGTCATATCCATTTTTTCGGTGTTCTCCTAAAAAACAAAGTAGACAAGCGGAGGTTAGGAAGTGGCGAAGAGCAGGGGAATAAACACAGACATACAGGCACCGCGAACCAAACTACTCTACCTCATCTATTCAACGCCTCACAGCCGCATCAGAGCCCTTCCCGGAGTAAAATCGCAGATCTCCACAGCATTAGGCTACAAGTCCGATGGACACTTCCATCACGACTGGAACTATCTTGTCGCCTCAGCAATGATAGAGGAAAAAGAAGGCTACTTCTCAGTAACAGAGTTGGGTAAAAAAGAGTTCACACTCCAGTCCACCGCATCTAAGAGCAATGCAGGCATAGTCATACTCGGCATATCCCTAATCGTATTCACCCTATTGCTGGAATGGGGGGTGGTACCCATAGAGGGGATAGCCGTGTTTGGGTTTGGGCTGATATTCTTTGGAGCCTTCTTCTCGATATTAAACCGGCAAAACAAACCCGAACTGCCCCTAAAAGCCAAAGTGCTCATAAAACAACTAAAATCATAGTACTTGACTCATCAAAACCGCTTTGAGCTCAATGCACTTTTAGGTTTCTTTGACCTCAGGGGCAGTTTTTTGGCGATGAAAGCGATTAAGGAGACTGTCGCTTGTTTTTAGCAAAGGAGGCAACCCGACAAGGTCCGTGGTAACAGCAATTAAACGAACCAGCAAAGAGAAGGTTACTGCAAAAGGAAGAATCACTTCTGGCTGTGCACTTATCCCTGTGAGTAAAAAGACGTAAGCTGCTTCCTGCAAACCCAACCCAGCAAAAGTTATAGGAACATACATGAAAGCCGCCGTTAAAGGCCCCATGAACATGAAATCAACAAGTGAGGGTTCAGTCATGCCCATCGCTTGGGCTAAGATAAAGAGGGATATTCCGCTGAAGAGAACGGAGCCAAGCACGGAAACCACGATGATTTTTATGGATTTGCGCATTGCAGCTTTATCTTTAGAGAATAACACGCGGATGTCTTGGAGTTTTTTGATTGCTCGACCAATCAAGGGCAACTTTGATAGCCGCTGCAAAAAGCCTGAGAAATAGTTGGTCCAAACAAGCACAGTTAAGCCGATGCCGCAGATGAGTAGTATTATGATGCCGACCACTAAGGCGTTAGTTATCGTGGAATCCATAACCGTGGCGGGTATGCGGTACAGGAAGTAGAGTAGGGCAAGCGAGGAGATTATAGCTTTGACGAAAAAGTTGCCTGCACCAACCGCCATAACGCTCATCAGACCCTTTTCTAGCGGTACCGCTTTGAGCTGGTTTAGCAGCACAGGGGTGGCGAAGTAGCCTGACTTGGCGGGGGTTACATCGCTTAAGAGTTGACCGCCGAAGTTGGCAAGCATGGTTGTTTTGAAGGGGGGCGCAGCGTTTGTTGCTTTGAGGGCGCTGTGGAGTCCTATACCGATGGCAAACGAGGAGAGAATAAAGAAAACCACCGAAACCGCGAGTATGGGGATATTTGTGGCGGATAGGATTTGTTGGGCCTGTGCCAAGTCGACGTTTCGGAATAGTAAGTAGAGCAACAGGATGCTGACGGCTACCTGTATGGGTATTATTATGGCGCGTTTCTGTTTAGGCGACAGCTTCATGTTTTTTCCTCAGGATTTTTTCTGTTAGTTTGCCTAGATCAACCTTCAACAGGATAACTGTGAAGACCACCGTCAAGATGATTGAAGACGCTATGGTAACTTCGGGAGTTAGCCACTCGGAGAGCATTTGACCAGTCCAACTGCCTATGAATGCACCTGTGAGGGTAATAATTATTTTTCCCAAAAAATAGGCTAAGAAAAACTTGTAGGGACTATACTTGATTAAGCCAAGCGGAATAACGATGGGGTCATCAGGAATCGGCGTTGACGCGGCGCCGAAGAGGAGCAGAAAAGCCCAGCGGTTAATCTTTTGAGCGCTCGCATTCAACCGTTGCTGTCTTATGGGGCTTAGGCGGTTACTTGCATAAAAGGTAACCATGTAATGCACGCTTTTTGCCAAAGCGGAGCCAAACGCCACCAAACATGCTACCGCAGCTAAAGTTGGCGCATCAGATACTCCTAAAAGGAGGACGGCGTTAGAAGCGATAAACAAGGTTGAGGGGCCAGCAAACGGGATTAGCCCTAAACCAAACGAAGTAAGAAAGAGTGTGATTAACCCAATTACGAGTGACATTTGCAGACAATGAGGGGTTGACGATTATAGCCCTACAGGTTAGAGATACCACTCTAAAGGTTAGAGCCAAAGTCAAACTGAACCGTTAACGGATTTGGGCGTCTAAAACAATCTGCGACTCAAACGGCGCCGTCTCACGAATACTGCGAGCACAAACAAAAGCCTCAACTCTTCTGCCACTCTGCTCAACCAACACGCTAAACCGCCGCTGCAAATTCTCAACCGTGTCAGGCGCACGAACAAACCCATAAAAATGAGCCACACCGCCCGCTGGCTTGATGGCGTTGCAGGCAGCATCAACAAAGTCAATCGCGGTCTCAGGCAGATTCATGATGACGCGGTCAGCTACGCCGTGAAGTTGACTTGCCGCAATGACGCGGGCATCAGCAAGAAGCGGAAACACGCGATTCTCCACTTTGTTTGCCTTCACGTTAACCTTGAGCAGTTCCACGGCGTCGGGGTTAAGGTCTACAGCGTACACGTTCACTTGTGGGTTTTGTTTACCAATCAAAACCGAAAAAGGACCCACCCCAGCAAACAAATCCGCAACCACCTCACCCTTCTGCACCAACCCTGCGACCCGCTCATGCTCGTGGCTAAGCCGCGGCGAAAAGTAGGCTTTGGCGATGTCGACATGGTAGCTGCAGCCAAATTCACGGTGTATGGTTTGGGTTTTGTGTTCACCTGCGAGGTGAGTGTAGTCGCGGACTCGAAAGACGCCACTTATGTCGCCTGCCTTGGCAAGCACGGTGCAGACGCTTCGATGAGTTTGCATAACAGCTTCCCCAATGAGGCTACCGTATGGCTCAAGCGAGGTGGGGATATCGATAACGACGATGTCGCCGATTATGTCAAATGCCTGTGGAACCGCCTCAAGCAACTCGGCGGGAAGTTTGCCTTGTAGCGCTTGGGTGAGGGTTTCGGTGACGGGGCGTTTCTGTGTGAAGTCGCAGGTGGCTACTTCGAAGCGGGGCAAGGCGGTGGTAATTTTTTCGAGTTCAGCGTCGTCGGGTTGCCTGATGATGGGGATGCAAAGGTCGTCGCCGACGTGGCTAACCGCAAGCGTCTTGTCCATGAGGAGAAGTTTGTTGGCTAATGCGATGGCTGTTTCGCCCTGCTGCTTGGCGACTTTTAGGCACACGGCGGTTCTTTGCATGGTTAGTTGCTCTTTTCGATTTTTGAGAGGTGGGTGTTCACTTCGGTTACGTTGAATTTAACCTTTAACATTTCCTCCATAAGCCACAAATTAGAATCAACATGGTCAGAGATTCCCTGTACGATGAAGGCGGATTTGCCCTCGGCAAGCGCCATGTAGGGTATTAGCATGTCCGCCAAGAAAACATCCACCGTCGGATCCGCATCAAGCACCACACAGAGCTTTTGGGCAGCCTCTCTACCGACAGCTTCAGCCATCTTGTGCAACTCACCCAACCCATCGGAGCCAACGCGCACACCCGTGTCGGTCTCTGCCCACAAGGTGATGGAGCTGCCCTTCTGGATGGGATTAGATTGGTCGTTTACAACTTCGATCTGGGAGCTGTAGCCGCATTGGTGTAGCGTGTCGGTTGCGGCTTTGGCTTGGCGCGCGGCAACTTGGCGGTCGGCTAGGAAGGTGCAAACTGAAATGCCCTGTACAGTCAGCAGGTTTCCGAAGTTTTCAAGCCGTAGCGGTTTTAGGTGGGGGTTTGGCTGGACGGTTAAGGTTGCTTCGCCGTTGCCCTTGGGATAGTACCCGTACTTTTGCACGGTGATTTCGGCTTCGACGCCCATGGGTTTTAGCGCTGGCAAAAACACGTTCCGGAGGTAATTGATTGTTGGGGCATGGGTGGTGTCGGTTCCGCCCTTCGCCACATGCAACCGCACAGGGTTCTCTGCGTATAGGCAGATGGGTAAAACGGCGAGCATAAGCATTGGGATGCTCCCAGCGGTTTCAATTACCGCCTCGATGTTGCCGCCTTTGATTTGCTGGGGCGCAAAATAGAGTTCCCGTGACCCTAAGGTGGCTCCTTCGAGTTTAGCGTTGCAGAGCTTTGCCGCCGTCAACACCGCTTCAAGATGCTGATGCTTTAGTCCGGGTTGGGGGCGGTTTTGGCGGATGTTAGTGATGTGGAGTGGTTGCTGCTTGATTGCGGATAGGGCTATGGCTAGGCGTAGGATGGTTCCGCTGCCGCTTTTTTGGCTTCCATCAATCTCAAACATACATGCTGTGTTTAGTAAAAGTGAAATTTAAATTGATTACTAGCCAAAAGCTTGGGTACGACTCTTAAGGAGCATCAGTAATAATCCTATAATAATTGTCGTGAGAACCATAACGACCAGTAAAAAAGTCATCAAGGGCACAGAGACATCTTTATTGTTCGCCAGTGGCTGATTTTCGTTAGTTGACGGCGTTGCTGTTGGGGGAATTGTGGGGGACACCAATTTAGTCGGAACGGGTAATGGAGAGGAAAAACCGCTAGTAATTACTAAAGTTTGAACAGGACTCCATTCGCTTGAACTCATAGGTCTCAAGGCTGGTTTGTAAGTGTAATCATCATGACCATGGTAACGTAACCCATTATCTGGCAAAAAGTTTGGAATCGCGATTTCGCCCATCTTTGCAATAATGGCTTGCACCTGGATATCTATCTCGCTGTTAACGGGGTAGTTTGCGGGTAATGCGAGGGTTGTGTATTCAGAGGTGGATTGAATTGGGCAATCATAAATTGTAAACTTGTATACTGCATCGATTTCACTGTGTGTATAGAGGTCAATCCAGTCGGTTTCATCGTGGTCCTTAACTTGAATATTGTAATACAATGCAGCGTCTTCATCGTCAAGTGCAGTAGGCAGCGGCTGGTTTTTTATCGTAACCACAATGGTGCCTTTATTTACTTCTACGCTGAATTGCGGGACAGACGGGTTAGGTGTCGTTTGGGCAAACACCGGCTTAACTATAACTAAAGTTGAAGCAACAACCAAGAGGGCGATGAAGAAAACAAGCAGGCGTCTGTTTTCTTTCATAATTAGATAGTTTAACTCTCTTTCAATAATAGTTTACTCAACTCAATTTAGGAGTCAAGAGGTTCCGACTTTTTTGGAAAAAAGTAATAAGCCTCTGGGGTTACTTAGGGGTTGAGAGGCAACGCTTGATGAGCAACAACAATAGCATTGATAAAGAGAAACTCGGTGCGCTTTTACAGAAAGTCGACGAACTCACAGCCACCCTAACCAAAGTTGAAAGTGAGTTACGTTCCGTTTCGGCATCATTAAAGTCACTTGCAGTAAGCCAGATTACACAGCCCCAAACAAGCCCAACCCCACCGCCACCTGCAACTAAACCCGCAGCGCCCCCAGCCCCAACGTCGGCGACCTCAAAACTACGTTCACTTGACGACATCCGCATGTCCTTCCCCGAAGAACTCGAAGCCCGATTAAGCTTCGAAGAGAAAGGCGAATACATCATCATTAAACCCAAACAGTTCCTCGGCTCAGAAAACTTCGCCAAAATCGCTTCCGCAGTCCGCGGCATGGGCGGCGAATACATCAGCGCAGGCAAAGACAGCCACTTCAGAGTGCCCAAAAAGAAAGCCTAAACCGTCAACTTTAGATTCTTGCCCAACAGAAACGCATCGTTTAACACCCGTGGTTGGGCTTTGATTTCTGCACGCTCATAAGCTCTGGGAAGCAGTACGCCTGTTAGAGTCATTTCTAGATATTTGAATGACATCTTAAACATGTCCACGGTGACGTTGCAGGCTTCGGCGCCTTCCTCAGAAGGAACCACCAAAACCGCCTGTTTGCCAGCTAGCTTTTTGGAAGCTATATAGGGTCGTAAACGGTCTATGAGCAGCTTCATTTTTGCGGATGGACCGTACCAGTAGAGCGGCGTCCCAAACACGATGACGTCGGCGTCTTCAAGTTTTGGATAAAGCGTTGCCATGTCGTCTTTTAGGGCGCATTGGTGCTTGTCTTGTTTGCAGACGCGGCAGTCTACGCAGGGTTTGGTATCGTAGTCGTAGAGGTAGAGTTTCTCTGTGCCAGAGCCAGTCTGGTTTGCGCCTTCAAGGATACTGCCCACGAGCAGGTCAGTGTTGCTTTGTTTTCGGGGACTACCTACTAAACCAAGAACCTTCACGCCATCCACCGAAAAGTATTATCGCTAACTAAAATTTAAGCAAAAACTAATGGACAATATCAAAACCGTCAAACTCGCCTTGGTAATCTTCGTATGCCACATCTACTTTTTCGACCCTCGCCGAGTAAGGTCCCCGATGGCAGTACTCAACTAACGCGGCGACGTCGGCGGCTTCGCCTTCAAAAACCGCTTCCACCCGCCCATCAGGCAGATTCTTCGCCCAACCCATGACGCCGCGGTTTTTGGCTTGGCGTTTAGTGTTTTGCCTAAAAAATACGCCCTGAACAAATCCTGAAACGTAGATGTGTGCCCTAGTTTTTGCCATGGCTATGTTTGAGTTCACCCTGATTTTATTAATGTTCCCATACGTCGATGTCTTCGCCTACGGAGTAGAGGAAAAGGGTCGCTGAAGAGGGACCAAGCCACTTGAATTTGTTGATTAAGTCTTTTACGATGGCTTGGTAGTTGTCAGTTTTGTCTTGGCTGTCGAGATATTTTTGGAATGAGCCGTAGCGTTTTTTGATAGCGAGGAAGTTTTGGGCATTTTGGATAATGGCTAAGATTTTGCCTTTGTTGCGGATTATGTCGGGGTCTTTGAGTAGGCAGGCGACGTCTTCGGCGGTGAAGGCTGCGACTTTTTGGATGTCAAATTGCATGAAGGCTTCTTTGATGTTGGGCCATTTGTTGTCGATTACTTGCCAGTTTAAGCCTGCTTCAAAAATTACGTGGCTCATGTTCTCAAAGTAGGCTTCGTCGTTTGGCGGTTTGTTTTCGCGATACCACCAACTGGGGGGCTCCCAATGCTGTTCCTGCACATTATTCACCTATAGCGGACGTGTAAGCTGCCGATTTAAGCCGTTGTGACTGAGGAGCCACAACCACAAGGGCGTCACTTTAACTGACCTCTCCACTGAAGCCACAGGTCGCTTGTGCTCTTGACTTAAAAGCGTTTTCTACGGAATGCAAACTGTGATTGTCATGTACAAAGAAGCCTCTGGGAAACTCATGGTTTACGCCTCAACAGGACTACCGAGCACAAAACGCCTCGAATCCGTCCGAGAAGCCGCCAAAGAAACCGCAAAACGGCTCAACTTAGATTTTGAGATGGTACGATTTGAGCGTGCGACTTCACCCATCTACGTCTATTATGAGGAAGGCAAAGGAGGGGAACCTATTCCGCTGTACTGTGATGAAGGTAAAAGGTCGGATTTAGAAGAAATAGGCAGCGCCTTGAGGCACATGATGTTTGTTTTATCGTTTCATCCTAAGCATCCGGCGCTGGCGCAGATGCGTAGTGAGTTGCTTAAACTTTCCTGAAGCGGATGGCTTGGTTCTCTAAGAGGACTTCGTAGACTTGGTTAACGTCGAAGCTTATGCCTAGGCTATCGTATTCATGCTCGGTTAGGAACAGGATTAATTTCGGGGTTGCCAGCTGTTGGCGTTGGGGCAGAAACGGCATCTGTGTCTGAAGCGCCTGCATGATGTCTTGAGCCATTTTTGCTTCGTCAGTTTGGGGTCGCAGCACGTAGGGGTTGACTTCTCGCTCTTCAAGGAGTTCGATTCGTTTTCCTAAGTTACCATCTACGTCACGGGTGGATTCGATTTTGTTGACTCGTACGCGGAACAAGCATTTCACACTCTCCTATCCAATAGGAAGCTCCCACATTTAATGTTTACACAAACCCCCTCAACTGGTAGGAGTTATCTGAGCGATTTCCCCGCTGTCAGCCCAAACCTCAACCATGATGCTATCAACGTTACCCGCATAGACCCCGTCCAAGTTGAAGGTGACCAGCCACTGCGGATATAACGCTAAGCCACCTTTGGTGTTGGGGTGAAAAACCACCGAAGCCGGCTCAGAGAGCACCTTAAAACCCGAGATGGTTTTGCCCTCAGCAGTCCAACTGAAGTTGTCAATGGCAGTTTTTGCTAGTTCGGCGGCGCGGTCAGCTGAAATCTTAACTGAGGTGTCACCGACGGTGAAGAGGAACCAGCCGTCTATTACTTGTTTTAAGTCGCCGTTCTCATAGGTTAAGCTGAGACTTTTGGGGGAGAAGTCCACGTCGTTTTGCGTGTATGTTATGGTTATTTGGGCGTTGTTGTCTTGGAAGGTGGCGCTGAGTTTTTGGTTGCCTTCTTTGATTTCAATGTTTTGCGGATTATCCACCAATGAGAGGAGACTGCTCATGTTTGCGAGGTAGCCTTTGTCTTCATAGGCGCCAAGTCGGGAGAGCAGGTCTTTGGCTTTCTCCAAGACACTGTGGGGCTGAGCCTGCGCATAGATGGGGGAACCCTCAAGGGTGATGAGTTGATAGCGTGAAAGCTGATTATTTCGGAACCGAAACACCACGTCAAGCTTGCTGTTACTGCTCGTTAAGGCGTAAGTCACGATTTCTTCGATGGCTCCGCCTAAATCTGCGCGGCTCTCCACGGTGCGGCTAAGCAGGGTAGCCTGATATTTGGAGGTGTCTATTTGTGCAACATTTTCCAGAAATGTTATGGCACGGTCAGTGGTAGCGCTCCATGCGAGCAGCTGGTTATATTTTGCCTGAATGCTGTCACGTTCACTGGCCGTCTGATTTAGGGCGCCATACTCTACGACCGCGAAGCTGGCAAACACCACCAACGCAATCAAAACGGCGCCGATAACCGTTTTCCATTTAAAAGACAACATGGCGCGGGTTTTGGGTTGAATAGGCGGGGCTTCCTCAACGATTTTCATAGTGCCCACGGCGGCTAAACCAAACGTTGAGAGCCGATAGCGACCAGCGTCGTCTTTAGTAACTAATTCGCCGAGGTTCTCAAGGTGATAAGTTAAGTTGGAACTAGAAACGTCTAGTAACCCAAGCATTTCTGAGAAGGTCAGGGGCTTGTCGGCTAGGATGCGAAGGATTTTTCGGCGGACGGGATGCTTAAGAGAACTAAACATGGTGGAGTAAATTTCTTCGTTGCCCTCAGCCAACTTTTCTCAACCGACAAGCTGTATGGTTGGAAACGGCTTAAAGCTTTGCTGAGTCTACCAAAATTTCTTAAGCCTAAACATTAACCATAAAACTGACCACGATGAGGTTGAAACTGCAATTCGCCGTTTTGTTTCTGTTCGCGGTATCGATGCTAAGCTTACACGCCGCCTGTTTAGATACATGGACACCGGGAGTTGCTGCAGGCGACTATTTTACCTATCAAATGTACGGGGTCTTCACATCTAACCGCCCCAACGCTACCTTAGCGATTCCCGAGTTCGAGTACAACAATACCCAATGGGTCCGAATCGACATAGCCAGCGTCGAAGGCGTCACGGTCCATCAGGTTTACACATTGCATTTCAACAATCAAAGCGAAAGCACCTTCACAATTGCTTCTGAAGTGAACCCAAACGGAACCAGCAGCAAACCTGTCGGTCAAGCCGTCCCCATCTGTGCAGCTGACCTGTCAGTAGGAGACTTCATTCCCACGACTGGTTTGGTCATCAACGACACCACGTTTACGGTTTATGCTGATGAGAAAAGGGAAACAAACCATGCCGAATGGAACTTGTCTGATGATTGGGGAAACGGCTACTTTGACAAACAAACGGGAATGATGGTTGATTTTGTTCGAACCCACCGCTTCATCAACAATTCCACGGGCGAGGCGGTAGACAAGACTGACGTTATAAAACTGGTGGACACCAACAGGTGGCAAGTTGATGCTTCGAGTCAGCCAACCTTGCTCTATTCTGCCATAATAGTTGCTGTAGTTGCCTTAGTCGTTACCTTTGCAGCCCTGCGTCGTATGTCAGTTGCCAAAAAGCATGCAAACACTCGAACCCAACAGGGCGCAGCAAAAATTAGAGATAAATACACGCTGTGGAGTATTTCTGGTTAGGCGACGTGTGTTATGACTGATGTTGTGTTTGTCTTCGAGGTTCACCAGCCACACAGGCTAAAACGCAGCCTGTTTTGGGAAAACAAGATTTTTCGCCGCCAAACAAAAGGCGAACTATTTGATTATTACTTTAACCGCGAAGCGGACCGCGAAATCTTTAAGCGAGCCGCGCGCAAATGCTATTTTCCCTCAAACCAAATCATACTCGACGTCATAGACCGACACAAACACGACCGTAAACAAGCCAAATTCAGCTTCAGCCTCTCAGGAGTTTTCCTCGAACAATGCGAGATGTACAACAAAGACCTGCTGGAAAGTTTTAAGCAGTTAGCAGCGTCGGGCGGCGCAGAGTTTTTAGACCAAACCTACTATCACTCCATCGCCAGCCTCTACCCCCAAAAAGAAGAATTCATCGAACAAGTCAAACTGCACAAACAAACCATCAAAGACCTGCTTGGTTACACACCACACATTTTTGAAAACACTGAATTACTCTACAACAACACCATCGCCAAAACCGTCGAGGGCTTAGGCTACCGAGGTATCTACACCGAAGGGGTAGAGAGAATTTTGGGCGAAAAATCCCCCAACTTCATCTACACACCAAAAGGAGCCAAAAAAATCCGCGTGCTACTGCGAAATTACAAGTTAACTGATGACATTGGCTTTCGGTTTTCAGCGCGTTGGTGGCCTGAGTGGCCGTTGACCGCCGACAAATACGCCAAATGGTTAGCCACCACCAAAGGCGAAGTTATCAACATATTCCCCGACTACGAAACCTTCGGTGAACATCACTGGCCCGAAACCGGCATTCACAGTTTCCTCCAACACCTCCCCGATGAACTCCTCAAATACGACCACCTACGCATGGTGACACCCACCGAGGTAATTGACAAGCATATCTCTGCTGGCGAAATCGATGTCCCCGAAGCTGAGGGCACCGTTTCTTGGGCAGATGTACAACGAGACCAAACCGGCTGGCTGGGCAACGTGATGCAATGGGCATACTTCACGACGCTGCGTAGGCTAGAACCGTTTGTGCATGAATCTGAGGATCCTGAGTTTCTGCGGTTATGGCGGGACTTCCAGATAAGCGACCACCTCTATTACATGTTCACGGCAGGCGGCGGACCCGGAGAAGTCCACTCCTACTTCAGCCCCTACGAATCCCCAATGGATGCATTCGTGGCAGCACAAACCCTGCTAAACGATTTTGAAGCCAGACTACGCCTAGCAGTTTTGGCAGCCAACGAGCCTTTCCTGTTCCACACTGGAGATGGTGAAAAATACAATACGGGCGCTATGGCGTGGAGCCTGCGGGGCTTTATAAAAGCACTAGAAAAGGTTGATGTTGCAGCGGTGGAGTTTCACTTCAAAAATGGCGATTTCCAAAGCTGGGCGGAATACTCACTAAAAGACCCCCACTTAGCAGCCACAATCAAGGCGCTGAAAGCTTCAGAACAAGAAGGCGAAAAACTCCGCAAAGAACTGATTGAAGCCACCAAGAAACGCTACATGACTCAGAGTAAACAGGTAATGGATGCCACGCGGCTGTTCTAAAAGTCGCGGAAATGCGTTTATTAAGTTAGAGTAAGCTAATATTGGGTAGCATGGTGCAATTTGTATGCGAGATGAACTTCCGTTTCCAGATAAAGTTCTGCAGACCCTGCACAACCTCTGCGCCACCGCCGCGGACTTAGCTAGGCGAAGCGAAGAAGTGGCAAGACTACTGCAGAAGGACCCCAACGAGATTGAAAGCATTCTAGACCGCTACAAAGCAGAAGGATTCGCTGAAAGCTTCATAGACAACGAAGGCAAAAAACGGTATTACCTAAACGGAAGAGGAATCATTAAAGTCTGTTCACTTTTCACATAGTGAAACCATGCGCTCCATAATTTTTTCTTGGGAATATCCGCCACGGGTTGTAGGTCAATTGGCAGGGTACGTTAAAGCCCTCGCCACCCAGCTAGCAGCAAACAAAGTAGACATAAAAGTCGTAACCTACGATGACATGGCAACAAGCCAAACCCAAGAGCCCAGCGGCGTAACCACCAGCCGCGTAACCAACCCAGTACGCACCCACATCGGCGTCTTAACATGGGTACTCACATTAAACCAAGAAGTCGAACGCGCCACAGCAAACATCTACTACGACTACAAGGGACAAATCGACCTCATAGACGTGTATGATTGGCATTTTATCCCAGCCGCGGTCGCCCTAAAAAACGCGTTAGGCATCCCCTTTGTTTACTCAGTAGAAAGTTTAGAAGACCACCGTTCACCAAACGCTAGCTCCTCATATAACATGGCGATTAAAAGCATCGAGTGGCTAGGCTTCTACGAAGCGACAAAGGCAAACGTGAAATCAAAATGGATGAAAGAAGAAATCACGCGTATCTACAAGGTGCCAGAAGACAAAATCGTTGTAATCGCACCTGATTCAAGCACATGGATAAAAGATGTTCTAAAACTCTACAACAGCGTGGCGGAGGCAAACAAGAATGCAGAATAAACTCTCGGTGATGATGCTAAGTTGGGAGTACCCGCCCAGAGTCATCGGAGGCATCTCACCCCACATCTACTTCCTATCCAAATACTTAGCTCAACAAGACGTCAAAGTCTACGTAGTAACCTGCGATTTCCCCGACGCACCAGCCCACGAAGTCATCGACGGCGTCGAAGTCTACAGAGTCGACTCCTACAAGAACCCTTCACCTGACTTCGCCACATGGGTCTACCTCATGAACATGAACATGCAAAAAGAAACCGCAGCCATCATGCGCAAAATCGGCGGTAAAATCGACGTCATCCACGCCCACGACTGGCTAGTCGCAAACGCAGGCATAGGTCTCAAACACATCTTCCGCAAACCCCTCTTAGTCACCATGCACTCTACCGAGCTGGGTCGCCGCGACGGCTTACACACCACCGCCGAGCGGATGATTCATGAAACCGAAGCTTGGCTCACCTACGAGGCTTGGAAAGTCATCTGCTGCAGCGATTACATGATATCCCATGTCAAATACGCTTTTGGCTTACCCAACGACAAACTGGTTATGGTCCCTAACGGCGTCAACACGCAAGGATACGACAACATAACGGAAGATTGCCAGCAGTTCCGCAGCAAATTTGCGCTCCCCGAAGAAAAAGTTGTCCTCTTTGTAGGCAGACTAGTCTACGAAAAAGGTATCCATGTGCTCATTAACGCAGTGCCCAAGATCCTTAGTAAAGTCAACGCCAAATTCATCATCGTCGGCAGCGGCTACATGAAGGAACAACTTCTAAACATCGTTCGCAGCATGGGTTTGGAGCATAAGGTAATGTTTCAAGGCTTTATGGATGAGGCTACATTGCTTCGGCTACAGAAATGTGCAGACGTGTCGGTTGTGCCTTCGCTGTTTGAGCCGTTTGGCATCGTCGCGCTAGAAGCTATGGCGGCAAAAAGCCCCGTGGTTGCCTCAGATACAGGCGGTTTATCCGAAATCATACAGCATGATGTTACAGGCGTCAAGGTGTTTCCTAATAATCCTGATTCGTTGGCATGGGGTATAACCAAGGTTTTGCTTGATGACAATTACGCGCGGGCTTTGAGTGAAAACGCTTACCGCGTGGTGCAGCAACGGTACGATTGGGGAAAAATCGCAGAGCAGACTAAACGCATCTACGAAGGGGTTTTAGGGGAGTACTCCAAGAGTTTTTGGGCATAACACCTTAACCGATTAACCATTAGGCTGTAAAAAAGACTATATCCCTCGGTCACTAGTAGCAGTAATTGTCTACTTGAGGCTTTAGTGCTCAAGAGACACAGTAGCGCATAAACCAGCTATCAAGCATTCTTATACTGTTTATCGCGTCAAACCAGTCTGCTTTCTGTACGTTGTGAAGGTGGATAGTATTCATAGAAAAAAACAGGTAGTTTTGGCATGTATTCTTGTTCTTCTCGGCTCTTTACTGATTAATTTTGAAGCTGGCGCATCAATTAATCAACTACAAATAAACGCGGTATCCAGTTTTAGTAGTCAACTGTGCGGCTCAGTCTTCTCTTCCAATGGCACTCTTTTTGCAGGAGACAACAACTTTAGGCTCTATCGAAGCGATAACAACGGCAGTTCCTTTAGATTAATTTACCAGTTTCCCCAGCAATCCAACCCTGACAGCGCCGTTACGGGGTACGTCTGGCTCATATACGTAGATTCCAACAACACCGTCTTTGTCTCCATCCCAGGAACCAACAGGCTATACCGCAGCACCAACTTCGGCTCCGCCTTCACGCAGGTCCTAAACACTAATGGAACTCAAAACGACGGCTTCTTCATAGCCATGACCGAGGACACCTTAGGCGACCTATACACGGCAACGTATAGTAACAGCATTTTCCCCAACGAACCGCCGATTTTAAAGAGCACAGACGGAGGCGCCTCATGGACGGAGCTTCAAACGTTTGCCTCGGTGCATCTTCACAATATCAAGTTTAACCCCTCAAATGGCTACCTCTATGTAGTCACTAGCGAATGGGGGTATGGTTACAACAATCAAGAATGTGAAAGGGTTTTCCGAAGCAAAGATCTCGGCGATACATGGAGTATAGTGATAGACCGACCGTCAGAAATCCAAGGCATAGGAAGCACCGTCTATTTAACTATGCTTTTTAACGGCAACTGGGTCTATCTGGGTTCAGATCAGGCTTTTCAGGCGAACTGGATTGACCGCTTCTACGACAACGGAAGCAGTGAAGCGGTTACACCTCAACGGGTCTACACGTTTCCCTCTGACAGCAACTTCCCCATCATATCGGCTGTTTGGTTAAACAAAATTATATTGTTTTCCAGCACCGCAGAATTTTATGACGGCACGTCACGGATTGTTGCAAGCGAGGACGGCGTGAATTGGCAAGTCATCAAATCATCCAGCATTTCCCAGTCACTGCATCACACAAATATGCTCACAGTTAACCCAAAGGGGATTGTTTTTGGCTCCGATGGTCCAAACCAAACCTTCTCCATAACTGAGAATATCCCACAACCCACTCCAACACCAACACTTACGCCCACCCCATCTCCAACGGCAACGCCAAACCCCAACTACCTCTTTAGCGCAGACTTTGAAGGGGGCAACTTTAACGAATATAGCGGCGTTAGCGGCGCAGGCACCCATACCCAAACGGTGGAAACCCTCAACCCCTATCTGGGAACCTACGACGCCAAGTTCACTGCGTCAGCCGAAAGCGAAGGCTGGGCATACAACGCAATCAACAGCAGCGCCGTCACCTATTATCGTCAATACGTCAAACTAGGCAGCCTACCATCATCGGGTAGTACGCTGTACTTGGGCAGCATCCAGTATCAGAACGCCCAAAACACTGTGGATCCCTTCATCTATAACAATAATGGACAGTACTATTGGGGTGCCATTAGCATCATGAACAGCGTAGCCTACTTAGACTACGAAGCAGCGCCCAGTAACCCCACCACAGGCGTCTATTACTGTCTGGAAGTTTGCCGAGACGTAACCAACCACAAAACCAGCATATGGGTAAACGGCAACCTCCGCGTAGATGCTTCTTCACGTCCACATGTGGGCAACAGCAATCGGATCTGCACAGGCATTTCTTGGGCGGAATCAGCCTCAACTATCTATGTTGATTGTGTACGCGTAAACAGCTCCTACATAGGTATAGAAGCTCCTACGCCGACCCCAACGCCCACTCCAACTTCAACAGCCACACCAACCCCTACACCTACGCCTACGGCTTCTCCAACTCCAACCCCGTCTCCGACGCCAACACCCTCGAGTTCTCCAACTCCGACACCGTCCCCCACCCCAACGCCAACTCCAACCCAAACTCCCACACCGACCCCTTCGCCAACACCTACACCAACCCCAACTGCTACGCCTACGCCGACGCCAACTCCGACATCACCAGCCCTCACAACAGCCTTAGAAGTAAACGCCAGCACCACCGTAACAGCAGTCAACTTCAACCAAGCAAACAGCAGACTCTACATAACCATCGTCAAAAGCGGCGAAAACCACATCCAAATCGAAATCAGCAAAACTACCCTACCTAACATAACCAGCCTTAGAGTCTACATCAACTACGTTTTAACCAGCTATACCTACAGCGACAACGGCGGTTCGTGGCTCATAAGCGTGACCTCAACCTAGCCCTAAAGCAAAATTTTGATTGAAGGAAGAAGAAATGAAAAAAAACAAAATCAAAATTTTCGGCGTCCTCTCTTTGATTCTTATCTTAGCATTAACGCTTGGCATCATAATGGAGACCACAAAAAGCCAAATCACCACCACCCCCGTAACCAAACCCATACATGCCGCATGGATAACATCCAACGGCACCGTCTACGCAGGCACAACTGACAGCGTCTATAGAAGCACAGACCAAGGCCAAACATGGTCTAGCGCACTAAAAACCATACCAAACGCTGTAGACACCAGCTGCATCTTCATCGCAGGTAATGGCTACATCTATTACTCTGCCGTAGGCAATAGCCTTAGCAGTTCAAACGCAGGGTTATGGCGAAGCACCGACCAAGGCCAAAGTTGGACTCGCGTGTTGGCTCTGTCGCCTGGGGAATGCATCTGGGGCATGGACAGCGATAACTACGGGTACCTTTTCGCAGGCGTCTACACCACGGACAGCTTCAACTCAAACGCCCGAATCTACCGCAGCACCAACAACGGCACCTCATGGACCTCCGTTTACTACGACTCTACCGCGCGACATATCCATGACATTGCAATCGACAAAACCAACAACTACATCTACGCAACCGTCGGCGACGCCATGGCGCCGTGGAACATCAATTACGTCCTACGTTCAACCAATAACGGCTCAAGCTGGAGCAAAATCCTAACAGACATGACACAAGTGGTTGCCGTCGAAGTCACTCCCACTGCGCGGCTTTTTGGCTCTGACAGTATCGTTGGCGCAATCTATCGAACCACCAACGACAACACCTACACCCAAGTACTCAACACTGCCAGCAACTCGTACTGTTTTTGGATACGCCAAAACGACGCCGCAAACGAGGTCTACGCGGGATTCTGTGCAGCTGAATTTGGCTCCATAACTGCAGGGATTTATGTCAGCGTCAATGATGGGCAAAGCTGGACACTAGTAGAATCTATGTCCGCGCAGCAGGGCTATGATGGGACAACTGCCTCAAGTAATTTTGTGCAGGGTGTTCTCTATCATGATGTTGTTTTGGGCGGAACTGTGCGCAATGGGGCTTGCTTAATTTCTGCGCCTCAGCCTACGGCGACGCCGACTGCTTCCCCTTCGCCCACACCATCACCTACACCGACTGCAACAGCCACTCCAACGCCTACACCTACGGCTTCTCCGACGCCTACCCCCTCGCCTACCCCGACAGCATCTCCAACGCCAAGCCCCACGCCCACCGCTACTCCAACAGCTACGCCACAACCCCTAGATAGGGCAATCAAAGTCGCTGCCAACGTAACCGTCACCCAAGTCAACTACAACCAAGCAAACAACCGCTTATACCTCTCGATAACCAAAAGCGGCGTCAACTACATCGAAGTAACAATCAGCAAAACCACACTGCCCAACGTAACCAGTCTCAGAGTCTATGTCAACTCAGTTCAAACCAGCTACACTTACACCGACAACGGCTCCGCTTGGAAAGTAACCATAATCACCACTTAACCAAGACCGCCCCCGTTTGTCTATTTCCCGATAACTCGCAAGTTATCAACCACAAGCCAAGGCGAAATTATGCTGCCCATCTGCCGTTCGTTTGCGCCAACGACAGCAACGTTTTTGAGGAGTTCAAAGATGTTGCCAGCCAACATGACGCCGCTTGAGGCATGGGTTATTTCGCCCTTTCGGATTTTCCACGCAGGCGTTGCAACCACAGAGAATTCACCGCTTACAGGGTTGCTGCTATGGGCACCTTGAAGGTAGTACACAATTAAGCCGTCATCGATGTCTTTTAGCATTTCAGCCTCAGATGCTTTGCCGGGTAGAATATGGAAGTTTGTTGTGTCTATACCCGGCGTTGAGAGGTAGCCTGCGCGAGATGCGTTGCCAGTGCTTTCTTTACTGTCTTTTCTGGCGGAATAGTTATCGTAGAGGAAGTTTTTCAGGATGCCGTTTTCGATTACGGGAGTCTTTTGGTGCGGTACGCCTTCGCCGTCAAACATCCAAGTCCGCAAACCACCCGCATACAAACCGTCATCGTAGATTGTGAGGTTGCTTGAGGCGACTTGCGTACCCAATTTGCCTTTGAAAGGCGACTGCCCCCTCTGTACACTGTCAGCTTTAATGGCGTTCATCAAAGTGTATGACAGCAAATCTTGCAGTGCAAACTGGGTAAAGATTACTTTGCCTGCTTTGGTTTCTACGGGCTTGGTTTTCATAGCCGAAACCGCGAGCTTTGCAGCTTCTTTGCCTACCCATTCAGGGTTTACTTTGTGGCTTCTTGAGGCGTCAAACTCGAAGCATACTGGTGTTACCTTGTTGCCTTCTCTGGCGAGGGTGGCGAGGCTGCATTCGATTATGGTGCCGCGGTCAAAGCCTGAGACGCCGTTAGAGTTAGCGATGGCGTTTGCGATGTAGGCGCCGCCTATGCCGCCTTCGATGGGAAAAACATGTTTATCCACAGCGGTTGCTGCGTCAAGCATAGTTGCAGCGACTTTAACGAGTTCCTCCGACTCCAACGAGAGGATTTCAGAATCATAGGTGCCTTTGGTTTGGGTGTAGGGTTTGTTTGGGGCAAGTCCATTCCAGTTAGGGTCGGGTTTGCTGGCTTTTGCAGCGCCCAACGCGCTGGTTACGGCTTGGTCGATGGCTTGGGGGTCATCAACTATGTTGGTGTAGGCGAAGCCGATGGCTTTGTTTGAGGCGACGCGGATGCCTAATCCGTGATCTATGATTTTGTTTGTTTTGTTAATTTGCCCCAGCTCGATGCCGATGTTTGTTGCCTGTCCCTCGTAGACGTAGGCTTCGGCTTCTTGGGCGCCTTTGCTGAGTGCCGCTTTCACTGCGTTTTCGGCTAGGCTGAGCATTATGTTTTTTTCAAGCACTGCCACCGACAATCACCTCGTTTACTCGTATGTGCGGTCCACCGTCACAGATAAACGCTGTCTGCCCCTTCCCACAGCGTCCCGGATCAATCACAAAATCTTTTCCCACACCATCCACCTTAAGTAACGTCTCCAAGGTGCTGCCGCTAATGGATGCGTCGCGGACGGGTGCGCCGACTTCGCCATTTTGGATTTCGTAGCCTTCCTGAATACCCACTTGGAAAGTGCCGTCGAGATTGGCTTGTCCGCCTCGGAAGCTCTTAAAGTAGTAACCTGATTTGACGCCTTCGAGGAGTTCTTCGAGAGTTTGGTCTCGAGGTGCCATATAGGTGCAACGCATACGAATAATGGGTTCAACCCGAAAGTCCTCAGCACGCGCATTGCCGGTAGGAGCTGCGCCGAATTTTTGAGCAGTATCGCGGTTATGCATTAGCCCCGAGACGACGCCGTCTTTGATAAGTAGGGTTTTCTGTGAGGGGACACCTTCGTCGTCGTATTTGAATGCGCCAAATGACCCAGGCAAGGTGCCGTCGTCGTAGAAGGTGACGAGGTTGGAGCCGATTTTTTTACCCAGGTTATCTGCTAATACACCGCCAGAGAGCGCTAAATCCGCCTCGGCAAGGTGCCCAAACGCTTCATGCACAAACACGCCCACCACGTTGGGGCCTAAAACGACGGGGAATTTGCCGCCTTTAGGCGCTTTGGCACGGAGTTGTTGAACTGCCCGCGTCGCCACCTTTAAGCCTAAAGCGTCGGGGGGTTGCTGGTCGAAGAGTTCGTAGCCTGCGGTGGAGCCGATTTCTTCGCGGCTAAACGTAAACACGCCATTCTCGGCGGCTGAGGCGGTTATGCGTGCCCAAACGTAGAGTTTATCCTGCGTGATTTGGGTGCCTTCACTATTCACAAAGGTGCTGCTACCCGTTAGGTCAAGGTAGTCGACGTTGCAGCTTTTGATTTTGCCATCAAACCCCAGTATGGTTTTGTTTATGGTGAGCGCTGTTTGGATTTTGTCTTCCATGGCGATGTCGGAGGGGTTCTTTTGGGGTGTTGACTTGACGTTGTCGGTTATGGTTTTGGCGGGGGCTAGTTTTGTGGGGGTTTTTAGGCGTGTGCTAGCCAATTTTGCCATGCGACAGGCATCCGAAACTGCATTTTCCAAAACCACTGCGTCAAAGGAACCTACCGAAGCGAATCCCCATGCGCCGTCAACGAGCACGCGGAGTGCGACGCCGTTTTCGATGCCTTGTTTGGCGGCTTCGACGCGTTCCTCTTTGAGGCTGAGGCTGGTTTTGTAGAGTTTCTGTGCGCGGGCTTCAGCGTATTGTGCGCCGAACCGTTGAGAAGCAGCATTGGTGATACGAGTGAGAACGTCTATCAAGTTAATCGGTCCTGCCTAGCTAGAAGCGGCGGGGGGAAATAAACCGTTTGTGCGGTTACCAAAAGTCACTCATACTTCTCTGCTGCACTTTAGGCGGAGCAGGCGGCTTAGGCTTAGCTTTCTGCGCTTCGATTCCCAAAACCAGTTGTCCATAAACTCCATCGTAACCCGGCGTGACCTTCGCGGTGCCCTCGCGGACATTCACAACTGCCTTCGCTACAGCGGGGTCCACAACCTGAGCCATCGCGTCTAAGGGAGCATCAATGAGCACCGAGTATTCGTTGCCAAACCTTGCGGTTAGCAGATTGTAGTTTTTCCAGACTGCCTGTGTGGAGGGGGTTTCTGTTCCAAGTACCGCCGCAATCACCTCAGAGAGGGGTAGTAACCGCAGAAAACCTGGCGCAACCTCACGCTTATAGTCGCTTGGGCGGTCGGCGAGTTCTTCTACTCGTTGTTCGACGCCTTTGGTGAGTTTTCGGCGGCAAACGGGGCAAACGTTACCGAATTTGATGGCTTCTTGGGGTGACATGGAGATTTTACAGTTTCGATGTCCCGTCCAGTGGTACTTGCCATAGGCAGGGTCGGTTTCGATGGTGAACCTGAATCTTGCGGGGTCGTTGGCGGCTATAGCATCGATAACGGCTTTGTAGGAGAAGTTTTCGAGGTCAAACACGTTTGCTTCTCTGCCGATACGCCAAGGCCAAAAGCTGTGGCAGTCACTGTTAGAAAGCAAGGCGTAACGGTCAAGTTTGCTTAGGCGCCAATTCATCGGCGGGTCACTGCTCAAACCCGTTTCGAGCGCGTGTATATGTTTAGCCATGTCCTGATAGCAGTCTTCAACCGTGTCAAACCCGCTAAAGGCGCCAAAGATGCTAAACCAAGGCGTCCAAACATGCG
Organism: Candidatus Bathyarchaeota archaeon; assembly: GCA_026014745.1. Classification (NCBI taxonomy): domain Archaea; kingdom Thermoproteati; phylum Candidatus Bathyarchaeota; species Candidatus Bathyarchaeota archaeon. The sequence goes on along the minus strand of JAOZHS010000001.1, from coordinate 336,341 downwards.
CAGGAAAAACCATGTTATCCCCTGAAGCCTCCATAACTTCTTCAACAAGTTGAGGCGCGGACACGTCAAGGATGGGGCGTCCGTCGGCGCTTAAACTGCCAAAGTTTTGGAGACGCTCGTTGATTTGGGTGGCGGTTTCTATGCTGGGGGTTAGGATGACGTGGTGGACTTTTTTGGATTCGCCTTTGTAGTCAAATATGGTGCAGACTTCGGTTTGAAGCATAAACCGCACTGGCGAATCAGAAGCCGCAAGCTTAAGCAGACCTGTATCGGCGTCGGGGGTGGTGGCTCCTTGGATTTCTTTTAGCCACTCAGGATGGGTAAAGTCGCCTGTGCCGACGAGGGTTAGGCCTTTGATTTGGGCGTATTTTGCAATTTCAGAAATGCTCATTTGTTCGCTGGTTGCTCGGCTAAATCGGCCATGAATATGGAGGTCAGCTATAACTCGCACAGTGAAAGCCTCATTCCTTACGAGGCACCACACCATTTTAAGGCTTTGCTGAGAAGCCTCCTAAACAGCCACGGCTAAAGAGGCATATTGGATTTTGAAAACTCGAAGCTGCAAGAAATTACCCGATGAGCCAAAACGTGTTCTGTGCAATATTTTTTTATTGCTCCGTTTAGCCTAATTGTGTATGCATGAATGGGCGCTGGCTGAATCGATTCTTGCTTCTGCTAGGCAGATAGCTTTGCAGGAAGACTTAGAGTCAGTTACGGAAGTTACCATCAAAGTGGGGGAACTCCAACAGGTGGAGCCGCCGATTTTGCGGTTTGCGCTCTCGCAACTAAAAGACGGTTTGTTTGCAGACACAAAATTTCACATCCTCAAGGCAAAATCCACGCTTAAATGCCGTGTCTGCGGAGAAAAATGGCAGTTTAGCCTAAAGAGCCTCGATAAAGCCACCGCGGAAGCGATTCATTTTGTGCCTGAAGCCGCACACACATACGTCAAGTGCCCTAAATGTGGCAGCCCCGACTTTGAAATCGAGACTGGACGCGGAGTTTGGCTTCAAGACATAAAAGGGGTTAAATAATGGCGATTGACCCCCGAACAAGCGTAATTGAAACCCGTTTATCCAAAATAAGACGAATTATCGCTGTTTCCAGCGGCAAAGGAGGCGTCGGCAAAAGCATGGTCGCCACCGGGTTAGCGTTGTCACTTGCTGAGGAAGGCTGCCGTGTCGGCTTATTTGACCTTGACTTCACAGGACCCTCAACTCACATCATTTTGGGCGCCCCAAACAACCTTCAGCCCAAAGAAGACCGCGGCCTCATCCCCCCAACACTGGAGGGTTTAGAGTACATGTCGCTGGTTTACTTTGTTGGCGACAATCCCGCACCTCTGCGTGGCGCCGACGTCTCCAATGCGCTTATCGAGTTACTTGCAATTACGCAGTGGGGCGAACTGGACTATCTCATTATTGACATGCCACCAGGCATAGGAGATGCCGTGTTGGATTTAGTGCGACTGGTTAGGCGCATCGAGTTTCTCATAGTTACAACGCCGTCGCTGTTAGCGTTTGAAGTTGTCAAGAAACAGGCACGGCTGCTATACGAACTCCACATGAGCATCATCGGCGTCATTGAAAATATGAAACAAACCCCCTCCGACGCCATCCGAACCCAAACTCAAAAGCTTGGGCTAAGTTACCTTGGCTCCATACCCTACGACCCAAAAGTAGAAGACGCTATAGGAAAACCCAAACAATTATTATCCACCGCGCTTGGAACAGCACTAACTGACATCAAAAAAACTGCAGCTAAAGGAAAACGCCATGCCCATTAAAGCAGTGATTTTTGACTACATCGGAACCTTGGTGAACTGCAAAGGCTACAGCATGTCAGCCTCAGAAGACACCCTACACTCCGCCTTAGCGGCACAGGGGTTTGAAACCGAGAAGAAACAGTTTTTGGACGCTTACAATTTGGCGCATCAGAAGTACCGCAGAGTCCGCTATGAAGAGCACCGCGAAGTGACCAATGCAATTTGGGTGTCAGAAGCTCTACAGTCATTGGGGTTTGACGTTTCAAAAGAGGATGCACATATGAAGGCGGCGCTTAACGTCTTTTTCCAAGCCTTCATTGACACACTTGAGTTGCGGGCTGGAGCAAAAAAACTCCTTGACCAAACTATCAGCAGATGCAAAGTGGGATTGATCTCAAACTTCACCTATGCACCCGTCATTCATAAGAGCCTTCGAAGAATCGGCATAAGCCAATATTTCAGTGTAATTGTGGTGTCAGAGGAGAATGGGTGGCGTAAACCCAGCGGTAAAATTTTCCAAGACACCCTTAGTCGCCTTCAGGTGCAAGCAGAAGAGGCAATCTACATCGGGGATAGTCCCATTGAGGATATCCAAGGCGCCAAAGAAGCGGGGTTGAAAGCAATGTTTGTGCCATCACAGTTCAACAAGCTAAAAGACCTTCAATCAATCAAACTACAACCAGACTACATCGCAAAAAACTTGCTAAACGTTAACCAAAACCTACAGGCACTGCTTTCGGCATAGCGTTTTATCCCATAAAACTTTTCAGAACCCAATTATCATTGGAGCTTAAAGTTTTATTGAGAGTTGCAGGAGAAAAATTTGGCGAAATGAAATGGCTTGATTGAATTGCAAACATCTATAGCAACCATTGTCTTGTCTGTTTGGGTTGGAAAAAATTAATTAACTTTGTCTGTTTTAGAACCTCACCGAAACTTGGTGATTATTTAATGGCGAAGATTAAAGTTGGAATTAACGGGTTCGGCAGAATCGGAAGATTGCTCTACCGAGCCGCCATCGAAAAAAATGCAAACATTGATTTCGTTGCGGTGAACGATCTTGCAGATGCAAAAACTAACGCTCACCTGCTAAAATATGACTCAGTCCATGGACACTTCCCCGGAACTGTAGAAGTCCAAGGTAACGACATGGTCGTGAATGGAAAAGTCCTCAAATGTCTCCAAGAAAGGGACCCCGCAAACTTGCCCTGGAAACAGCTGGGCGTGTATTTAGCTGTTGAAAGCACAGGGCTGTTTACTAATCGGGAAGGCGCAAGCAAACATCTCGCGGCAGGAGCCCAAAAAGTGCTCGTTTCCGCGCCAGCCACAAACCCTGACTGCACCATCGTACTCGGCGTAAACGAAGAAACCTACAACCACCAAACCGACAACATTCTAAGCAACGCAAGCTGCACCACTAACGCCTTAGCACCCATAAGTAAAGTACTCGTTGAAAACTTCGGTATAGAGAAAGCATTGATGACTACCTGCCACAGCTACACTAACGACCAAAAAGTCCAAGACATCGTCCACAAAGATCCCCGTCGCGCACGCGCAGCAGCCATAAACATCATCCCGACCAGCACTGGCGCTGCTAAAGCCATCGGAGAAGTTTTGCCCTCTTGCGCAGGCAAAATGAATGGGTACTCACTTCGTGTTCCAACTCCAGATGTCTCCATCGTGGACTTAACTGCGGTTTTGGGAAAAGAAGTCACCAAGGCAGAAATCAACGCAGCCATGAAAAAAGCCGCTGAAGGCGAACTCAAAGGCATCCTCCAATACACTGAAGACCCAATCGTGAGCACCGACGTACTGCACAGCACCTATAGCAGCGTATTCGATGCAGGTTTAACAATGGTGTTGGGAGAGAAAAGCAACTTTGTTAAAGTCTTCGCTTGGTACGATAACGAGTGGGGCTTTAGCAACCGCATGGTCGACTTCATAGAGTTGATTGCCCAAAAAGCCAACCTCTAAAGTGGGAATCAAACTTAAATTCCCAATCTTTTCATTTTTAAAGATTAGAAGGTAAACGTTAATGGCGAAATACCATACACTGGACGATTTTAACGTTAAAAACAAAACAGTCCTTGTCCGAGTGGACTTTAACTCCGAAATTGACCCGAAAACCAAAAACGTCACAAGCGACGTCCGCATCCGAGCCCACGCGGAATCCACGCTAAAAGAACTAGCTGAGAAAGGCGCCAAAACCGTGGTGATAGCGCATCAAGGACGCAAAGGCGACGATGACTTTATTCCCCTAAAACAACACGCCGAAATCCTCCAGCAGATTCTTCAACGCCCAGTAAAATACGTCGATGACATCTTCGGCGAACAAGCTCAAGCCGCCATCAAAAGCCTCCAACCCGGCGAAACCCTCGTCTTAGGTAACGTACGGGGCTGGGAGGGAGAAACCAAAAACGGCACGCCCGAGCAACAATCAAAAACTCCATTAGTGCAGAATCTGGCGCCACTTGCCGATTTGTTTGTTAACGATGCATTTTCAGCTGCACACCGCGGCCATGCCTCGATGGTTGGGTTCACGGCTGTTTTGCCCTCTGCGGCGGGTCGCATCATGGAACGCGAATTAACATCCTTAAGCAAAGCTTTGGAGAAACCTGAGAAACCCTGCGTTTATGTGATGGGAGGCGCCAAAGCCGACGACAGCCTTGAAATCAGCAAATACGTTCTCTCAAACGGCATTGCAGACTACGTGTTAGTCGGGGGGGTTACGTCGCAGCTGTTTTTGGCGGCGAAAGGTGTCAGTTTAGGAAAAGGTGTCGTGGAGTTTCTTGCCAAAAAAGAACTCACCCAGTACTTGCCGGGCATCAAGAGCCTCATTGAGCAGTACGGCGACAAAATCGTGGTTCCAGTTGACGTTGCGCTTGACTTCGGCGGCGTACGCAAAGAAGTTACCATAACCCAACTGCCAACCGACTACCCCATCTACGACATAGGTCACCAAACAGTAGAAAACTACGCCAAAATCATCGCCACCGCCAAATCCATCGTCGTCAGCGGACCCATGGGCGTTTATGAAAACCCACAGTTCTGCTATGGCACTAAAAAAGTGCTCCAAGCCATCGCGGACAGCAAAGCATTCAGTTTAGCTGGCGGCGGAAACACCATTGCAGCTATCCAAGAATATGGCTTAACCAAAAAAATCAGCTACATCAGCACTGCAGGCGGCGCACTTATCGAGTTTTTGATGGGTAAAAAACTGCCCGGCGTCTCGGCTCTAGAAAATGCGGTTAACACCAAAAAAATCTAACTCCATTTTTTGGAGTAGAGATAGATAGGGGTATCCACCCCCTCCCGTAGGGGGACCTATTTTTGGAGAAAATAGTTTGTGGAAGGTTATTGGTTGTTCCTTTTTGCATCTTGCCGCTTTACTCTATACAGCAGCACTGCCAAAGAAACAATCACAGCAACCACCACAACGACAATTATGATTACGACAAAGTCAACGGGGAAACCTACAAAGTTACGCGTGAAAGCTACATCGTCTGATGCACCTTGGGCATCGTAGGCGATTACGTGGAAATTGTGTTGCCCTTCGGTGAAGCTGCTGGTGTTAAAATGCCAGCTGAAAGGAGCCGAGGTTGCATTTAACTGGAGTTGGTCATCTAAATAGAACTCCACATATGCAACGTCTGAAGAGACTGAGGTATTGAGAGTCCATTCTCCGCTCATGTCGTTGCCCATGCCGTAGCCGTTGTTTTTGTAGAAGCTTGTGCTCAAAGTCGGCGCGGCTTCAACAACGACTGCCACAGCAAAAGATAGGACTATAGCTAAACAAACGCAAATGCCTAATTTAGTGGTGTTCAAAGTGAAACCTCAGCGGTAATTTATAATTAAGACAAATAAAAAATATTGGGTTCCCCCAAAAGAGGGGGATGGATTTTGGTTTTGTTTATCGTTTGCGAGCCATCAGGATTAAGATTGCAAAGCCGATGATGATGGCAACTAGTGCTGCGCTACCGAATGCTAAGACGTAGGTGTCAGTCATTGGAGCTGCTACTGGAGCTTCTGTTGGTGCGGGTGTAGGTGCATCGCCAACGCCTATGGCAGTTTCTGCAAGGGAGCTAAAGTAAGAGTCTGAGCCTTTGAATGAAGCAATGATGGTGTATTCGCCGGGGACTTCGGGTGTGAACATGTACTTGAACATGCCATTTTCGTCGCTTGTGGTTGTACCGAGTTCATAGTAGTTGCCGTTAGGATCGATTGTCTCTAAGACGACTTCGACACCTTTGACATTGTAGGGCTTTGATTGCTGCATGTAGATGTACTCCATCCATTCAGACATGTATTCGTCTGCGATGGCAGGAGTGTTCATTGATGCGCCAGGGGATTGGTCCATCACGGTTCCTTCAACTAGGACTCCGTCGCCGAAGGTTGAAACCTTTGGAGACGCCGTGACAGTGGTTTCAGTTTGGCCTTTGCCGAAGGAATAAATTCTGTTGTCTGCGCCGTTGAGTGTCAAGAGGTAGCCATCTGCTACTACTGGACCAGTGTACCAGCCAGAGATGTTCCATATGCCTTCGCCTGTGTTTAGGTCAACGCAGTGAATTGCTTCGCCTCTCCATAATGGGTCACCTGGAGAGTGTTCACCAGTGGTTGAGTAGACTTTTTCGTCAGCAATGGTGGGTCCGCTGTAGAATGGATATGTTCCGTAGGGTGTTTCGAATCCTGCGCTTCCTGCATAGTAAGTCCATAGTTCACTGCCGTCGGTTATGTCAAAGCAGTGGATGCATCCGTCGTATGCTTGTGCGAGCAGTTTGCCTTCAGCTATCCATGCTTCTCCGCCAAGGACTGAGACATACATACCCCAGTCGTTGTCATACCGTTCAGTTGGGCCCCAAACACGTGCGCCTGTTTCGACGTCGTAGGCATACCATTGGAGTTTTTCTTTGGAGTATATTGTGTAGACTCCTTCACCCATTGGTCCGATGCCACCTGCGTATTGGCCGGGGTCAATCATGTCGGTGTGGTTCTTTACTGAGAGCTGTGTGCCTTTGGCTTCGTTGCTTACGTCATAAGTTACGTCCACGGTGATTGGTGGAACTTCACTCATCAAGAAGCTGCTTGCCCAGAGTTTGTTGTCAGAATATCGGTTTATGCTTTGTGAACCTGCAACATCAGGGATTGTTGTGTTCCATTCGATTCCGGTATTCCAGTCATAGCTTGCGCCTCTAGAGACGCTCCAACTCCAGCCACTTTGTCCTGCTGGAATAGCTTTAGTGCTGTTCCATTTCACAAGCCAGTTGGCTTGGGCGTTGAGAACATAGCATATCAAGTCGCCGTTTTCGGAAGCAGTGATAACACCGGGGTTTTGTGTGTTATAGAATGTCAGCAGTTGCGTTCCTGTGAACGCGTCATACATTGTCCAGTTTGATGCGGGTCCCCACCAGCTTGAAGGACAGTTCCAAAGGTATGCATGGGCGCCGTGTTGGTTTGGTGACTCATAGTCAAATATTTGGCCGTTTGTTATGGATCCAGTTGCGGTCCACAGTGTCTCTCCGGTGCGTACATCTACGCAAGCGAATGTGCCTCCACTTGGACTGTTAGCTAATGGCAAGTTGTAGTATAGTCTGCCCTGCATGATTACGGGTGGGTTCCATTTTCCTTCGTAAGATAAGCCAGTGTAGTATTGGGTGCTTTCATCAAATCCGCCGACTTCGCCGCCGAAAGCGATTTCTTTGGTCCAAACGATGTGAGCTGTGTTGGGTGCGGTTGTGTAGGGGTTGTAGCCTTGAGCTGTGAAGGCCTTGCTTGTGTCATAACCTTTGAATAGCCAGTTTCCTGAAATCTGGTACCATTCGCGGTTGTTAGAGTCGATGGGTCGGGTCCAGTAATCGGTGGGTAGTGGTGTTGATTGCCAGTGGGCTACGGGTTCTTCTGTAACCTCAAGGGTTAATACCCGGCTTTCGCTGGGTTTGTAGTAGTTGTTAATTGGTTGACCATATCGGGTGCCAGTGATGTTTTGGCCAGGGAAAGTGAATTGCATTGTGTAGTTGCCGACTTGTTTTGGAGTGTAGGTGATATAATATGCGCCTACAGGGTCAGACCGGTAAGGTCCTAAGGTTTCTGTGGTGCCGTCGGGTTTTGTGACTTCTAGTTTCATGTTTTCCCATCGGTCACCTAGAGCGCCATTGGCTGTTGGTGGGAATTCGTTTAGCCAGAAACTGATTGTGCAGTCTTGGTTTACGCCGACTGGGTTGGGTGCAGCGGCTAGGAATGCGTATGTTGGGATGTCGCCTGCTTTGGTGGTTGGGAGTTGTGCTATCATAGGTAACATTAGTGCTACTATCAGCAATACGGTTGATAGAGTTAACACTTTAGTTTTTTTATATTGCATTGCATGTATCTCCTCAATTCAGCGCTAAGCGAATTTAAAACATATAAGTTTTTGCATAAACAATAAAAAAAAAGAAAAATGTATTAAATAAAAACCAATCAAACACTAATTATTTTACCCATGTGTCTTAATATACACAGAGGAAACACTGAAAAGTTTAATATGCAAGCACCCACAACCTAAACCGAAATGAATCATACAACACAAATCGACGAGACAGACGCCACAATAATCCGCACCCTACTAAAAGACGCCCGCACACCCCTAAAAGACATAGCAAAAAAATGCGGCATATCCTCAGTCTCCATCCTTAACCGAATCAAACGATTAAAACAAATGGGCGTAATAAACGGTGGCGCAACCCTTTTCCCAGTCTTAGACCAACTCAAAATACCAATCGTCGCCACAGTCGGAATCAACCTAAAAAGTAATTTTGAAGAAGTAATCCAAACAGTACAAAAAAACATAAACACAATACAAATATCATCAAGCGTCGGAAAATACGATTTAATCGCAGCAATCCACGCTGAAAGCATAAACGAACTAGATAAAATTTCGTTCTCCATTAAACGGCTCCCTGGTGTGCAAAAAGTCGAAATTAACGTTTGGACCTCTATGCCGTTTATGGCTTTTGAAAATATCGACTGTCAACCAAAGGAAGAGAAAAGATAGTGGATAAACTCGATTATTTTGTCTTAAGCGAACTGCTAAAAGATGCCCAAACACCCTTTGCGACTATAGCAAAAAAAATCGGTGTCTCACCCAAAACCGTCATCTCCCGATACGACAAAATGAAGAAAGACGGCATAATCACCAGATGCGCCCTATCCATAGACCCCTCAAAACTAGGATACCAAGGCAAAGCTTTCCTGATGATAACAAATTCGCCAAATCAAACCAAAGCTGCAACCTTATCAGGGCTTAAAAAAATCATAAACATAGTGGTGATAACCGAGATAATCGGCGCCTTTGACATACTTGCCATCGCCTTTGTCACGGACTTAAACAGCATAATGAAGCTAGTTGACACCGTAAAACGGATAGATGGCGTTGAACGAGTAGAAGTAGCATTCATCAAAGAAACAGACCTCCCTGCACCGCAAAATTTCAATAAGCTCTATAGCAAGCAAAGTTTAACTCTAGCAACTACTTAAAAACAGAAAACTTCTAACAGAGACCGCCTTCTTTAAAGTAGTAATACTCTTCTTTTTTAGGCCCAAAACTACGAACACCATCCTTCTTGAGTTGACCCCGTAGCTTCGAAGCATACTCTGCGGAGATTTCACCCTTCTTTTCTAAATAAGCAATGATTTCTTCAGCTTGAGCTGTAGTATCACATCGACGAAGAAAATCAACTGCCTGCGGAGTAAAATGCCGCAGTTTATCTGGCGTCTCCACGTGCAAGTCAGAGGCTTCGTCTCCTTCGGCGCATTCCTCGCATTCACAGGATTCACCAGAGGCTTCTTCCTCCGCTGTTAGTACGTCTTTGCGCACGGCATCTATAGAAACTTTATTTTCACTTGCTTCAAGCTCCCGATAAAGGTTAGGAAACATTTTCTTGATGTCTTTTTTGTCAATGGCCATAGCGCATCAATTTTCAACTAAAGAATGGAAAAGGATGTTTATGTGTTTTTTTGATGACGAAGCAGATTTTGCGAGAATTACAGGGGGATGAATTGTTGCGTGGGGTTTGTGCCGAGGACTTTTTGGAGTTCACGCAGGTTGAGGCCTTTGAGTTCGTCGCCGAATGTTTCGCATCGTCGTTTTTTGCCTGCTTCTTCGGCGGCGCGGGCGACAATTTCAAGACCGTGACCCGCAGGGGTTTGGGTATAAACGTGAAAAGATGAATGGGTAATGCCATGTTTGTTAACGGTTGTCCAAGCAGTTCGAGAAACCCTAAAGTCACCCCTTTCAAGCGTTTTCAAGAGGTCTTCGGTGCTGTCAGTGTAAACGGCGATGTCGATGTCGCTACCTTGCTTGATGGTTCCCCGCCACACGCTCCCAATCAAAACTGGGCAAAACGCCTCCACCAATCGCATAACCTCTAGCGCCTCCTTGCGCATCTCCACTAGGCGTTCCTTTCGTTTGGAACCCTCGTTTTCTTCGGCCACCTTATCAAGTTCTAGGGCAACTTCGAGGTTAGAAGGCAAAAAATGGGTTCCCAACGTTTCTGCCGCATGGAGTTTGGCTTGTTTGTATTCTTTTTCTGCTCCAAAATAAAGCAGAGTAGCAGCTTCACGTGCAACGCGCTGCTTTAAATCAGAGCCAAAACTCAAGCACTCACCGTTTAGCGATTGATTCGTAGAGTTCGATTGTTTTCTGGGCTATGCGGTTCCAAGTGAATTCGGCTAGGACTCGTTTTCTGCCATTTTTGCCCAGCCATTTGGCGTATTCAGGGCTTTGCAGAGCGTTAACAACTCCCCAAGCGATGTCGGAGGGGTTGTTGGGGTCAATGTGGTAACCGCATTGTTCTTCACCAGTGCAGATAACGATTTCGCGCATGCCACTGACGCCTGCGGCGCCGACAACAACGGGTTTCTCCATTGACATAGCTTCCAGAGCTACAATACCGAAGGGTTCATAGTGACTTGGGAACACCGCGATATCGCAGGCTGCGTAGTGAAGGATACGTTCCTCTTCAGGGATGAAATCAAAGCAAAATTTCACGTATTCATCCAGTCGAATGGTACGAGTCAGGTTTGTCAGATACTCTTGAAGGTCCCCAACGCCCACAATAACCAGCTTTGCTTTTGGAATTTTAGGCAGAATATGGGGCATAGCCATGATGAGTTTGTCAACGCCCTTAACCCCGACGAGACGCCCAAGAAAGAGAATCATGATTTCGTCGTCTTTGAGTCCATATTTAGCACGAATACGTTTAATGTCTTCTTTGTTAACCGTCGCAGGGTCATACTTCTGGGGGTCTACACCGTTGTAGCTGACTTGGATTTTTTCGCGCGGAAAACCAAGCTGAATCAACTCATCTTTCATGGCATAAGAAACCGTGACAACCATGTCAGCAGTTTTGCCTGCCCGCAACTCGATGTTGCTGACTACGCTTGAGCCTGTGCCCATGGTGCGGCCTTTCTCAGTTGAGTGGACATGGAAGGCAAAGGGCAAATTGGTTTCACGTTTTACGGTGACGCCGCCCATCGCAGAGAGCCAGTCATGCGCCACAACAACATCGTACTTCATGTTTTCTTTCTTGATTAATTCGTTGATCAACTTGGCGGCAGAGAGGTAATTGTAAACCATGAGCTTGCCAAAGAGATGCAAACCTCGACCCCACTTCTTTATGTCATCTGCGATTACGTCGGGCAACGAGTCAGAAACGTCAATGTGGAGGGGGCGATGAATTTCTATACCACGCCAGATTTCTCTAGTCGGTAAGGAACCTGCGTCATCATTCATTGTAAAGACCGTGACGTCATGGTCATTTAGGACGAATTTTCGGGTAATCTCCGCGGCGTAGGTTCCTAATCCGCCAACAATTTTTGGCGGGTACTCATAAACAAAAACAGCGAGCTTCATGTCCTTTAAGTCACCAGTTATCATTTAGCAATATTTTATCTGTCTACTAAAACTTTACTTATGCCGACCAAGAAGCAGGCGACCCATCGCTTCTTTGGATATTACGACGAAAAGTTTGATTAGACCGTTCGACATTAGCACTAAATAACAGTAAGGTGCGAGTTATGAGTTTATCACCTATTAAACAAGAAATACTGGAAACTATGCTCCTAAGCGATAAACCCCAAAAAGCAGCGGAAATCGCTAAGAACGCAAACAGAGAATTCCAGCCAGTCATGATGCACCTTTTAGGACTCACCCGCATGGGCTACGTAAGTTGCCCCGAGAAAGGACTCTACGCCATAACAGACAAAGGAAAAACAGTAATAGGCATCCCAGAAACCACCAAAGAAAAAGCCGCCGACATCTTAGCCTATGCACCACACGATAAAGCATTCGAATTCTACATCGCAGTAGGCAAACCTTTAGGCATCCATGCCCACAGCCTGCGAGACTTCGCACACAAACTAAACCGAGCCGACGTAGCCTCCATAGATTTTCATATGAAACGCGGAGACTTCGAAGCATGGTTTAAGGGATTAGGCGACGAGGAACTCGCTAAAAAAACCGCCCTGCTAAAACGCAAATACACAACAGCAGAAGAGCTACAGACACAACTGGCACACATAACAGAGCAACGCTACTTTGAACTCGCTGAACTAACAGGACAAGTCTTGCCTGAAGAACATAATCACAACCACTAAACCTCACGGGTTAGTCGGATTATTTTTTTAAAAAAGAAAGAAAAAATTGTTCGTCTAGGTTATTTGACCGTAGACGGGGTGGTCTTTGAATTTAAGGATAGTCTGGGACCACTCGATTGTTCCGCTGGGCAACCTTGTGCATAAAGACTGAACTTTTGCTCCAGAAGCGGTGAAGCGTACACCATCAAGCATTTCACCTTTGGTAACGCCTGAGGCGGCAAAAATCATTTGGTTCCCTTTTGCGAGTTCGTCTTCCGTGTAGGTTTTTTCTACATCTACACCGGCAGCTTTGAGTCGTGCCATACGTTCGGGATCATCGCTTTTTCCTTTCCAAACTTTGACCAGCATAGTGCCGCCAAGACACTTAACAGCCGTGGCTGCAATTGTAGCTTCTGCGCCAGCACCTGCGCCGACAAGCAAATCTACACCGGAATCGGGCAGACATGTAACGATGGAACCTGCGATGTCTCCGTCAGTGATGAGAATTATACGTACGCCCATCTTGCGGAGGCTCGCAAGCAATTCAGCATGGCGTTCCCGTTCAAGCATAATAACAGTGAAGTTTGCAAGAGGACGATGTTTGAGTTTAGCGACTGTTTCAACGATCTCTTCAATTGACATGTCGAGGTTGATTTTGCCTTTTGCTATGCCGTTGGTTGCGACTTTGAAGTAATAGCCGTCGTCGGGAAGGACTTGTAGGCAGCCTGCGGGGGCGCATGCTAATGCGGAGATTGCGTCTTTTTTGCCTTTAGAAGTGGCGGTTGTGCCGTCGACTTGGTCTATGACAAATTCAACTTTGGGACCGTTGCCAGTACCGACTTTTTCGCGGTTGTTAAAGGCAGGTGCATTGTCTTTGGGACCTTCGCAACAGATTACTTCTCCGTCAACTTCAGTTTGGTTGAGGACTGCACGTGAAAAGTCAAGGGCGGTTTGATCCACTTTATCAGGGTCACCTTTGCCGATGTGGAGAGCGGCTCCGACTGCGCCAGCAGTCGTGATTCTAATCATCGAGGGAGATAAAGATCTAAGAGATGTCATGCTTTGTTCACCGTTTACACTCTTTTAACCATAACTCTGTAAATTCATTATAGTTTTGGGCGATTGCTTCAACTGCTTGGCTACGGCTGGTTTTGCCTGCTTTATAGTCTGCTAGCGGATTCCAAAAGATGGTACGACCAACAGCGAATCCGATGATGCCGGGGATTTTTGCGCCGACTGTGAGCCATTCCTGCACTTTCTCTTTGGATTCACCACGACCTAACGTGATGACGCCGACTTTTCTGCCACCACTCTGCGCTTGTTTAACCACGGCTTCAGCATCTGCAGGTTTATCGACACCTTCGAGTTTCCAGATGGCGGGTTCTACTCCTGCCGCTTGGATTTCTTTGAGGCATTGTACCATGAGTTTAGGGCGCAGTTCGAGGTCCCATTTTTCTTTGGATCCGCCGAGTTTCTGCATCTGGGCGGGCGTTGAGGGAACGATGAGTTCAAAGAGGAAGGGGCGGTTCGTTTTTTGGAGGTAATCGCTGAGTTTTTTTAGCCTTTGCAGTTGTCTCTTATTCATTTCGGCGTCGCCTTCAGGGTTGTAGCGTACAAGAACTTTTGAGAAAGTGGGATCGAATTCTTCAATGTGCTTGGCGAAGTCTTCGCCGTAGTCAAAGTCAAATTCGTCTTGCCCCGACTTTTCGGTGGGCATAGCAAACATTAAACCGTCCTTCTTTGCTTGACGCAAAACGCCGCTGCCAAACTCTTCGTCTACGAGTAAGCCAGCGATGTTTTTGGGGACGTTTTTCTTGATGGCTAATCGGAAGCCCTCAAAAATGATTTGCTTGTAATCTTGTATTTGCTGTTTTTCTTCAGGGGTTGGTTGGCGATTCTTGATTCCAAACATTTTTTCTAAAAATGACGCTCGGTGGTCAAAAGCCAAGATAAGTAATTGTCTTTGGGACCAATCAGTCACATTTGTCACCGTATCTGTTTTACGTTTTCTATAATTTAATTATTATTGTTTCAACGTTTAAAAGGCTGTTCCAATAGCAGAGTAGCCTTTAACTATCTGAAGGCAACAATCCTTTTGGATTGATTAAATTTTTTGGGGAAACTATGAAATAATAAAACAACCATAAAAGCAGGCGAGGCATAGGCATGAGTGAAGTCCGAGTCGTAACCGTCAAACTACCTGAAGACGTCTACCAAGAAATGGCGCTACGGATCCCTGAAGGTGACCGAAGCACGTTTATCCGCGAAGCCATTAACGAGAAACTGCAGAAAACCCCCAAACCCAACACCCTTTTAGCTCTACAGCAGCGCATGGAGCGACTCGAAGAAGAGTTTGGGCAAATTCGCATGTACCTAGCCGAACTCGAAATCCTGACATTCCAACATGGCAAAATCAACCCTCACCAATACGGAGTCGACGAATTAGACCACAAAATAATCGACTACCTCATGCATTACAAATCAGCCACCACCCCCGAATTAGCTGAATACCTTAAAACCAACCGTTGGCTGGTCTTAAATCGGCTGCAGCGCATCCAGAAAACCTCCAAAAAACAAGCTGGAAAAGCAATAATCGAATATTACGCGGGTGAAAAATCAGGCAAAAAGAAAGCTTGGTGGATAGACGAAGAACTTATTCAGGAATGAGAAGGTTAGCTTTAAAAAAAAGTTTTGTTTGTTTCGCATGTGGGCTCGTAGTCTAGCGCTGAATGACTTCGAGTGGGGACATCGTCATTAGTTTTTTCTCTGTGTAGCGCATCTTCTTTTTTTCTTTTCGGAACCAACTCAATATTAAATTTCTAACAGAAAGCTTGTGGAGACGTCTGCTGCATTGTACCTTTTATGATACTTTACTAATACACCTAAAGGTTTACATTAAAAAAAGAAAAGAGGAACTTTTGTTCCTCAGGGTCGCTTTCTAAGCACAAGGATTGTTATGGTGAAGCCTATAGCGATTGCAATAATGATGGCTATTACTCCGCCGATAATGTATAGCTCTGTGTTTGGCTGAGCTTGTACGGGCGCTGCTGTTGGCGTTGGTGCGACAGAGTTAATAGTGAAGGCAGATTCTGCAGTTGATGAGCCATAAGATTCGGAGCCTGCAAAGTTAGCGATGATTTTGTATGTACCTGCGCCAGCTCCAAGCATGTTTGGATCAACTTGGAGGTAGTAGAATCCGTTTACATCGGTTGTTGCTGTGCCGAGGTCGATGAAGTTGCCGTTAGGGTCAAGGGCGTTTAATGTGACTTGAACACCTGTTGCGTTCGCTGGTTTTACCTGCTGTTCGTACAAGTACATCATGTAGTCTTCTTGGCTGGCGTCGGATACGGCTGCGACTCCGTTCATGAGACCATATTTAGATGCAAAGGCTAACGCTCCGGGTGACTGGTCGGTCACTGTTCCTGTGATAGTGAAGCTGTTTCCTTCGGTTATGCCACCCTGTGGCGCACTAACTGTGGTTCCGCTTGGTCCTTTGCCGATGCAGTAGATCAAGTTATCGTAGTCGCTGGCTGTTACGAGGTAGCCGTCTGCTATAGCTGAGGGCGTGCCGATGAACATCATATACGTCGATAGCTTCCACACCAGTGTTCCGTCGGTTGCATTAACACATCGTGTGTATGATTGGCGCCACAGTGGGTTAGTGGGCGAGTGCTCGTTTGACCAGGTGTATATCATTCCGTTGCAGATACTACCGAGGCTTAGTGGCATGTTTGCGCTGTATTGACTTTCATAGCTGTAAGGTGCTGCTGAAGCAACATACCGCCAGAGGAAATTGCCTGTTTGCACATCATACGCAGTGATTGCACCCATATAACCCGTGTTGACAAGAACTTTGTCTTCATAGACTGTGGCACTTATGCCGTAGTACGCCATTTGGTCGTTTGCGTCGCCGCCTTGGATTCCCTCGATTGGTCCCCACAATGGGCTTGCAGTATCCAGACTGTATGCCCAAATCTGACCTGTCTGCGTGCATCTTAAGAAGAATACTCCAGCTTGATCAGCTTGCCCGCTAAGGCTAACACTCCACGTATAGTTATGACCGGGCAGGGGAACGGCTATGTCTTTATTGTAGTCTAATGTTGCAGTGAACCCAAGGTTGTTATTTAGTGTACCTGCTAGGTTAGGGTATGGACTGTAGGGCGCTGCGTGGTCATTTATAGTTACTTTCCAGACTGTGAACATGTCTGCGGTAGGAGCTGCAGTTCCACCGACGTATGTTGAGTTGACTTGGCTGCCAAAGATTCCAACTGGTTCACGTGTTTCATCCTTAAGAATAGTCATGCTTCCACGAAGATTTTTAGCTACTGTAACGTTCATTGAGTACGGCGTCAAGGGTCCTGCACTTATCGCTGCTAATGTGGCAGCATCAAGGGAATTTGACCACGATCCGGGGGTAAACAAGGTGTTGTTCATGGTATCGATTTCTTGCCCTATTTCAGGTCTCCAAGTCTGCTGCCCAGTTCCTAATGGACCTCCTGGGGGAATGGCTTGTGTTGAGTTCCAACAGAGAATATTTCCTGTGGCAGAGTTGTAGGTGTATATCAGCAAATCTCCCTGAGCGTCGGTTGCAGATGTACCGGATGGAACATTATGCAATGTCAAGATGAGGTTTCCAGTGCTTGGGTCCAGCATATACCATGAAGTGTATCCTGGGCGATCTTTGCTTGTGGCGGGCCCCATTTCCCAAAGATATGACGCTACTCCTCTTCCGTTTACGTTGTCAATCTTCAACATTTGACCGCAAGTAAGTTTTGGATATGACTGTACAGTTGGAGAAGTAACGCCGCCTGCACCAGTCCATGTAGCCATTGTTATGGGGTTTGTTCCGTTATTGTACCATATCTGTTCTCCGGTGTGGAGGTCTACTGCGTAATATCCATAACGGGGAGTCTCTGCGTTTTGCGGAGTATTGTAGTAGATTATGCCGTTCATGATTATGCAGCCGCCCCATGGGCTTAGATAGTCTTCGATGTTTGCGTTCAAGTTCCCATAGTTTGCGTCAGCGATGCCTCCGGGGAACGCGGGCAGTATAGGTCGTGCCCATAGTACGTGAGCGCTCATGGGTCCTGTACCAACTGTCTGGATGTTACTTTGTAGCCATGTGCCTTGAAGCCAGTTACTTGCAAGAACGTTCCAGTTCCGGTTTATGTTGGTAATTGGTCTAGTCCAGTAGTCGGTTGGAAGCGGTGGTTCTGGATATTGTGGCACTTGGTCCTCGTTAACGGTGAGTGTGCATGGTTTGCTTGTGGAGGCCATCCAAATATCACCGACGTCTTGTTGGGTATTGACGTAGGGCTGATCACTGGCTTCTATAACTGCTCCAGGCCAGCTGAACACGATTGAGTAATTGCCTAGCTTAGTGGGAGTAAAAGTCTTGAAGTCGCTTGCCATGGCCCCGCTCGTACTCCAAGGTCCAATGGTTGAGTTGATTCCGTCTGGGTCTGTGATTGTCAGCAAGAATCCAGCAAAATGTTGACCGCTCGTACCGGTTGATGTAGGTGAGGTTCTGTCAAGCCAAACTACTATAACGGTATTCTGACCAAGACCAATAACGGGGGGTGTACAACTAACATAGGCGTTGGTTGGCATATACACTGGTGGGTCGTGCGCTTCAGTCGTTGGTAATGCTACGAATATGGATGTCCCTGTGATAGTCAGCATCAGAAACAAAGTAATTAAAAACGCAATATTCTTGTTTTTTACAACTTGCATTTAATTTTCTCCATAGTTTGTTGTTGAAGCAATTTTGCTTCAAACATGTTATTTTTTAAAAACATTTTTAATAATGTGCTAGGACAGACTACGGTAACATGCGAAGATATTAAATATGAAAAGGTCTACTTACCAAATTAAGGGCAGAGCGCATGCGCGTATGGTCGAATCACTCGTCCTTTAAGGAAACAGGCACCCAGGTTCTAACAGACCTTGGATTAACTGTAACTCAAGCAAAGCTTTACTTGGCATTGCTGGAAATCGGGGAATCAAAAGCAGGTGCGCTTTCTCAAAGCATTGGTCTTCCAAGATCGGAAGTATACCGTACGTTGAGCGAGTTGCAGCAGAAAGGTTTGGTTGAGAAAGAAGTGCGTTTTCCTAACCTGTTTATCGCAATTCCTCTGGTTATCGGACTTCAATCATTGTTAACGTCTAAAGTGAATCAGTGTACTGAACTTAAAAAGAGTGTTAAGACTTTTCTTCAAAAGGGTTCAAGTTTCTCGGACAACATTCAGGGTCTTGATGAATACAAGATTAGAATAATTGAAGGGAAAGAGCGGATACTCAAAGAGAAATCTCGGCAGAATCATAATGCCCAGTATAGCGTGAGGATTCTTTCCACTTTGCCCAGTTGGCTGCAAATAGTCGAGTGTTGCATTAAAGACTATGAAGCCGCTTTGTCGAGGGGAGTAGAATATCGAGTAATTATAGAACACTTGGAAAGTATATCTAAGCTTCCAAAACAAGTGCGGTCCTTATTGGAGAAACCAAACTTTAAGCTTGTTAGCTTTGAGGCACCACTAAAATCCAACGGTACAGTTTTTGACGAAAACGAGGCTTTAATAAATTTCTTCCCCGGAAAGCCATTGTTTGAATCTCCGTTAATTTGCACGAACCATCCTAGTTTGATTTCGATGTTAGCAGATCAGTTTGAAAAGACATGGAATGCGAGTTTAGAATACAGATTAATCCCAAGAAATATTGCTACTAAGAACAGCCAGTCGGCATATCACCCGGCTGTTGATAGTATATCTGATAAACATTCAATACCATAAATCCACAAAGCAACATACGAGCAAAATGGCAAAAACCCAAGAAATGGACGAATTAATTAGCGACTTCAGCCGCTTCTAAATCCTTACCATACTCCACGAAGACCCTGTCCATGACTAAAGCATAATCAGCAATTCAAACGACGCGTCAAAAAAGAAATCAGCCCCAGCCTCGTCTACCCCTTCTTAGCACAACTCGAAGAGAGAGACCTCGCTAGGGTGCCGAAGACTATCAAGAATATAACTATAATCGCACGACAGGCAGGCATTACTTACGCAAAGAAAAAAAGGTTTACTGGTCAGTGAACGGAATCCATCAAAATAGTCCAGAAAACCCATATTAGACAGTATCCAAAAATGAAGGTAGTCCAGCTAGGAAGTATGGAAAAGGGCTCGTAGTCTAGCACGGATTAAGGCATCGGCCTCCGGAGCCGGGAATCCTGGGTTCAAATCCCAGCGGGCCCGCCACTTTTATTAAGCGAATCCATGTCCGCTGGCATGCTTAAACCAACCACTCAATCTAACAGACTTTTCTCGCATCATAATCTAATTGGTAAAGACTAACTATTCCTCTTAAAGATCATTCAAAAACAATCGTTTAGAAAGGCATTTTAATTATGGCTTCTCCATTTGGCAATGAAGCAACATACTCGAACCCTTGGCTAATATATGATTTTAAGTCGGTAAAGGAGATCACTTTCTGTTTTGACCCATTGTTTGACATAATTCCCAACAATTTCTGCCTTACAATATTCTGAACTTCTTCGGCGTTCATTTGCTCTAAGTTCATCTTTTCCATTTCCGCTTTCTTAAATCCTGCCACAAATAGTAGTTGTTCTTTTAATGCCCTTTTGACTTGTTCTTCGGTTGACGGCTCTATAATACTAGTTTGTATTAGAGCAGACGTTCTTTTGTAGGACATTCTCATTTCTTCAACCATATCTGGTGGGAGTTTCGCTTTGTTGCAGGAATATCGCGACTCAATATCCCCCTTGTGTCCCATGAAAAACATTCTCCAAGGATGCGAGATTAGTCCTTTACTTTCGGCTATATCAAATGCTGTATCACAATATGCTCTTAGAACATAGGGTCTCCAGCAAAACCCCGAATGCCTTATGGCTTTTCTAATCTCTCGTGTTACCAAAGCCGTTCTTAGAAATAGATTTCTTGAATTTCCTCGTGCGTCAATTTGTAGTAAAGGTGAGTCAGGCGCAAGCTTTTCTCCAGCTTTTGCCCTTGCGTCTAAGTATTCTTTAATGAAGGTAACTGCTTCCTGAGGCACAAAGGTGAAATATTGATGTTTTCCCTTGCTAAGTGTGCCTCTGACAGCGAGTAATGTTGGAATTTTGTCGAATATTATTTCACTTGGAGTGATTTTTGCTTCCCTGAAGTCTCCAAGTCTTATTCCATCTTTGCCACAATAATCTCCCAGACTTTCCGGTCGAAGACCGCAGTATGCCATCATAACGCTTGATACCCGACATCTTTGGCTGGAATTGCGGAAAATTTTTGCCAGCTCTTCTTTCATCGGCACTCTTTCATTCATTAGTGTAGGTGTTTCAGTTGCACCTTTAATATTCACTTTCAACTTTGTTTGGATCCCATTATATGCCAACCAAGAAGACACAACTTTTTTGTATCTTATAATGTACGAACCAGCCTTATGCTGGTTTTCTAATTGTCTTACAAAATCTAAGAAGCCATCTCTGAACTCATTTGTATTTGCCTGCTGCAAAATCCTTGTAGGAGATGAATTATTTAGTTCACAATATCTCCCGAGCCCTCGTAAGTAGACATCGGCTGTTATTTGCGAACCAGCAGCTAGGTTAGAAAACCAACGCTTTACATCAGTATCTTCAAGCAAATAACCGTATTTGACCATAGATTATACCATCGTCAATGAAAAAACCCTTTTGTTTGATCATCAAATTTGTTGTCGAATTCTTCCTCAGGGCATTTCAGATATTTGATGGTAGTGTCTATTCGACTATGCCCCAGGCATCGGCTTATGATTAGAACTTCAACTCCATGTCGGAACAAATTGACTGCATAAGTGTATCTTAAACGGTGACTGTATAGTTTTAAGCCAGAAATGTCAGAAATCTGTTGAAAGATATAGCTAACACCGTCCTTATCGAGCCTCTCTAAGGTTTTAGGATGAAAGAAAACATAGTCATGTTTCAAATTTAGGAATTTTATGAAGTTAAGCCATCTTTTCCACATCTCTAATTGAGTCGGAAACATCCTAATATAGCGCGTTTTCTGGCTGTGACCTTTGCTTAACTCAATCTTTATTCTTGGTTTTTCACGATCCATTTCTAAATGGCATATTCTGAGATTGCAATACTCTTGACGTCTAAAGCCGAAATTGTTTCCTGTCCAAACAAGCTGTTTTTGTAAAGGTAATGTGAGTTTTTGTTCCAGTATCTTTTGTTCTTCATCACTAACACATATTCTATGGTCTTCGCCGATTTCATGGGGAACGTCAGCAACATCCTCCTCAATTTTACTGTATTCCTCAACGGTTATCAACGCCTCTCTTTTGAGCCATTTTGCAAACATCTTAATTATGACAGCATACGCTCGAATTGAGTTTTGTGAAATTAATTTCTTTTCCTTGGCTTGTCGTAGTTCTGAAAGATATTCAAGCAAGTCAGAGGCCTTAAGTTTATCAATTCCTTTTGAATGCTTTTTAACCAGAAACTCGTGAAATCTCCTCAGAGCGTAAAGTCTCGCTTTGGCTGTTCTGCCGTTTACTGAAACGTACTGATAGTATTGTACCAAAATTGGTGGAAGATTGTTAAAGTCAATGAGTCTACCATTTTTAGTTGAAAGCCAGGTTTCTGTGTCCGAAACAAATAAGCCTTGTCTTGAAAGCCATTTTGCAAACATCTTTACTATTCTGATGTATTTCTGGAGAGTGCATTCCTTAATTTCTCCTTTTTCTTTGCGGCGAGCAAGTTCAGCATAAAAGCCGTCAAGATCTGTTGAATTGAACTCCTCAATGCTTTTTCCACTCTTTTTCAAAAACGCGTCGAGTTTTTTCAAGCAGCCTCTTCTATTTTGCCAGGTTTGGTAACCAAGCCTTAATTCATCATGATATTTCACTAAGATCGGCGGGTCACTTTTTGCGCTCAGATTCCAGTTTTGGTTCATTTATAGCCCTCCTTGAACTCTATTATTTGACAAAAATCCCACGTTAGTTCTTGTTTACCGTTTAATTCTTGAAGGACTTCGTCCAGGATTGATAGACCGCCTCCAGCAGGAGGATTAATAAAAGGTGCAAGCGAGGGGTCGGAGTCTTTTAGCATTTCTTTCAATTGATCTAAAGTTGTAACTGTCTCCTGCGATTCCAAAGCTTTTTGTTTTTGCAACAATACAGCTTCCAAGACCTTGCGCTTTGCCAAAGAGTTTTTGAAAACAGTGTTTCCGAAGGTCGGACCATTTTGTTCATTAATCTCTAGTTTCTTGTTTAATTCCTCAATCGCTTTCATTATTGGCGCAATATCTACTTGATTAACTGGCTGCTTTACGATTCCATTTGCAAGGTCCGGGTTAGCGATGAAGATCCTAACGGCATTTCTAAGAAAGTCTGATCTGGTCTGGTTGTGCTTCGCACAGCACTCGTCCCAATGAGATAGTTCTGGTTCAGCTACTCGAATCAATATTTCTTTCCAGACCGTCATTATTGAACTTCTCCACAGTTTTATATGTCTATATGCTTATATGTCTTTATGTTTTCCAATTTGCCAATTGCAGCCATATTTGCATTTTTACCAGGAAAACGTCAGTCGGAATTTCGTCGGATATTTCTGATAGCAAACACACTTTTAACGGGTGACATTGTGGCAGCTTATCTATAGCAAATCGCTTCAGCAACGAAATGTTTACAGTGTTTTGAGTCTTGCAGAGGTCCATTAACTGTTTACCCCTTTTCATTGTTTCAAGACATTGCTTGAAAACTGATATAAGCTAGAATATTACCAGTTTTTTCAAAAAAGTACACATTTAATCATAATATACGAGAAAACAATACCATAAAGATTGTCACAAAACAAGAAAACGTAAGCAGGTGTTGGATTTAGCTGCTTTCTATCATCCTATCGAATTTCATCCAAAAGTTAAGCTGCCTGAGTTCTTTTTTATGATACTTCTCTCTTGTTTTAATTTGATTGTAAATAAAATTTCTGATATCTTTGTCTTTAAGTAAAGTTGCTTCCCATCCAGAAGGTTCCATTCCTGAGACAAAAATATAGTCTAGGGAATGAGTTGGTTCTGGAAAAAGAACATAACAATATAGCCGTTGAATCAAGCTCTTAACATGTTCTTCAAATTTAATTGGCGGAGCTAAGCCTGTGCTAATAACAATCTTTTGGTGGGCATTACCCTGGTTGTAAAAAACATAAGGCATTGTTTGATCCTTTTCAAAAAATGATTTTAAACTTGACAAGACTATATCCCCACATTTATTTTCTTTAAAATAACTCCATTTACCTAAAATAAGCGGCAATTTGTCTTTATGAGTTTCAACAACTTCGTCAATTTTTCTCCAAAGCGTGGGAGACTTGAGCTTCATAGATTTCGTCTTATCCTTTAATTCTTTCGCGAAGGGAGTTGGTAAAGGCATTTTCCATTTGGTGAGGTTATTCATTTGGGGCTTTTTAGATGTTCTAGGAATCGGCTTTGGGCCTATAGCCTCATTTTTATCAAATTCGCTATTTTTTTGATAGTAAAGTGCAGCTATCAAGCCGTACTCACTCAATTGTAGACGCTTCGCTGCTGAAGGTTCACTCTCACAAACATCTTTACCGGCAGGTTCAATCATTCCTCTCGCGATTAAGCAACCTAATGCAGGATAAACTGTTCTACTTGCTCCAACATTGAATCTGTCAATGAGCTCTTTCGCCCAGCTGCTTCTCTTCAAAGCAAGTATTTCCAAAATAGTAATTTCGGTGGAGCTGGGGTCTATGGGACATTCTCTTTTTCCATACTTGTGAGGATTCCTGTGAGCCTTTTCATGAATTGGAAATGACAAGTTCTGCCTTCTGCTTATTGATCTTATTGTGCGCAAGCCAATCAAAGGTAAATGAATGTGGTTAAAAGACTAATGAATTTGAACTAAGGATTTGCAAGCGCCGCAGCGAACAAGAATGATATAATTTTGACAGCGGGGTGAAAAATTGAGCGATAAAGAAGAGGAACTGCGCTGTTGGATCTGTCACAGGTCGAAAAAAGAGCTGAAGAAATATTTTGGGAAATATACAGAGTTGAAAGAGATTAGCGGTGCCTGGAAAATAAGTATCTGTACTGGCTGTCAGGACCTTATTTCTAGTGTTATCCTGAATAGCGATTTAATCGACATTGACGATCTCAAAAAGATATTTAATGAAATTCCTAAACTCTTAGATGCTATCAAATAGATAGCAAATTTTTTTGTTTGGGGTGAAAGAAAAAGAATTGATATCAATTAGATATCGCCCTACGGTCGTTTTTCATGTCGTTCCAAATATTCAGCGATCGCTAACTCAATCTCTGCAGAAGCTTTTTTTGCACTTCCGTACTTTTCAAAAGTATATTTTAGAAAGCGGCCCCATAGTTTCTCGTCGATTACCAACGTTGTTCTGATTGTATTGTCCTTCTTGGGCATTGCATATAACCACATAAGCGTATGTGCATAAAGTTTATAAGCATTAAACATATAGGCGTATAGTCATATAGGCGTATAAACATAATGTTGGATGATAGAAATACTTACTGCCCAATAGAAGGCCTAATGCAGAGTGAAAGAATAATCAAAATTGACGCTACCCCGGATTTAAACAAATACAAGCCAATTGTAATACTGAGCCCGAAAGAATTCACAAAACTAATACACTTGCTAGATTCTATGAAGACTTCTTGGCTTGCAATGAAGTTCAATAATAACATTTTCTTGTTTTGGGGAGAATTGGTATTTCTTCACACATTATGTTACCATGGTGAAGATAAAAAAAAGCCGGTTCAGAAATTTTCGCATACCCTCAGGAGTTGACTTAACATGATGGTAAGGGACAAAAGACAGAATACGGGATTTACATGGTCCATTAGACGTAATGAACAGCTCCGAAAGGCAACTGAGTTAGCGCTCTTAATATGTCAGGAGCTTGAAAGCTATTCATGCACAATTGACTCATTGGCTGCGAGATTGGCTCAAACAAGTATCGGCTTTGTTAAGAAAGATGAATTCTCGGAAACAAACCCTAAGGAACACTTAGTCCTACTAAAAGTTGACGGATCACCTTTTGATGTGGCGGAAGAACTGAGAGTCTTGAGTTCCTTCAAGGAGCAACTTGGCTGCATCATAGGATGTTTCTCAGAATTACACACATGGTCAACAGAGGTAAAAGAACAAATAAAAGATTCATTTCCTTCGCCAATTTATGATTTATCTTCAAACCTCCTCTCGGTGCAAAAACTACAGATTCTCATTCAAGAGGATGTTACGCTTGGATTCTTAATAAGTGCATATAAGGCGCTGAGAAAATGCTTGAACATCTTGGAAAGTATCGATTATCAGTTGATGGCAGTCGATAATCTTAGATGGGTCGTCTTCTTACCAAGAACATTGCAAGTTATATCAAGCATAATTCGTTGCTCGGTCAGTTTGACGAGTTTGGCCTCAGAATCTGCGAAATCGAATGAGATGAATTTGCAAGCATTGCAAAGTGGGTTTATGCAGCCGGTTTCAAAAACGAGCATAGGTAGCCGAAGCAAGGATTTCTTGGAGGAATAGTCTGTGGAAAATAAGTTAGCTGAACTGGTTGAATATCATAAGCAAACTCAGAACTTTCGAAAATGGGCATTGAAACAATCTGAAGCCGTTACAAAACTCTCGTCAGACCTCAGGACAACTGTGGTGACAATAATTGAAGGAAAAATCGAAGCAAGTACAGAAAGTCAACAAGAGGCGACTAAGGCTTCAGAAAGCAAAGAGAAAGAAACTACTTCGGTTAATAAGCAACTTGAAAGATTACCATCTATACTTCAAAGCCTTCATGATCTTTCTAACAATCTAAACACATATGCTTGGAAAGAACATATCAAAAAAATCCGACAATTTAACTTACTTGATGTACAACTACCCTTCTCAAACCAAATTGACAATCAGTCATTTCTAAGTGCTTTCTCTATTCTTGATTGCGAAAAACAAATTGCTAATAAATGCATTGATTCCGCGAGACTTTTAAAACAGAGTCTGTCACTGTTTAAAAAACTTGATCTGTCTATCTCTTTTTTGAGTGCTGACCTGAGCAACCAAAGGCTTACTCCTCGATTTCTAGCTGCCGCTACAAACATAGTGAAGAATGCCGAAGAGAACGCTCTTTGTGCCACTGAACTGATTAATTCAAACGAAAGTCTCTGGAATGAACTGATTAATCTAACAAGACCTCCGGTTAGTACCGAAGGCGTATTGGCTGTCGATGCCGACAAAACTCGAGCGGCAATCTATGTTTACCCAAACCCGCAAGCAAACCCAGCGATAAGTATCCAGGACCAGATAAATGCTTGCCAGCGGTTTATAGAACGCAAACAGTGGATAACTGCCGATCTGTTCGTTGAAGATAAAGAAGATGAATCCATGATTCCACTGATATGCGAAAAAGCGCAGTCAGGGGCCTTTGATTATGTTGTTTCTTTTGTAAATTGTACGCCTACAAACTTTACAGGAGGCCTAAATGGAGTAGTTTTCTGCCTAGAGGCGGAATTCTACTACAAAACCTATCCTCTCAAAATAAGCAATTCAACAATAAACAACCTGGAATTATTTTTCCAGTTAATTGGGAGACTTAAAACTTGATCTGCCCCTTATCAATTAATTCTTTAGTTTTCATCAAGGAGAATTGAATCGCATGACTTCTATCAGCAAAGTGGCCCTGTTTGACTTCCACGTCAATCCACCGAATCAAATCAGGCGCCAGCGTTACCGTCAATTTGAGTTTCGCCATCTAAATCCTGCTAAACTCGTATTAACGAAGTCATGTTTAGGGATTATCTGTATTTGTAAGTAATTATAAGTAATTGTTATACCATAGGAGAGATTAACTTGAACCAAACCAATGGAGAACTAATAATGTCCGGCGTTTGTCCTTTCCTAAAAGAATCATGCATAAAACAAAAATGCGTTATGTTTAAGGAAGATATGTGCCTGATTTTCAAATTTCTTGGAGAAGACGTACCAGAAACAGGTGATTTGCCGTTAAATGCGGAAAACACACCAAAGCCCGATTTGAGCTTTATTGAAAAAGAATGCCAGATTCCAAACGAGCCTGAAGATCCAGAGTTGATAAGGAATCGAACAACGGAGGAAATCATGAAAGACATAATAGATTACGCAAAAAAAGAATACCTTGACAAAGGCGTTCCAATCCCCGCATTAATTTGTGAATTGTACCTATTCGATAATGGGAAAATCGAATTGAATCAGTTGTCCACCGCTGGTACACTCAAATTGGAACTTCTACAGGCATTGGTCGATAGAGAACTGGAAAAAATTGAAAGAGAAAAAAAGAGCAATTCCTCAGAAACAAATCCCCTCAGCCATGGACGAAAACAACCCAACGCCGAGGAAAACCGTCAGGAAAAAGAAAATAAATCAGACCAGATCATCGAACAGCCTGAAATAATTAATAAAAACATTCAGCACGAGATAGTGGACGCTGAAAAGTTTGAAGTCCCTTCGTTTATTTCAGATGGAACACCTGAAAGCATAGCCCAAAAGATTTTAGAGAGTTTGGATGTTAGGGACAATACCCAAAGGAGTTTTCTTAGTTCAAATCCCTACAAACTTTTCGAGCTTTTTTATCTTACAAATGGCTTAGAAGAATTTACGCTACCTAATGAGGAGCAGCGAAAAATTCGGATTGCCAAATCTTTGGTTCTAGAAGAGTTGATGAAACGCGAAATCGACCAGAAAAAGCACGAACAAAAAGCATTTTCTCAAGGTTCTGAAACCCAAGAAATCGTTTTGCAGGAAGAACCTGAAGCCATAGCAAAACAAGCTCTGAATTTTATTCACAAAGAATTCCCAAGAATGGATCTACAGTATGCAGCTTCTAACTTCTGGGAAGTCTTCCAACAATTTCGAAGAACAAAAGAAGGTCAGGGCAGATTCTCTAGAGAAACCGAAGAGAAGCTCGACAAGGCATTTACTCAGGCACGGATTCTAATCCAAGAGGAAAAAACAAAGTCAAGAGAACAACGGCTGGCGAATGAAAAAGATAATGTACAATCCATCGCTAGCGCGTGCGCTTCATGGGCAAAAACCAAAGACATGAAGAAAATCGCAAAATATGAAATGCGGGCTTTTCTTATGGAGCAAAAACTTGATTTGCTCGACGAAACCCAGCTAGACGTTCACTCATTAGCTAATATTATGCTAAAGTCTGACCTATCCTCGAGAAAACAGAAGATGTCTTAACCCAATGCTAACTATGTACTAACCCACCAAAAACTACCTAAACCGCTATCTTGACTGTTATGCCGTGAAAACATGTACTTTTAGAGACCAGCGCAGAACTTGTTGCCATTGCCCTCTTTTAGAAGGTTCATTAACCACTCAACGTTAAAAGAAAGTATAGGAATTGTGTGTGAGAGCGACTTTTTTACATTTTAATAATTACCAAATTTATCAAAATTTTAGCTTGATGAGTCGAACCTCAAAATGAGATCTCACAGTGTCTACTCCTATCGAGAAAAGGCGAACGGGTCGCGAATAAAATTACTAGAGCCACAGTACTGGCATATGCTGTTATAGTACCAATTAGCTTTGCGACAATTTGTTTCTGCACAAAACTTAATCTGTTCAACATTAGTTGGAACATCTATTCCTAAATATTTTTTTGAGAAATTAAATTCACTTGAGGCGATCAAAGCATCCAATTCTGGATTTCTGGCCGGAAGACCTATTAAAATTCCTTCAAGTTTTTTATTCTTACGCTGTTTCTTTTCCTCATTCATATATTGAAATGCCTGATCCAGCATTGCAGAATCAATATACCCTTTCTTAACTTCAACCATGATTACCTCTTGGTCGTCAGAGAATACAAAGTCAGATCTTTTTCTATTGGGATAAATCTTTTCATGAGTTACCTGCATCGAAGCATATTTCAACCCCAGGAAGTAAGGATAGGCCGAAATTATATCGTGAACATCGTACTCTCTCCTCGGTTTCACGATTTTACCTGCCAAGTTCTCCGAGGTGTTGCCTTTTGCTGTAAGTTTCAATTATATGGTCGATAAGAGTTTCTCTCGTTTTCACTTTTGATACTTTACGCATTTCCAAAAAGCCCTTGACTGCAAGTTTTATGGATTTTATATCTGGGTATTTTTGTATATCACTAAATTCTCTTCGAATTTCATCCTCAGTCATATTCGAGAAGCTTCTCCAGATCGGTATACTCTCACATTTTGAATCTTTGAAAGTTTCGGATAGATCGGTTTCCAGCTTCTCAATTAATGAACAGACTGTGCCAAAGTTTTTCTCATTAACATTGCTTGCGATTAGGGACGTAATTTCTGATAACTTTCTGAATAATGTCCTTTCTTTTTTATCCATGCTCAAGGCTATGCCTCCAATATTATTTAGCCCACGGAAATCTCACGTGAACTTTTCGGATAACATCATCGACGAATCTGTCCATCCGTTCGATGTATGTTTTAATGGGTGGATAAGACTTCTTATGGTAAATTGTTGGAGTAAATTCGTCTATTGATCTTGCCACTTCTACTGTATCGTTGAAATATGGTTCGAAAACTTCAGCTTGGGCAAATATATTGTGATTTTTTATCGCAGGATCATTTTTTAACCCCTTTAATCTTCTTTCTAGCGTGACCCGTTTTGAACGGTCGAGCGTGGCACCCTCTTTTATTCTTGTTATAATAACGCCCAACAGTTCGAGGTCATCATCTGAGTGATGACCAATATCGCACCAATCATCATCAATCTGTTGACATAGAATCTGAAGACCTGATTCCGCAAAGTAGTCTGGATATACCGGGATTATGAAGTAATTTGAGAAAATTAATGCGTTCTGAGTAGTTCTGTATATATTTGGTGGACAGTCAAAAACAATGAATTTGTAGTTGTTTTGGACATTTTCAAGCTGAAACTTTAAAATCTCGTCAGTTGCAATCCCTTTCGCACTCAACTCTTGTTCTAGTTTAATTGCGCGGTATGTGTTTGGGAGCAAGTCGAGATTTGGCGTCAGAGAAAGACCCGAATTGTTTTGGGCAACGGCGCTAACAACAGCATCTGCGAATCTGAATTTGGTTGTTTTTTGAGCTCTATCAAGAAATAGTTGATTAACTGTTTTTGTTGGCTCGCTTTGTATTCTCTGCGTGCCTCTTTTTTCCCCAAGCAACCATTGAGTACTGTTAGATTGTGGATCAAGGTCCACGAGAAGAGTGCTGTAACCTCTTTTAGCGAGTGTTGCAGCGAAGTTTACAGCGGTTGTGGTCTTTGCGACTCCTCCCTTGAAATTAATAAAGGATATTTTTGCAGCTTTTGGCATAGGTGTCGCCTTAGTTTATTATTCAGCCTTTGCAGTGATAAGCTTTATCATGAAGTAGCTTCTTTAGAAAATCAGAATACATTTCACGCAATTCTGAAATGACAAAACATTCGCCCTTTCAATACAGCAATTGGTTTTCCAATTGATTACTTTAGGTGAGGCGATATAGCTTTTTCCAACCTCACCATTTCTTCGACAAGTTTCTCAATTATTTTAGGCCATTCCTCTTTATCTCTAAGCCCTTTGTCGATGACACTTTTTGTGATATAAGACGCTTTCTTGTTATCTAGTCGGTTCCAAGCTAGTTGTTCGCCAAAGTCTTTCTCTATTAGGTCTTTCACACTAGAAAGGCCGTCAAAAATTGCCTTGTTCCTATTCTGATCAGATCCTTCAATTGCAAGTTGAACTCTGGCGCCATCTTTCAAGATTAGATATTGATAAACAACTCCACTAATTCCAGCGCCCGCCGAAATCCAATGATCTTTGCTCGCTGAGATATTTGAGAATAATTGTGTTTTTTTGTTGCTTTCTGGAAGAAGTTGGGTCCAGAATTGGCGCCGCTTCACATGTCTTTCTGCAAGTTCTTCCACAGTTTCGCCCGCTT
Source organism: Candidatus Bathyarchaeota archaeon (assembly GCA_026014745.1). Taxonomy (NCBI): domain Archaea; kingdom Thermoproteati; phylum Candidatus Bathyarchaeota; species Candidatus Bathyarchaeota archaeon. The sequence continues at coordinate 305,030 of JAOZHS010000001.1, read as the reverse complement.
CTTTGATTTGGCTACTTGGTTCTGAGACTATTGAAAAGTGAGGACCAACGTCTTGAGAGTCGCCAACTTGAAAAGCTTCCAATCTTACCAAATAAAAGGAAATGTCTGCAGCAGAACTTTTGTTTAACCAGTCAATCGCTTCCATGTGCTCTGGCTGTGGATTCTCGCAAATCCAGATGGCTGTTTTGGCATTTAAGTTTACCAAATACGTAAGGATTTTTCCTAAGTGATCATGATCGCTCTTTCCAAACTGGTTTTCGATAACCACTAAGTCGCCATCAGTGCCTTCAGCTAAAAGGTCAGCCTCAAAAGCTTTCCCAACTGATGCTTCTCTTTCACCTGGAGACAATTCCATTCCCATAGCTTCGCTTAGAACATCAAGATTTTTCTGGAGCCAAGGAGTGAAGTCTTTTTCCTCATTTTTCCAAACCACCCGAAGCGGTACACGCTTAAGTCTACTTATTGTCATCTCGGAAACACCAATCTTGGTTTGGTGCTCAGAAGTTTTAAGTCTTGCTAGACTTTTGATTCACTCTAAAAGGAAGGGGGTTTCCTGCTTTCTGAGGCAATAAAAGTGCTGAATAATACTCCAAATTTCTTCTCGATTTCAGCAAGAAGAACCCTCTAAAGGGTATGGTTCGCAAAAAGCTTATCCGCTTACCTTGCTCCTATGGTTAGCTATAGGCAGGTGTGATTTAGTGCCCAGTGAAGCTGAAACCCGAAGAACGTATATTGAAAAAGCTTTGAGTCTTGCAGGCTGGACACCTATTGTCAATTACAAAGACGGATGCATTTATGAAAAAGCCGCCGTTCGTGAGTATAAGACAGAAAACGGGCCAGCAGATTATGTCCTCTTTGACCAGGGAATTGCTGTTGCAGTTGTAGAATCAAAGAAACTTGAGTTAGGTCCTCAGAATGTCTTGATTCAAGCGCAAAGATACTCTCGTGGATATAGAGGAAGAGACTTTGATTTTGGTGGTTTTCATGTTCCTTTTATTTATTCTACCAATGGGAAACTTTTTTGGTTCCAAGATTTAAGAGATATTCGTAGTAGGTCGCGCCAGGTTGCAGCTTTTCATACGCCGTCAGCATTAGCAGAACTCCTTGAGGGGGATAAATCAAAACCTGAGGAGTGGCTAAGAAACACGTTGGTTGATAATCCTTCACTGCGCAAGTATCAAAAAGAAGCAATTGAGAGCATTGAACGTGCATTGTTATCTAATAAGCGCAGGATGCTTGTTGCGATGGCTACAGGCACGGGCAAGACACGGGTTGCTTCAGCTTTAGTCTATAGACTCATGAAATCAGGTTATGCCAAGCGAATTCTATTTCTTGTTGATCGAAAAGCGCTGGCTGCACAAGCCGTAAAAGAGTTTTCAACCTTCGAGCCTGAAAAAGGCTTAAAGTTTGATAAGACCTACGAAGTATATAGCCAGAGGTTTAGGCTTGAAGATTTAGACGAAGAAGTAAAGTTTGATCCTAAACTGCTTCCTACGAAGTATTTGACTGAACCAAACACTGATCTTGCTTTTATTTATGTTTGCACGATTCAGAGGATGCGAATCAATCTCTTTGGCAAAGAAGGTATGTTCGGTATACCTGGAAGAGATATTGATGAAGAGACAGATGCAGAAAAGATTGAGAATATTCCTATTCATGCATTCGACTGTGTAATTGCTGATGAATGCCACAGAGGTTATACTTCAGTTGAAGAAAGTAGATGGCGCGAGGTTATTGATCACTTTGATGCAGTTAAAATTGGGTTAACTGCTACGCCGGCTGCGCATACCAAAGCCTATTTCTTAGATATAGTCTATCGTTATGATTACGAGAGAGCGGTTAAAGAGGGTTTCTTGGTTGATTATGACATCGTCAAAGTTCATTCAGATATTACTATGAAAGGTTTGTTTTTGAAGCCGGGTGAAGAAGTAGGTTTGAAGGATACGGCAACCGGTGAAACACGGTATGAGTTTTTAGAGGATGAACGCAAATACGAAACCGCGGACTTGGAGGACAAAGTCACTGCGCCTGACAGGAATAGAAAAATTATTAAAGAATTTGCTAAGTATTCTCTGAAGCAACAGGAGGAGTTCGGGCATTTTCCGAAGTCTTTGTTTTTTGCAGTGAATGATTTACCTCAGACTAGTCATGCTGATGAGCTAGTCAATATGTTACGTGATGAGTTTGGGAAAGGGGATGTTTTTGTCCAAAAGATTACAGGCAGTCCGACAGTAGATCGTCCATTGCAATGGATTCGAAAGTTCCGCAATCGCCCTGAACCTGCAATTGTTGTCACTGTTGATTTGTTAACTACAGGAATTGATGTACCAAGGATTGAGAATTTGATTTTTCTAAGACCAGTAAAATCCCGTATTTTGTTTGAGCAAATGCTTGGGCGGGGAACACGTAAGTGCGACGAGATAAACAAGACACATTTTACTGTGTTTGATTGTTTTGATGGAACATTGCTTGATTATTTTAAAAACTCGACAGGATTTACGGCTGAGCCACCAGATAGGCCATCAAGGTCATTTAGAGAGATAATTGAATCCATTTATGCTAACAATGATCGTACTTACAATACAAGTGTTTTGACCAAGCGTTTGCAACGAATGGACAAGAGTATTTCGTCAGAAGGACGTGAACAATTTGCTTTATTGCTAAGTACTCTAACACAAGCAGATTTCTTGGTTAATAACACCCTTAGTTCATTTGCATCTTCATTGGCTAGCAACCTCGATGAAAATTGGGATGAGACCATTAAGCTTTTGAGAAATCCACTTTTCACCAAATTCTGTGAGAATTACCCAAAAGCCCCCCAGACCTTCGTCATAGCTTCTGATTCAGAGGATCAAGTTTCTAGTGAAACATTATTCAGGACAGTCGATGGACGTGATTTGAAGCCCGAAGACTACTTAATAGCATTTGAGAGGTTCGTAAAGGAAAACCCTGATCACGTAAACGCGATTAATATCCTCTTGACAAAACCAAAAGAATTTAATACTTTTGAATTGCGTGAACTTAAATCCAAGTTAGCATCAACCCCTGAGAGATTTACTGAGCCCAATCTTCATCGTGCATATCATCGAGAGTTAGCTGATATCATTAGTATGGTTCGACATGCAGCCTTAAACGAGCCTTTGTTGGATGCAGCTGAACGTGTTGACAAAGCTTTCTTGCGTTTCCGCGAAGGCAAATCATTCACAAAGGAACAAGAGGAATGGTTGAACTTGATAAGAGATCATTTAGTTCAGAATCTTCTAGTGGATGAAGACGATTTTCGAATCATTCCTTTCAGTAGACATGGCGGTTGGAATAGAGCCAATAGAGCGTTTAACGGAAAACTAAAAGAAATACTTGCGCAAATTAATGTGAGGATGACTTCATGAGCGACGTTGATGCTAGACTTTGGGGTTTCTGTCATACACTCAGACATGACGGAATAAATTATGGAGATTACATTGAACAACTGACATATTTGTTGTTCCTCAAAATTGCTGATGAGAAAGGTGTGGCTGTTCCAAAAGAGTGTAGTTGGTCAGCTTTAAAAGCAAAATCAGGAACAGAACTATTAGACAACTACATAGAAGCCCTGCGCACTTTAGGCAAGCAGCAAGGTATATTGGGCGATATTTTTGGAGGGGCTCTCAACAAGTTCAGAGAACCAGTAAATCTCAAGAAACTAATAAGCCTGATTGATGAGACTCAATGGTCCGATCTTGATATTGATCTGAAAGCCAAAGTCTATGAAGGACTATTACAGAAATACGCAGCAGAACAAAAAGGCGCTGGACAATACTTCACACCTAGAGAAGCCATTCGCTGTGTTGTGCGATGCATAAAGCCCGACATTCGAGAAAAGCCTGATTTTATTATTCACGACCCTGCTTGCGGCACGGCTGGGTTTCTAATTGGAGCTTATGAATGGATGATGAAACAGACAAATGAAGGGGCAGATTTGAGCCGTGACGATCGAGAACGGCTTCAAAAAAACACTTTTTCCGGTGTCGAAATAGTGCAAGATACTCGAAGATTGGCTTTGATGAATCTCTATTTGCACGAAATCGAGGCAGACATATATTACGATGATGCATTAGCCGACGGCGCATATGCACACAAACGTTATGATTGTATAATGACAAATCCGCCTTTTGGTACGAAAGGAGCAGGAGAAGCGCCTATTCGAGAAGATTTTACCGTAAAGACCTCGAACAAGCAACTGAATTTTGTGCAACATCTTATGACAATTCTCAAACTTGGAGGAAGAGCTGCAATTGTTTTACCTGATAATGTTTTGTTCGAAGAGCATGCTGGAAGAGAAATAAGAAAACTATTGATGACAGACTGCAATTTACACACGATATTGAGATTACCGATTGGAACTTTCACACCGTACTCAAATGGAGTAAAAGCTAACATACTTTTTTTCAAAAAAGGTTTTCAAACAGAAACTGTTTGGGTTTACGATCTCAGGACAAATATTGAAAAAATCACCAAAAGTCATCCATTGAGCGATAACTATTTTGAAGATTTTGAAATGTGTTACAACAGAAACCCCCGCGTTGAAACTACTCGGTTTAAGCAATTTGGAAAAGAAATTATTGAAAAAAGAGACTTCAATCTTGACTTGTTCTGGATAAATGCTAATTCCAAGGAGGATTCCGAATCTATTCAGGATCCTGAAGTTCTGGTCAGCGACGCAATTACAGCATTAGAGAGTGCTTTATTCTCTCTCAACGAACTCGCAACAAAACTTTACGAGTCAGACACAAAGACCTGAGGCTACATTGGAATGACTTTGCGCATAACGCTACAGGATTTGTTCGCGTCCCCTTCAAATCCCCTTATTCAGATCCATAGTTCTTGGGAACGCGTTCCTTTAAGCAGTGTTGCAGAGATTTTGAATGGATTTGCTTTTGAGTCGTCAAATTTTTCGGAAACAACTGGTTTTCCTTTGCTCCGAATACGTGACATATACAACGACAAAACCGAATGTTTCTTTCAAGGACCTTATGATCAAAAATATGTAATAAAAAAAGGCGACCTTCTTGTTGGAATGGACGGCGATTTCAATTGCGCTCGTTGGACGGGACCAGATGCCCTTCTTAATCAAAGAGTATGCAAAATATCTGTCAAATCACAATTCTACGACGACAAATTCTTGGAGTTGGTCTTGCCCGGATATCTAAATGAAATTAATAAAAATACTTCTTCAGTCACTGTCAAGCACATATCCTCAAAAACTATAGGTTCAATTCCGCTTCCTCTTCCTCCGCTTAATGAACAAAAGAGGATCTCTTCTCACATAATGATGTTGCTTGCTGAGAGCAAGACTAGTAGAGAATATTTGAACAATGTTTTGTCTCTGCTTCAAAAATTTCGCCAAGCGGTTCTTTCTAAGGCATTCAGGGGCGAGTACACAAAAGGCGAATCGGATGAAGCTTCAGCGCAGACCATCCTAAAACAAATTAGAAAAGAACGAGACGAAAAAAAACATATACAATCAAAGGAAAGTGGTACCCCAGAGATGCCCAAACTGCCAAAAAAATGGTTATGGACCACAATCGGAGATATATTTGATGTTTCATCGGGAGGCACACCCAGAAGAAACAGGCCAGAATACTGGAACGGTAACATACCGTGGGTATCCTCGGGAGAAGTGGCATTTAAGGATATAACTGAAACAAATGAATGCATAACAAAGGAGGGTCTCGACAATAGTAGCGCTAAGCTCTATCCACCCGGAACAGTATTGCTTGCATTATATGGTGAAGGCAAAACTAGAGGGCAGGCAGCGATTCTTCGTATTTCAGCAACAACTAATCAGGCTATAGCTTGCATACAAAGTTCAAAAACAAATATGCTTCCTGAATACCTGTACTGGTGGCTTTATTTTAGATATATTGAAACAAGAAGGTTAGGGGTTGGCGCTAATCAGCCAAATATGTATTTGCATGACGTAAGGAGTATGATTTTCCCGCTTGCTCCGATTTCTGAGCAAAAAAGTACAATCTCCAGAATTTGCGAACTTTTTGCTTTTGCAAACGAAATTGAAACATTGGTTAAGAAAGGAAAGAGCAAAAATGATTGTATTGATGAAACGATTCTAGCCAAAGCTTTTGTAGGTAAGCTTATACCTCAGAACCGGGACGATGAGCCCGCTTCAATTCTTCTAAAACGAATTGAAGCTGAGGCCGCAAAAACAAGAATTTACACAAGACAACAATCCAAAGAAAGACCTCAATCTAAGCGCCTCAAAGAAAGCGAAAAAACCAAAACATTGGAGGCGATTCTAAAAGAAATAGGCCCAGCCACAATAGAACGAACATATGAAGCTTCAGGATTGAGCATGGAAGATTTTTGGGACAAGCTCAAGGCCGAAACAGATGCAGGTCGGATCAAAAAATCAAGAAACGGAAACCTAACATATTTGAAGGCAGATAAATGAGACTAGACAAACTTTTTATTGGGAATTTCAAAAATTTATTAAACGCGGAAATTAATTTCGACGAGAAAAGTCTCACTACAGTTTTAATAGGACGAAACGCAAGCGCAAAGTCAAATCTTTTGGAAGCAATAGTGTCAATATTTCGGCACTTGGACCTCAACGAAGACCCTCCGTTCAAATATAAGTTAAGTTACTTGTGTAGAGGTAGGCATATCGAGATCGACGCAGACCCCCAAAAGAACAAGATGATTCAAATTTTGGTAGATGGGAGCCCGATTTCTTTTTCGGTTTTTAGTAAATCACCCGACCGAAGGTATTTACCTAACAACGTTTTCGGATATTATTCCGGAAAAAGTAGACGACTTGAACACTATTTTGACAAACATCAGGAAAAATTCTACAGACAATTGTTGGAAGGACAAAAAACTCCTCTAAGACCGTTATTTTTTGCTAGAATGGTTCATAGCCAATATGTTTTGTTAGCCTTCTTTTCTTTTGAAGAGGCAGAATCACTCAATTTTCTAAGAGAATATTTCGGCATTGTTGGTTTTGAGAATGCCACATTTGTCTTAAAGCAGCCTAGATGGTTTCAGAAAAAAGCTAAAGGTGATCTTTTTTGGGGTGCACGTGGTGTTGTTCGAGGATTTTTAGAAAACTTATACTCTTTGGAAACCGCAGCGCCCATAAGAAGAACTGAAAGAGTTACTCTGCCAATGGGCAGAGCAAAGACTGAAGAAAGACTCTATCTGCGCATTGAAGATTTGAACTCACTCCATAAGCTTGCATCTAAATACGATAATAACGTGGAGTTCTTCAAAACGTTAGAGAGCACTTACATATCTGACCTCATACATGAACTGAAAATTAGGGTTAAAAAAGAAGGTGTACCTGGCAGTTTGGAATTCGCGGAGTTAAGCGAAGGAGAACAACAACTGCTGACCGTCCTTGGGCTTCTTAGATTTACAAAAGAAGATGAATCACTTTTCTTGCTTGATGAACCAGACACTCACCTTAACCCTAATTGGAAGCTTGAATACGTGGATTTGCTTCAAAGAATAGTTGGAAAGAACGAGACAAGCCACGTTCTTGTAGTGACACATGACCCTCTTCTTGTTGGAGGATTGAAAAAAGAACAAGTTCAAATTTTTAGGTTACAAGAACCAGAAAAACGAGTAGTTATCTTGCCACCAGAAAAGGATCCAATAGGCATGGGTGTTGCAGGATTGTTAACCAGTGAACTTTTCGGTCTGCCAACAACTTTGGATTTAGAAACACAGCGTAAATTGGAAAGGAAGAAAGAGCTCGCAGTCAAAAAAGAATTAACTTTAGAGGAAAGCCAAGAATTGGAGAAGCTTGATGAAGAGCTTAGAAGTATGGGCTTTTTGGATACCTTTAGAGACCCACTATATAGTCAATTCATTAAGGCGATTGCAGAATATGAACAATTCGAAAAACCTGCAATGAATAGGGAAGAGAAAGAAGAACAAGCAAAACTTGCAAAAGAAATAGTTGAAAAATTGAAGAAGGGCAAAAGTTGATTCACATAGATAACGCAAGGTTAGATATCCCAAATAGTTGGAAAGAAGAAGCACTACTGCTGACCAATCTATTAAGGACCCTACCAGAGGATCAGAGAGCAGCTTTCATAAACGGGAACTCACGCATTTGGGGAAGATTAAAGTCAAAGCTAGAAGAGCTTTCATATTTCAAATGTTGGTATTGCGAGACAAAAAACACTCGTTCGGATTTTCATGTAGATCATCATAGACCCAAAAATAGAGTTAAGAATGAAGACGGTGATGAAGTATCGAATGGATACTGGTGGCTTGCTTTTGACATAGCTAATTTCCGTCTTGCATGTAGTTATTGTAATAGCCTGCACACAGGTTCGGATGGAATCGTTCGAGGAAAATCAGATAAATTTCCACTACTATTTGAAGCAAACAGAGCTTCCTCACCCGAGTCAAATCTTAACGACGAAATACCTTTATTGCTTGACCCAACAAATCCAGCAGACCGACTTGTGCTATGGTTCATGGACGACGGCACAGCATCCCCTAGGTATTCAGAAGCCGAAGGCATACTACATCGGAGGGCGCGGGTTACTATTGAGATTTTAAACCTGAACGATGTTAAGATAGTTGAAGAAAGGAGAAAGCTTTGGAGTGCTTGTACCCGACTGATAGAGCGAGGCAATAGGGCTTTTTGCCAATACAAAAACGGATCACCCACAGGCAAAATGGAATTCGAAATAATAATTCAAGAAATACTAGAACTGGTACAGCCCCAAGCCGAATTCTCTGCCACTGCTAGATCTTGTCTTCGAGGCAGCTCTTACCAATGGGCTAGAGAACTAGCTCAGTAAACCATCAAAGAACTTGATAGAGCAAGTATTCTTTTGGCAATTAAACGAAATCGAAATTTTTGTCCTTGATTTCTTATGATGCGACAACTCTTAATTACTCACAACTGTACATTTGTTTGAATACAATGGTCAAGGTAACAATAGTTAATGTGGTTGCTACAGCTTCGGTAGGCAAAGCGCTTGACTTCAATGAGCTTGGAAAATTCAAAGAAATCATTTATAACTCCAATACCTATCGTGGTCAAGTTGCTTATTTTAAGACAAAAAAGATGGCGGGCAAGGTTTCCATGTTTCGCACAGGGAAATTGATTTCAGTGGGAACAAAATCCGAGCCCCAGGCTTTCAAGGAGTTAGAAATGGCTAAAACTTTCTTGGCCCGTAAAAACCTAATAGAAAACGTTGAGCTAATTAAAACAACGCAGAATATCGTTGTTCTTGCTGATTTTCAAACAACTTTAAATTTGGAACGGCTTTGTGAAGGTGAGAAAACTATTTATGAACCAGAACAATTTCCAGGAGCAATCCTGAGATTAGAAACGCCAAACAAATCAAGCATTCTCATCTTTGCTTCAGGAAAAACCATTATTACAGGATTGAAGGAGTCAAATCAAATAGAACAGGTAATTCAGAAGTTGCAAGGTCTGATTGAGCTCAACCAATAATAATTATTGTATTCTTCCTATCCTTATTGTTGAATCTCTTCCTAAATTTTGTCCTGCTCTAAAGTTCCAATTTTACCACAATTTTTTCACGCCTAAGCAAGGATTCGCTTAAACTATTAAACGCATCCCAGCGGGCCCGCCACAGCTTATTTTGAAGCCAAATTTTTGATGTAGCGCAAAATGAGTTGCGGCTGCTCAAAAGCGGACCTTAGCGTCTTGCTGGGATTCTTGATTAAATTGATTAAATGGATTTTTTTATACTGAGCCATCGCGTTGGCCGCCAAGTCTTTAACTTCTTGAGGCGTAAACTCGTCTGTAGTAATCAGAGGTAAACCCCGAGTCTGGCGAGCCTGAGCGAAACTGTTCCAAGACAAATCAGCCGCAATGTACCCCTTAGCCTTGCATTCGTCATATAAGCGTGTACCATAGCTAGGCGTCGCCGCAAACAGATGCATACCCACATCATACTTCCGCTTGAGGTCCAATGCAAAATCTATGGTACGCTGCATGTTCTCTTTGGTTTCCCCGGGGAACCCAATGATGTAGAAGGCGCCTGTTTTTAAGCCGATTTCTTTGGCGTTTTTGGCGAATTCGACCACGCGGTTAAGGTCGAGGCTTTTGCAGACTACATTGTCGAGGATTTGTTGGTCGCCTGATTCGACACCGACAAAGACGCTTTTGCAACCTGACCGCTTCATTTTCTTGAGCAATTCCATGTTTAGGCGGTCCGCCCGGACGCCGTTAGGGGTCTCCCAGCCAATTTTGATTTTTCGCGCGACTATGCCGTCGCAGATTGACTCGAAGCGGTCAAGGTCCAAAGTAAGGTTGTCATCTTCAAAAAAAATGTTCTTCACATCATACTTATCGACGACAAATTGGATATGCTCTAACACATAATTAGCGGAGTGCGCCCGAAACGCCTGCCCCATGTGCAAATGCACAGCACAGAAACAGCAATTAAAAGGGCAACCGCGGCTGGTAACCATGGAGATAGCGCGGTTTTGGAAGCTTCGATAACCGATCTTTTTGTCACCCAAATATTGCTCCATATCCACTAAGTCGTAGGCTGGGTAGGGCAGTTCGTCGAGGTTTTGGAGGAAAGGCCGACGCGGATTAACCGTAACAACGCCGTTTTGCCGGTACGCGATGCCTAAGATATCTCCGAGGTCTTTTTTGCCTTCATGCGCTTGAGCGATTTCTAGAAGGGCATATTCGCCTTCGCCCATAACGGCTATGTCAACGTTTTTGGCTTCGGATAAGAATTCTTCGGGAACTAAGGTTACGTGTGGGCCACCTACAACGGTTAGGATGTTGGGGTTGACTTCTTTTGTGAGTGCGCTGACTTTAAGGGCGTTTTCTATTTGGCTTGTGAAGGGTCCAGCGATGCCGACGATGTCTGGTTTACGCTTTTGGATTTCTCGTTTTATTTCTTCAAACGGCAAACCGACGCTCAGGGTTTCGCCTGTTTTTTGGAAGTCTTGAGCAGCCATGAAAGCGTCAAGGATTTCGGGTTGGTAACCGTTTTTTTGAAGCACAGCCGCGAGGTACATTAAACCGAGGGGTAGATTGCCGGCTGGTGGTTCAGAGCCAGGATAGAAGGTTTGCGGCGGGTTTATGAGAAGCACTTTCATGGGTGGTCTCAGTGACTTAGTGTCAAACCAGACATATTTAAATTAGCTTATAACAGGCTTTTCGTGAAGGACCATTGTTGTTAGCTCTTTTTTTGTTTAATAATCGGTGGTTTGGGTTTTTTTATGGCTCAGATGGCATGTTACTGGTGTGCGACAACAACATAGGTTTATGAGCGGTTATTCGGCTCTATTCATGTTTACTTTTCCGTAGTTTAGTAGGAGGTGAAATTTTTGAGTACTCGACCTGAAGAAGCACGTAAGGGTAAAATGACTGTTGCTGAGGCAGGAAGGAAAGGCGGACAAAAAACAGCGTCCACCCATGGAAGAGAATTTTATGAAGAAATCGGACGAAAAGGCGGCGAAAAAGTCTCCGCAGAAAGAGGTCCAGAATTCTATAGCGAAATCGGCAGCAAAGGCGGTTCAGAACGTGCAAAACAGCACGAAGGCTCGCCCGAGGCTCGAGGCAAAACAAGCCTAGAGGAGGCGGGGCACCGCGGAGGACAAAGAGTCCGACGCTTAATCCAAGCAGGTAAAGAACATGAAGGAGCCTAAACCGTCGCTGACAACGTCCAACTATTTTTCCCCAACTTTTGAGTTGATTTTTTATTTTTTTGTTTTTAGATGGAGGTGATTTTTTTGGAGGAAAAGAAAGGCAAAATGACTGTAGAGGAAGCAGGCCGCAGAGGCGGCTTAAAAACCGCTGAAACCCATGGCGAAGAATTCTACAGTGAAATAGGACGAAAAGGCGGTAGGATAGGCGGACCGAAAGGAGGTCAAAGGGTACGTAAGCTTATCCAAGAAGGAAAGGAACATGAAAGCGCGTAAAAAGGCTGTTTAATCAGCTACGTTCCTCAAGGATGCATGTTTATTTTTTGTTCTTTTTATTTTTAGTTGTTCTCTTCTAGGTAAGCTCTGCGTCTAAAAACAGGTTGTTTGCTCTGTTGCTGTCTATGGACAGCCACATACGTTTATGTGGAATGTTTCAGGCTAGGATTTTGATAAAATAGCGACCGTTCAATTTTTCGGAGGTGAACTGTTTGAGTGAAGAGAAGAAGAAAGGAAAGATGACCGTAGAGGAAGCGGGTCGCATGGGTGGAGAAAAAACCGCTCAAACCCATGGTCCTGAGTTCTACAGCGAAATCGGCAGCAAAGGCGGGTCGCAACGGGCAAAGCAACACGAGGGCACAGCGGAGGCAAAAGGCAAAACCAGTCTTGAAGAAGCTGGGCACCGCGGAGGACAAAGAGTAAGGAAGCTGATCGAGGAAGGAAAAGAGTATGAAGGAGAATGAAGTGTCCGGGCATTCCGAGTTAAGTGTTTCCTTCTTCTCCGGTAAACCAATTGTTTTCCGCATAGGAGGTGAACAGGTTGGTTGAAGAAAGAAAGAAGGGGCAGATGAGTGTTGAAGAAGCTGGACGCATGGGTGGACAAAAAGGTGGACGCCGAACAGCCGAAACCCATGGTCGAGAATTCTACGAAGAAATTGGTCATAAAGGCGGACAAAAAGTAAGAAGGCTGATCCAAGAAGGCAAAGAATACGAAAACGAATGACCTGTTTCAACTAAATTTTTTAGTTTTTTAAGTGGAGGTGAAATGTGTGTCTGAAGAAAAAAAGAAAGGAAAGATGACCGTAGAGGAAGCAGGCCGCATGGGTGGACAAAAAACAGCTGAAACCCATGGCGAAGAATTCTACAGCGAAATCGGTCATAAAGGCGGACAAAAAGTTAAACGCCTCATTGAAGAAGGCAAGGAATACGAAGAAAAGTAAGCCTAAACTTGAATGTGGTTTTCCTTTTTTCTTTAGGTCTCATTTTAAAGTTGGAGGTGAAAAAAAACGAGTGAATCAGAAACAACAACTACCAGACGTAAAGGGATAGGTCAAGGGAGAGGAACAAGAAGGCAATATACTAACAGGAGCGGGCGAGAAGGACACGTCAGCCCTGCGATAGTAGAAAAGTACCTTGCCGGCATGCATTACCCCGCAGAAAAGAAGAGTTTAGTCAATAACGCGGAAGGTAGAGATGCCCCCGATGACGTCATGAACATTATAAACAAGTTACCAAATAAAACCTACAATTCACCCATCGACATAACCAAGGAGATAGGCAAAATCGAGTAAACGGGTTTTGCATTTTACTTTTAATTTATGCAGAAGGCGGCCTTTGTGTGTTTGGGTTTAGGAGGTGAACAGCTTTGGCTGTAGAAAGTGCACAGAAAAGAAAAATGACAAGACAAGAGGCAGGCAGAAAGGGAGGACAAAAAGTAGCTCGAGAAAGAGGACCCGAATTCTATCGGACGATAGGCAAAAAAGGCGGCGAAAAAGTAGCGCAAGAACGAGGACCAGAATTCTACCGTGAAATCGGACGAAAAGGCGGCGAAAGTAGAGAAAACAAGGCCGCAAAGACAACAAAAATGAACCGACACAGCAGATAAATCGCTGCTCGCAGGTTCTGTCTTTTCTAAATAGGCGAGTTTACGTAAGGTTGAAATAGGTTTTTTAATCAACCAGTACGCATGAAGAAACTACTTGTTTTATATTATAGCCGCAGCGGAAACACCGAGAAAATGGCAAAAGCCTTAGCAGAAGGTGCTCAAAGCGGCGGTAACATAGAAGTGGAATTGAATTATCACATAGAAACCCCGGACTTGGCAAACTTTGATGCAATAGCTATTGGTGCACCAACTTATCGAAACGAAATGCCGATAGACTTCAAGACGCTCTTTGAAGAAGTTGAAGCTAAAGGCATTAACCTAAAAGGCAAACTGGGAGCAGCCTTTGGCTCGTATGGCTGGAGCGGCGAGGCGCCAAAGAAGGTGTTGGATATTCTTAAAGAAAAGTTTGGCATGGTCACGCTTGAACCGCCCTTGCTCGCTAAATATGCACCCGACGCAGCCGCTTTGGAATCTTGCCGCGGCTTGGGAAAGAAAATTTCCGAAACATTGAAGAATACTGCTTAACATAAAACGGTTGGAGATAAAATTTATGGAACAAAAAAAAGACAGCACTCTCCTTGATTTTCTGAAGAATCAGGTTGTGGTTGAAAAACAAATAGTTGATTCTATAGAGAAATCTATTGTTGACATGAAAAACCCCGCAGTCAAGGGTGTGTTGAAAGGTGTTTCGTTGGATTCTGTGAAACATGCAGAACTCTACAGCTCCGCAATAACCCTGCTAACTCAGACATCAACAGCGCTAAACCAAGGTGACCTTGACTTCCAAAAGAAGCTAATCCAAAAACACATAGACATCGAATCTGAGTTAATAAAGAAACTTCAAGCAATAATACCAAGCATCGAAAACCAAAAAGTTGTATTTCTCCTAAAAGCCATCCTAAACGACGAAATCAGACACCATGAAATGCTCAAAATGACTCTAGAAATCGTTGTGCGCGGAGAAACTATTACTGAAGATGACTGGTGGCAACTGCTCTGGGAAGGCGTGCCTTTTCATGGTACCCCGGGTGGCGGGTAAAAAAGAGAAAGATTATGCGTTTTCGGCGTCGTGGAGGACCTGCGAGGAACGCCAGGTTTCCTTCACGATATTTTGTAATTCTTGTAATACGGATGCTAACTGTTCGCCCTTGGTGGTCAGTTTGTAGGCTTTGGGGCTTTTTCGTATGAATATCAGTTTTTTACCTTTCAAGCCACGAATGTACTTGTAGGTTCGCCGCATCGATAATGAGGCTTCATTGGCTAGTTTTCCCGCGGATATGCCTTCTTCAGGTATTGCGTTGTAGACTTTGCGTTCGGTTTCGCCTAAGGTTTCTTTTTCGGGGTCTCGTTTGGATTTGAAGAAGAATATGTAGTCGCGTTCTTGGGGGGTCTGGATTAAGCCGACGCTGCGGAGGCGTTTGAGGATTCGGGAAGCTATTTTTGGGGAAATTATCGTTTCTATGTCTTCAAATGTTTTGGGTCCGTCAAGTAAAGCTTGCAGAAGGGTTTCTTCGTAGCATTCGGAATGTGCGGGCAGGACATTGGCAAATTCTTGGAATATGCCTAAGACGTTTGTTAGGCGCCCGCCAAAGTCGGTGGCGTAGTATTGTTCGTTTGATTCTGTTGCTAACCCAACGGTCATTAAGGGTTGAATGTATTCCGCGGTTATGGTGTCTTGACTGTGTGAGTGCCCGTTATTTTTTAGTTCTTTTTGGAGTTGACTTACGGAGTATCTTCCGTTGGCTATGGTGTAGAGTATGTGGAGTCTGGTTTGGTTTTTTAGGGTGTTGAAGAGGTCTTTTATGTAGTTGGGGTTGTTCATTGTTTCGTGTAGTTTGCGGAGTTCGTTTTTGAGTTTGTAGACTTGGCAGCGGTTGATGCATTCGAGGGGTGATATGGGTGTGCAGTTGTGACATTCGGTTTCGAGGTTTTTTAGCATTGTTGCTAAATCTCGTTTGTTCTGGCTGGTTTTGGGGGTTTGGAGGACGTTGCCCATTTGTTTGTTCTCCTTTCGCGGCGTGTCAAGGCGGGGAAGGAGTGAGAGATTGGGTGTAAAACTGCTTTTTTCGATTTTGATAACCCGTCTTGACACGCGTCATAGTTAATGACAGGCGTCATATTTAAATACGTTTTCCCAGAAAATAACCATAATCAGGGTGAAAAATTGATACTACCATGCGAAGTCGGAGTAAAAACCGTCCTGCCAGCAGTAAAAGCCATCATGGCACGCTCCATAGTCGAAAAACACGGATTAAACGAAAAACAAACCGCAGACCTCCTAGGTCTCTCCCAATCCGCCGTCAGCCGCTACGTCGGCAGAGGACGCGGCAACCTCATCCAACTCGAAAGCGCAACGGAAGTCACAATCCTAATCGAAGAAATAGTAATCACCCTCATAGAAGAACGCCACAACAAAGCCAAAATCCTCGAACTCTTCTGCAAAACCTGCAGCGAAATTCGCGAAAAAGGCCTCATGTGCCCCAAATGTGAACCAGAAATGCAACGCGACTGGGCAGAAAAATGCTTTTTCTGCAAAGAAAAATTCTAAAAAACTCTTCCCTACTAATCATAAACATCGTGCGCTTGTCCCAAATTGGGGAGGCAACCGCTTAAAATGGGAATTATGCGGCGCCAAGCAGGAGAGAAGCTACGGTTGCGATTATGACGATGGCAAGGGTTTCGGCGAGGGTTATTTTCCAGTTGACGCGGGTTTTCTTTGAGCGGTAACGTACCAAAAAGATGCCTACTATCGCGCTGACCAGCCCTAATGAAACGATTATGTTGAAGTAGGGCGGTAGCAGCAGAAACGCAGCTATGGGGATAATGCCAGCGATGAAAGTGGTGGTTCCACAGATGATTGCCGCATACACGTTTGAGCGATGAATCTCTTTACCCAGTACCGTGAAGAGTTTATGGACCAGCAGCAGAGACTTGTCGCGTTCCTTTTTGTCAGGTATATCGCTTAAGCTGTAGTTCATGAGGTTTTGTAGTGTCATGATGTCGGCTAAGTCTTCGGTGATGCCGCCTAAGAGGAAACTAGAAAAGTTGGTAATTGCTACGGCGCTAAGAGTTAGAAAAGCGGCGAAAATGACTGCGCTTTGGTTGCCTAAAAATGATGAGGCAGAAGTAAAAGTGGCTATGAAGGCGGATAGGATAACGACTAGACTAGTGATGGAGCCGTCAACTAACCCTGCGACGATTTCCATAATGGGTTCCTTTTTTAGTAGCAGGCTTTCCCATTCTTTGCTTAATCGTTGCCCCTGCGTCGTTAACAGCACAGAGTCCTCTTTTTCGGTTATGAGACCTTCTGCAACCATTTCTTTGAGGGCTTTGTCGAATTCAGCTAAATCAATGCATCCATATGAGGAGCATACGCGGTCGATACGGTTTTTTAATGTTAACTTTTTAACGCGGGCACCTTTGCGGATATTAAGCAAGACAATAACGCGGATAACGTCGGGTAACTCTTGGATTTCAAATGCCACTGAATAAATTCACCAATGGATAGTCAATTATTCGCTACGCGAAACTAATAACTTTTTGTGCCAAAACAAAATAATTAGGCACACAAGAAAGCCTGCCAAACCAAAACTCGTCGGGAAGAAAGGTGGAGTTAGGTTATTTTCTTTAGGGCATGCTGAACCTCGTCGTAGTTGGGTTCCACCAAGGGGTCAGTTGACAACCATACGTATCGTATTATGCC
The DNA here is from genome assembly GCA_026014745.1 of Candidatus Bathyarchaeota archaeon. Classification (NCBI taxonomy): domain Archaea; kingdom Thermoproteati; phylum Candidatus Bathyarchaeota; species Candidatus Bathyarchaeota archaeon. The sequence goes on along the minus strand of JAOZHS010000001.1, from coordinate 287,790 downwards.
TTGTTGGTTAACAATAAAAATCGAATGCTTAGCTAACACGTATTGTGTATCCCCCACTGAGAGGGGTTGCTCTAAACCGTACTGTTGAATAACATCATGATTAGAGTCACTTAGTATAGGGTAGGGTAACAGGTTTTTGTCTGCAAAGTCTTTGTTTAACTCTGGATCATTGACGCTGATTCCGAGAACCTGTGCATCTAAATCGGTCAAGCGTGCCATGGAATCACGGAATTCGCATACTTCCATGGTGCAGGTTAGCGTGAATTCACCTATGAAAAATGCTAAAACTACGTTTTGCCCCAAAAAATCATGCAAGCTACGGGATTTCATGTTTTCGTCAAGCAGGGTAAAGTCGGGAGCTTTGTCGCCAACTTTAAGAGTACCCATAAAAAAACCGCCCAACAATAAAGAAACATCCTCGTATAAATGGGTGAGCTTAGCCGAAGGTGAAGGCAGAGGGACAAAGCTTGTTGAGGACACATGCGCTACATTGAGGCTTTTTGGCATCACATACCTGCCGACCATGAAATATCAGTAAATCAGTTAGTTGCATCCATTCCTCTTTGGGAGTGATGTTCATGAGGTCGGTTTCGATTTTGTCTTGGTCAGTTTGCTCTGTTAACCCCAATCGCTCTGCAAGCCGCCGGACATGAGTATCAACAGCTATCCCAGCGGTTATGCCATAGGCGTTATAGAGAACGATATTGGCAGTTTTTCTTGCCACCCCAGGCAATTCGAGAAGTTCGGGCATGGTTTTGGGGACTTGACTGTGGAATTTTTCTACGAGGAGTTGGCAGCATGCTTTGAGGTTTTTTGCTTTGTTGTGGTAGAAGCCGGTGGAGTGTATGTCTGTTTCGAGTTCTTTTAGATCAGCATTGACGTAGTCCTGGGGGCTGCGGTATTTTTTGAATAGGGTTTGGGTTACGATGTTGACTCGGACGTCGGTTGTTTGGGCGGAGAGCATGGTGGCGACGAGGATTTCTAGGGGATTGGTGTAGTTGAGGGCGGTTTTGGCGTTGGGGTACTGTTTTTTGAGGAGCGTGATTATTTCGGTTAGTCGTTGTTTGGGTGGGAGGTTTATGGTGGGTTGCTTCAAGGGGGTCTCCTAGGATGCGTGGTGTTTGGTGTTATTTAAGGAGTTGTTATCGGAGAGGAAGCGTTTTGAACGCCTAAAAAGAGTTTTCCTAAACAAGTGTTTAGAAGTTAGCGATTTTGCTTTAAGATTGCTAAGCAAAATCCCAATGTCTCTGAGTAATGTTTATATAATGTCCACTAAACTGAAAACACGTCAAACAAACCAAGTGGGAATATGGTAAACCCAACAAGAATAACCGTAGCATTCGACAAACAAACAGCTGACTTACTAGAAAAAATAAGCACAGACGCCGACGTCTCTCAAAGCGAAATTATGCGCCGAGCCCTGAAATTCTACAGCGAAAACAAAGCCCTCGAAGACCCCGCAACAAAGAAAAAAATCAACTCTTACCTCGACATGCTGCTGAGCGGTGAGCATGTCATCTTAGACGTGGACCACTGGCTGATGTTCCTTCAACTAATCAACTCGTCCCCACAAAAAGAACAATTCTGGAGTGAACACAAAGAAGTTGCCCGTGCACACTGGGAACAACTTAAAGGCAAAGTTCACTCCACAGAGGACATGTTGATGCGGCTTGAAGCATGCAACTTTTATCGCCTAATCAAAAACGCCCCCAACGACTTCACTCTGGTACTGGTTTCTGAGGTTTCCAAGCAGTTTATCCGCATATTCCTTGAGGAATACTTTGCGGCCATGGGGGTTAAGGTGGAGATTAAGGAGAACTTAACCAAACTCAGAGTCACCATCAAACCCGGCGCCAAAGCCTGATTGATACGCCCATCGCCAAGATTACTGGGTCGTTGCAACAGCGTTATATGCAACGTTGGTTATGCAAATCTTTGACCGCTCAGGCACGTGACCTTGAACATAATTTTTGTTTTTGAAGCCAAAGTCACTTTCAGGGCAAGCAGTTTTGGACGGTTTTACAGTCGACAAACGCACCAATAGACAAGTACAAGGCATTTCTATCAATAAGTACGCATACGCACAACATTTCTTAAAGTTTATGAACAAATCTTAAATACACTTATATTTGATTGTGAATATTACAGTAGTAACCGAAAAGGTGTCAAAAAATGATTAAAAAAACCCTAAAAATCGAAAAATCCCCCGCGACAACTAAAGGCTACATCATGGCCTTTGAGGAAGCGTAGGAGGCGAACATGGATGGATATAACCGCAATAGCAATCGAAGCCTTCGGCATGGGCTCCCTCGCCTTAGCCTTCGCAAAATACACCCTCGCCAAAAGGAAAGCCATGAACGCCAAGGATAACATGAAAAATCATTGCCTAAACAGGCACTACATAAATCACAGCCTCTAAATTCACCCCATTTCCCCAATTCCAATTCATTCTGAAATTGATTTTTGTAAGAAAAATTTTTGTGCAACCGCCCAAATTAGACGCTTAGGTGAACGCCTTGACTGTGAAATTAAAAGTAGACCAAACCGAAATCCCACTAAACCAATTCGTCGAAAACATCTTGGGTGGAACCATCCTTGGCGCCATAAGTACCCTGCGCGGCATAGATGAGGACTGGAAAAAAATCGAAATAAAAATAGAAAAATAACTTATCCCTTGAATTCTACTGAGGCATCGATCTCCGCAAACATCTCTTGTTTAGCCCTACAAATCGGGCAAACATACGGCGGCTCCTCACGATAAACCACATAGCCACACTGCTTGCAGTACCACAGCTTCTTTTTGATTTGTGGTTTAACGCTTTGCGGAGCTTGCGGCACAGCAGCTTTTTCAGGAACTGACGAGGCGACGGACGACTTGTTGGATGCAAGCCCGTAGGCGCGGTCCTGTTTTTCTCGGGGTCTCCGTTCAGGCACTTCCGGGAGATTTTGGCTCTCAAAAACAGCTTTGTTAACGTAAAAACGGCAGTAACAGGAGCCATATTGTGCGACATCGGGGTCGCGGTAGTCGCAGGGGCAGATTATGTCACGGTCTAAGTCAAGGTTGCCAGTGGCCAAACGGCAGGGACAAGAAGGGTACCCATAGCGTTCCTCGTTGGTTTTTAGACCTTCTAAAAACATCTGGAGCAAGTCAGGTTGGGGGGTAAGGTAGTAGCCGAAGGTTTTGGCGTCGGCTTCAGCGCGTTTGCGAACCTGCTCAAGGGTCAGGGTCAAACGCCCAGGGCCTCTTTGAGTTTATCTTTGCGGAATCCTGTAATGACGGTTTTGTCGTCCACGATTACAGTGGGGTAACCTAAGTTGCCGCCTTTCTCAAGGATTGCTTTGTGAACCAAGCCTTTGTCGTTTTCATCAAGCAAATCTACATCCACAAACTCGTAGCCGACGCTGTTGTCGTTGAGGTATTGCTTAGTTAACTTACACCACACGCAGGTGCTCAATGCGTAGAGGGTAACTTTGTGGTCATTTTTGTTGCCAGCAACTTTAGAATACTGCATAAAATCACTGGTTAAGGTTTGGATTTTGCAGCATATAACAGTTTAGGTAACAAAATTTCTAACTTTTGCAAGCCCGTTTTCACAGTTCAATAAGCCAGAAGGCAATTTCACTATGTTCACAAATTGTCGCATTTGCAATTTTTTCACAAGGCTTTTATATTGTTCACATACAAAATGCATTCTTGGGGATAAGAGTGAAGGAGAAGGATACTCGAATAGGTTACGTGATTTTCACAATTATTTTGTTACTTACATCAAGTTCTGCTCTTTTGCAGGTTCAAGGGGCAGACAGCCCAAATTTGTATTGGAACATTGAAATTTTGACTTTATCAGGCAGCACAGCAGATATCACGCGGCCTAGTCACGGAGAGACTTCGATTGATGTAGATTCAGCAGGCAATGTACACATAACCTATGCAAGTGTTGGTAGCAAGCAATGTTACGCCACAAAAACTGAAGCTGGATGGAGCCACACACAGTTAGACAGCACATCATTCTCAGGCGTGTATAGCAGCGTTGCCGTGGGATCCGATGGACTTCCTCAAATAAGCTATTACACTCACGAGTATACACTAAAATATCTAAAATGGAATGGGCTAAACTGGGATTCAACAGTTGTTGACTCCAGCGGAAAAGTTGGAGAATGGAACGACATTGCACTGGATTCAAACGGGTATCCCCACATTAGCTACGGTATTATCTTTCCTTCAAATTTCTCATCCCACCTAAAATACGCCAAATTGACGGATTCAGGCTGGAGAACAGGCACTCTGGATTACTCAGACAATGTTGGTGACCATACCTCAATTGCGCTTGACTCCAGCGGATATGAGCACATAAGCTACTATGATGACTTTAATAAAGATCTAAAATTTGCTCACCAGACGAATTTGGGACTGTTTGAAGGCACAGTTGACTGGACAGGCGATGTTGGGCAATATTCAGCCCTTGCTTTAACATCAGATGGTCAACCTTGCATCTGCTACTATGATGAAACAAACACTCAATTAAAACTCGCTAAAGGAACAAGCACGGGTTGGGACATAAGCGTAATTGATAACAGCGGAGACGTAGGCGAATACTGCTCTTTGGCTTTGGACAGCGAGGATCACCCGCACGTATGCTATTGGGATGATACCAACAACCTCTTAAAATACGCATCTTGGGATGAAGGCTGGACTTACTATACGGTCGATTCAATGGCAGGTTATGGCGAATATATCGATATGACATTAGACGACAACGACATTCCACACATAGTTTATGTGGATATTGGCATTGCCAAGTTGAAGTATGCCACCTTAATCGGTTCAGTGACTACAGCTACAGGCTCGGGAAAAGCGCATATCTCTTCAAGCGATGGAGAAATTTCACAGTTTTCAGCCATACCCGAGGAAACCCTGCCAACAGAAGGCAAACCCGCAGTCAGTTTTCCCCACGGACTATTCTCTTTCACAATATCCGATTTAGAGCCACATCAAACGGTCACTGTAGAAATCGTGCTGCCATCCGCTATCCCGCCGGGTTCCCAATATTGGAAGTACCATGAAGGCACGGGTTGGTTTGAGGTTCCATTGGGCGATAACGACGGAGACAATGTGATTACTTTGACTCTTACTGATGGCGAAGATGAAGACGCAGACGGCGTTGCAAACGGAGTGATTGTTGACCCTGGAGGGCCTTCAATGCCAAGTGTGATGGTGGTTCCAGAAACCGCGTTTGGCACTACTTTGATAGGTATCTTTGCGGCAGCCCTATGCTTTGCGCTTATTAAAACCCAAAAATCAAGAAAACAAAGATGAAGAGTCTCAAAAAATCGCTAAGCTGAACTCCCCAGAGGTTCCTTATGCTATGAACTTAGGGCGCCTAACTGGGTTCAGCAGAGAGCCCTTTTTGAAAATTAGTGCTCATGCTCGTGTTCATCTTCATGGGGGTGCTGAAGGCTGCCAAACGCGTTTTGCACTACCTCGTTGAGGGCGGGGTGTATGTGCATACCTTGGGCGATGGGTCCAAAGTTGCCCACAGTTGCCATAGCGTTGGTTATCTCTTGGATAAGCAGAGACGCTTCAGGTCCGATGATGTGAGCACCCAAGATTTTACCAGAATCATGATCCACAATGACTTTAACAAAACCTTCCGGATTCCCCAACGCAGCGCCCATAGCAGTATCCTTGTATTGGGCAACGCCAACCAAAAACTTCAATTTCTGCGCTTCTGCCTCCGCCTCCTTCAAGCCGACACTCGCAATCTGCGGATGCGTAAACACTCCGTGCGGAGTTGAGGAGTAATCCATTTTTGCTTTGTTACCATGCTGCGAGTTATGCCAAGCTATCCCTGCCTCGTAATTGGCGGCGTGCTTAAACATTTGATTGCCTATGGCGTCGCCGAAGGCGTAAATGTTCTTTTTTGTGGTTTCTAGGTACTCGTTTACTTTTATGAAGCCCCTCGCGTCTAGTTGTATACCTGATTTTTGGGGTTTAAGCAAATCCGCATTGGAGACTCTGCCAACGGCGATGAGAAGGGTTTCGGCTGAGAATTCGCGTACGGTACCGTCTTTGAGGTTTTTGGCAACGATGATTTTTTGGTCGCCGTCTTGTTTTGCTTCTTGGGCCTCGCAGGAGGTGTAGATGTCTATGCGTTTGCTCATTTCTTGGTGTAGCAGGGCAGAGATTTCGGGTTCTTCTTCGGGGAGGATGCGTTCGAGGCGTTGGAGGACGGTGGTTTTGATGCCGAGCGCCGAGAAGAAGTGTCCGTATTCCATTCCGATGTAGCCTCCGCCGACGATGAGGATGCTTTTGGGTGGGGTTTGGAGGTTTAAGACGGTGTCGCTGGTGAGGTAGTTGACTTCTTTGAGACCTTTTATTGGGGGTATGAGTGTGCGTGCGCCCGAGACGATGAATATGGTTTTGGCTTTTATGGTTTGGTTGCCGACTTGCATGGTGTAGTCGTCGATGAATTCGCCGGTTTCTTTGTACCACTTCATGTTGGGGGTGGCTTCGACGGCTGCGGCTTGATGCCCCGAATCATGCGTGGTCAATTCGCGCATCCGAGACATGATAGTGGAGAAGTCTACGGAGTTGACGGTTGCGTGGATACCGAGTTTTTCGGCGTCTTTGAGGGTGACAAGCACATCGGCGGGGTAAATCAGCATTTTGGAGGGGACGCAGCCTACGTTTATGCAGGTGCCGCCCATTTTTCCGTGCTCTACAACTGCGACTTTGAAGCCTTGTTCCACGGCTGCGGAAGCCACCAACATGCCTGACCCCGAGCCAACTACCATAATGTCAAACTGTTCCATAAATAACCCTCAAATATACACCTACAAAAAGAAGAGAAAACAGATAAACCTTTCAATAACAACCGCTTACACGCCAAAACTCACTTTGAGCGTTAAGGTGATTTGTTTAGAAAACGTGGGATGCAACGCGGGTCATGGAGGGCATCAAAGCTTGCTAACTCGGTTTTTTCTATCGGCAACACTACCCGAGAGACCAAACCGTTGAGGCTGAATGGCAAGCGAATAAGACGGAACTCGCCTGATGTTACCCATTCATCAATGTGGAAACCTGCGGCTTTGACCTCCCGCGACAACTCCAGCCGTTGCTGCGTGTTTAGGCGGGTTGCTTGGGGGTCCGAGACATGCAGATGAAAACCGCGCCCCGAATACACAACTCTCACGCCTGAGAACCGATGCTCAAGCCATTCAAACAATCCAGCAGCCTCACTACGAACCATATTTAGCTCTAACTCGCAAAAGCTCAGACCCTGCTTCCGCCGCATCTTGTCTTCTAAGGATCCATGTATGGGGCAGGTGATGTTTTCGGGGTCTAAATCAAACGCCAACTCTTGACCTATGATGTGGTCGGCTGCGTCGTAGAGGTTGCGGTCGTAGTAGACGGCCTCGGGGAGAAACTCGACAATTTGCGCCTGCACGTATCTGAGGTTTGGGTACTCGTCGATTATGATGGTGGTTGCATAGTCTTGTCGGTATTTTTCGGGAAAAATCTTAGTGTGCCGACCGATAATTACGGCGAATTTGACGCCGCCCAAGCCGCAGTCTGAGAACCATTCGGCAACGCCTTGGAGATTGAATTCTTGAGTGTAGAATTCGAGACGTTCGTCTATAGTAGCGTAACGCATGCCCTTTGGAAAAAAATATTGCGACATAACTCTACTAGACTAGTCACTGCCTACGCCAAATGCTTTACGCCGCCCAGAAAGCAGAAAACCTAATAACGCCGTTGCCCCGAGGTTCTAGTGGTGAATTTTTTGCCTATTGATCCTGATTTTCAAAAAAACCGTAAAGTCGTAAGTGAACATAATGGTCATAAAGTCTGGGGCCCCGTTGAGCCTCCAACTAAACTTGGAATTCATGGCACTAATGCCGCTGTAGATTGGGATGTCTGCACTGGCGATGGTGTATGCATTGATGTTTGCCCGGTTTCGCTCTATGAATGGGTGGACACTCCGGGGCATCCTGTTTCGGAACGTAAATCTGACCCTGTGCGGGAGCCAGAATGCATCCAGTGCTTAGCCTGTGAGATGCAGTGCCCCGCCGCCGCCATAAAAATAACTCCGCCCTAAAACGCCACTCCTGTAATGTAACAAGTATTATATGCTCAATGGCTGCCAATAACTGCTAGGCGCTAGCTATGAGTCAAGAGCTAAAGGGCAAAATGGTAGTTGTTGGTCCAGCAGATGCTTCGCTTAAAGTCACCGACATAGTTGAGCAGATACTTGCCGAGATAATGCAAACCGGCGAGGTGAATGTCGCGGGTGTCGGGGACGGAATATTTTTGGTTTGCTCAGCCATGAACATGGCAACTGAAATCGCTAAAGTATACCTCGACGACATAAGCATCGGCAACATAGAATCCGCCACTTTGGGCAAGGCACCAGCCATTTTAGCACATCTTTCACAGAAACCAATTTGGGATTATCCGGGCGCAGCGGTTCAAGAAGAAAAAACACTGGAGAATATTGAGGAGCAAACAGTGAGTGTTAGCCGCGCTGCTACCATGGAGCGACTGTTAACGATTTGTTTGCTGCGGTTAGCGAAGTTTGATAAAATCAGAATCGTCGCGGCTGGCGGCTCGATAAACGATGCGGTTTATCTTGCTTTAATGTTGACTAAGGGGCAGATAACCAAAGAGGCTGTCGGAACAAAACTTGTGCACCTCTACTCGATTAGCATGCGAAATGACCCCACTAAAAGCATCGCCGCCCTCTCAGTGTATCTTCAAAAAGGCATCACTACAGAGTGGACTAAACGGCAAAATGACTTGCTCAAGAAGCTGTCGGAAAAATAAAGAAAAGAAGAGAGTTACTTTACTAAGCTTAGGTTTTTGTTGACGCGGTCCCAGTTCACGATGTTCCAGAAGGCATCTACGAATTTGGGACGTTCGTTTTTGTAGTCAAGATAGTAGGCGTGTTCCCAAACATCGAGTACCATGAGCAATTGGAAGCCTGGGTAGAGGTTGACGTTGTGTTTTTCAATCTGGAGGATAAGTGGCCTTGCGATGCATGGATGCATTGCGAGTGCAGCCCAACCGGAACCCTCAGTTGTTGCTGCGGCTTTTGAGAATTCTTTTTTGAAGCGTTCGAAACTGCCAAATTCTTTGTTTAGGACATCTGCTATTGCTCCGCCGGGTTGACCTCCGCCGCCTTTGCCTGCTGGAGCGAGGTTTTCCCAGAAAATCGAGTGTAAAAGGTGTCCTCCAACGTTGAAGGAGAGGTCTTTTAGCAGGGCTTTCATGTCGGCTTCTGCGTTTTCTTGGCGTGCTTTGTCAAGTTTTTCGAAATCGGCGTTGGCGCCGTTTACATATGCTTGGTGGTGTTTGTCGTGATGTAGTTTTAGTTGCTCTTCAGATATGTAGGGTGCCAGAGCGTTGTAGTCGTATGGTAGTTTGGGTAGAGTAAATGATTTTACTTTCTCCATGTTCTTCACCAAAAATCAAAAGTGTCAAAGCCAAAAATCACTAATATACTTTGCTTTAGCGTCCAACCCCTGACATGTTTGGCGCTTCGAGCAGTCTGCTGCTTTACATGCTTTCACAGTAGATCAAAAATTTGTTTGTGCCCTGTTGTGGTGTGGTTCTTGTGAGAAAAAAGTCAGTTTATACATGCTTCCACACCCACTTGGCAGCGGTTTTTAATATGCTTCTATGTTGGGCGTGTGGTAAAATCTGGTTATGCCACACTCAAACAGAGGCAAAAAAACGTTGCAAACCCAAAAAGCAATTGCACCCTACTGTTATCTTGTGGCATCCCGTAAACCGCAACAACCACACAAAGAGATAAAACAAAAAAATGTTCCACTGATAAATAAGAGGGGCAGATCTCAGAGAGGTACAGCAGCCACCGCCTTGTCAGCTCTAAAATTGCTGTTGAGCCTAACATTGCCAGTTTAGTGGTCGGCAGCTAATTCCTTATAACTTCGTGTAGCTATTCATCTCTTAGTGATTATTTATGGCCAAAACTGATGAAAACCTAAAAGCTGCCTTCGCTGGCGAATCACAAGCAAACCGCACATACCTTGCATTCGCCAAAGCCGCAGAAAAGGAAGGCTTCCCACAAGTTGCTAAACTCTTCAAAGCAGCAGCAGAAGCAGAAACCATCCACGCACTCAACCATCTCCGTGTGATGGGCAAAGTGAAAACAACCGCAGAAAACCTCAACGCTGCAGTTACAGGCGAAACCTACGAATTCACTAAGATGTACCCCGAATTCATCGAAGCAGCCAAAGCTGAAGGCAACAAAGCCGCCCTCCAAAGCTTTGACTCCGCCAACAAAGTAGAGCAAGTACACGCTGAACTCTACAAAAAAGCCGCTGAAAGCGTAAACGCCAAAAAAGACATGCCAAAAGCAGACATCTACGTGTGCCCAATCTGTGGAGACACCTTCGTAGGTGAAGCACCAGACAGGTGCCCAGTCTGCGGCGCTCCAAAGGCGTCCTTCAAAAAAATCGAGTAGGCAGTTTAAGCCTAACAATTTTTATTTTTTTAAACCCAAAATCCAGCGTCTAGGCTTAAACAAAAAGAAAAGAAAGATTAGGCTTTGACTTTTTGGGCGATTTGCACGCCGAAGTCAAAACATTTTTTGAGTTCTTCCTCGGTTGGAACCCACTTTAACTCGACACTGGGTTCGATGACTTCGAAGCCTGCTTCCTTAGCCATCCTGACCATGCCGCGAACAGCCCCGCCGCCCCAGCCAAACGAGCCGAAGAATCCCCAGAGTTTACCTTTAGGCTTCAAACCCGTAATGTAGGTCATAAACATGCCAACTGTAGGGAACATGCCGTTGTTGAGGGTGGGTGAACCGACAAGAACTACTTTTGCGTCGGTTATTTCGGTGACTATATCTGTGTTTTCTCTTGTGCGTAGCTTAAAGAGTTTGGTTTCGACGCCTTGACTTGCTATGCCGTCCTCGATTGCACGCGCCATCTTGTTGGTGCTATCCCACATAGTGTCGAAAACGATAACTATTTTCTGTTTAACACTCTTGCCAGTGCTCCAATCCAAGTAGGCGTTTACGATTTTCATGGGGTCCTTGCGCCAAATTATGCCGTGGCTAGGAGCTATCATGTCGATGGGTAACTTCATGGCAACGACTTCCTCGATTTTCTTAACAATCAAGGGTGCAAAAGGCGTGAGGATGTTTGAGTAGTAGGTGATAGCTTCTTCCATGAGGATGTTCTGGTCCACTTCGTCATCAAAGCGTCCTGAACTCGCAAGGTGCTGACCAAAAGCGTCGTTGGGCATCAGGATTTTATCTTCAATTAGGTAGGTGAACATGCTGTCAGGCCAATGCAGCATCGGAGCCTCAAGGAAAGTAAGTGTTTTCTTGCCGAGGCTTATTTTGTCGCCTGATTTTACGGTTTCAATACGTTCGAATTCTTTGCCGTAATGTTTGATGAGTTCTTCTTTTCCGCGGGCTGTGGCGAAGATTTTGGCGTTTTTGGCGAGTTTAGCGATGATAGGCAGACTGCTTGAGTGGTCCATTTCTACATGGTTTACTATGATGTAGTCAATTTTTTCTAGGCTGGTTAATTCGGTTATGTGTTCGATGAGTTCGTTGCAGAAAGCTGCTTTTACGGTGTCGACTAACGCGGTTTTTTCGTCTTGCACTAAGTAGGCGTTGTAGCTTGATCCACGTCGGGTTACGTAGTCATGGAAGTCCTTTATGTTCCAGTCAACTACGCCGACCCAGTTTATTCCGTCTTTAAGCGTAACTTTTACCATACAAATTGCTCCAAAACGTTAACTAGAAAGGGTTCCCCAGCGCAGTATTTGAGTTTTGTTGCAGCAGGGCCTAAACCGCAAAGTTATATGACTCAAGCAAGTTAGGTAACATGAGAGTAGCATGCAATTTTGTGGAGCCCACGTCTATGAGTTTACTTCCAGATGACAAAAAAGAATTACTCAAAAAAGAGTTCCAAACCCAACTAGTCGACCCAGTTAAGCTTGTCATGTTTACCCAAGAGTTTGAATGCCGCTATTGTAGCGACACCAAAAAACTCGCCCAAGAACTCGCCGCCCTAAGCGACATTGTAACGCTGGAAGTGCATGATTTTGTGTCGGATGCTGCCAAAGCCAAAGAATACGGAGTTGACAAAATCCCCGCCCTAGCCATAATTGGCAAAAAAGACTACGGCGTACGCATCTACGGCATCCCATACGGATACGAACTCCAAACCCTCATCGAGGCGGTTCTCAACGTGTCAAGGGGCAAAACCGACATATCCGACAAAACCAAACAGATACTGGTGGACATAAAAACGCCAGTGCACATCCAAGTCTTCGTCACTCTAACCTGCCCTCATTGCCCCTCTGCAGCAGTCACCGCACATAAACTCGCCATCGAATGCGACAACATCAGAGCCGACGTTATCGAAGCCAACGAATTCCCCGCCTTAGCCATAAAATACAACGTCATCGGCGTACCCAAAGTGGTAATTAACGATAAAGAAGAGTTCGTGGGAGCCTTCAACGAGACCCTTTTTGCGGAGCAAGTCCTTTTGGGGTCACTTAAAACTTGAAAAATTAAAAAGGGGTGTTTGGATGTTGCTTAGTGGTGGTGTCCGCAGCCGCATCCGCAGCTCTTGGTGTCTTCGCCTTCGTGGTGGTGATGATGCTGGTGGTGCTGGTCCTCTGAGATTTCAGCGTTTATGTAGAGTTCGGGTTCTGCGTCGAAGGATTTTTTGCATCCTGGAGCACAGAAAAAGTAGGTTTTGCCTTTGTAGATTGATTTCCACTTTGCAGTTTTCTCGTTAACGTCCATGTTGCATACTAAATCTTTAGCCATAAACAATTCACCTCCTCAACCATTGTTTTGGTATTACTTAGAGTTTTGGTTTAAACCGCCTCAGAAGCGACGCGTTCGTCACCACGGTGACTGAACTACTTGCCATAGCAGCCGCAGCGTAAACGGGGTCAAAGAGCACATGCAGCACAGGATAGAAGACTCCTGCGGCGAGGGGAATGAGGAGGATGTTGTAGAAGAATGCCCAGAACAGGTTCTGTCGTATTTTACGCATGGTGGCTTGGCTGAGTTGGATGGCTACTACGACGTCGCGTAGGTCGTTTTTGATGAGCACAATGTCTCCGGTTTCGACGGCTACGTCGGTTCCGCTGCCCACGGCTATGCCGATGTTTGCCTGCGCCAACGCGGGAGCATCATTAATTCCGTCTCCGACCATGGCGACGACTTTGCCTTCGGCTTGGAGCTGTTTGATTTCGTTGGCTTTTTCACTGGGCAACACCTCAGCAAACACACGGTCTACACCGACTTGGCTGGCGATGGCTTGGGCGGTTCGCTGGTTGTCGCCAGTTATCATGATGACTTCAAGCCCCATCGCCTTGAGGGTTTTTACGGCGTCGGTGGAGTGTTCCTTTAGGGTGTCGGCAACAGCGATTATCCCTGAGAGTTCTTTGTCCACGGCGAGCAGCATTGCGGTTTTACCTGCCCCTTCGAGTGCAGCCATTTGGGCTTCAACTTCGGAGATGGCGATGTTGTTGGTTTCCATGAGTTTACGGTTGCCCAAAAGCACCCTTACACCTTTGGTTTGGATTTCCACGCCATAACCAGGGAGAGCGTTGAAGTCATCAGGCCACTCAACAGATATTCCGCGGTTCTCGGCGGCTTTAACTATGGCTTCACCTAGGGGATGTTCAGAGTTTTTCTCCGCCATAGCGGCTAATCCCAAAAGCGCCTCTTGAGACAAAGCTTTGCTGGGTCTGTTTAGTGCTATGATGTCGGTGACTTCGGGTTCGCCTTTTGTGAGGGTTCCGGTCTTGTCAAAGACTATGGCTTTGAGTTTATGGACGGTTTCTAGTGCTTCACCGCTTTTGATCAGGATGCCGTTTTCGGCGCCTTTTCCGACACCAACCATGATGGCTGTCGGAGTCGCCAACCCCAACGCACAGGGACAAGCAACGATCAGCACAGCTATGAACACTGTTAATGCGAAATTGAAGGTGGCACCCAACAGGAAGTACCAGACCAACGCCGAGACGGTGGCAACTGTTATTATGGTGGGCACGAAGTAGCCTGCGGCTATGTCGGCTACGCGTTGCACGGGGGCTTTGCTGGTCAGGGCATCTTCAACGAGGTTGATAATTTGAGCAAGCACCGTGTCTTTGCCGACTTTAGTGGCTTGAAACTTGAGGACACCAGTCTTGTTTATGGTAGCGCCGACAACGGCGTCGCCGACCCGTTTCTCCACTGGAATGCTTTCGCCTGTGATGACTTTTTCATCAACCGCTGAGTATCCTTCAGTGACTTGTCCGTCGACGGGAATTTTTTCGCCTGGCCGCACAACCACTATGTCGCCGACTTGGACTTCTTCGACGGGAACTTCCTGTTCGATGTTGTCGCGGATGATGCGTGCGGTTTTGGCTTGGAGCCCCATTATTTTGCGTATGGCTTCTGAGGTTCGGCCTTTGGCGATGGCGTCGAGTAATTTGCCGATTAAGATGAAAGTCATTATCATCGTTGCCGTATCAAAGAAAACGGCAGCACCAGGAAACATACTGGGTAAGAAGGTGACGACAGTACTGTAGATGTATGCTGCTGAGGTGCCCATGGCGATTAGGGTGTCCATGTTGGCGGTTTTGTTCCGCAGCCCCTTGTAGGCGCCGACATAGAAGGTCCAGCCTACCACGAATTGGACAGGGGTGGCAAGCAGAAACATCAAGATGTTAGTCTGTTCCATAGGCAACGGTGAAAGCCACATCAGAGCCATTATGGGGATGGTGAGCAGGATGCTTGCGGCTAAAAGGATTTTTAGGCGTCGGATATGGCGTTTGCGTGCTTTGGCTTCTGCGTCTTCGGCGGCTGCTTTCTGCTCGATGACTTCGTAGCCGACGTCTCGGATGGCTTTTTTTATGGCTGGAAGGCTGATTTGTTCAGGGTTGTATTCGACTATGACGCGTTCGGCGGCGAAGTTGACTACGGCGTGGTAGATGCCTTCGCGGGGGTTGAGCACTTTTTCTATGGTTTTGGCGCAGTTGATGCAGCTCATGCCGCCTACTTGTAGGCTGACTTTCTCGTGTATGACCTGATAACCGGCTTCGATGACAGCGGCTTCGATGGCTTTTTGGTCAACAAGGGTGGGGTTGTATTCGATGATGGCTTTTTCTGCGGCAAGGTTGACTGTGGCGTGGGTGACGCCGTTTAGTTTGTTGAGTTGTTTTTCGATGGTGCGTGCACAATTGATGCAGCTCATGCCGCCGATGTTGAGTACTATTTTTTTTGTTTGGGGTTGGGTCATAGTCATGCCTTGGGTGTTGTTGTTATATTCTTGGGGTTTTAAACGATATAAGTATTTCTTTTAAAGATATATCTTTATTCAACAAAACCGTCAAAAAATAAACCACCCCACAACCTATTTGGAGCCTATTAGAAACTCTATGCAGAAACCTATAGGGGGTAGGTCACTTTAGTGGCATCCAAGACCAAAAACAACCACAAAATAAGAATGTCGGATTCCCGCGCAAATGTCGGAGGCGCCAAAAAGACGGAAACTATTCGACTCGTTTTATGATGTGGTACCCAAACTTGGTCTTGACTGGACCCGATGTTTGCCCTTTCTCGAGTTCAAAGGCAGCTTTTTCGAATTCTTTGACCATTTTTCCTCGGGTGAAGGTGCCGAGGTCGCCGCCTTTTTTGCCGGAGGGGCACAGGGAGACTTGTTGGGCGATTGCGCCGAATTTTTCGCCTTTGTCGAGGCGGGCTTTTACTGCTTTGGCTTCGGTTTCGGTTTTGACTAGGATGTGGGCACAGTGAACTTTGTCGGGCATGAATGAGGCTAAATGAGGTTTTGGCATATAACTTTTTCTTTATTTAAGCGGCAAAAATTTGACTAAAATGGACCCGTTTAACATAACACAATAAATCAGCAGCATAACTAAATCTATACAGTGTCCCTAAATTTACACATAAATGTAAAAACTCCCAAATGGCGAGACAGGGCTTCTTCGAACTTCGAAGTCCCAGCCAACATAATTGTTATAGCACAAACAGGCAATAAGTGAAAGTATGTACTCCGAAATCCCAGTCATCGATGCAGAAGAAAACGAAAAACTTGACCGCGTCACCGCAGAACAACTAGCCCTAATAATCGAGTTCCTACTAAACATAGAAGAAGACTAACCAGTCTCAATTTTAAGGTTTTTAGGCAGACAAAAACCGCGACGCCACACAGTTAATTGCTAAAAAATGTTTAGGCTAAAAAGGGAATCTCTCTCAGAAGAGAGAGCAAAGGATATTTTTGATTTACTCGATTACCTGAATTGCACCTTCAGGACATTGTGCCTCGCAGGCCCTGCAAACTAAGCATTCGCTTGCTTTTGTGGGCACTGACTTGCCGTCTTTCATTTCATAAACACCGACAGGACAAGTGTTGACACAAGTTTCGCATCCAGTACATTTGGCATCGACAACAATTTTTACCATTTTGTCTTACCTCGCTGCAATATTTCTTTGAAAAGCCCCTGCGTAAAATAAAAGTGTTTAGGTGACTGACCCGATTTTTTCACGTAAACGTAGCAAAATTCCGTTTATATTTGATTCAGCTCTTTCTCTACGTTTCTGGTAGTCCAAAAGGGTCTTTTTATAGTAGTCTAGGGGCAACTCGCCATTGCTGTAGCGTATATCGAGGTTACGGATGTTACCTTCTGTCTCAGCTAAATCTGCCTCTGCCGCATCAAGCTGCTTAGCGATGTCAGCATAGACGCTGCTTGATTGCCGCATAATAGCCTTCGTACGCTCGGAGTTACGGACAGCAGATTTAATTTTGCTTTCCACAGCTCGCCGTTGCACCTTGTATTGCCGTCTTTGAATCTTGCCTTTCGAAGCCTTCGAATCCAAAGCCTTAAGCTCAGCACTCAAATGCTTTCGGTCATCATACACATCCATGAAGTTATTAATCAACTCAGCAGTTACGCGCTCGTCAGGTCCGACTTCAATGGCAACTTCAGGTTCCTCTTCCTCCACTTCATCGATCGGGGTTGAGGTTATCGGGAATCTTGTTTTTGTCTTTGCCCTTCTGGAAAAGCGCAGGCTTTGCCCAAAGCCAGCGGGCAGGTGTTTATTAACAGCAAACATGGCAACGCAACCAACTGCAGCCAACAAGAAAGCCCAAAAGGTAGGTTGCAGGGAAGCCCACACCGCATTGTAGGTGTATGCAAATTGGAGCATATTTTCTTGAGGTACGCTCGAATCCACGGGGCTTACGCCTTGACGGGTTATGGTGAAGGTGTCTTGGAAGAGGTTGCGGGAAAGCGTGGAAGATGTGTCAAGGCTGCCTGATTGGGGACTGATGATGGTTGCCCCTTCCGGAGGATTAAATACAACTGAGGCATGGTTCACGTAATAGAAGAGTTGAGGAAACAGCATAAAATCATCAAGGACATATTGCGAGCCCTGCATAGTTACGCTGGGCAAGTTGTATTGGACGGTTAAAAGGGTTAGTTCGTCTTGGGCGACAAAAGACAACAGGGTTGCATTCGCCAGTTTGGTGTTAGCGTTTGCTGAGTCGCCCACAAGTGCTGGCAGAGTTTGACCAGCGTTGTCTGTAATTAGTATATTAGTAGCGTCTGGGGGCACGTTAAACGCAAAAGAGTAAAGAGGATTAGTTGAGTTGTTAACGATGACATATTTGTCGGAGACAGCGACATTTCCGGCTGAATCAACATTTACCGTTCGAGTTAAGTCGCTAATCGTCATTATCTGCATTGAACCCAGCGGCACTTGAAAACTCGCCAAACCAATCGCATAAGTATATGCGGGCAAGCTGGTTTTTTGGTAATTAGCCGCTTTGACTGCACCATCATCTTTAGCAATTGAGATGCTAAGGGGGGTACTTGGGAAGACCACATGAACGTTGCAGGTCCCAACAGGTTGGGTTAAGACGGGGTAAGCGGGGAAATCTAGCACAAGACCAGATGTTGTCTCAGTGATAAGCTGGTTGGATAAGGTGAAAGATACAGTAAAGGTACTGGGATAGGACCCTTGAAAGTTAACTTGCGCCCCATAGAAGCCGCTATATTCTCCAAGTTGCACGCCTAAATCCATCTCGTATACGTGATTGTCATCGTAGGCGACTGCTTCAAGCACATTAGCGCTATACTGATAGGGCAACCCAATTAGAAACTCGCTCGGTATCTGTCCCGAAATATGGATTGTGTCGGAGACAACCACGTGACCAGAATAAAGAACATGAATTTGGTGATCCACGCTGTCTATGCTGTAGCTGCCGGTCTGGGCAGAAACCAAAGCGTAAGGCAGAGCAAGAGCCGAAGTAGCGAGCAGAGCTAAAACCGCTGCCGACAGGATTGCAGATTTGCCCTTCACCAAATTCACCCAAGAGAGTTGATGTTATGTTTATGATACCTTATTATTTACCTTTGCCGTAAGCGGAAAAATTTCTGTACAAAGGGGCAAAAACGGAAAATACCCCACAAAAAAGCGCCGGCAGTTGATGAAGCACGAAACTCCAATCGTCTAAAGCCGTGTACGTTTATAGGTAAAATTAAAAGGGGGCTGCCGACACATAACCTATCAATCGGTGAATAAGGCATGAGTGTTTCTGTTAGTTATGAACCCTTTAAAGAAATCGTAGTCATGGAAAAAACCAGATTCAACAGCCCAGAAGAAATTGCACGATTCACCTCGGTTATAGCCGGTGGAAAACTAGCAGGGCTCTACTGGGCAGACGGCGTCGTGTTTCTCTATTTCCCCCTCACCGCATCAAACACAATAATCGCCAAAGAACTGCTCGAAAAACGCAAAGTATACTGGACATATGTAGGATACGCACCGATGCCTAAATACACACAAATCATCGAAACCAAAGAAAAAATGATTGTCCCAGTCGTCGACATCTCCGCAGACTCCATTCTCAAATCAGTTGCGCAGTGGCTCAAAGACCAATAGCGTGAAAATCAAGGTTGCCCACCCTCAGCTTCGTTGGCACCGTCTTTTCAGGTTCAGGACAGGGAAAAAGGTTTATCGAGTTGCCATGGGTAAACAGGCAAATTGCGGCTAATCTGGGTTTTTTACCCTACCCAGGCACCCTAAACATACGTTTAACCTCCCAAAGCACACAAAAAAGAAATAAACTAGAAAAAAGTGAGGGGATTTTGGTTGAGCCAGCAGAAGGCTACTTTTTAGGTGTACTCTACCGCGCACTTATTGAGGGGTTAGAATGTGCGGTTGTTGTTCCTAAGGTTCCAAATTACCCTGCGGATGTTTTAGAAATAATTGCGCCCACTTATTTGCGTGAGCAACTAAAGTTGGGTGATGGAAAAGAGGTAACTGTCGCGGTTATCGTTTAATGGATGATGTTTTTTGCTACACGTTTATGAGCTGCAATGTAGGTGTCTGCGACGCCAAGCTTTTTGAGGTGTAGACCGTATTTGACGAGTGCTTTCATGGCGTGTGCTGCATCTTCTGGAGACTCAAAGGATGGAACGCTGAGACGGTCAAAGCGGCTGCGGGTATAGAGGGCCATTTCGGTTTCGCCGATGTCGCACATAACGATGGGTTTACTGTATTTGGCGGATACTTTGGCGATGTCTTCGATGTATTTTTCTCGTAAGCCGGGCATGTGATGTAAGCCTAGCAGGATGATGCCGTCGATTTCTGCGTCTTGGAACATAAGTTCAGCAGAAACAGTGAATTGGTCATCGGTGACTGAGCCTGTTAAGTCAACGGGGTTGTGTGTGGCAGCGATTTTTAGAATCTGGTTATTCTCTTTGAGTTCGTCGAATTTTTTGTCGGTTTCAGGGGCAAAGTGGTTAACGGTTAAACCCAATGTTTCGAGTTCGTCAACACACATGACTCCAGGTCCGCCGGCGTCGGTAAGTATGCCGATGTTTATGCCTAACGCAGGGGGCTGCATTGCTAAGGCTTTACCTACCGCGAAAAATTCTTCCATATTATAGGCGCGGATGATGCCTGTTTGTTCAAAAACAGCGTCGTAAACTTTGTCTGAACCAGCAATGGCGCCTGTGTGTGAACTTGCTGCCCGTGCACCAGCATTGCTACGGCCTGATTTCATCACGACAACAGGTTTCTTTGCGGTGACTTTCTTTGCTATCTTGATGAAGTCTTTTCCGTCTTTAACGTCCTCAAGGTAAGCAAGGATAACATCGGTTTCGTCATCGTAGAGAAGATAATGAAGGATGTCGGCTTCGGAGACATCACATTTGTTACCAAAACTAACGAATTTGCTAACACCCATCTGGCGACCAGTCAAATAGTCCAATGCAGCACAACCGAAAGCGCCGCTCTGAGTTATCATGGCAATGTTACCAGGCATTGGGCGGGGTGTAGCGATGACGTCTTCACCTGTGCTCAGAACCTTTGTTTCGGGAAGGAATAAAGTGTCAACACCAGTCTTTGAATAATAGATACCTAAACAGTTGGGACCTAATAATCGGATGTTACCTTTCTTGGCTGCGGCGACAACTTGGTCCTCAAGGTCCTTGTTGCCGACTTCTTTGAAACCAGCACTAATGATAACGGCGGTTTTTGTGTGTTTTTTAGCTGCTTCCTCTAAAACCGAGGGCACAGCCTTTGAGGGAACAATAACAACAACTAAATCTAACTCGCTTGGAACGTCACTTAGGGTTTTGTAACATTTTAAACCTAAAATAGAGTCTTCGCCGGGGTTAACTGGGTACAAGTCCGCTTTGAAGACGCCACGTTGCTTGTTTGTGGCCATGTTTTTGAAGATAACGTGTCCTGCTTTGTCGACCTTTTTTGTGGCACCGACGACTGCTACTGATTTGGGGTTGAAGAACGCGTCTAATCTTTGTAGTGACTCTTCCATATGAATCCCATTTCCGCTAAGTGCTGTTAAGTCTTATTTTTATTTGTTATCCTCCGAAAGGGCATTTTATGTTCGGGCTAAACTGTTTTTGAAGCTATTTAGACTATTGAGTAGGCTTTTTTCGGATGATGACTATGGGTTTATGCTTAACTGTGGACAGCATATTCCAGCTAACTGCATCGGCAGATACATGGAACCGTGCAGCCATGTCCCAAACGGTCGCGCCAGACCCTGGACCCCGAGCGCGGTCAGCGATGTTAGTTATGGTTAGAGCGGTACCCGCGGAGAGGTTTGCACCTGCAACTGCTAGTGGCGTTGAACTACGTTTTAATCCTAAAACGCGTCCAACCACAAAGGGCACCACGCCACCCGATGAATAGATTCCTTTTAGGGGGTTAGGTCGAGGGGTGAAATAAAAGTTGTGGAACCGATAGGTTTTGTCAGTGTCAGCTATGATAACGCAAACCAGTTTGCCCAGTCGCCGACGTATTTCACGTTGAATCTGTTTTGCTAATTCGTCAGCATTTTTTAGCGGCAAACTCACGAAGGAGTAAGCCAAGTTGGAGCCATCGATGCCGCTTTCGGACCCGAACATGAGCGCCTGCAACAGCCCCGCTTGTTCCAAAGCCAGTTGCTTGTGGCGGCTGCCTAATTCGGGAGGGTAATTGCGGAGGCGTACCAGTAGGCGTTGCCCAAAACCGCAGAGCACGCCCAAGCCGTAGCCCCAAGCAAACCGCATCCAAACTCCCCCAACAAACTTGGAGTTCCCGCTTGGAACCACAGTGCTTTCATCAACAATATTACCCAATGCGGTCGACAGCGCCTTTTCAGAAACCACCACAAAGTCGCCGTCTACTATTTTGCCCTTCAGAGCCCCAACTATCTCGTCGAGGTAGGGGCTGTTGGGTTTCCAGTAACTGGTCGAAACCGCCAACGCGCAGTACTTGGTCATTCTGGTCTGTTTAGGTGCGTCGTCTATAGAATAACATTACTACGGTAACCGCAATCAGCAGGGCGCCGACGAGGGTTATTGTGGAGAATTCAGGGATAGCGGCCGTTGGCACAGGTGTTGGAGAGGGAGTTTTTGTGGGAGCAGCAGTGGGGTTAGAGTTGGAGTTTGAATTTGAAGATGATTGGGAAGTCGGAGCAGCCGTAGGCGTAGGCGTTGAGTCAGCAACAAAAGTCGCTGAAACCGTCGTAACACCACCAACATCTTGGACAGTATAAGACGACACTGCACCAACAGACGACCCATTAACAAACACATCAGCAACGTGATAGCCACTGTCAGGGGTAATGGTGAAGGTTTGGCTGTCGCCATAATTGAGACGATTAATTCCACTTGAAGAAATGTAGCCACCAACAGTAGCTGAGGTTAAAACATACGTAGGAGCGTTAATATTAGGTGAAATTAATAAAGGGCTGTAAGCCACAATGCCCAAGTTATAATCTTCGTTATAATCATAAATTTTTTGATTTACTCCTTGTATATCTGTGGTTCCCCACCAATTATAGGGTGTATTAACATGAATCGGTAGCTCGTTCTTAAAGTTGTAATCGGTGTTGTCAAAAATATTGTTATTTAGAATTTGACAATAACTTTCGAAAAAACTTGTGGTAGTTACAATTCCTATTGTGTTATTAGTGATAGTGTTGTTTTGAATTTCAGTAGGCGCCGATCTAGGCGGGAAAAAGCAAGTAGAAACAAGTCCTATAGTGTTATTTACAATTAGGTTTCCTGAGATTGTTGCGCTACAAAAATCATTGACGTAAACTTGGATTCCAACGGAACACCCCGAAATTACATTGTTTGAGACAGATGCATTTTCATTACCCAAACCTAAAAAAATTCCTTGAGAGGTAATAGTGTTGTTTGAGATTGTTGGTTCACCACTGTCAACTTTAATGCCTCGGGTTATTGTATTATTAATAAGGTATGGAGCAGAACCTTCAACAGTAACACTTGAGTTGACATACGCGTCTTGAATTATGCAACCAGTATTTGTGGATTGGTTCCAATTAGTGCTGTATTGAGTAAATATTATTTCCCCATCGTCAAAAGTTGTAAGATTGCCGGCGGTTCCTAATACTTGTAATGTACCGTTAACCATCATATAATATGTGTTCAAATTAACAAGCACACCCGATTGAATTGTTAATGTTACGCCATTTTTTACAAGTAAATTTCCAGTAAGGATATATGGGCTGTTTGCTTGAGTCCAAGTAGCATCTGAGCTGATTATACCGCTTAACTCGGCAGTTGCCGATACGGTATCAAGATTGAAAGCAGAAAAAAGGACTAAACCCCAAACAATGATAGAGATTAAGAATAGGGCAAGGAGCAAATTTCGTTTCATAGCCAACCCTGCAAGAGGTTGGATGATTGGAGTTATAACGTTTTGCCAAGGAATTGAATAAGTACGTGTTTTTTAGGTTAGAAGAGAGCGTAGGGGAAGCGTTGCATGTTCTCGTAGAGTTTGCCTTTTATGGGGATGAGGTGTCCGCAGACGGGGCAGTGCATGTCGTCGGTGAGGTTCCACTGAGTGATGTCAAAGGCGTCTCGTTTGATGACTGGGGTGTCGCAGTTGGGGCAAATGGTGTTCTCGCCGGGGTGTCCGGGGACGTTGCCGATGTAGACGTAGTGTAGACCTTGGTTTCGGGCGGTGAGGTAGGCTTGCTCCATTTCCTGTACGCTGGTTGCGGGGGTTGTGGTTAATTTGTAGTCAGGATGAAAACGCAAAAGATGAAAAGGCGTGTCGACGCCGATGTTGTCGCGTATCCATTTAGCCATCTCGCGGATGCGATCCAAGGAATCGCCCATTTTTGGGACTACGAGGTTTGTGATTTCTATGTGTACGCCTTGAAGTTTGAGTTCTTTTAGTGTTTCATAGATTGGTTCCACGCTGGGCACAGACATTACGGAGCGGTAGAAGTCAGGGTCGGCGCCGCCTTTGAAATCCACGGTTGCCGCATCAAGGTAGGGCGCGATGGTTTTGACGGCTTCAGGCGTCATGTAACCATTGGTAACAAAAGTGTTGAAGAGACCGGCTTCATGTGCGAGTTTGGCGGTGTCGTAGGCGTATTCCATAAAGACGGTGGGTTCGGTGTAGGTGTAGCTGATTCCTTGGCACCATGCGTTTTTGGCGGCTTTGACCACTTCTTCGGGTGGGAAGGGGTTGCCGGGGGCTTCGTGGTCTTGGCTTATCATCCAGTTGTCGCAGAATTGGCATCGGAAGTTACAGCCCGCCGCGGCTATAGACATAACCAGCGCTCCGGGATTGAAGTGACTTAGGGGTTTTTTGCCGATAGGGTCTACACATGCGGAAACGGCTTTGCCATAGTTAAGTGCAAACAGGGTGCCGCCCTCGTTTTTTCTTACCAAACAAAATCCAGTGGCTCCGTCGCTGATTAGGCAGCGTCGGGCGCAGAGGCAACATTTGACTTTGCCTTCTGGTTGACGTTCGTAGAGCATGGCTTCATGCAAAGACATAGCAACACACAAAGAATAGAAGACGATTTTTGTTTAAAAGCATGACTACAAAAGCTAACTGCCTAAGAGAAGGCTAAAAGAATAGAAGAGGGGTTTGCCTTGAAGGCAAGTTAGAGGAGTTTGTTGTAGAAGCAGCTGTATTCGCCGGTGTGGCATGCGGGGCCAGTTTGCTCAACTACGTAGAGTAGTGAGTCGTAGTCGCAGTCTGTGCTTACAGAGATGACTTTCTGCGTGTGTCCGCTGGTTTCGCCTTTGACCCAGAGTTCGTTTCTGCTGCGGCTCCAGTAGGTGGCTTTTTTGGTTTTTAGGGTGTGTTCGACGGCGTCTTTGTTGGCGAAGGCTTGCATTAGGATGGCTTTGGTTTTGGCGTCTTGGACTATGACGGGGATGAGTCCGCCGCCTTTTTTGAAGTCCAACTTCTCAAGCAGTTCAGTTGGGTTGGTGGTCATGTTCGAATAGTCACCCCCATCTTGCGCAAGTAATCCTTCACGACAGGAACAGGGTATTGGTTGTAGTGGAAAATCGAGGCAGCAAGTGCCGCGTCGGCTTTGCCTTCTACGAATACGTCAAGGAGGTGTTTGGGTTCGCCTGCGCCGCCGCTTGCGATGACAGGCACGTTGACGCGTTCGCTGATGGCTTTGGTGAGTTCGATGTCGTAGCCGTCTTTGGTTCCGTCGCAGTCCATGGAAGTGACCAAGAATTCACCTGCACCCAGACGCTGCGCTTCCAAAGCCCAAGATATAGCGTCGATGCCTGTGGGTTTTCTGCCGCCATACGTTACCACTTCAAACCAAAGTTTGCCCTCTTTGGTGTCTACCATGATTTTGCCTTCCGTGGGGGTTCGGTTGCGTTTGGCGTCTATAGCGCAGACCACGCATTGGCGCCCGAACACGTCGGCTAATTCGGTGATTAGTTTTGGGTTTTCAACTGCGGCGGTGTTGACGGAGACTTTGTCTGCTCCGCTGCACAAGACGTTTCGGGCGTCTGAGACGCTTCGGATGCCTCCGCCGACGGTGAAGGGGATGCTTATGGCTTTGGCGACGCCTTCTACGTATCGGCGCATGATGTCGCGTTTTTCGTGTGAAGCGGTGATGTCGAGGAAGACGAGTTCGTCGGCGCCTTCGTCACTGTAACGTTTAGCCATCTCAACGGGGTCGCCTGCGCATTTGGGGTTGAGAAAGTTGATGCATTTGACGACTTTTCCGTGATCTACATCAAGACAGGGTACGATGCGTTTTGCTAATGGCACAGTTTTAGGCTCCTAGTTTTGTTATGGCTTCCTTTAGGGTGAAGCGTCCCTCATATAGAGCTTTCCCGATGACAGCGCCATCGACATTGATTTCTCTGAGTGCAGCTAAATCGCCGATGGTACCGATGCCGCCTGCCGCGATGATTTTGATTTTGGGGTTTTCGGTAGCTGTACTTAGCGTCTGCAAATCGGGGCCGTTCAGCATGCCATCCTGCGCTATGGAAGTTATAAGAAAGGTTTCAACGCCCATTTCAGTGTATTTTTGGAGGGCATCATCCACGGTCATTGCAGTTTTGGTTTGCCAGCCTTCAATCATGATTTGCCCCTCGCGATTATCTAATGCAACAATGGCTGAGTCGTAACCGAAACGTTTCTGGATTTTTCCAATAACGGCGGGGTCGCTGTGAGCAAGGGAGCCCAATATGACTTGGGCAATGCCTACTTTGAGGAGTTTTTCGGCTGCTTCGTAGCTGCGGATGCCGCCTCCGACTTGAATGGGCAGCGAGATGTTTTTTGCGATTTCAGCGATGACCGCGCGGTTGTCTCCGATTCCGAAAGCTGCGTCTAAGTCGATGATGTGGAGTTTGCCTGCGCCTTCGTCACGCCAACGCTGTGCGGCTTCCAAGGGAGTGCCGAATTGGTCTTCGTAACATTTGGCGGTTTCTGCTTTGCCGCGGGTTAAGCGGACGATTTTGCCGCCCATTAAATCAATTGCTGGAATAAGTTGCATAGGCATCATTTCACTTTGTTACGGTTTTGGCGAAGTTTTTGAGGATTCGTAATCCGACGTCGCCTGATTTTTCGGGGTGAAATTGGGTGCCAAAGATGTTTTTGCTACAGACCGAGGAGGTAAAGGTTGTGCCGTAGGTGGTGGTTGTGCAGACTATGCTTGAGTCTGTGGGTTGGGGGTAGAGGGAGTGAACGAAATAAACGTAGGTGTTCTCGGCGATGCCATCAAAAAGTTCGTTTTGCGCCTTGAGGTCAAGTGTGTTCCAGCCCATGTGTGGAACCTTAACGGTGCTGGGTAATTGGAGGCATCGTCCTTTGAAGAGGGCTAAGCCTGTGCCGGGTCCTTCCTCGCTGGTTTCAAAGAACAACTGCAACCCCAGACAGATTCCCAGAAGCGGCGTGCCCTCTAAGACTTTGGTCTGCAGGGTTTCTTTAACAGCGTCGAGTTTGCCGGAGGCTGCGGTGAAGCTGCCTACACCAGGCAGGGCGATGGCGTCGGCTTTTGCTAATTCAGCCGCGGTGGTTCCAACAGATGCATCAAAACCTGCTTTATCTAGGGCAGTTTTGAGGCTTAGCAGGTTGCCTACGCCATAGTCGAATATGACTGCATTGGGCATTTAGATAACTCCTTTGCTACTGGGTACGCCTTTACGTCGGGGATCCATGGCGATGGCTTGCCTGAGCGATAATGCGAGGGCTTTGGTGGCGGCTTCGGCTTTGTGGTGGTCGTTGCTGCCGTATTCGACGAATATGTGGATGTTAGCTTGCAGCGTTTGGGTTAGGGACTCGTAGAAGTGTACGATGTCTTCTGTGGGCATTTCTTCGACTTTTCGTCCGCGGAGTTTGAGGTCAAGTTTGAAGTAGGGGCGTTTGACGAGGTCGATGGCGGCGATGGCGAGTGAGCAGTCCATGGGGACGGCGGCGCTGCCGAAGCGGACGATTCCTTCGCGGGTGCCCAGTGCTTTGTTTAAGGCTTCGCCTAAGCCAAGCGCTATGTCTTCGACCATGTGGTGCACTAAATCGCCTTTGACCGATGCGGTTATGTCGATTAGGCTGTGTGTAGCCAGTGAGGTTAGCATGTGGTCTAGAAACGGCACAGTGGTGTTTATGTTGGCTTTGCCTTCGCCGTCTAGGTTCACGGAGACTTTTACTTCGGTTTCTTTGGTTTTACGGTAAACCTCTTCACTTCGCATATCAATCACTCTGAATCTGTTTTAATTCCTCGATTAGTTTCTGGTTCATTTCTGGCAACCCAACAGTGACACGGAAGCAGTTATCGTACTGGAGGAGTTTGCCCCATTTCTTGAGCATAATCCCCCGTGCCATCAGCTTCTTGTAAACTTCGTCAGCGGGTTTTGCCGTGTTCATCAAGATGAAGTCAGCCTGAGAATCAAAGGCTTCTACGCCCTCTATTTGGTTGAGGGCTTTTATGAGTTTTCCCCGCTCAGCCTTCAACGCCGCAACCGCGGTCCGCATAATTTCCATGTTCTCAAGCATTTTAATCCCCATGCGAATGGTGAAGCCACTCACAGGATAGGGGAGGGGGGCTTTTTCGGTGAGGATTTTGGCGAGTTCAGGATTCGCAACAGCATAGCCGAGGCGCAGCATAGCCAATCCGAAAGCTTTGGAGAAGGTCCGCAGAATAATCATGTTGGGGAACTCGCGAATGCGGGGCACAAAGGAATAGTCGGCAAATTCGCCGTAGGCTTCATCTAAGATGACTATGCCGGGGAAGGCTATGGCGAGGGTTTCGATGTCTTTGGGGTTCATCTGGTTAGCTGTCGGGTTGTTTGGTGAGCAGAGGTAAAGTAGGCGGGTTTTGTCAGAAAACTTGGCAAGCAATTCGGGCACGTCGAGTTGGAAGTCGCTTTTCAGCGGAACCGTGACATATTCGCCTTCTTGGCGTTTGACGCAGAGCCGCGGAATCGCAAATGACGGCGCAAATGAGAGGGCAACATCGCCCTTTTCGACAAAGAGACGTATCATACGGTCCAGTAGTTCGTCGCCTGCATTGCCGATTACTATGTACTCTTTGGGGACGCCCATGTAGCCTGTGAGTTTCTCTTGGAGCTTGGGCACTTCATCCTCGGGGTACATACGCAAATCGATTTCGTCAGCCAACTCCTTAATCAGCGGGATTTGCTTGGTGCGGTCGACGAAGAGGTTCTCGTTGAAGTTGAGTTTGACGATTTTGGATTGGTCCACGCCGATTTGCTTCGCTAACGTTTCAGGTGTAGCACCTGCCGAGTAGCAGTCGATGGCTTGCAGTTTAGCGATTTTCTGCGCTATCCACTTTTGGTAGGCTTCGCTCATTTTTGGAACCTCGCGTTTATGGCTTTGTAGTGATTAGGAAGGTTCTCGGTGTCGGTGAGGATTTTTACGTTTGCCCGAACTTTATCCAGCCCATCCTTGGAGGCTTCAACTATGCTGACGCGGCGCGTGAAGTCAAAGACGGATAGAGCCGAGAAGGATTGGGCAAAAGCTCCTGTGGGAAGCACATGGTTGGTTCCACTCGCGTAATCGCTTAAAGGAACGGGGCTGTAGGAGCCAATCAAGATTAGGCCAGCGACGAGTTTATCAGCTAAGGCGGCAGCGTTTTGGGTCATGACTTCTAAGTGTTCAGCCGCGAACTGGTTAGCTAAACGCACCATATCCTCCTCGCTACTACAGGTTATTATAAAACCGTATTTGCTGAGGGATTCACGGATTTTCTCGCTTCGCTCCGCAGACGCAGTGAGTTCAGCGAGGTTTTTCTGAACCGACTGGGCAAACGCCACCGATGTTGTGATTAATCCGGCGACGCTGTCGGTTCCATGTTCCGCCTGCGAAATCATATCATACGCCACTAGCCTTGCATCGGCTGAGTCGTCGGCTACGATTAAGACTTCACTGGGACCAGCAGGCATGTCGATGGCGACGTCGGTTGAGACTTGGACTTTGGCGGCGGTTACGTATTTGCTGCCGGGACCGACAATTTTGCGCACGGGCTTTATGGTCTGGGTGCCATAGGCTAATGCAGCGATGGCTTGGGCGCCGCCTACTTTGTAGACTTCGTCCACGCCGCAGATGTCAGATGCAACCAACACTAAGGGGTTTACGTTGCCCGAGGAATCCGATGGTGAGCACACCACAATTCGTGGCACGCCTGCGACTTTTGCTGGAACCGCGGTCATGACTACGGTGCTTGGATACGCGGCTTGTCCGCCGGGAACGTAGCATCCGACACTTTCCAGTGGGCGGAGTTCTGTTTGGATTTTGATGCCGTCGATGTTGGTTTGGGTTGGGGGGGTTAGTTGCTGTTTTTGGTAGGTTTCGACACGTTGCTTCATGAATTCTATGGCGACGACTTGTTGGGGGCTGACTTTTTGGTAGGCGTCTTTGATTTCTTCTGTGGATGCGCGGAGGGTTTGGGGGGTGAGGGTTGCTTTGTCAAATTTGGCTGCAAACCCAATGAGTGCCTCATCGCCCTCTGAGCGGACCTGTGTTATGATGGCGCGGACAGTGTCTTCGACTGCTTGCGCTGCTTTTTCGTCTGTTTTTTGCCGTTTAAACCAGTCTGGGGGTAATGTTTCTGTGTTCCAGACTGCTAAGGTTGGTCCTTGCAGCATTGACATTCGCTTCTCCGTGCAATCTCATCAAGCGCCAGAACCTGCCGAGGCTCATACACGACTAGACCCTGGGCGATTTTTCTGATTTTGGGCAACAACTCGATTAAGCAGTCCTTCTCAATAACAGTGTTAACGCTGACCCAACTGTCATCTGCCAAAGGCGCGATGGTTGGGTTCTTTAACGCGGGCAACTCGGTGAGCAAAGTTTGGAGGTCTGCTTTTTTGACGTTAACAAATATATGGATTCTTTTCTGCCCATCAACTACACCCTTGAGCAAAGCGACTATGTCGTAGATTTTTTCGCGTTTCTCAGGGTCTTCCAGCGTTTTTTTGTTAGCGATTAGGATGGCGCTGGATCTCAGGACGGTGTCGATTATTTTGAGATTGTTGGCTTCGATGGTTGTGCCTGTTTCGGTTACATCCATGATGCAGTCGCTGTTTTCCGGCGGCTTAGCTTCCGTTGCGCCGAAGCTGAGGAAGATTTTTGCTTTTGCGTTATCGCCTTTTCTCCACCACGGCGTTACAATCATGGGTTCAGCGTCGCCGAAACGTTTCTTGTAGTTGGGTTGGCTTTTGAGGTATTCACTGGCGATGTTGAGGTACTCTGTGCTTACGCGGAAGTTGCGGCCTTGAGACCAAACGTTCTCCATGTAGTCGTTCATGTTATTTTGGGGAACGTCTTTGGGAACGGCGATTACGAGGCGGATTTTTCCGTACTCGAGGTTTTGAAGGATTTCTACGTCGGCGCGGTTTTCTTTCACCCAGTCTTCGCCTGTGATGCCTAAGTCTTGAAGGCCTTCATTAACAAATACGGGGATTTCCTGGGGGCGTAGCACTTTCATCTCGATTTGGGGGTCGTTGATGGTTGGTCGGTAAGTGCGATCTGAGGCGCCGATTTTGAAGCCTGATTTAGAGAAGAATTCTGCTGTTGCTTTTTCTAGAGAACCTTTGGGTATGGCAAATTTTATTTTATCCATAAATTTTTTCACCTAAACTTTTAGAGATATATCTAAGGGTTGTTTGTTTTGCGAGAACGTTGAGTTGCGGGGTTGCGCGGAGTTTACAATAACAAAACGTGTTTAAGCTTTCAATGAAGGCAATCGCCTTGTATGAACGCAATCCCTCATCATACGTCACTAAACGACACCACAACAGTTGTCTCCCATATAAACCTGTTTACCACTATTTAACTAATTAAATTAAAAAATTCGGATTTACTGCGACAGAATCTCAAAAACTAGAGGAGGAACTCCGTTACGTGTCTCCAATGTCACAACCAACAAGGTTTCCAGCAGTCCCCTCCAGATTTCGCAGTCGTTAATGAAAGGGGTTTTAATTAGCAGGAACTTGTCCTTGACGTAGATGTCGCCAAATCCCTGTACCCGCAGTCGCCTAAAGATGGACTCCCAGTTCTCTGGTTTAGCTGCGTCCACGCCAAGTGTGGATTGAATAGAGACGCGAAGAGCGTTGCCCATTTTTTGGCCGATTTCGGGCCATTGCTCTTTGGGGATTTGCTGGGTGAGGATGTTTATCAATTCGACGTTGACAAATGCGATGCGGCTGATTCCACAGTAGTATTCGCCGGGGAAGTCCCAGTCTTGGACGTTGAGATTTCGGTAAATGTCAAGCATTTTAGAGATGAGAGGTTTGATGCCTGCTTCTTTGCCCTCACGAATAAGGGATTCGATAAAGTCGCGTTCGCTACGCTCTAAAATTATGGTGGTGCGTTTAATGTCGTCGCCTTTTTCAAGTATCATCGGAGGGCTTTTGTTGGTTTGCATACGACGTATTCTTTTAGCCATATGTAATATGCCTTCTGAATTTGAGGCGCATATTAGAAATCAAGATTTTGAGTTTGGTGGGAATGGTTAATAAAACAGGTGTGTCCCTATTGGAGCGCCGATGAAGAACGCTAAAAGCTGACTTTATGATGCACCCTAGGGTATCTGAGGCAAAAATTTTGTTAGGATATGACTTTCTTTTTGATGAGATAAACCAGCATGCCTATGCCTGCTAAGAAGAGAACCACACCGACTAATACGGATGCAACGTAGGCTCCGCCGTAATTGTCTGAGATAAAGTATGGTACATATGTTGGACCTACAAAAAGTAACAACGCAGTAATTACAAGTAAACCTATTCGGGTTGTTTTGGATTCAATACCGCCAACTTTAATGTTATCTTGGGTTTGTGTCATCCTAGCCAACTTCCACTACTCTTCTGGTGCATTGTTTTCTACAAAACCTTCTTTTATCTCTTTTCCCAAAGCCTTCATCAAAAACTTGAAAACCGTAAAACCAGCCTCCCGATCAGCCTTAAAACCCATGGTTGTGCCAAGTAGGCTGATGCCTTCAATTTTGCGTTCCTTGGCAAGCGCCAAGGTTAAGCCTGTTCCGCCGACGATGCGACCTTTGCTGTAGATGACTGCGCCTTTCTCCATGAATTCTGTGGCAAGTCTGGGCGAGGTTGCGGCTATGTAAACTTGGGTTTTCTCCTCAGTTATGGGAACACCGCCCATAGTGACAAGGAAGTGGCAGCCGATGGATTCCACAAAATCCAGCACCTGATCGCAGACATCATAATGTGCAACAACATCCTCGAAAGAGGGCTGGATTTCTCCAGTCATGATGACTAGGGTATTTTTCTCCATAGGAGCACAGTAGAATTCGTATCTTGGCAGGTGCGCGATGCCCTTGGTGGTTATGGATATGTAGTCAGGGAAGGATGGAGAGTAGAGTTCAGCGAAGGGTTTGGCGTCGCAGAATTTGATGAGCAGATGCGCGGCTATACGTCCGACGTTGCCAAAGCCGGGAAGCCCCTGTACAAAGATTGGATTATCTAGAGTGGGGCTGGATAGTTTTCGCAGATAAGGCTTATCCATCGTGAGCATCCTGTGCGCATACAGAAACATACTCCCACTAAAATGCTTTTGCCGCAACCACAAAACGAAACTATTAATATTCGACAACTGAAGATATAGGATACACCCACAAAAACGTGACGAAACACATAGCGGGGTGGGGTAGCCAGGATTAACCCGCTGGGCTCATAACCCAGAGATCAGTAGTTCAAATCTACTCCCCGCTACTAACAATCTTTCTCTTGGCTTGTTTTCTTCTACTGTTTAAAAATATAAAACCTAAAACAACTGAAACTAGGGCAACTGCGATTAGGATACTTGTTGTTTGTGAAGATAGCTGTAAGCCTGCTTGCGTTTGGGTCCCCGCTGAGAAAGGCGTAAAAATAACCTCGCCTAGACGTGGGTTGTATTTGTGGTCGTAGATTGTTTGGTTTATGGAAGCGGCATCAATTGTGCCCCACCAGTTGTCGGCAACCACTGTGTCGTTTATGCTTTCGAGCCTAAAGTTGTATTCCGCGTTGCCAAAAATGTCGTTGTTTATTATTTTTGGCGATGAACTATAATTGTAACATAGAATTCCAACTGTATTGTTTGAAATACTGTTCTCTTGAATGACGAGCGCGTTGGTAATGTTTGGGTCTGGCGGGTTGGGTATTGGAGCCCAGATTTTATTGATGTTTTCAATGCGTATTCCACAGTAATTGTTTGAGAGAGTATTTTTTGAGATGTTTATGCTTCCGGGATAGATGGCAATGGCTGTGTTAAAGTTGGTTATGTAGTTGCCAGTAATCGATGCTGACGAGTTTGAATAGTCGCTGCCGACAATTATTCCACATTGCCCCGCAACCAACATTTTCTCTGTTTTGTTAAAGGGGTTACTCCTTATTGGCGGGCTATTGTCTGCGCCTGTAATCCGGTTGTTTGATATATCGATGTGCACACCATAGGTTTGAATTGCTGTTTGGTCGGCGGTTACCTTAAAATCGTTATCCGATAGCGTAACCCATAGATCATTTATTTGTCCGCCTTTAATGCCAACGTTGTTAGTGGGGCCGTAGGTATAGCTAAATGCGGTTCCAAAGGTTCCAAATCCGCTGTAAAACATGTTCTGCAGAAAAGCAGGTGCGCCAGATATCAATGGAGGGGCAGAGAAGCCCATCGGATGTCCAACAGAAACTTCGCCCTTTAGGGTGTTGTTCCTAAAAGTTGATGACCCTTGATAAACCGACACTTGACCGTTGATGATGTTATTTGTAATAGTCGGTGACCCTTCTTGAACGGTGAGTTCGCCTATTTCGTTGCCACTTACGATAGCGGTCCCGTTTATGATGAAAAGTTTGCTGATTTGGCTGTTGTTACTAAATGTCGATGAGTTGTTCAGGACATGAACAGATTGTTCAAGTGAGGATTGGCTTATTCTTATGGAGGTACGAATGTAGAGGATGGTATTCACCACGGCGTTTTCTATAATGCAGCCGCTTTTTGTCTGCTCATTCCAAGCTTGGCTTTCCTTATCAAAGATTATGTGCGATACTGGGGGACCATGAGGGTAGAGGGGATTGTTCTTTGCCGGGTCGATTGATCCTTTGAAGACTATTTTGCTTTGATTTCCTCGTGCAATGAGGATTCCATTTACGACAAGTTGGTGATCAAAGAGGTCTACAGTTACTCCAGGTTCAATCGTTAGCGTTACCCCCGAGGGAACAAGCAAGTCACCATATAATCGTATGGGGCTTTGTTCCAAACTCCAAGTTGTATCAGAAGTTAAGCGACCCGTCACCGGCGAACCCTCAACAATAGAGCCACTGTCAACATAGCACAAAGGAAATGCAACTGTCAAAATTAGAAGCAGACACAAGAACGGACGCATCATTCCGATGTTCTCCGCAGTCGCCGGAATACGACCACAACTGTTGCTACACAAAAAATAGCCACCAAAGAAGCGATTATTAGCATCGGGTTAAAAATGGGTGCAGATGCAGATTCATTACCTGATGCGTTCCCAATGAAAGGAGTAAAGGTAACAATACCTAGTCGGGGGTCTTCGTCAGCATCGTATATCGATTTACTAATGGCATCCACATCTGTTGTACCCCACCAGTTGTAGGGAACAGCAAAATCAAATTTTCTGTTATCGCGTGACGACAGTTTAAGGTTGTATTCTGTGTTGCCGTAAATCTCGTTGTTGGTGATGTTTAAGGGTGTTTGGTAGTCACAAGAAACGATTTCGATGCCCACCGAGTTGTTGGCAAAAGTGTTTTTGTGAATATCTACGACAGCGTTTTCTTGAGGGTTATTGTATGCGGAATTAATTTTGATGCCGAGTGTGTTGTTGACAATCAGGTTTTGGGTGATTTCGGCGTTGGCGTGCTGGATGTCTATGCCTGTTTTACAGTTGGAGATGCGGTTACCAGTGAGAACGGCGTTTAAAGCAGTAGCGTTAGCGCTCTCATCTCCTTTAGCATTTATTGCGGTTTGGGCTTTGCCATTGCCGATAATTTCGTTGTTAACTATGTTAACAACACGAAATCCGCCTCTCACGGTGATTATCGGGTCATAGGACACGGTGAACAAGTTGTCTTTTAGGGTGACTGATGATGAACCAGCGCTCCAGTTACTTTTTGTTTCAAGATAATCAATAGATACAACACTAATGGGTGCGAAGAATTTGTTTTGGGAAAAAACTATCTCACCACTTATGCGGCCTACGTCTATCCTGCCATTGATGGTGTTGCCTGTCAAAGTTGGGGACCCACCATGCACCATTGTCCAACCGTTGATTATGTTATTTGTTAGTGTGGGTGAGCCGCCTATGAGCATTAAACCATTTATATTATTGTTAACCAACATGGCGGTGCCATCAAAAATGTGAATTTTTGCTATATCGTTTTGCATGAAGACGGAGGCGCCACTCTCAACTTCTATGTAGCCTTGAAGAGATGAATCAGTTACATTTATCGATCCTTTAATGTACATTTTGTTCGTTATATATGCGTGTTCGATTTTGCCTGAACTTCCAAGTGCAAAATAGAGTCTGTCTGGCGACGGCATATTTGCGTAGAGTCCACCAAGTGCGTACGAAGTGGTGAAAACAACGCGGTTCTCGCTTGTTCCAAGGGCATTAAGGGCACCATACACTTGGATTTGGTATTCTCGAAGATCCACGTTGACGCCGGGTTCAATTGTTAACGTTACCCCTGCTGGAATGATTAGGTTGCTATCTAAGGTGTGTCCGCTGCCTTGTGTCCATGTAGTGTCTGAATCCAGATCAGAGGCAGAATCATCATCCTCTGTTTGCGCAACAACAAAACCGAAAGAACACAACATTGCCAAAACTAATAGCACACAGATTAGCTGCCGACGCATAGCACCACAAATACAGGGGGACATAGGAGCCATTAATAGTTTTGCAAAAACACACGGTCAACAAGCTTCAAAAGAACAGCAGGTCAACTTAGTTTGGTTGGCGGTTGCTTTTTCTGTTGTCCTGCGCAATTCTTGTAAGCCCACTCATACGCAAACTTTCTTGGTGGACCTATTAGCATCCTATTAGAAACTCATTGCAGAAGCCTAAGAGGGGTAGGTCCTATTGACGCAGAAACAGCCCATTAGCATGTTCGAATCCAGTAGAAATCCCCTGCTTTAGGGGAGGGAAGGGGAGGAGTCTTTGAGGTCTCCTGTAGGCAGTATTTTTTGGGAAAAAGTTATAGCGTAGGTGAACATTAAGCCTTTTCAATCAGTCGCATTGGATGGTTACTGTTTCATGCCACAAATTCGTGTTGCTCTCGTCGGCGTTGGTAACAGCGCATCAGCCCTAATTCAGGGAACCCAATATTACAAGAACGCTAAAGAAGACGAAACCGTGCCCGGGTTAATGCACGTCAACTACGGCGGATACCACATCCGCGACATAGTCTTCGTCGCCGCTTTTGAAGTAAACAAAGACAAAATCGGAAAAGACCTCTCCGAAGCCATATGGATAAAACCCAACTGCTGCGAAAAATTCAGCGACGTCCCCAACCTCGGCGTCAAAGTTACCCCCGGCATAATCCTCGACGGCGTAGCGCCCCACATGCGTGAAACCTTCAACGTTTATGATGACGCAAAAACCACCAAAGAAAGCATCATCAAAACCCTAAAAGACGCAAAAGCCGAAGTCCTAGTTAACTATCTCCCAGTGGGCAGCCATGACGCAGTCCGCTTCTACGCGCAATGCGCCATAGATGCAGGATGCGCCTTTGTCAACTGCATGCCCGAATTCATCGGCTCAGACAAATCAGGCGAGTGGCCCAAAAAATTCGAGAAAGCGGGCTTACCTGTCCTTGGCGACGACATCAAAAGCCAAGTCGGAGCAACCATCCTTCACCGCAACCTCGTTCGGCTCTGCCTTGACCGCGGAGTCATTGTGGACGAAACCTATCAACTTAACCTTGGCGGCGACACAGACTTCCAAAACATGACCGTGGAAGGTCGCCTCAAATCCAAACGCATCAGCAAAACCGAAGCCGTCACAAGCCTCGTGCCCTACGCGCTACCAACACGCATTGGCCCCAGCGACTATGTACCGTTCCTTAAGAACAAGAAAATCTGCTATATCAGCCTCAAAGGACGCAAATTCGGTGACCGCCCCATAAACATAAGCGTTAAACTCGAAGTCGAAGACTCCCCCAACAGCGGAGGCGTCGTCATCGACCTCATACGCGCCGCCAAAATCGCGTTGGACCGCAAAATCTCCGGAGCCCTGCTCAGCATGCCGTCCTACGCGTTTAAGCATCCGCCCATACAGATCCCCGATAGCCAAGCACGGCAATGGACGGAAGAGTGGATCGCGGGCAAACGCGAACGCTAAACCCCTCCTTCCTTTTCTCGTCTTAAGCGACCCGCAGTAGGTAAACCAGAACAGGTTTTGGTTTTCCTTAAATCTTTTATTACATTTCAATGTTACTTGAAGTGTGATGGGGAATGGTTTTGGTTAAGAGGGGTATTTTCAGCAACGGCGTTCCCTACCTCCGCTTCGGGGAAGGCAAAAAAGTGTTGCTGATTTTTAGTGGCGGACCAGGAAATTACCTCGCAAGCCCAATGTATAAAGAATTCAATTTCCTCGCCAAACAGTATACCCTCTTTATGTTTGCTCGAAAAAGCAGCTTACCCAAAAACTACTCCACAAAAGACATGGCAGAGGACTACGCGAGGGTGATCGAAGACGAATTCAACGGCGGACCAGTCGACGTAATCGGGGAGTCTTATGGAGGATTAATCGCTCAGTACCTAGCCGCAAACCATCCCAAACTAATCCGGCGGCTGGTCCTTTTAATGTCGACTTATCGGTTCAGCCAAGAAGGCACAAAACTAGACATGCAGTTCGCGGAGTTGGCAAGCCAAGGAAAAACAAGAGCGGCGTTTAGAAGTTTAGCGCCTATGTTGAGTGGCAACAGGATAAAACGAAGCTTGTTTTCGTTTTTTATGAGCCTTTTTGCGTCAAGAATGTTTAGCAACCCAAACCCAGAGGATCTGATTGTGGAGGGCCGCGCCGAAGTCGCGCACAACAGCAAAAACCAGCTCCCGCGTATAGTGGTGCCTACGTTGGTGGTGGCGGGCGATCGCGATTTCTTTTGCTCCACAGAATTGCTCCATGAAACTGCTACGGGAATCCCCGATGCTAAACTGATAATTTATGAGGGTAAAGGGCACGAATCGCTGGGCAAACAGTTCCACCGCGATGTTTCGGCATTTCTAGGATGTTAACATGCAACTAAGACAAATGTATACAACAACCACCAAATATGTTAAATACTTTTAAGCTACAAAACCTAAACGGTTTAGCTGTCTAACTAGAAGGTTCATGTTATGGTAAAAGTGGAATCATACGAAGTCCCAGAAGGTCTGTATTTCTCTAAGGATTTTGAATGGATAAAAGTCGAAGGCGACAAAGTCCGCATGGGCATCACTGACTACGCCCAGAAATCTCTGCGCGAAATCGTCTACGCCGAATTACCCAGCGTCGGCACCGAAGTTAAGCAAAATGAGCCGTATGGCACACTAGAATCGGTGAAGGCAGTTTCAGATTTGATTTCGGCAGTATCAGGCACCGTCGTCGAAGTTAACGAGGAAGCCCAATCAAAACCCGAAAGCCTCAACGAAGACCCCTTTGGCAAAGCATGGCTTGTCGTAGTTAAACCCTCCAATTTGGAAGCGGACTTGGCTAACCTTATGGATTTTAACGCTGCAGTCGAGTGGCATAAAGCTCAAGCCGCAGGGAAATGTTAACTGAAGGCAACCTTGATGGCTAAACGCATACTCGTCATCGGCGCCAACGCCGCAGGGGTAGAAGCTGCCTCGGCGGCACGCAAAAAAGACCGCACCGCAGAAATCACGCTTGTCACGCAGGAAAAAAACGCAGGATACTCCCGCTGTGGGTTGCCCTTTGTCATAGGCGGACAAATTGCGCATTTTCAAGACCTCACCGTGTATCCGCCAGCGTTTTTCCAGATGCAAAAACTAACTCTGCGCACCGAAACAAAAGCCACAGCCATCAACACCAAAGAAAAAACCGTAACCATACAAACCAAAGACGGCGCAGCCGAAACCCTCGCCTACGATAGCCTAATAATCGCCACTGGCGCAGACGCGTTTATGCCTCCCATCAAGGGCAAAGAAAAACAAGGCATCCTAAGCCTTCGCAGCATCGAGGATGGAGAGAAAATCGAAGCCGCCCTGCAAGCAGGCGCGAAATCCGCAGTCATCATGGGTGCGGGTTTAATCGGCTTGGAGCTGGGTGTGGGGTTAATTGAGCGGGGACTCAAAGTAACCGTTGTGGAGATGTTGCCCCAGATTTTGCCGCAGCTACTTGATGCGGATATGGCTAAGCTGGTTTCAGAGCACTTAGAAGCCAAGGGCATGCGCATCTTAACCTCTAAAACTGTGGAAGAATTCCTCGGAGACAACAAAGTCACCGCAATTAGGGCAGGCGGCGAAGTCATCGAAGCTGACCTTTTCATTAGCGCTTTTGGCGTCCGCGCAAACACCAAACTCGCCCAAGAAGCAGGCATACCGCTTGGTGAAGCCCGCGCCATCAAAACAAATGGACGCATGGAAACTGAGGTTAAAGACGTTTATGCCGTGGGCGACTGCGCAGAAGCACACAACCTCATCACACACCACACATGCTGCGCCCAACTAGGAACCGTCGCAGTGCGGGAAGGCAAAGTGGCGGGTGCTAACGCAGGCGGCGGCTACTCTCTGTTCCCCGGCGTCATAGCCTCGGCAGTTACGCGTCTCTTTGAGGTAGAAGCAGGCAACACGGGTCTAACTGAAGCCTCAGCGGCACGTAATGGCATCGAGGTCGTCACAGGCGCCATTAGCAGCAAAACCCGAGCTGATTACTATCCCGATGCCAAACCCATCAAAATCAAGCTTGTCGTCGAAAAAGAGTCTCAGCGCATTGTAGGCGGTCAAGTCGTGGGGGGAGAAGAAGTTACCCAACGAATAAATTGCCTCAGCTTTGCCATCCAACTTGGCATGACTGTGCGGGAACTCGCCAAGGCAGACACTGCATATGCGCCGCCGCTTAATGAGACGTGGGAGCCGATGGTGTTGGCGGCTGAAATGGTACTTATGAAACTCCGCTAACTTGGGCAAACTGACTACCTTCTGAGGGGTACCCCACTCTTATTTTAATTATAAAGGGACTGCTCGCTGCTGCATATATTGCAACAAAAAAATTATATTAAATTAAAGCTAACTTGATTGCGAGGCAGAAAAATGAATACTCTTCTAGTTTATGGCACACGTTACGGCGCAACAGCAGACACCGCCAACGAAATAGCCAAAGTACTTCAAAGCGATGGCTTTGAGGTTAAGGTTGTCAACGCGAAAAAAGAGAAAATCAAAGACATATCCCCCTACGAACTCGTCATCGTCGGCAGCGGATTACAGATAGGAAAATGGACAGGAGAAGCCGAAGACTTCCTAAAAAAACATCAAAACGAACTAAACCAAAAGAAGTTCGCAATTTTTGCATCCACCATGAAATCCGTGTCTGAGCGTGAAGGAAAAACAGAAGACTTAGCAAAGGACCGCAAAATGAGCATCGACGACATAGTTGCCAAATATAGCCTCCACCCCGTAGCAGAAGGATTTTTCGGGGGAATCTTGGACTTCAACAAAATGAATTTTCTTTTCCGACGGACTTTTGGCATGATTAAGCCACAACTAGAGGCTGATGGCTTCAAAGAATCAGAGCCGGACGTGTATGATTTGAGGGATATGGAAGAAATCCGCAACTGGGCAAAAGAGTTAGCCGCCAAAGCGAAACAATAACTGTTTCGTTTGGTTTGCCCATTTTTTACGGTTTAGACTTCCGTCAAAAAATGTTTTACGGTCGTTAAGTCCCTACTGGGGAGGGGTTTCGTTTTCCTTATTTTCTACGTTTGCGGGCTCTGTTGGCTGACTTGGGTTTTCGGCGCTGGAGTTTTGAGTTTGTTGTTGAGATGTCTCTTGTTTCGTGCCGCTTTTCATTATGGGTATAATGAACTCAACCACCACCAGAATCAGGATAAGAGCAATAATCACAGGTAGCCCCCACGGGTTTTCACGCATAAACAGCGTTATCCAACCAAACCACGGAATACGCAACACCACACGACCCTCAATGAGTTCAGCTGGGACACCTTGACCAGTAGTCCAAAGCGTGTTAGAATCATACATTGAAACAGGTGGTACCTTGGGCCATTTCTGTTCGTTGCCGTCACCTTTGGTTTGGAAATAAAGCGTTCCGTTAATGTTTTCAACTGCAACGATGCGGTGCACGATTGGAGTGGCAGAGGGGTTGGTGGGGTTTTGATACACAATTATGTCACTGTTTGGGTAGTTGACGTTTAGTTCTTCGGGTTTGACGCCTTGAATGATAATTATGTCGCCTACATGCAGGGTTTGGTCAAAAGCGTGACTCCATCCATCGCAAAAGCCGCCTTCAGGCACACACATGCTGCCACTTTCCACCACACGAACAGGCACTTCTGTGTTGAGGACAAAGCGTAAGCCAACAAAAGCACCTAACACAATGCCAACGATGATAACTATGACTACTATCGACTTAACGTAATCGTTGTGGCGTAGCGATGTAGTGATGTCTGACATGTAGCTCAACTGCCCTCTGTATAGAGATACCAATCATTAATAAACTGAGTTCCTTTGATGAGTTCAGTCCCATAGGCAGCAAACAGATAATAGCCGCTATCACGGTTGGTTTTCGGGCAAACAAATGCTTAACACAAAAACAACCGTCAAAGCATTCTTTGTTATTCTATGCATAATGGGGTTGTTTGCCATTTTGAGTTCAACGATGTCTAAAAACCCTGTTCTAAAACCGTTTGCCTCAAGCATCGGAACACCCGACGACTTACTGGGCGTGGTCGCGGCAGCCTCAACAATCCCCGGTATACTAATCAGTTTACCCGCAGCCTCGCTATCCGACATCTTGGGCAGACGCAAAATGCTCCTCGTCTCCGCCTTCATTTTTGCCTCGGCACCCTTCCTCTACTTGGGGGTCACATCATGGTGGACGCTGATGCTGGTGCGGTTCTATCACGGGTTTGCAACCGCGATTTTTATGCCCGTAGCCGAAGCCGCCATCGCAGAATTGTACCCTACAAAACGTGGCGAACGCATCTCGCTCTTCAACTCCGCAACCGCCGTCGGCAGAGCTTTAGCGCCGTTTCTTGGCGGCTACATACTGTTTGCGACTAATGAGAGCTTCTTTTCACTCTACGTTTCAGTGGGCATCGCAGGCGTAACAGCGTTTGCAATAGCCCTGATTTTCCTCGCAGAAAAAAGAAACCTCAAAGATGCGCCAAAAGGGGTTGAGCGGTCTACCCGAAGAATGTTTAGCGGCTGGCGCACCATCATAAAAAACACGCCAGTGCTAGGCGTTAGTTTTGTGCAAGCCAGCCAATATTACGTGTTTGGCGCAGTCGAGTTCTTTTTGGTAGGCTACCTCACCGATGTGGTTGGGCTGAACTTGTTCTATATTGGAGTAATCACGGGCAGCCAGATCGTAGCCTTAGTTATTGCGCGTCCCCTCATTGGCAGAGCCTCTGATAAGCTGGGCAGAAATAAACCCATCTTAGCAGGAATCATAGCAAGCTGCATAATCATTGGAGCCATCCCCTTTACCACGGCGTTTCCAGTGTTGCTTGCGCTTGTAGTAACCTACGGAGTAGCCTTCGCCGCAGTGCTCTCATCCACCACACCCCTCGTCGCCGATTTAGTTCCCGCAACGCTGGTAGGCGCGTCTATGGGGTTCTTATCCACCATGATGGATGTAGGCCAAACCCTAGGCCCCATCATCTGCGGAGTAATATTTGCCACGTCACTGCGCTACGCAGGCATGTTCCTCTCGCTTAGCGTCGTCTTAGCGGTTTCAGTGGCAGTGTTTCTGCTCACAAAACGCCGAGTTTAGCTTTGAAGCACCATAACTAACCAGCCAATAGGCTTCTTTAACACCCACACCAGCAGCGGCCACGCCAAACCAAACACCAACAACACAAAGGCAACGTTGTGGGCTACCCCAAAAAAGCCCATGTCCAAAGGAGCCGAGTAGACATCGAGGGGGAAATAGTGAGCGTTGGAATCTACTTCAAACGCGATAAAGCCGCTCCACGCCATAAGAAGCTGAATGCTCCAAACAAGCGAAGCTAAAACCAAGCTCAGTCCTGCCCCGACAGTCAAGAGCCCCAAAGTCTTCTGCCGCAACCGAGGTTCTGCAGTTTCAAGCATTAGGCTGCCTTTGTCGGCTATGGATGCCGCGAGGAGGCAGAAGAAGGGAATGGTGAAGTAGTTGTATTTGAAGGCGCTCACGTAGGGCACCAGCAGATGAAACCCAAACACCAACAGCAAATCCAACCCCATGATGGTTGCGATGGTGCCGAGGCAGACGGCGTCGGGCCATCGACGTCCTCTAAGAGCACGCCCAAACAGCACCGTAACTGATAGAGCCAGTAGCGCCGCTAAAAACAGGTACCAGCCGCCGCCTTCTATGAGCAGTCGGGGTAGAAACAGCGGGTTAGGGTCAGCGATGAGCACGGGGTGGGTGAAGTCGCTTGTGAAGTAGACTCCCCAAAAATGTTGGTTAGCAAATCCCCCAAACCAAACGGCTTGCAAAATGGCTGTGGGCGCCAAAAACATCAGAACCCTTCGCAGGGTCACTTTGAAGGTGGCACGTTGGAAGAACACAATCAGCAGCAACGGAACCAGCATAAACACGGCAAAGAGCTTAATCAAAAACGCCACCCCAAAAAGCATCCCCGCTGCCAGCAGTTTCCGATCAGAATTCTGCCGTATTGCTATGATGGCTACGGCTAAGAAGAGGAGGCTAAAGAAGAGGCATTGGTTGTCGATTAGGAAAATCTTTGAGATGTAGGCATGCCATGGCAAAACCGCAAAAAGCCCCGCTGCCACCAACCCTGTACGTTTCCCATATAGCAGGTTGCCCAGGACATAGACGAGTGCGACGGCGGCGACTCCAAACGCGGCGGAAATCCACACGCCCACATTGTAGTCTGCTCCGAACGCCAGAAAGAGGGGTGCGTCGAGGTAGAAGCCCAGCGGCGGCTGATTGATGATGAGCCCTGTGGTTACGGTTGGGAAGCCGTGGTTTAGGATGTTTTGGGCGGCTTCAAATTCAAGTTGGCTGTCCCAATTTGTGTAGCCACCCATTGAGACGGTGATGAGGAGGGCTGCGGTTAATATGATGATTAACTGGTAATGCCTCTGTAGCAGCGCCCCTAGACTTTGCCGTTCCAACCCGTCACCCAACAATAGGATACGACAAGCTCATTTTAAAATTATCCACAACCCAACCAGCCCAGAGGCGTCTGGCACCCAAAATCATATAACCAAACCAAATCCAATAATTTTGAGCAGTAATGTCTCACACCAAACCTTCCCCATTAATCTACGGCATAGTCGTCTGGATGATAATCAACATCGGCTTAATGGCGCTGTTGATTCTAAATGGAGACGTGGAGGACCTCAACAATTGGATAGAAATCGCCTTAT
The DNA here is from genome assembly GCA_026014745.1 of Candidatus Bathyarchaeota archaeon. Lineage (NCBI taxonomy): Archaea > Thermoproteati > Candidatus Bathyarchaeota > Candidatus Bathyarchaeota archaeon. The sequence goes on along the minus strand of JAOZHS010000001.1, from coordinate 242,950 downwards.
GGGTGGTCTCAATCGGCGGCGTGTTGTCCTGCCGAAAATGGGGCGTCGCCTTTGCCATATTCACCTTAGGCTACACAATGAGTACCAGTATGGGGATTTTGATTTACTATCAGGTCTGGATAAACGCCTTCCGCGTCATCATAAACATCCCCATCATCATCTACCTGTTTCGGGAGCTTATGGCGGGCAAATTCAAGTAACCCACCAGATTGCTCTTTAACTACTGGTTTTCAACATGCTAATGCGCTTGTTTTCCGCCAATACGTACCTACCCCCCTTAGGGTTCTGCATAGAACCTCTAATAGGCTCCAAATATACCCGCTTAGCCCCTCCCCTCTATCGTTTCAGCATACCTTGGATATTAGCATCCAAATAGGCGCCAAATATGCGATTTAACAAGCCAAGAATCGCCAGATACGGCGCCAGAAAACAAAATTCTAATATTAACCGACGCCATTTTCTTTCAAGCACCTTTAAATCAAGCCTCACCGTGAGGTTTGCAGGGGGCCGGTCGTCTAGCCTGGTTAGGACGTTGGCTTTACGAGCCAAAGGTCGCCGGTTCAAGTCCGGCTCGGCCCACCATAATTTTACAAAAGGCGCTTGAATTGCGCTTGTTTTAGCACTCAATAGGCGTAGCTAAGCACTCAACAAATTACGGCGCTTTAACACTAACGCAACGGATAGCACTATCAGGCATAATGGTAAAAACGCTAACCATGACAACTCTGGCACGGTCGGGCTTGGAGTGGGGCTGATAGTAGATGTTGCTTGTGTTGGGGTTGGTGAGGGGGAGGGTATGACTGGGCTGGGGGTTGTTATTACTTGGGCTGCTGTAAAATAAGTGGTTGAATCTAGGGTCGCATTGAACGTGGACTCGCCGTGAACATGAATATAGTGTAGACCTTCAGCCAAAGTTGGAAGAGTACAGAGGGCAATCTCATAGTGACCTGGACCATGATGGCCATCTGCATATTGGCGAATTATTGTTAGGGCTACATCCGACTGGTCATCTAAGCTATAATTGAGCCAGCTCATAGCCTCAAATTCGAACGCGTAATTATATCTCGACAGCACTATTGTCACATTCAACAGATTGCCCGATTGATTATAGACGCAATTATTTGCGGGAGATACGATTTGCATAACTGGTGGCGGCTCATGAAAATTGGCGGTAACAGGTCTTGAGGACATAACACTTAAGATAATTACAAGGCTCAGCAGAATTGTCGCGATCCGCCCCAGTTTCAATCCTGTCAACTCCGTGGGACCAATGGACTTACAACTAAAATCACAATGAGCGGTAAGCGTAAGCGGCTGTTGGCTTCACCCATAACCGTTCTTAGAGGCTTGTAGCGATATTAAATTTACGCGCAACACACCTAAGGCCAAGGACACGCTGGTCGAATCCGATTTTAAGTCGTCGCCAGTTGGCTTGCTCAAGTGTTACCTTATTGTTCTTGCCAGAGGCATAACGTTATGGAGATTACCTTGTTACTAGTGCGATGATTGCGCCTAGACCGATTAGCCATGACCCCCACCAAGCGCCAAAAAGCCCCGCCACGATTGCCAAAATAATTAACCAAAGCGCGACCCCAGTATTATTAGCCCATCTGGATGCGCTAAGAGCTAATATGCCGATAATCAAAATCACAAGCCCCCACCAAAAAGCCGCCAAAGCATACAGCGGATACCAGATTAAAACGAAAATCCCCAGCATCGCTAACCCGCCTACAATTATTAGAGTTATGCTACCAATCATAGCTAGCGCGAGACCGATGTTCATTGTTGAAGAAGTTTGTTTTGAAGTTGAAGTATCTGAGGAAAAGGCAGTTCACCTCCTGATAGAGCAAAAATTAAACCGATTGAGGATTGATTGTTTCTTTCCTTGCCTAACCAAAAGGGGATTTTTTAAGAGTTTAAGGATATGTGACTGTGCCTAGCAACGCACGAATGAACCCCGCCATATGAAGTCTGCTATCTTGTTTTGTTCCAAAAATTGGACGCGACGTTCGCGGGCTTGGTGCTAAATAAACCCTTCAACTTAGCGTCTAACAGCAAACAATCAGAAGGAAAAAAAATGAAAAACAAAAACTTAGTCGCCCTCTCCCTCATAGCCACAGTACTCCTTTGCGCAGGATTTGTTTCTTTGGCAGCCGCCGAAGATACAGTTCCTGAACCCGCCACCACCACAACCGAGGCGCCCCTCATCGCGCCAGCACCTGATAGCGGAGACACATCTGACGCTACACCCCTACCAGACCATCTCGCTGACAACTCAACTTCAACCGACGACGGCAACCAAACCTACTACACAATGGATGGAGAAAAAGGATACACTGACGAATCTGCACAAGGAAACCTAATCGCCACCCAAGACACAGCATCAACGGGTCCTGACTATACCCTAATTATTGCGGGTGTTGCAGTGGTTTTGGCTATTGTTGTGGGCGGAGTAGGCGTAGTTTACCACCACAAAAAAACAAGCCAAACCGAAGCATAACAAATTTCTGTTTTTATTTTCCCCAATTTTCTTTTTCTATTTTAGTTGTTGGCTGGGTGCAGTCACACATTTTTAAATGCCATAAAAACGCCCTATGCTTAGTGCCTGTTTTTGTTGGAGGTGAAAGCGTGTCTGAAGAGAATAAAGCCAGCGATTATGAGGATGAAGGGTTGAGAAGGACTGCGCCTAGGGTGACGGTTCCTGACCCGGAGATTACTAACGAAAAAAAGTTTAGGTGTCCCATAGACCAGCAGGTTTATGATAACCGGGAGGACTATGAGGCGCACTGCCATGAAGAGCACGATGTGCTCTAACCGCTTAATACCAACTTATGCGTCTGAGAACAGTGGCGTAGTGGACGTTATCTGATAGCTTCGTCTAGTTTGGAGTCGCGTCGTGTGCGGGTTACTTCTTTGAATAATTCAAGGCATTCTTCTTTGGTTGGTGCTTCAATGCCTATGCTACCATAGGCGCCGATATCTATTCGGTATTTTTTTCCTCTCTCATCAATTTGGCTCATGAGCCCCTCTCCCTCTTTAATTAGAGTTCTACTATCAATGATCATTATTATAAGGTTAATTCCTGTTAACCGATAACCCCGTAGCTCCGTTTTGCGTTAAAAACCACAAATATACCATAACGCATATAACGCCCAAGCCGCGAAACCAACCCAGCCGCATCCGTTCCCAACTTACACGTCAACGCATACTCAAAGAGCCCCAAAGGCTCCACCGAAATAACGTCTCGACTAAGATGAGTCCGTTCCAAAACGTCATCAACCGTCTCCTTGGAGACAGCCAAGACAATAAGCCTATCTAAAAGAGACTGCCGCCAACCAAGCAACTTTTCAACTTGCTCAGGCGCCAACTCAGCCGACAAACCCAACTCGCCTTTAGTTATCTTCACGTATATGGGTAAGCCTTCGGCTAAGGCGAAATTCTGCGCAATCCGCTTAAGATCAACTTTTTCGCCTCCAAACAGTTGTGTCCGCAGAGAAGCCAACGAAACAGTAGCCAAAGTCGGGGCGGGTTGAAGCACGCCTACATCAACTTTGAGTTCCTCTTTGGTCAGGTCAACTTTTGAGAGGTAACCCTTCAAGACGGCGCCGTCCTCTATGTTGTCGAGTGTGACGGGGCAGAGACCGATTTTTTTACGCAAAAAGCTGGTAGCGATGGCTTCGTCTTCGCCTGAAACGTAGACTTGGACCCAGCGGTTTTGGGGTGTGCCCAATATTTTGGCTTCTACATCTAACTCTGAGAATTCGTCTTGGAGTAGGGCGTCGATTTGTTTGATTTGGACATTGTGAGATGCTTTCACAAGCAGGGTTAAGTTGGTCATGGGGTTTCTCCTAGCATAGCCACTATCTCTTCATGGAGCTTTCTAACTCTTTCTGCCGCGGCAGGCTTGTTTTCCTTTTGTAGCCGCTGGATTTCCGCTTCGATAGGCACAGGGTCACGGTGTCCAACGCGTTTATCCGCGTAAGCCACCACCTTTTCCTCCAGCGATTGGGGGACATAGTTATCGTTTGGCCAACCTAACGCGGCGGCTTCATCTGCGGTGATGCCTGCACCGACATGCCGCTTGATGATGTTAACCACTGACTCAGGCAACCCCAGCGACTGCGCAAGTTGAGCGCCTACCACTGAGTGAGCGACGGAGTGGCTTTTTGCGCGTCCAAGGTCATGCAACATCGCGCCTGCCTGCACCAGTTCCGAGTTGATGGAGTAGCCCCGTTCTTGGAGTTTCTGGGCGATTTTTACTGCAAAATCTGTGACGCCTATGCAGTGGTGAATGACGGGGGTGGGGCAAAGGTTGGCGACTAAAATTTTGGTTGCTTGCTCCCTACTCGGAAGCGCCTCACTCACCGAGTTCCTTCCTTAGAATCTCGACTTTTTCAGAAAGCTTCACTATCATAACTTCGTTGCCATAGTGAACTAGGGGTTTGCCGCAGCTGGAGCAGTGAAAAACCAATTCGACGGCGTCCTCAAAGGGCACTCGTTTGCAGTCAGCGCAGCCGCAGAAGTAGAAGTCATGGTTCTTTTCGTATTCTAAGCGTACGTTGAGTTTTTCAAGTACGCGGCGTTTTTGGCTAAGTATGAATCCTTCCAACTGGTCAGGTTGGAGTTTCCAGTGAAAAATGAACCAGCCCGTTTTGGGGTCTCGTGTTCGGCGAAGGCTCACAAGCGAGTGATCGTAGAGTTTGTAGAGGATTTTGCGCACCGAGTTTAAGCGTATACCGGTTTTGTTGGCGATTTCGTCGTCAGTGATTTCTTCGACACCTTTGAGGTGCTCGATAAGTTTAACGGCGTCTTCTTCGCCGAGGGCCAAAGCAACTTTAGTTAAAGTTGCATCATCAATTGTCGATAACATAATCTCGGATTTTCCTTTTGACACCTATAATACTGCGACACGGTGCAATAAAACTCTTCTTACCCAAACTCTATAGATTACAGATGCGTCTTGATTTCTTTACCGCGATCTTTGGGAACAATTTCGATGCGTGCCTTGTCAAACGTTTTTGAGAGTTCATCCCCACAGAAATATCTGTCCAAAAAAATCGCCAAAGCAGCACATTCCGAATGAGGCTGATTCCCGACAGCCACATTAAAATCTGACACCTCTGAGGAGTAAAATTCGCCGGGAACCTTTTGGCTACCGACAAGCAACATCACGGGTCGGCTCTGCGCCTTGATTCTGGTCATGACATCGCTTGTCTGGATGTTTTCGCCATAAGCGGTGAGATGCACCACCACACCGCCGCTGTTTTTCCAGTCGCGTACTGCATGCTTCCAAGAGGTACCCATCTCGAAGTGGAAGTCTCCGCCCCAAGCTCGAGTGATTTTTGTCACGGTTTCCTCAAGGTGTGCATCAACTATGTCGGAGAGTATGAAACCCGAAGCACAAAGCGCCCTAGCGGTTAATGCGACATGCGTGGTTAAGCGTACGTCACGTTGCGGTCGGTGTCCCCAGCGTAGGACCACAATTTTGGGGTTACTTGGGGGCGGGGTTGGTTTGGAATGTTCCATTGAGTTCTTCCACTTTCCGTTTAACTTGCTCCACCACGGAGGGAGCCGCTTCAAAGACGACTTCTACATCGGTGTTGGTATAGTTTTCTTTATGAATATCGGTTTTCTGATGAACCCACGAGATGAAAGGCATAATGTTACCGCTAAGGGGTACGGTGAATTGGGCATGAATATATTTCTCGAGCACCCGAACAATGTGGCGTTTTAGTTCATCGAGGTTAGTTTGGCATTTAGCTGAAAGCAGAATCGGGTTTTTTATGTTTGGCTTGAGGGCACCCATTTTTTGGTCGCGCTCCTCTGGGTTTAAGAGGTCGATTTTGTTGAGCGCCGTCACCATAGGAATGCCCGAAGCGCCAAGCCGATCAATAGTCTCGAGGCACACTTGATTCTTCTTCTCAATAGTCTCTAGTGGTTCGCTGAGGTCAACGACAAGCACGATTAAGTCGGCGTATATGGTTTCTTCCAGCGTCGAATGAAACGCCTCAATCAAACCGAGGGGAAGACGATCAATGAAACCTACTGTGTCAGTTAAGAGAAACCTTCGCCGCGAGAACTCAATCATGCGGGTTTGGGTGGAAAGCGTGGTGAAGAGGCTTTTGTCCACCATTGCCTGCTCCGCGGTCAAGGCGTTGAAGAGGGTGCTTTTGCCTGAGCTGGTGTAGCCTGCCAGCGAGATTGTTTGGAACCCTAACTCGGTTCGTCTTTCCCGTTGGAGAATGCGTTTTTTTCGGATAACTGCAAGCTTTTTGAGGATGGTTTGGACTTGAAGTTTTATGGCGTCCTTATACACGTCTGCCTCATAAGCACCCAATCCCATAAAGCCAGGTTGTTCGCTGCCTTTAGATAAACGGACTTTTTCTCGGGCATGTTTAAGCTCATTTTTCAACGTGGCAAGCTGGATCTGCAATTGCGCCTCAGTGGTAGTGGCGCGTCGGTTAAAAAGCTCCAAAATCAGTTGGAAACGGTCGATGACTTCGACGCGGGTGGCTTTGGCAAGGTTGTAACATTGAAGCGTGCGCAGCTGATTGTCAAAAATAACCTTCTCTGCGCCTGTTTCCTCCACCAGCTTTGCGAGTTCCTCGACTTTTCCCGCACCAATCTGGTAGCGTGCATCGGGACGTCTGGTCTGCTCAAGGGTGCCTACAATAGTGTAGCCCGCAGATTGGGCGAGGCTTCTGAGTTCAGGCAGGCTGGATTCTTCACGATTAAGCCTACGCTGCGCTAGGATAGCTTTCGTTTACTGGGTGCCTCCTCTCCGCCTTTACCTAACTCGATGAGGTCCCCCAAAGTTAAACCGTCACTTGCCGATTTAGGTAAAGTCTGGACTTTTTCGTCAGCTATTGGCACCATCAACGTGATTTTGAGCGCGTGCTCTAATTTGTTGGCGAGCTGATTGTTAGGTGCGGCTTTGCCGGTTTCGATGTGACGAAGAAGGGAAGCCTTCTCATTGATTTTTTTGCCCAAATCCTCATGTGACAACCCAAGTTTTTCGCGTGCGTTACGGATTATGGTAGCGTAGCCATCTACGAGTTCAGTAGTGATTTGAACTTGAGCTACGGGCGGCTTACGTTGGATTGTTGGCAAGTGCATAGTGGATTTAGTTGGAGAGGGCTTCTGCGGAGACGAAACAAGGGTCGCTGCTGCTTCTTCGCGAGTAATAACTGTGCCATGTTTTGAGCAACCTACACAGACTGTAAGTCTGGCTCCTTCAATAATTGCATGTACGGGGTCAGTGTGGATTTTGCGTCCGCAGACTTCGCATCTCATTGTAAAACGTTCACCTTTCATTGTCTTTATAATATTGTTATGTTTATACTTGTCGAAACAACATCTACCACAACGATGATGAAACCATGGAGAATCAACTGGGCAAAATCCGAAGCATAGCAGATTACCAATTCGGCAAAGGCGTCGGCGCCAAACTATTTCCAAGCACAGTTCAAATCGTGCTCTCACCCCGAACAGGACGCATCCGATACATCAACCTCGACGGCGAACGCCTCGCTACCCTGCGACCCACCGACGGCGTGCTATCGCTAAGCATCAAAGCTGCAGAGACCATCGCAAAAAATATCCCCGAAGCCAAATGTTTTGTCACAGTCAAAAACGACGTGGCAGCTTACATAGCTAAAGGCGGAGACGTCTTCGCAGTCCACGTAGTCAAAGTCGATGACGAAGTGGGCGCTAAAGATGAAGTCATCGCAGTGGATGAGGACGGCAAGGTTTTGGCTGTTGGACGCACCCTGCTATCCAGCGCTGAGATGCGGGCGTTCAAAACTGGTGTTGCCGTGAAAATTCGACATGGCGCCGTGGAAAGTTAAATTTATCAAGTCCGTATACAAATAGTTTGGATAACAAGAGTGAACTCTTATGCATAAACGTATGAATCCCCGAGAACAGAAGCGCATGATGCAACGCATGGGTATGAACATGGACCAAGTAGAAGACGTCCAACAAGTCATCATCCGAACATCCACCAAAAACATCGTCATCGACGAACCCGAAGTGGCGATTCTGCAGGTACAGGGACAAAAAATGTATCAAGTCATCGGCGGACAAGTCAGCGAACAGGCTCCAGGCAAATTTGGCGCGGAAGCAGCAAAACCCCTCTTTAGCGAGGAAGATGTGCAGCTAGTCGCAGACCAAACAGGCAAAAGCCTCGAGAAAGCCAAAGAAGCCCTCAAGGAATGCGGCGGAGACCTAGCCAAAGCAATACTACTACTCCAATCCTAAACAATCACCAAATATTTTTATAATTTACACAAAATTCGCAAAGCAAATTTTGTATATTCGTCAAATTCGGGATAAATATTTAAGCTACTACCCGCAACCAGACTTACAGCATGCAAAAGATAATTAGTCGGGAGATAAGTCAAGCTTTATGGACTGCCTACAGCGGTAACTTGGCAGACAGGGCAAGAGATCTCTGGAACAAATGTTCAACGGAACTCGACAGCTTAATCATTGACAAGTATTTGGACATCGGTTCAGGCACCGGCAATAATACAATGATTTTTGGGCGGAACTCTCGCGTAATTGTCAGTTTAGATATCAAAAAGCCAAAAGAAACTGCTCTCAAAAAGATTTCTTCATCTCATCTGCTTGTAGGCGATGGCTCAAATATGCCGTTTGATAGTGCTACTTTTGATTTAGTAAGCTCCTTTGCTGTCATAGAATACATGGTAGACCCAAAGAGTTTTCTTAAAGAGAATTTTAGGGTTTTAAAACCTGGCGGATGTTGTGTGATTCAAACTCCAAATTTGCTTTTTCCAATAGACCTCCACACAGGATTTCCAGGCATTTTTTTTGTCCCAACTAAAATTCGAAATTTTTTTCTAAAAAATACACAATTTTGGTGGGTAAGAAAAATCTATTTACACAGTTTAAAAAGAATCGTAAAACACATTCTTGAACTTCAACCAAAGGCTCAATTGGTCATCAAAAAAGTAAATTATTCACCCATATTAATTTCACAGAACATCAGGTCAATATATAATGCCGCCCTAAAAACTGGCGCGCTTAATTTAATCCCCTTAGGCTACATAGTAATTATTAAAACACCTACGCTTGACAAATAAAACAACAAGTCGAGCCATGAGACGGAGGTTTACCATTTGCTTTATACACTTTATATGGGAGGGAGAGGCCCTCTGAGGTCACCAGAGCAGCAACCTACTTCTTCAGGTACGAGACTCAACTAACAACAAAAACCCGACCACAACCATTTAATAACTTAACCTTCAAACCTTCATAGCAGCAGAAGGCATCTCCTTGTCACTAAACCAAACCTTAGAGAAACTCTCCAACGCCTGCGGAGTCACAGGCAGAGAAACCCCAGTCAAAGACCTAATGATAGAACACCTCACACCCTACGCAGACGAAATCAAAGTAGACCGCTTAGACAACGTCATCGCCCTCAAAAAAGGCAAAGCAAACGCGCCCAAAATTATGTTAGCAGCCCACATGGACGAAGTCGGCTTAATGGTTAAAACCATCAACAAAAACGGATTTCTCCAATTCAGCAAAATGGGCGGCATAGACGACCGCATACTTCTCGCACAAAAAGTCAACATCCACTCCAAAAACGGCGTCTACCCAGGCATCATCGGCTCCAAACCGCCGCATATCCAAAAAGAAGAGGAACGCAAAAAAATCATCTCATTTGACGAACTCTTCATTGACGTTGGTGCAGAAAACAAAGATGCCGTTGCAGCTATGGGCATAGCCGTCGGCGACCCCATAAGCTTTGATATAAAATACCAAAACGTAGGCAACGACGTCGTCATCGGCAAAGCTTTTGATAACCGCGCTGGATGCGTCACTATGATTGAGGCCATGCGGCTACTCAAGGACAGCGACTGCACTGTGTGCGCCGTAGGAACCGTACAAGAAGAAGTGGGACTACGGGGTGCAGGAACCGCGGCGTTTGGCGTCGACCCCGACTTAGCCATCGCCCTTGACGTAACCATCGCAGGTGACGTTCCCGGAGTTCGAGAATATGACACTACAGTCAAAATGGGCAAGGGACCCGCCCTCACGATTAGCGACTCTGGCTTAATTACTCACCCCAAGATTCTTCGGTGGCTCATGGAAACCGCGCAGCAACAAACCATACCCTACCAAATAGAAGCGGGCCTACTGGGCAGCACCGACGCCTCACGCATCTCTCTTACACGGCAAGGCATCCCCTGCGGAAACATATCCATCCCCACCCGCTACATCCACAGCCCCGCGGGAATGCTAAGCTTAAAAGACATAGAAAACAGCGCAAAACTCGCCGCCGCAGCCATCCAAACCGCCACCCAATTCTTCTAGGCTTTTTTGGCACCTGATTTGTTTTTATTCTACCCAACCCTACTTTCTGTGAGAAAAAATGAGTAAAGCTGAAAAATTCGCTGGAAAATTCGAGTTCCTCGAGCACACCGCAGACGTGTATGTTAGAGCCTTTGGCACCTCCATGGAGGAAGCCTACGAAAACGCGGCACTATCCATGTTTGAAACGATGACTAAAAGCGACAAAATCGCCCAAACAACCGAAGAAGAAATCGAAGTCGAAGCTGAAGACCAATACGCTCTACTCTATAATTGGCTGGAGGCATTGCTGGTCAAATTCGAAACCGAGGGGATGCTTTACTCGAAATTCAAAATTTTTGATTGGCAAGAAACCACTGAATCGTTTAAGATAAAAGCGAAGATATGGGGAGAAAAGTTTAACCCTAAAAGGCACCCGCAGAAAGTCGGCGTCAAAGCCATAACCTACCATCTTATGGTGATTATCCGTGAGCCGGAACGGGTGGTTTTAGAGTTCATCCTCGATATTTAGTTTAGCTGAAGCCCAGTTTTTTGAGTTCTTCAAGCATCTTGGCAACCATTGGCTCTGGCGGCGAGTCAAGTGAGCGTGTCACGGACACGACGAAGGGAATCTTCTTTTTCTTGTAGTACGCAACCAATGGTTCAGTCTGGTTCTTGTAGACGTTTAGGCGGTTTCTGATGACTTCTTCGTTATCGTCTGCACGCAAGTAGAGTTCTCCGCCGCATTTGTCGCATTTGCCTTCAACTTTGGGTTTGAGGAATTTAATGTTGTAGACTGTGCCGCAGTTCTTGCAGAGTCTGCGTGATGTTAAGCGTTCAACTATGATTTGGTCGGGGACGTCTAGCTGCAAGATGACGTCGATTTTGGCGATTTTCTCTAGTGTGTCGGCTTGGGCTACGGTGCGTGGGAAACCGTCGAGTAGAAATCCCTTTCCTTTGGGGATCTTGCTTAGGCGGTCTTTGAGGACCTCAACAACCACGTCGTCGGGGACTAATGCGCCCTTTTCAACGTAGCTTTTGACTTTTTTGCCTAGTTCAGTGTCTTGTTTTACGGATTCACGGAAAATGTCGCCCATGGCGATTATGTCTACGCCGAGTTGCGATTGGAGCCTTGTGGAGTAGGTGCCTTTTCCTGCGCCTGGCGCCCCAAAGATAATTGCATTCACTTAATGTGTCACCTGTTAAGTGCTTCTTTTAGTAAGCAATTGATAATTAAGGTTTGTCGTTGGCTTTGCTTTTTTGGGTTTTTTGTTGGGTCTGCGCTGGTTTTCAACATTTTAATGCGCTGTTTTTGGGTCAATAGTGACCTATCCCTCTCAGGTTCCTGCAATGAGTTTCTAATAGGCGGCTAATATGTTTCTGAAACTCTTGAACTATTGAATAACTTTACAAAACAGCAGAAAGATAACCAATAATTGAAGGGTTCTTGAGAACTAATTTAACCTATTATCCAAATATAGGCTGATGCAGAAATGCGCGGTTTCATCGGAAATGTTTATGCCTTATAGAAATCTTTACCCACCATCTAGGCGAGTTTAATGCATGCTAAGCAAGTGGGAAAAAACGTTTTTGCGGTTGATTTACAGACAGGCGGATACCCAAACCTCATCTGCAGCTACATCGTCATGGGCAACAAACCGTTTCTGGTTGAGTCAGGACCCACCAACTCCATCCCCAACCTCCTCTTGGGGCTAAAGGAACTCAAAATCCAACCACAGGACATCGAGTATGTGGCAGTGACGCATGTTCACCTTGACCACGGCGGCGGCGCAGGCACACTCCTCAAGCATCTGCCAAACGCCAAAGTCCTTGTTCACCCACGAGGCGCGCCACACCTAATTGACCCTGAACGTCTCTGGCCCTCCAGCCAATCCGTGCTGGGCTATGTGAGCGAAATCTTTGGAAAACCCGAACCCGTACCCAAAGACCTCGTAGTACCCGTCACCGAAGACATCATCAACCTCGGCGGCGACGTGAAAATAACCATAACTGAAACCGTAGGTCACGCATCGCATCATTTGAGCTTCCAGGAATCCGTCAACGGCGGCGTGTTCCCAGGCGACGCTGCGGGCACCTATATCCCAGAATTCGACGTCGTAGTCCCAACAACGCCTCCACCCTTTCGATTAGAATCCGCATTGGCGACGCTTGATAAACTCATCAGCCTAAACCCCACAGCGCTGTACTATACGCATTTTGGCAGAGCAACCGACGCCATCAAGCGTTTGCAGACCTACAAGCAGCAACTCCAACTCTGGGCAGACATTGCTGAGGACGGCGTAGCTAAAAACCAAAGCTTTGAAGTCATCCGTGACCGCATAGTCGCCGAAGACAAAGTCATGAATCGAATTGCCGAGTTTGTGAAGTCTCACCCGGTGTACTCTAAAACTATGCTGGATAATTGTGTGCTCGGCTTTGTGGAGTACACGAAATCTAAGGTAGTTAGAGACCCCTCATATAAACTATAAAAAGTAAGCAATAGTATCACTATTCAAAACGGCAAAAGATTGCCCTTCAACATAAACAAACAACAAAACTTTACTAAAAATAGTTTTGAGCCCCAAGTGGTGTTTTGTAGAAAAATAAAACGCATACCAAAACTCTTAATATGCAACTCTTGAAGCAAGCTCATGTCGTAAAAACAACCTATTGAGCGTCTAAAAGCAAGCCGTACCATTAATAGGTTTCACAAACATTAGCACAAACATTTTTGATACCCAAAAATTAGGGCTTCCATGAGGTTCTGTGTGTTAAGCCCCCATAGATTTACCGGTTAAAAGCTTAAATAAAAAAGTGATAGACATTCTACAATAAGGGCAAATAATGGAAAAAAGTGAAACATCCAACAAAATAAACTGGAAAATGTTAATCATCCCCATTATAGTGACTGCCATTTTAAGCCTTGCTGTGGCCGTTGTCGCGCCCATGATTGTAAATTACGTAAACACACCACAGTTAAAGTTACAGTTTTATTCGCAGGACACTTTACCCTTTAAAGCTTCAGAAATCCAGATAGCATCATACCAAATTGTAATTAAAAATGATGGCTCAAAAGCGCTAGATAACATTATATGCCAAGTATCTCTCAGTGGCGCCAAAATAGATCAGTATACATTCTCACCAAGTGCACCTTTTACATATTCACAAGAAAATACCACAAATAAGGTGACTATTAAAATAGATAATCTTAACCCCAGAGAAAGCGGAACAATTTATATTTTAGGCACAAGCGAAAGTCAACTACCTAACCAGCCAGAGATTCAATTAAGAGCAGATGGTGTAACTGGCGAAGAGGCAGTCTCAACTAATAATGTTCTATCTACACCATGGTACGAAACAGCCATTATGGTAATGGCGGTTTCGTTTATGGCGCTAGCTAGTGGTTTAGTTACATTCCGTAGAGTAGCAAATAGAAGTGCTAAATACACTGATCAAAACGATTGCTTAGGTTATCTTTGTGGCAACCATGGCGTATATTCTGAAATGGACAGATATTATGACAAAAGCGAGGTATTGTTTAGAAATGAAGCAGACCGCTTAACGGCTATTGCAGTTAAAAATCCAGAAGAGCGAAAAAAAATTCAAGCCGTGCTTCTGGACCTTCTAGGATATGCGGACCATGTTTCACCTGTAAGTAAAGGAATTATATTTTTTAATTTGGCAAAGATTGCTAAATTGATGGGAGATCAAACGCAGCAAAACCAGTATCTCGAAGACGCAAAAAAATATGCTAAGGACACAGTTGAAGCAAGACTAAAAATTGATCAGATTTTAAAGACTTAAACCGTTTTGATTACCACTCTTTTGGGGAAAATAAGTTCCTGCAACTTTTTCAGATGTATAATACCAGAATACAACTTTTGTTGCTTCATATACTACGACTATTTTTTAATTGGCGACTTGGAAATCTATTGCAGATAGCAAAATCTGTCTTGGAAAATTAATCCATGGGTTAAGATTGTTAAGCAAAGGATAGAAAAAGTCAGTAGTCATAAACATTTTTAACATACCAGCACTTTTGTTGTGACGGTGAAATGTTTTGGGCGAAAACGAAAGCCGAGCCTCCCCAGAAAAAGTTCCATTACAGAAAATTAACGATTACATGTGGCAAATTCCCAAATACAAACATGCAATGCAAGTCCCCGGCATGATATTTGCCAACCAAGACCTGCTAGAAAAGATGCAGACCGACCGCACCCTTTGGCAGTGCAGCAACGTAGCGCAGCTTCCCGGCATCTACAAACACGCCATCACCCTACCCGACGGACATGAGGGCTATGGGTTCCCTATCGGCGGCGTAGCTGCAACCGACTACGAGACAGGCGTGATTAGCCCCGGCGGAGTCGGATACGACATCAACTGTGGTGTGCGCCTTCTTTCAACCAACCTCTCAGAGGGAGATGTAAGACCTAAACTGTCGCCGCTAACAGAAGCGATATTTCGCAATGTGCCTTCAGGGTTGGGTAGCCGCAGAAAAGACTTCACCATTTCTACCCGCGACCAAGAGACCCTCGCGGTCGAAGGTGTGCAGTGGCTCATCGACAGGGGATTAGGCTGGGCAGAGGATGCTAAGCACTGTGAAGAAAACGGGCACATGCCAAACGCAAACCCTGACAAAGTCTCCAACACCGCCAAAAGCCGCGGAATCAGCCAAATCGGCACCTTAGGCAGCGGCAACCACTTCCTCGAAGTGCAGAAAGTGGACAAAATCTTTAACGAGAAAACCGCCAAAACCTTCGGCATCACCCATGAAGGACAAGTAACCGTTATGATTCACTGCGGCAGCCGCGGTTATGGCCACCAAGTCTGCAGCGACTACCTCCACGTAATGGAGCGGGCAGTCCAAAAATACAAAATAAACTTACCTGACCGCGAATTAGCATGCGCCCCCGGTGGCAGCCCAGAAGCCAAAGACTACGCCCAAGCCATGGCATGCGCAGTCAACTACGCCTTCTGCAACCGCCAAGCCATCATGCATTGGGTACGCCAAAGCTTCCAACAAGTCTATGGGCAGGATGCTGAGAAATTTGGGCTCAAACTCGTCTACGATGTGGCACATAACATAGCTAAAGCGGAAACCCACAACATCGATGGTGTTTCACGCAAGGTCTGGGTGCACCGTAAAGGAGCCACACGTGCCTTTCCAGCGGGTCACCCCGATGTGCCGGCCGATTACCGCAGCGAAGGGCAACCCGTCCTTATCCCGGGCAGCATGGGCACCAGCAGTTGGGTGCTTGTGGGTTCGCAGAAAGCCATGGACCTCACCTTTGGCTCCACAGCGCATGGTGCAGGCAGAATGATGAGTCGCTCAGCAGCCAAACGCCAATACTGGGGCAGCGACGTCAAAACTGGTCTTGAGAAACGCGGCATCGCCGTTAGGGCAGCTAGCGCTTCGGTGCTGGCTGAAGAAGCTGACCCCGCATACAAGAATGTCGACATGGTTGCTGAAGTCAGTGATAAAGTGGGTATAGCCACTAAAGTGGCGCGGCTTGTGCCCATAGCAGTTGTAAAAGGCTAAACTTTTACGCTGCAATTTGTCTTCTTTTCTTTTGTTTTTCAGGTTATTTTGGGGTGGATTTAGGAAATTGTATATGTAAGGGTTAGCGATGCATATATGAAACCCAATCTCAGGCGCCAGCAGGAACCCTCACCCCTTGAAGAACAACATACGAGTCCAGTACTCAGGCTTCATCATCTTTAGCTCCCAAATCTTTAGCATAGCCACTGGACTCATCTTCACACTGTTGCTTACTCGAAACATGAGTGAATCCCAATTTGGGATTTGGACCAACATTTTTGATTACACCAGCTACTTTGCCATGTTCAGCGGTGTCATACCGTTTTGGGCAACCCGCTTCATAGCACGCGAAAAAGAAGGCACAGTCAAAACCAGTACCCTCTCACAGCTAACAATAGCAATAGTTTCCACAATAATCTATTTACCAGCCATCATACTGATTTCGGATGCCATCCACACCCAGGTATATTTGCCCATTTACCTAATCGCAGGCATCTACATCTTCAACATCTACATGATTGGCATCTTTGAGGGCACGCTACGTTCAATTCGCCCACAAGTAATCGGATTTGGCTTACTAATTGAAGAAGCCGCCAAAGTTGCAATTGCCGCTGTGTTAATTATCGGATTTAATGAACTGTTCTTGGGCGCCATTTTAGGACTGGTGCTCTCAGGATGCATCCAAGTACTCTACTATCTTTGGCTGCTTCGAAAGGAAATGCGTGAAAAAATCAACTGGGGCTACCTCAAGGAATGGCTAAAGGGTTCAGCAGCCATCGCCTACAACATCATCGGCGGTCAACTGGTAACGTTCACGATGGTTATGCTCTTTGTGTATGCAGGTTCAAACACCCGAGCCTACTATCAAGCCGCCTTCACCTTCACCACCGTCATCGGCTTCTCAGCATCGCTAGCCTTTGCCCTATACCCCAAACTCTTATCGAAAAGCTGCCCCGACAACCAAATCCGCACGTCGCTACGCACAGTTCTGATGCTGGCAATTCCGCTCTCCGCATTAGTGATAACTATGGCTACCTCGTTCCTCACCATCCTACAAGCTGACTACGCCGTCGCTTGGCCCGTTGCGGTAGCTTTAACGTTTGACACTTTGATTGTGCTATTATACACATTCTACACGCAGTGCTTGATGGGCACAGAAGGTTTTGATGCCACAGGAAAAATCTCGCTTCGTGAATTGCTAAAGAGCCGTATCTTTAAGGTCTTTTCTGTGCCCTACATCCAAGCCGCCATCGCCCTGCCCATAGCCTATTATGTGCTCACCAACTTTGCGGTTGCAGGCACCGTTGAGGCAGTAGTGGATGTGGTGCTGATTTTGATGGCTGTCCACTTATCCACGTTCATAGGGCTCTACGGGTTTATGCGTAAATCTGCCCGCTTACCGCTGGATTTGAAGAGCATAGCCAAATATTCCCTAGCCGCCACAGCCATGGGTCTCATACTATTAGCTATCCCAGCCACCACGACGCTGATATTCACTATTCTAAAAGCAGTCGCAGGCTTAGGCATCTACTTCGCGATTCTGTTAGCCATCGATAAAGAGGCACGAAAACTCCTCAATTTAATCATATTTGAAATTCGAGGCAGCATCAAACAGTTAACGTCTAAAAACAACGGATTCAAAGAAGAAAACAAAGCCTTAGCAACTCAAAATTAATATTCACAAAAAAGACTGTTTTAGGGTAGGCGATTTTTCCTCGCAAGGTGGACCCCGCCATTGAAGGATGAATGTGGAATCTGCGGCAGAGTTATGCGGACAACGTACATGCGGCAGTGTCAACGTTGCAAGAAAATGTTTTGCCGCGACTGCATGACCCCCGACGTAGCCACCGGCGACCCCAACGCCATGCTCTGTCTGCATTGCGCCAGACGCATCGTCGCCCCCCGAACCGTATCCAAATACGCTGGGCTTGAGAGTCACCTAAAATTCCGCGCAGCATTCACCGACAGCGTCAAGTTAACGTTTGCCCGCATTGACGGATTAATCGGCAGCAACCTCCCTATGAACGCGTACCGTGACCCCGCATGGTGGAGCAACACCTCCCAAAGCGCCCACGCCAAAGCATGGCTAGAGGCGGGATGGGAGATGCAAGAAGTTAACCTAAAAGAAGGCTACGTGGTTTTCAAAAAAGTCCGCAACCTTCCCCGAAAAAGGTCCAACCGTAAAACCCAAGAAATCACCCAACCCTTCACCCCCGTACCCGTGCGACCCCTAAAATCGAAGGTGCCCTCCAAAACCAAAGTCTCCAAACTCTACGCCCGAATCAAAAACATGGAACGCCAACGCAACATGTCACGGCAGCCCATCCGAGGCTTCAAACCCCGCTCGCGTTATCAGAAAAAACTTTTCAAACCCGACGAAAAACCACAATAGACAGCACACCCAACAAGTAAGTGGTGACCCCTTGCTTACGCATAGCATAGATTTGTCGCTTCCAGAAGCCTACCGAAAACTCAAAATCTGCTTTGTCGAAAACGGCTGTGTAGCCATTGACGAATCGGAGCCGACTCAAATTCGGTTTAGGCAGGGCTCAATGTGGGGGGTTACACCTAAAAACGCCAAAAAAACCATAAACGCCACCCTAAAGGCAACTGGGGGAAAAACTGAAGTTGCGATGGCATCGGCGTGGACGGAGGATTGGCTGTACCTGACGGTGGGCGGCTGCATTTTTGCGGCGCTGTTTGCTGGGATAGCCTTTTGGTTGGCTGTGGATTTGTCGGGTTTTTTGGCGGGTGCCGGGGTGGGGGTTTGGAGCAGTCTAATAGCCGCTAATAGCCTATACCTGGGTCCTCTTAGGTCCTTGGTTAGTTTGGCTTATGGGTTAGGCGTGTTTCTTTTAGCAGTCATACTAGTTGAAGCAGCCATTACTGTTAATGTGAAGAAAAATTTGGATGCTTTTGCCCAAGAAGTCCTGTGCAAGTTGGGTTAAGCAATTTGTTTGCCGCATCGTTCACAGTAAACAGCATACGCCTTGTTGGGTGAGCCACAGTAAATGCAGTATTTAACATCCTCAGCCGCCTCGGATGCGGGAGGTTCATCGTTATTGTCTTCTGTAGTGAGAATCGGTGGAGATGTGGATGATGCCGCGAGGCGGGGGCGACGCACCGACCAAATCGCGAGCGTGATGGATAAGCTGATGGCGAAAACTATGATAACAAACAGTACGGGTTGGTCCGTGATTAAGTTAAACGATAAGGGTCGGACGGGTTCAATTGTTGGTTGACCCATGGTGGGGGAAGGGGTAGTGTTGGGTTCTTGAGTAGGAGCAGGAGTGATGTCTAGGGGGGCACCAGCCTCGGTGGGTTGAACAACAGGCACCGCAGAAAAAGACGCCACATACTGAGTGCTCTCATATATGGGGTACACGTAGGCGCTTTGCCCGCTAAACTCTTCGGGTAAATCTCCGATTTTGAAGTTGTTGCCCGTGGTTTCACAGTAATAGTAGGTTTTGTTGTTGTAGGTAAAGTAGACGCCCTTCAAATCGTTACCCAAGATGCCCACCGCATAGTGGTCGGGGGGGTTAAGGAAAACGGTGCCATACCCCAAATTCAGGGTTAACGCCGCAAACAGAATAGAAGTGTCTTCACAGTCTCCTCCGTCATCCACAAGGGTTTCTATGGGGAAACGGGGATACTCATTGTAGCCTTCAGTCACGTTATCGGAAGTGTATGGTAGACTTTGGACAAAGGCAAGAACAAAACTCACCTGATCATAAGAGCTGTATCCTAAGCTAGTGGTGGTTTTGTTGAGTTCGGTGGCTAAGCTTTGGACGTAGGGGTCACGTGTGGTGGTGCAGAAACCATACCCTGCTGGACCATCCCGAACCCGCGTCGATACAGGAACAGAGCGATATTCATCATAGAGGGCTTTGGGGATACTGAGATTCCAAGTCCAGTGTTTGCCTGAATAATCCCACTCAAAGGTCTTGTTATAGTACTGGTCGGAAGATTGCGCAGCTGCCGAGTCACAAGTGAATAGGGTGAGTAGGGGACACGCTAAGAGGATCAGCAACAAACAAACTATTGAGAACTTGAAGGGTCTAGAGCTTAACCTCAAGGATACATCTATCCATTAAAAGTAAACTATAATTAACGTTTAAAACTCTTCTCCCAAATCAAACCTACTTTTTCCCATTAAACTTACGCCAAGTGGACAAGCTGTATATGGACAACGCCAAGAGGGATGCAAGCACAAAAACCTCAAGAGGCGTACAAGACAACGCGATGCTCATACTGATAGCTAATAAGGGCAAGGGGAACAGCAGGAAATAGATGAGGATAACTGCATCTAGGCGTTCTTCGATGCTTGCCCGCTTAATTAATCCGCGAGCAAAAAATGCGCCAGCTATTTTACCGAATCCGTCGGTGCAGGGTTTACAGCGGCTACAGCATTTACAGCCGTATCGACGCAGGATGCCATAAATCATGATAACCATGAAGATGAGGTACAGCCACCCAAAAACTGGGTTGTAGAATAATATCGCAATGCAAGCAAGCATAACCCAAAGCCCAAGGGCAATATTGCCTAAAATAAGAAAAGTCCGTGTGAATTGCAGTTTTCCCTCAGTCAAATCAAACCACGTGTACTCCAACCAACGCCACACCCACCCTAATAGGCAGTATGTTTCTGAGGTGCCCTGTTTTTATGGAACAACTGCCACAAAAGCAAGGAGTTACTTTTTGATTATACCGTAGCTTTGTTTTTTCCAAGCGTCGCGGAATTTGTTATAATAATCAATAGGTTGAAAGACGGGCGCATATGTTAAGGGCCACTCAAGTCCACATTTGCAGACCGCGAAAACTTCCTTGGTTTTGGTACTTGCATAAATTTGGAGAAGCTCTTTACGGCATTTGGGGCAGTAATAGGGGCCGTTGACCATTTGTTTGGCGTCTTTGGTAAGGATTTTCATGCGGCTTCCAGGGATTTTTTGCCTGCTTTTAGTGGGTTTATCGGAACTCATCTTGAAATCAAACCTATCTTATGCTGGGCAAAGATATACTCTTCCATTCTAAAAACGGTTTTTTTGAGCCGAATCCGCCGATTTTACGCATAATCAACATCACGCGGAGAAACCGGCCATTCACCTCACCCGAAGTGAATTACATATTTAGTTTACAAAAATGTTTGCAATGCAAAATATGTACATAAAAATTTATATGAAATAATCAATGATAAGGAGCAAAGGGTGGCTAAGTGAATACAAAGACCAAAGTTTCCGCAGGGGCACTCTTTATCATAATAGCAATGTGCCTCTCGTTTGTCACTGGCGGAACCATAGGAGCATACCGTAGCGACGGTGTTTTTTACGGCGTCATGGTTGGAGTTCCAGCAGTCGCGTTTCTAATTTCAGGAATTCTGCTTTTATGGCCGAAACTTTTTGTTCAAAACTCATAGTGCATTTGAATGCCTCTTCCTTGTTCTCTTAAAGTAAACCAGTGAAACAGCAGCTACTGCCACTATTACTGTTAGGCTAATTATCTCCAGTACGGTTATTGTGGGTAAAGACTGATTGTTGTCTAAGTCTGCGTCTTGAGTGGGGGTCGGATTATTTTGAGTTTTATTATCTGATACAGTAGAGTAGGTTTGAGAGTAGAAATAGACTTGAGAGTACCCATCAATGATGAAATAATTATGGAAGTCATAAGAAGCACCCATCGCCCTAATTTTTAGACTGTGATTACCTGCAGAAAGAGTAGGCGTTATTATGGAAGTACTATATTGACAAATATTGGGACCCTGCACAAGAGTCCATAATTGATGGGGTATAGTAACAGTTGAATTATCTACGGTATAAAATACATCGACTATGGCAGATCTAGAGTAGTATTGAGGCATAATGACACTAAAGCTAATGTTGAACGTTCCTGGATAGTCCGTGTTATTTTGAGGGCTATTTATGGAAATAACGGGTGGTTTAGCGTCTAATGGAGCATCAATCTGCTTAGCAAAACCAAAAGGGTTAGCCTCCACCCCACCAATTACCTCTGTTCCAACCAATACAAAAACTGTAACAAGTACCGCTAAAGCAGCTATTCTTCTCATATCCACCAATAGCGTTAGGTTGCTATACCTTATGAGGTTTTAGAATTCTCACCAGTTGAAACCAATATGGGTCAAGGGAGGAATTGAGTGTTCAAATGCTTCCCAAAGAGCAGTACAATAAGCTTAAATTAAGCCCAGATATTGGAAATAGAAGTAGTACCAAATGCGGTTGTCGTCTAGTCTGGTTTAGGACTTTAGCCTTCCAAGCTAATGATCCCGGGTTCAAATCCCGGCGACCGCACCAATTACTCCTTCAAAATTTTACTGATAATATCTTGGTGCCAGTTTCAGCGTCTTAAAGAAGGGCATATCATGGGAAAACATGATTTTTGCATCGTACTTTTGCTGTAGGGCTCTTATTTTTTCTATTGAGGCTCTGAAGGATACAGAGTCGTAAACTATTCCTGACATTTTTGTTGGGGGACCATAGTTTTCTTGGGTGTAGAGAGCATCCGCTGGAAAAATCAGTGTGCCCTCCTCTTTGAGATACACCATTAAGCCTAGAATGCCAGGGGTGTGGCCGGGTAGTGAAATAAGCTCGACGCGGTTAGTGAGCTTGTAATCGTCATCTATTAAGTGGAGTTTATCTAGGGGAAGGTTAAGGTCGGCCTTAACGTATGCTCCATAA
Source organism: Candidatus Bathyarchaeota archaeon (assembly GCA_026014745.1). Classification (NCBI taxonomy): domain Archaea; kingdom Thermoproteati; phylum Candidatus Bathyarchaeota; species Candidatus Bathyarchaeota archaeon. The sequence continues at coordinate 220,405 of JAOZHS010000001.1, read as the reverse complement.
TTCTCTGGGTTAGGGCTTGAAGCCACCAGTTGCTTTGCGTAGTCAAAATCTTTTTTGTGCACATAGAACTCGGCGTTCTTAAACAAGTGGGTGTTCCCGGCATGGTCGAGATGTAGATGTGAGAGAATCACAGTTTTGATTTCTTCAGTAGCGGTGCCGGTTAAGGTTAGTTGTTTAGCTAAGAGCTGATTATCATGATAGTAGTATGGAAAAATCGAGGTTAAGTTAGGCGGCCAATACCCCCTCATTGCGTCTGGGGGGCAACCGGTGTCGTAGAGGATTTTCCCTTCCGGCCCGTCGATTAGGACACAGTATACGGGTATGCTGATCCATTTTATAGGCGGCGTCTTGTTTTCGAGTGTACCAACAGTTGACATTGCTACTATCCAGTTAGAGTCCCCTTCAAGCCAGCCGTTGTCTAAAATAAAGAGCCTCAAACTAAACACCCACCAAAAACCCAAGCAATAATGATTCAGCAGTTTTTCATATTCATTTCGCTGTAACAGCTATTGCTTTCTAAGGGTTTTGAATCCCGAAAACTCCACCATACCATCTAACACCTTTTGCGGATAGAAGTCAAAATTTAAAAATGACTATAACCTTCTACGCTTCGGAGTCCACTTGGCTAGAAACCTCCTAGTTACCGGGGCAGCGTTGGTTTTAGCATGGGCGCTAATGGTTAGTTACCAAATATTCACCCAAACCGCAATCAACAGCGTCACCGCCGCGCTAAGTGACCCCATGCCGCTGGTTGCCGTCTGGCTTAGTTCCAGCTCCGCCGTGGCCACGTTTGTCTGTGGGTTCGCCTGGATGTTTGTGCTCTCAGCCAGCATCGAGTCCTTGATGTTTGGAAAAGAACGTCGCTTATCTATTCAGTTTCTGGTCAGTTTAGGGTTAACCGCGGCTGGTTCAGCTGTCTTGGCTCTGCTTGGACAGGTGGGGATAGATTTAGCGCGTCCCGACCTGCTTTCGAAGCCCTTTCCAGTTTTGTTTAGCAACATGTATTTTTCCCTTTTTTATTTGGCTTTACCGTTCATTTTTATGTTAGCGATAGATTACCGCGCCGTCCTCAAAAAACGAAGAAAACATTTTAGCGAAAAGGTGAAAAGGCACACCGAGTAATACACAAGAGAGGAGAAACAACCATGAGTGACCAACCAAATATGGCAACTATCCAATTAAACGGCGACAAACAAAACTTCATAATCGACAAGAAAGATTTCAAAACCGGAAGCCGAGGATACTATGGAACAGGAAAAATGGTAGCTGGAGGAAAAAAGTACCAAATAAGTATCCAAGTCGTAGAAATCGGCTCAAAACCCAAAGAGAAAGAAGAAAAGAAAAAGTAACTAACTTTTCCTAATTTTTGTTTTCGCCCTTTACGGGACTATCGAAGCGTTGATTATAACAACGTCTTGAAGCGGCTTATCCATGCGGTTGGTTTTTACTTTGGCGATGGCATCAACAACTTCCATGCCAGAGATGACTTTTCCGAACTGCGGATGCTTGCTATCTAAGTAGTTGTTGTCGACGAGGTTTATGAAGAATTGGCTGCTTCCAGTGTTTGGACCAGCGTTTGCCATAGCGATGGTTCCGCGATCGTTGAAGTTTTTCTTGGTGAATTCATCTTTGATGTCGGGGATTGAGGGGTCGCCATATCCTGTTCCTGTGGGGTCTCCGCCTTGAATCATAAAGTCGCGGATGACACGGTGAAAGATTGTGCCGTTGAAGGTGCCGTTTTTGGAGAGGTTGGTGAAGTTGCCAGTGGTTATGGGCATGTCGTTGCGGAGTTGCAACGTTATGTCGCCCATGCTGGTGTGAAGTAGAACTTTGACTCCGTTACTGTAGGGGTCTGTTGGGTTTGTTTTTTGGTCTACCATAAGCTTTGCCCAATTACCAAGTTTGAAGCCTATCTATTATGCCTATTGAGAAAAGACAACAATAACAAAGAAAATAGTAGAGGTTAAGGTACGATTGAAGCCTTAATGATTGTCACAGGGTTTACTGGAAGACTGATTTCTTCGTAAGGCATGTTGGGATTAACGGTTGCGGGAGCATTTGCGATTTTATCACATACGTCTTGACCTGAAATGACATTGCCGAAGACTGTGTAGGTTTTATCAAAGGTTGTGTCACTATTATCGCCGACGTTTATGAAGAACTCACTGCTGGCGCTGTTAGCCTGACTGGTTTTTGCCATGGCGATGGTGTAGTTGACATTGTGGTTGTTTGTGCCGATTTCGTCTTTTATGGTGGCGACGTTACCGGTACCTAGTCCGCCTTGAATCATGAAACCTGAAACAGTGCGATAGAATGTTGTATTGTCGTATATGCCTGCGTTGACGAGTTTGATAAAGTTGCCAGACGTAATGGGCTTGTCAGTTCGCAAATCAATGGTTATGTTGCCCGCGGTGGTTTGAAGCAGCACCTTGGTTGGAGGCACCGCTGCGGGAGTGTCCAAAATTGAGAGCGCCACGAAAGCGCCGACAAGAATGACTGCAATAATGATTATCCCTAATGCTATGTGGAGGTTACGATTAGATTTTTGCTTGCCATGTGAGCGTGCCTTTGGCTTTGGTGGGGGTGGTTTGCGCTGATTTTTTTTGGGTGCCATGCAGAGAGATTCAGCGGCTGTTTATTTAATTCTTTCTTATGTACACACAATAGATGCCCCGCCAGAAGGCAGTAATCGCCCAAAGCAGCAGCCCAAATAGAAACAGAAAACAAAAGTCACTAAATATTAATTTACAGAAGATTTAAAACACTAATCTATCAAATGAACGCTAGGATGTAACGTTGTCAGAAGCCGAGATTATATTAAGACAAGAATCAGGCGTAAAGGACCATGAATCCAAGTCGCCGCCAACCATGGGGCTAAAAGCAGGAGCATTTGCCGAGTTAGGAACTTTAATACTAACCAACAAAAGACTGGTATACATCTCAAAAGGAGGCGCTGCACATGCACTCGCGTGGGGAATCGGCGGAGTATTCGCAGCTCAAGCAATAAAAACCAATGTTTCCAAAGCGCAGATAGATGAACTTTCAACCCAGAAAGGCAGCTACTATACGTCCCTTGAGAACATAACCCTTGTAGAAGCTGGAAAGAAAATGGGTGAATCCTACATCCATGTCGACAGCATCGGCAGCAACAAACCGGTCCACGCTTATGTTGTAGGCGGCGGCAATAGCAATCAAGAGTGGGCAGCAGCCATTAACCAAGCAAAAGCCAACCTTCAATCTACACCTACAGCGCAAACGGAAAATTTTGTGCTCATAGAAACCCAAAAGGTGATTCCTCAGAGCGCCTGCCAGAAATGCGGCGCAGCTAATAGCGGCAACTCAAAATTCTGCACATCATGCGGAACACCACTTAACCAAACTCAAGCCGAGACGCCACGGGTTCTTCCTCCGCCACCACCCCCACCGCCAACTCAAACGCCACTTTGCCCCAACTGCAGAAGCCCAATTCGCTATATTCAGCAGTATCAACGCTGGTACTGCGATAACGAGCAAAGGTACATTTAGAATACCAAGGATTTAGGCTTGCAACAGAGGATTAATTTCCTTTGCTGCCTCCTTGTTAGGTTACATTGCCGCTCCAAGCGGGTTTTTTAGCAGGCTGGGTCCCGTTATGGTTTTATATCTAGCCAGATGCAATACACTGCAAGAAGAGAATCTTCATGTCTGATACTGGTGTAACCGTCAAAAAAAACGTTGACTTCAGCGAATGGTACGTTGAAGTCGTCCTCAAAGCCGAATTAGCCGATTACGCACCCGTCAAAGGCTGCATGATTATCCGCCCCGACGCCTACGCTGTCTGGGAAAAAATCCAAGAAGTTGTTAACCAAAAAATCAAAGCCACTGGACACAGAAACGCCTATTTTCCCATGTTCATCCCTGAAGCCTTCCTCAAACAGGAAGCAGAACACTTTGCAGGCTTCACACCTGAAGTTGCATGGATTACCCAAGGCGGCGACACACCCCTTGATGAAAAACTCGCAGTCCGCCCAACCAGCGAAACCATCATGTACTCCATGTACGCCAAATGGATACGCAGTTGGCGGGACTTGCCGCTTAAAATTAACCAATGGTGCAACATCGTAAGATGGGAAACCAAAGCCACTAAACTCTTTCTGCGCACACGCGAGTTCCTCTGGCAAGAAGGCCACACAGCCCACGCCACCGCCGAAGACGCAGAAGCCGAAGTCCGCTGGGCACTAAACATGTACAAAGACGTCGTCGAGAATTACTTGGCAATCCCAGTTATGCTTGGCACTAAAAGTGAAAGCGAAAAGTTCGCTGGCGCGCTCTACACCACTGCCATCGAATCCATAATGCCCGATGGTAAAGCACTGCAAATGGGCACCAGCCACAACTTAGGTCAGCACTTCGCCAAAGTCTTCAACGTCAAATACATCGGCGAAGACAAAACTGACCACTACGTGTGGCAAACCAGCTGGGGCATCACCACCCGACTCATCGGCGCCATGATCATGGTACACGGCGACGACAAAGGCCTCATAATGCCCCCCAAAGTTGCGCCAATCCAAGTTGTCATTGTCCCAATTCCCTTCAAAGGTTTAGAAGCAGAAGCCATCGCCGCTAAAACCAAACAGGTCCAAGCCGACCTCCAAACCAAAGGATTAAGCGTTATTCTCGATGACCGAGGAGAATACACTCCAGGCTGGAAATTCAACCAGTGGGAACTCAAAGGCGTTCCGCTCCGCATAGAAATCGGACCCCGAGACATCAAAAACGGCCAATGCGTCATGGTACGCCGCGACAATGGACAGAAAACCTTCGTTAAAGACGCCGACATACTCGCAACGGCAGAGAAGCTGCTTCAAGAAATCCAAGACAGCATGCTCGCCAAAGCCAAAGCCATCCTTGCTGACAAGACCACTGCCGTGCAGAGTTACGAGGAGTTTAAGCAAGTACTCGAAGCCAAAGGCGGGTTCCTCAAAGCAGCATGGTGCGGTGACCCAGCATGCGAAGCCAAAGTTAAAGATGAAACAGGCGCCACCATCCGCGTCATCCCCTTCCAAAGAGAAGAGCCCACCACGCCCTGCATCATCTGCGGACAGAAAGCCAAAGACACAGCCTATTTTGCGCGGTCCTACTAACCGCGTTTAACCCCGCTTTTTTGGGGCAACATGTTTCTTTAAAAGCACAGCTCACTATATGGAATGGTTAGGGTTAGCAATGTTTATTTTTTGGACCCGACAAGTGTCTTGGTTACAGGTAACGTACTTTGGCAACCATAAAAGTCACTAGCCGCGCAAGCAACATTGAGTATGCCATACGCGACGTTATAGTTCACACTAAAGAACTCATAAAGAATGGGAAAAAAATCTATTACCTAAACATCGGCGACCCCGCCGCGTTCGATTTCAAAACGCCACCCAGCCTCAAAGAAGCCTTATGCAGAGCCATTGCCAAAGAAGACAACTATTATTCCCCCTCAGAGGGTCTTCTTGAGCTAAGGCAGGCAGTGGCGAATAAAGAAAAGAAAGTTAACAGTGTAGACATCACCGCCGATGACGTGCTGGTGACAGAGGGCATCTCTGAGGGCATCGAGATGCTTTTGGGCGCCATCGTCGAGAAGGGCGACGAAATCCTCTTCCCAGGACCCACCTATCCGCCCTACAGCAGCTATACCAAATTCTTCGACGGAACCCCTGTTAGCTATGAGACCATCGAAGCGGAAGGGTGGCAACCAAACATCGACGACTTACGCAGCAAAATAACCGAGAGAACCCGTGCGATTGTCATAATCAACCCCAACAACCCCACAGGCGCGGTTTATGACAGAAAAACCATCAAAGCAATCCTTGACGTTGCAGGCGAACACAACCTGCCCGTGCTTAGCGACGAAATCTATGACCAACTCACCTACGAAAAACCCTTTGTAAGCGCAGCCAACGTCACCAAAGACGTACCCGTAGTCGGGTTAAACGGGTTCTCCAAGGTCTACCAAATGACTGGTTGGCGTTTAGGCTACATGTATTTCAAAGGCGAAGGCCAATCGCTGAGTGCACTCAAAAACGGTGTTGAGAAGCAGTGCAGAATCCGCATCTGCGCCAACACACCTGTGCAAATCGCCGCCACCGCCGCGCTTAATGGACCCCAAGACTTCGTCAAAGACATCGTCGAACGGCTAAAGGAGAGGCGCGACTTCTCATGGAAACGTCTCAACGAAATCGAAGGCATATCCACCACCAAACCTGAAGGCGCCTTCTACATCTTCCCCAAAATAGAGGGCATTGGCCAAAGATGGAAGAATGACATGGATTTCGTGGTACAACTACTCAAAGAAACAGGCGTCCTAATCGTCAACGGCTCGGGCTTCGACCCCGTGTATGGCAAGGACCATGCGCGGATTGTGTTTTTGCCGCCGATTCATGAACTCGAAGAAGCATACAATGCCTTGGAGGGTTTCATGAAAAAGAAGGCAAAAAGTGACAGCCGCGGCCGCGTAGGCTACGGTTAAACCTTCAACATTTCTCTTTTTGCTTGTCTGCTAAACCCAGAATTCTCGATTTCAATTTTGTTGTTGCCCATTTTTGAGGGCTATCAGTAAATAAACAGAAACAAAAGAAAAAACAAAAAGAAAAGTTAGATTTTTGTGCCGTTAGCTGGGTCTTCGATTACTTTATGGAACTCAGCTAGCAGCTTCTTTGTGACAGGGCCAGGTTTGCCGTCGCCGATTAGGCGTTTGTTGACTTCGCGGATTGGCACCATTTCCATGGCGGTTCCAGTAAAGAAGGCTTCGTCTGCGGTGAAAATCATGAAGGGTGTGAGGTTTGTTATGTTGAGTTTGAGGTTTAGTTTCTCGCAGAGCTTCACTATGACTGATGCGGTGATACCTGAAAGGGCTCCTGTAGCTGCTGGAGGCGTGTAGACTTCGCCGTCCCTGATTATGAAGACGTTTTCGCCGACACCTTCAGTGACGTAGCCGTTTGCTTCAAGACAGATGGCTTCGTCGACGCCCCATGCGTTAGCTTCGATTTTGCCCATGATGCTGTTGAGGTAGTTGAGGGATTTAACTTCGTGAGTGGTTGCGTCAACTGGATTTCGCCTAACCCAAGTGAACATAACTGTTATGCCGGTTTCTTTGGCGTCGCCTGCTTTGATGTTGATGGTGTCTGCGATGATTATGACGGCGGCTTTGGGGCATTTACGGGGGTCAAGGCCGAGGTCGCCGACTCCGCGGGAGACTATGAGGCGGATGTAGCTGTCTTTCATGTTGTTTTTGCGTAGAGTTTCTACGACTGCGGCTACCATTTCGTCTTTGGTTAAGGGGATTTTTAGGGTTATGGCGTGTGCACTGCGGTAGAGGCGGTCAACGTGTTCTTTTAGTTTAAACACGAAACCGTTGTATGCGCGGATTCCCTCAAACACGCCGTCGCCGTAGAGGAACCCGTGGTCATAGACAGAGATTTTAGCCTCTGATTTAGGGTAAAACGTGCCGTCTATGTATATTTGTAGTTCATTGGTCATTTGTTTTCCACTTCTTGGATAGCTGTTTGTTAGTGTCCAAATCTTTGATATATTTTGCGTCGATGATACGTATAATTCATATATCAACCGTGGAATTGTGGACGCTTAGACAGATACATCGGCAGCGGCAAGGACTTGTAAGGTTTACCCGCAATTTTCTCTGAGACTTTCGTCACCAGTTGCTCAACGGTTAGGGCTTCTTGTTTACCCTTCTGTTCACGGTCCCGAACCGACAAAGTGCCAGATTCGATTTCTTTCTCGCCCACCACGATGATGTATGGAACCCATTCCTGTTCAGCTTCACGAATCTTCTTCTGCAACGTAGAGGAGGAATCATCGATGTCCACGCGGATGTTGTGCTGACTGATTTGGGCTGCTAGGGCGTCAACTTTGTCAAGGAACTTATCCGAGATGGGGATTAGGCGCACCTGAGTCGGAGACAGCCAAAGGGGCAGCATAGGCGCTTTGCCCGTCATCTGCTCGCGATACGCCTTCTCAAGCAACGCGTATATGTCGCGTTCGATGGCGCCGCTGGGCGAACAGTGAAGAATCAACGGATACTGCTTTTCGCCTTTCTCATCCACAAAGGTGATTTCGTAACGTTTAGCGTTCTCTACGTCGATTTGGTCGGTGCTGAGCGCTGCAGCTTTGTCTTGGTTATCGACGAAGTTGAGGTCCCATTTTAGCGCGAAGTAGAAGAACCGTTCATTCCAGACTTCGGCGAGGATGGGTTTACCGAATTTCTGCGCCAACTCCGTGATGAAGTCTTTATGTTCAGCGTAGAAGTCTTTGGTGAAGCGCATGGCAATTTCGTAGTCGTCTTTGACTAAACCAATGTTGTCTAGCACGTCAATGCAGAGGTTGAAGCGTATCATGAATTCTTTTTTGGCTTGGTCAAGGTCAGCGCAGAAGGCGTGGCAGTCAGGCATGGTAAACGCGCGGAGGCGTTTGAGACCGACGACTTCGCCGCTTTTTTCTCGACGGAAGCTGTAGCGGGTGAGTTCGTAGAGTTTGACAGGTAACTGCTTGTAGCTAAATTGGGCATCGTGCGCCATGAGGAACTGCCCAAAGCAGGCGGCGAAGCGTAAGAAGAGTTCTTTGTCTTCGCTTTTTAGGATGTATTGGCGTGCGGGGAAGCGGTTGAGGTAGCTTGCGAGACTGGGGTGATGGAAATCATACATGATTGGGGTTTCGACTTCCATGCCGCCATACGCTGCCACACGGGCAGACACGTACTGTTCGAGGAGTGATTTTATCATGCGTCCTTTGGGATACCAGCGGACGTTGCCGGGGTCGCTTCCGGGCTCGTAATCGGCGATTTCAAGCCGCTTCATCAACGGCACATGAGGGGGCATGACGGTGACTGCGCGGGTCTTTTTGATTTCATATTGGCTGAACTTTTGAAGGTTGCTTTTGCCCTTGAATTTGTATTCCTCAATAGGCACCAATGAGCCGTCTGTTTGAAGGATGTGCCAGTAGGATTTCATGGTGTCTTCTGCTTTTAACGCGGCTGAGACGGGTTCTTCTTCTTTTTTGGCTACACAAGGCACCGCGGTTTCTACCTCAGCAACGGGCAGGGGTGCGTAGCTACGGGCTTGCTCCGCTAAGGGGTGCCCTTTGATGGATACGGTGAATTGTTTGTTCCAGCCAAACGGTGCACGGTAGGTTTCTATGCCCTTCTGTTTGGCGTAGGCTTCCATGTCTTTAATTATTGCCAAAGCCTGTGAGGGCTGAGAGAGTTTGCTGCTAAGATGCGCAAAGGGGTAAATGAGGATGCGGTTAACTTTGAGTTTGCCTAAAAAAGCCCGCACGTCATCGATGGCTTTCTGCGCCAACGCGGAGTTGTCGCCTTCTTCTATGGCGGTGAATAACACGACGACTTCTTCAACGCGGTTCTCTTCTTTGGATGCCTCTTCGGCTATGTTGATTTCTTTCTCGATGGGTTTGAAAACAATAAAGTTAGAATGTAACTGTAAGATACGCATGACAGGTTCCTCTAGCGACCATAGCGCCATTTATCAATGGTTTTTTCTTTCTTGGTTTTCTTCTTATATTCTTTATAATGATCCTTACAAAGGAAAGCACGTTTATCGTCGCTGCCTACGCGTAAACCGGCAGCTTTGACTTTGTCAGCTGAAATTGAACGGACGGCTTCTTTGCCGCACACACTGCATTTTTCGCCTTTTTCGATGCGACCCATTAGTCCACGCTCACAACATCGTTTAATTACCGTAAATATACGTCTATTGCTTAAGTTCCTTTTCATACAAACAATGAGCACGGCGATAAATCTCTTCTTTTTCGCCGAAGTAAGTGGGACCTATGCCTTCAACCACGCAAGAAGCCGCAGCAGAACCAACCGCAGCACACCAAAGCGACTCTTTATTTTTGAGGTACTCGGTGAGGAAACCTCCGATAAATACGTCACCTGCACCTGTGGGGTCAACTGCCACTTCCGAAAGAAAAGCAGGAACAACATATTGAGCGCCCTCCACAGAGAGCACACAGCCTTTAACGCCTAACGTGACGATGACGGTTTCGACGCCGACATCATGAATAGCCCGCATGGCGGCTTTGAGGTCTGATTCGCCGGTTAAAGCGTAGATTTCAGTTTGCGAAGATTTGCAGATGTTAATGAGGCTAAAAATCTCGTTTTCCACAACACCATTTTCATTCACATTGCCGTTTTCGTCGAAGCTTCGAATTAGCCCCTGAGGGTCAAGCGAGAAGACATCACAGCATCCTTTGAGTTTCTCAACAACCTCAAGGGAAACTTCGTTGGCGATGGGTGCAATGTGGATGGCTCTAGCATGGAGGTCACTGGGTAAATCCAAGGGGGTTATTGGCGGACCTTTAGTTAAAAGTTTGAGAGAACGCTCACCAAGCTCTTTCCCGTAGGTTAACTCGTAACGAGTGGTTTGCGCATTAGACTGTTTAACAACGCCAGAAACATCAATGCCTTCCTGCTGGAGCCACCAAAAATATGCATCGGGAAAATCCGCGCCGACCTTGCTGATGACGGAGACGGCAGCGTCAAGGCGTTTTGCAGCAAAAGACGTGTAAGCTGCAGGACCGCCTAAAACGTTGAAGGGATGGGCACGGCTGGGCAGAGAGAGGGTGTCAAGTGAGAAGTGCCCTACAACTGCCAAGTCAACTGTCTTTGCAGCCATCTTTCCAATCCACTTGCAATATTCGGCTATGAGGTATATAGGATTGTTTATTCCACAAGACAGCAACCAACAAAACAATCCAAGAGACATTTTGTGTGGAATGTTGGAAGTTCTGGTTTTTCTGACAAAGTTTAATAGCTTTTTTAGCCTCAACGGGGGTGGCTATGGCATTAGCCGTGGCGCAGGCCAGAACCGCAGCCAGATGGATGCTGATAATGCCTACCTAAACAGAAGGTAAGCACTATGAAATGGCTTGAATTTGTCCTCTTGGCAGTCGGCGCGGTAGTCGGCGCATATCTCCGTTATCGAATAGTCGAGTCCCCCACAACAGTCTTTGGATTACCTGTTAACGTGTTGGCGGTTAACGTTGTGGGCAGTTTTGTTTTGGGGCTATTTTCGATTCTATCGGTTGGGTTGAATTTGGATTCACAGTACTCGCTGTTTGTGGCAGTGGGTTTCTGTGGGTCATTCACCACGATGTCGTCGTTTGCTCTGGAAACCAGCAACCTTGCCGACGCAAACCGTTTTAGCCTCATGGCACTCAATATCTTAGCAAACGTGGGGTTATCGTTGGCTGCGGTATTTGGCGGCAAAACCCTCGGTAACGTGTTGATGGAGAGGTTTTTGCGTTGAAACAGAAAATGTGGAACCTAACAATCAGAATCAAGAAGAATGACGAAGTCGGCGGCAAACGGTTACACGGATTAATTATGGACTGCCTAATGCAAGCAGGCATCGCAGGCGCAACCGTTTGGACGGGCGTTGATGGGTTTGGTAAACGGGGCAAATCCACTCTACATCTCGAAGGTGTATCGGTTGATATGCCCCTTATCATCGAAGTGATAGACACCGAGGAAAAGCTGGACCCACTGTTGCCTCAACTTAAGCAAATGGTAGGCGACGACGGGTTAGTCACCATCCAAGAAACTTACATAATCTAACCATAACTGAGCCGTCAAGGGCAATATTGTAAAAACCTCAGGGTTTTCAGCTGATTTTAAATGAACCTGAAACTCAAAAAATATCGGTGAAAGTCTTAAATCATTAAACTGCATCACAAAAATACAAAGGTGAAACCAGTTTGACACAACCAACCTTCAAAACAGTTTTCGTTTTCCTAGACACTGACAAATATTGCAGCCCCTTTGACATGCTCGTCGCCATCGACGCATTCCCAGACTCTATGATATTCAAATTCGAAAACGTCACAGGCGAAGATGCGCCAAAAATCGTTTTCGACCTGCTCTTCCCACGTGGCCCCGCAGGTGCAGCACACACAAAAATCTTCATCAACGGCAGCAACTTTGAAGAAGTTGAAAAAGTCGTAGCAGCCACCCAGAAAGCCATGAAATCGGCTCCATGGGGAAATAGCATAATCGTTGACCCAAGAGGCGGATACAGCACAGCCGCAGCCGCAGTAGCCAAAACCTTTGGTGCATCCATGGAGAAAGGATTAGGCAGCTTAGAAGGCAAAAAAGTCACAGTTCTCGCTGGCACAGGCCCCGTCGGTCAAACAGCCGCACGCATCTACGCCGCAGAGAAAGCAGACGTAACCATCAGCAGCCGCAACCTAGCAAAAGGCCAAGTAGTCGCAGACAAAATCAACGCTGAATGTGGCGCCCAACGCGTCAAAGTTGTCGAAGTTTCAAAACCAGAGCAAACCGCTCAAGCAGTTAAAGATGCAGAAATCATTCTTGCAGCAGGAGCAGGCGGAATCCAACTACTCACCAAAGCAGACCTTGACAAAGCACCCAAATGCAAAATCGTTGGAGACATCAACGCCATCAAACCGCTCGGTGTTGAAGGCTTAGGTCCAAACGACGACGGCATAGAACTCAAAGCAGGCGTCTTTGGCATCGGCGCATTAGCCATCGGCAAACTAAAAATCAAAACCGAAGTCGAAATGATTAAGCGCGCCGCTGCTGAACCACAGGGACTCTTCGACTACGCAATCGCCTACACCATCGCCAAAGAGCAGATTCTTAAGAAATTAGCAAAAGCCGCTGCAAAATAAGCAGCCACATCTATCTTTTCTTTTTAGTTTTTTCAGTAAGCATATTTGTTTTTGGTTTAAGTAGGATTTTGGTTATACTCTATTTAGGGAGGGTCTCTGAAGTAGATGCCGCAGTTTTAGAGACCAAGACCCGTTGTTAAAGTTGTGATGATAAAGAGCGCGTAGATGATTAAGAGTACGGTGCCCTCTTTCCAAGTGATCTTTTTTCTTGACAGGAAGAACCAGAAGAATGTGTTTATGATTATGGAGAACACAATCAGGTTCAAGTAAACCTGCATATCAAGCATTAAGGTTGAACCAATCAAAGTAGGCACAAACAGGGTTACACCTAAAATCAGGGTAGTGTTGAAGAAAGCTGCCCCAATGATGTTACCCAAGGTCAAGTTGGGGTGACCCCGTAGGATAGATTTTACGCCTATGGTTAATTCGGGGAGGCTTGTGCCCAACGCTACAATGGTGGCGCCGATTACCTGTTGAGGCACCCCAACCGCTGTTGCGATGGAGATTGCTGAATCAACCATAAAGTTCGCGCTAATCACGACACCCAAAGCACCCAAAACAGTGAAGAGGATAAACTGTTTGAGTTTTCCTCTCTCTTGCGCGGTTACTTCGGCATCTGATGGTTCAGTTGTTATTCTAACTTTGGTTAATCGATAAAGGTAAACCACAAAAACCCCTAGCAGTATTAAGCCTACAAACCAGGCTGCTTGCGGAGAAACGTATAGGAGCGCTAAAGGCACAACTGACGCAACGAATAAGCCGAATTCTATGTTGCTTAATTCGGAGGATTCAAAATTCGGAATAATATTGGTGCTGTCAACATGGTTGGGCTTTTTTCTTTTCCCGTTAAGGAAGACGTTTAGCCCTAAAATGACGGCTCCGATGCCCAGTATGGCTGAAATGTTGAAGACGTTGGAGCCTATCGCGTTCCCAATTGAAAGTGCGGCTCCGCCGGATAGGGCTGCGGATAAGGCAACTGTCAATTCGGGCAGGGTGGTCGAGAGAGAAATCAACGTGAACCCCACCGATGTTTTGCCCAGCCGGGTTATGGCTGCGATTTTTGTGGCGTATTTGATGACTACGTCGCTTGTGAGGTTTAGCACAACTATCGCTACCGCTATGATAACGATGTTTATGAGGAAGTCTATGCTAAACAAGTCCGCCAAGAGGCTCTTCTCCCTGAAGTTTTTCAGGGTTAAAAAACCATTTTATAATTTAAGTGTTACCTTGACTGTTTGCCCACCAGAAAGTTAACCACCAGTTATTTTTTATTTTACCTCAAACTGCCTCTGCCGCCTTTGGGGCGGAAAGTTATCAAAAAGAGGTGGGGGCTTATTTTTTGAGGTAGACGGTGCTAGTTGGGAACGCCATCTCTATGCCTTCTTTTTCAAAGACTTCTTTGATTGCAAAGTTAATGGCTTGCTGGATATCAAGGTAAACGCCATAGTCAGGCACCTTGACGTAGTAACTGACTTGGAACTTTAAGGCAAAGTCACCGAATTCGGTGAAATGCACGCGCTCTATCTCTGCGTTTGCTGTATTCTCGATGATTCCGCGCAGTATAAGGGGGATTTTTTGGAGTTTCTCAGATGACGTATCGTATGTTACGCCGATGGTGAATACGATGCGTCTTTTTTGGAGTTTTCGGAAGTTTCGGACGCTGCCGGAGGTGAGTTCTTTGTTGGAAATTACAAGTTCTTCGCCTTGGAGCAGTTGGAGTCTTGTGGAGCGGATGCCGATGTTTTTGACTGTTCCGCTGTATTCTCCGACGACGATGAAGTCGCCGATTTCGAAGGGTCGGTCAAAGTAGATGGAGAATGCGCTAAAGAAGTCGCTAAGTGTGCTTTGTAGGGCGAAGGCTATGGCGATGCCTCCGACTCCTAACCCGACCATTGCGCCGGTGAGGTCTACGTTGAACATCCACAGGATGAAGAGGAATGCGGCTACGTAGACGATTATTTGTATGACTTTTTTGAGGATAAAGAGGAGGTGGTGGCTGTTTTTTCCAGCGATAAGTGCGGTTCGGCTTGCGTACCAGTCAGCCACTATGTTTGAGACGCGGGTAACTGCGTAGGCGCCTAATAAGATTTCAAGAACCATGCATATTCCTGACACTGTGTCACTGTAGGGTTGGAGTATGGATAGGGGCTGAAGGGCGTATTCTATGCCGATTACGGCTATCATGATGACTATGATTATTTTTACGGCGGACAGTATGTCGTCGTCGAGGGTGGTTGTGGTTTTGGCTGCCCACTTGGAAAAGTACCTGTTGAACACTAAGTAACTTCCCCATCCGACGAAGGCGACTAAGGCAAAGAGCACCAAAGACGCCAAAATCTCGGCTGTTCCCGCGTTTAAGTGCAGTATTTGCTGGAAAGTTTCGGTGAGAGTAGCCATCTTGCGTTTTTCCTATAGTCTCATTATATTTAAGTCCTCGCTAGATTCTACTCAAGAAAAGAAAACCCCAATGTGGCTAACTTGCGGTGTGTTTTGTTTATTTGTAAAAGACCGGACATAACGCTAAGGGGCTATAACCTCAATCTAACCCTGCTTGTGCCGCCATAGATACCGCAGAGGTGCCCCTCTCAAAATAAAGTAAAAAGCAAAAACCCGAAAAGTAGTAAAATCTTTTATTTTTTTGGAACAAGTTATAGTTGAGGAAACACTGATGTCCAAGGTTGCTGGCAAGAAAGAAAAGAAAAAGCTCTTTTCTGCAAAGTTTTGCCCCAGATGTGGCTCCACCGACGTCTACTGGGCGCAGGGTATGCCTCAACTCTGGTCAGTGTGGGATTGCAAAAACTGCGGTTACCGGGGAGCCTTCATCTTAGAAGACGGCAACCTTGCCGAGAAACTCCAAGTAGAATGGCAACAAAAAAACAAAAAAGAAAAAACTTAGAAAGCCGCGGCTATTCGGCGGCAAGCTTCCTCTATGCGTTCTTTGGGCTGTGTAAACGTAATTCTCACAAAGCCCTCACCGTATTTGCCAAACCCAACGCCCGGCGTCACTGCCACGCCCACGTCAAGCAGTTTAGCGGCGAACTTCATAGAGTCACCCTTACAGTTTACCCAAACATAGAAAGTTGCCTTTGGCGCTTCGCATTCATAGCCGATTTTGCAAAGGGTTTCGACAAGGAGGTCGCGGCGCTCTTGTAGCGTCTGGTTGTTTTTGCGTAGGAACTCGGGTGGTTGGTTGCTCGTGTAGGATGCAAGTGCTTTAACGGCGACTTTCTGCGTATAAACTGGTGGTCCAGAGTCGATTTGGGATTTCACTTTTGCTAAGCCATTTACCAGTTGAGTGTTGCCTACAGCGAATCCGATGCGGTCACCAGTCATATTGAATGTTTTGGATAGCGAATGGAACTCGATAGCTACGTCCATGGCGCCTTCGATTTGGAGGATGCTGGGGGCTTGGTAGCCGTCGTAGGTGATTTCTGAGTAGGCGTTATCGTAGCAGAGGATTATGTTGTTTTTTTTGGCGAACTGCACGGCTTCTTGGAGGCATTTGAGGTCCACTGTTGCAGCGGTAGGATTGTTGGGGTAGTTGAGAAACATCATCTTAACCCGTCGGGCATCCACTGCTTGCAAGTCAGGCTTGAAATTATTCTCTTCAAGTAACGGAAGGGGCGTAACTTGTCCGTCGCAGAGGATAGTGCTGCCGTTTGCGTAGACAGGGTAGGAGGGGTCAGGAACCAACACGTGGTCACCTGGGTTGATGAATGCACGAGCGATGTTTGCGAGGCCCTCTTTGGAGCCTAACAAAGCGACAACTTGGTCGTGGGCTATGTCTACGCCGAATCGTTTTTTGTACCAACCTGCAACGGCTTCACGAAAGTCAGGTTCACCTTGGCTAAAAGAGTAATTATGGTTCTTTTTGTTTGCAGCTTCCTCTTTTAGGGCTTCAACGATGAAGGAGGGCGGCGGCAAATCGGGGTCGCCAATGCTCAAAGAAATCAAATCAACGCCCTGTGCTTTCTTTTCTTTTTGGATTTTCTCTATTTCAGCGAACAAGTACGGTGGTAACCGCTTGATGCGTTCTGCATACTCAAATGTCAAATCAGATTGTCTCCTTGAATAGTGTACCTTCGAATACTTTCTCAGCTGCCCCACACATCAGAATCGTGTCTGAAACTTCAACTTGCAGGTCTCCGCCGAGGGCATGAACAATAACTTTGCCATCCACCTTGCCGAGTTTGTTGGCTGCCGCGACGGCGGCACAAATTCCTGTTCCACACGCAAGGGTTTCGCCGCATCCCCGCTCCCAAACCCGAACCTTCATTTCGTTACGACCCAAAACTTGGCCAAAGCAAGCGTTAACTCTGCGGGGAAACGCTGGGTGGTGTTCTATGATTGGACCGATTTTTTCCACGGGGTATTTGGTGACATCCTCGACAAAGGTTACGCAGTGAGGGTTACCCATGGATAAACAGGTTACCTTAAAGCTTTCACCGTTAACATCCAAATCCTGATTTATGCAAGTACCTTCGCCGACCATCGGGAGCGCGCTGCGTTGCCAATTAGGAGCACCCATATTCACTGTGACAGCGGAAACTTCGCCGTCGCTAAGAGTTAACTGAACATGCTTTATGCCTGCAAGCGTCTCAACCGAGAACTCCCGCTTAGAGGCGATGTCATTTTCGAAACAGAATTTAGCGAAACAGCGTATGCCGTTGCCGCACATTTCAGCTTCGCTGCCGTCGGCGTTGAAAATCCGCATCTTCACATCCGCAACCTCTGACGGGTAAACGAGCAGCAAGCCGTCTGCGCCAACCGAGAAACGCCGTTCACATAGCCTCTCCGCTAAAACAGATGCTTGAATATCGCTGATTTGTCCCTTACGGTTATCGATGACAAGGTAGTCATTGCCTAATCCGTGCATCTTCCAAAAACGCATCAGGTTTCACTCTGTATCTTTTGGCTATTCATCAAATCGCCCAGTTCTTCACGCTTTCGGACCAGTACGTCTTTGCCGTTTCGGATCATCACTTCGGCTGCACGGGGACGTGAATTGTACTGTGAACTCATGCTAAAACCGTAGGCGCCAGCGTTTAGCACCGCTAAGAGGTCACCTTCTTCAATGGAGGGGAGTTTGCGTTCTTTGGCTAAGGCGTCGCCTGACTCGCAGATTGGACCCACCACATCGTAGGTCTCTTTGTCGGCGGCGTCAAGTTTGTTAGCGACCAAAATCTGGTGATAGGAGCAATACATGGTGGGGCGCACCAGAGTGTTGAATCCTGCATCTACGCCGACGAATTGACGAGAAGGCGTAACCTTCACCGTATTAACGCTTGTAAGGAGGACGCTGGCGTCGCATACTAGGTATCTACCGGGTTCGATACATAGAAACGGCTTACCTAAGCCATATTCCTTGACTTTACTCTTGAAGTTGCCAACTACTTTCTTCGCGAATTCTGCAACATCTAATTCTTTGTCTTCGGGCTTGTAGGGCACACCTAAGCCGCCACCTAAATCGACAAATTCAAAGTCAATGCCCACTTCATCATGAACCCGCTTAGCAATGCTAAGAAACTTCTCGACAGCTGCAACATACGGCTCCAACTCAAGTATGCCTGAGCCAATGTGCATGTGGATACCGAAGCGGCCTACACGGGCTCGTTGAGCAATAGCGTAGGCTTGGATGGTTTCTTCTTCCCAGAGCCCAAACTTTGACTCGGCACCTGCGGTGATGCAGTGGCTATGGTGTCCAGCGCCGACTTCGGGGTTCACGCGAACCGAAATCATCGGAGGGACCGAGATTTTTAGCAACCTGTCGAGTTCTGATTGCGAGTCAATGTTTACGGTGATGCCTGCGCCCGCAAGGAAAGTTAATTCGTCGTTGCGTACGCTGGTACCTGTGAAGAGAATGCGGTCAGGAGTGAAACCACTGCTTAGCCCCATAAAGACTTCGCCAGGACTCACGGTATCTAGGTAAGCGCCTTCGGACTGCAAAATCCGCAGCACCGTTAGGTTAGTGTTTGCCTTGGCGGCGTAGTATATACGTACATACTTGTATTCGTTTACTAGGGCGTTGTAGAGGCGAGTGTAGTTGTCGCGGATACGCTTCTCGCTAATCACATACAAGGGCGTATCATATTTTTCGGCTAGCTCCTTGGCTGAGTAACCGTCAAAATAGAGGTTGCCCTTGCGGTTTTCTAAGGGTTCACGAAGTTTTCTCTTGACCATCACACTTCACCAAACACGTAAATGATAATTGATGAAAGTTAAGCTAAGCCTTTAGCGACATAGAGCTCCGCACTAAGGATACCGCCGCCTGCAGCTCCCCGAACAGTATTGTGGCTTAGACACAGATATTTTAGCGTCACAATCGGATCCTTACGTAAACGACCGACAACAACACTCATTCCTGAACCTGCATCTCGATCGTAGCGTGGTTGGGGACGGTTCTTTTCATGGCGAACAATGATTGGTTGAGCAGGTGCAGAGGGCAACTTGAGCATTTGTGGAACACCTTTGAAGCCTTCGAATGCAGCTTCCACTTGTTCAAGCGATGGTTCTTGGTCTAGCTTCACGTATACGGATTCTAAGTGACCGTCTTTAACGTTGACGCGATTGCAGCTTGCACTCATCTGGAAATCTGCAAAATCGATGGCTTCACCGTTAAAGGCACCCAAGATTTTTCGGGGTTCAGTCTCCATCTTGTCCTCTTCGCCTGAAATGAAGGGGACAACATTGTCAATGATATCAAGCGAAGGAACGCCAGGATAGCCTGCGCCACTTAAGGCCTGCATAGTTGTAACCGTCACCTGTTTTAGCCCGAATTGGACTAGGGGTTTGAGGGTGATAACGAGACCGATGGTGCTGCAGTTAGGGTCAGTGGTGATATAGCCACTCCAGCCACGCTTTTTCTGCTGAATCTTCACTAACTCTGCGTGGTCAGGGTTGATTTCAGGCACTATCAGCGGCACATCTTTGTCCATGCGGTGTGCGCTCGCCTTACTAAATACTGGATACTTGGCGGCAAACTCTGCTTCCACAGGACCTGCCAAGTCACCAGGTAATGAGGTGAATACGAGGTCAAAGTCGCCTGTTTTTTCTGCTGATGCTACGTCGATGTTTGCTACAGGCATTTCTGCGATTTCTTTAGGCATATCGGTCTCCATCAGCCAAGTGCAGGCGTCCTTGAATTTTTTGCCTGCTGACCGCTCAGAAGCTGCGAGTACCGAGATTTCAAACCAGGGATGCTCTTGCAATAGTTGGATGTAGCGTTGTCCAACGGCTCCGGTTGCGCCTAAGATGGCGACTTTACGCTTATTTGACATGACTTTTTCTTCCTTGCTTTCTTTTAGTGTTCCAATATAAAAAAGGTAATGGTAACTAAACGGTTAAGTTAAACCCAAAACATCCGCCATATTGTAAACTTTAGGCTCTGTTTGGTGAATTAACCATTCTGCTGCATACACAGCGCCCTGTGCAAGCACGCTGCGGTTAAACGCGATGTGTTCTATGCGGAGCATCTCGTTGGGTCCTGCGACTACGATGTTGTGGATTCCTGGGACACCGCCTGCACGTAACGCAACTGACTCTAACTCGCCAGGTTGCCTTGGGCTTATGCCTTCGCGACCGTAGACGGTTTTGGTGTAACCGCGGGCTTGCATGATGATCTGTTCTATTTTTTTGGCGGTTCCGCTGGGGGAATCTTTTTTGCCTGTGTGATGAATTTCACTTAGGCTGAAATCGTAACCCGCTGGGAAAGCTTTGAGGGCTTCAGCTAGTTTGAAGAGTATGTTAACGCCAACACTGAAGTTAGGCGAAAACACTGCGGGAACTTTGCCCGACATCGCCGCAACGATTTGCCTATTTTGCTCGGGGGTAAAGCCTGTGGTGCCCAAGATTATGCGTTTATCAAGTCCCGCAACAATGGGGATGTTAACCAGTTCAGCGGCAGGTACAGTGAAACTGACATAGGTGTTAGCTTCACTTAGAGCTTGGCTTAGCATGTCAGAGCTTTGTATGACTGTGTCAGAGCTGCATAATCCAAGTTGGCGAAGAGTTTTGCCGATAGCGGGAGAGTTAGGAGCTTCGATGGCACCTACGATTTGGTAGCCTTTTGCGGTTGCTTCTGCTATGATGGCGTTGCCCATTCTGCCCGCTGCGCCAGCGACACAGAGTTTAAGCATAGGTTAATCCCTCCAGATACCGCTCGTTGTAGAGACGATCTTGTAGGTTTACATCAAACGCGTCAGCTATTGGATCGAGAATCTGTGGGTTTGCCTCGTAAACTTTGCGTGTGCTACTCAATACAATTTCGAGTCCTGCACGAGTCATTTTGCCCAGTGGTTGGCGGCAGGGTCCTGCAGGCATACCCAATACAGCCATTAGTGTTTTGTAAGCCAAGGGGTTTCGAGCCTTGCATACTACGGGTCCGTAGGGGGTTTGCTCAGTGGTCTTTACCGTGACGATGTTAAACAGCGGCTGCAGGGCTTGGGAAATTACGTTTGCGGCTTCCTCGTTGCCAGTCAACGCGTAATGTACCATGTCAGACATGGCACGCGGTGCGATGTTTGAAACCACAGATATTACGCCACTAGCGCGGATGTCAGGGGAAATTATCATGGTGAGGGTTTTGTCGTCGTCGCCGCTTAGGATGTCGAAGTCGTCTCCGCAAAGTTGTCGTGTTAACTCCATGTTTTTGAGGTCGCCTGTTGCTTCCTTGACGCAGCGCACATTGGGGAATTCGGCGTGAAGTGCGGCTAAGTCGGGGGGGAGCAGTTGGGTTCCTGTTCTGCCAGGGATTATGTAAGGTATAACTTGGACATCTGGAAAGCGCTGGGCTACGGGCGCGATGTATTCTCTTCGTATTTCCAGTGAGCTGGGTCCATTGTAGTAGGGGTCGACGAGGAGTACGTTGGTTACTCCGAAGTCGCGGGCGTGTTGGGTGCCTTCGATTGTTTCTTGGGTTGAGTTGCTGCCGGTTCCGGCAATGGTTATGGCTTTTCCGTTTGCGTATTCGTGTGTTTTTTCTGTTACTTTGTTGTGTTCGCTCCAATCTAAGGTTGGGGATTCACCAGTGGTGCCAACGGCGAGTATGCCTTTGACGCCGTTTTTTATTTGGAATTCTATTAATTGTTGTAAGCCTCCGTAATCGACTTGGCGATTGCGGTTCATGGGGGTTATTAATGCAGTGTAACAACCACTGAATGTGACCATTTTTTATGCCTCTTGCAGTGATTTGTGTAACGAACTGGATATTTAAGCATTACGTTTTACACACTATTTTTCCGAAAACCGCATCCAATAATGCCATTACTGAGTAAATCACACGTCAAACAACTGCTTTCCGCAAAAAACAGAGCGAAAAGCTACACTGCCCCAAGATAATACGCAGTAAAAATCCCGCCGCAATCCCCATAAAGCCGCTCAAAATACGCAAACGCCTCCGCCAAACAACCCGCCGAAGGAATAATCCAACGATAATTATCCTCCAACAAAACCTCGGAGAGCCGACCCGACACGACCTTCACCACTCTAAACTTCAAAGAAGACGGCCCTGACTGAAAAACCGCCAACTCGCCAGATTTAGGGGAGCCTTTTCGGATGTCGATGGTTTTTTTGCCATCTTTGAGCCATTGGAAGACTTCCTTTTTCGCGAACAGAAACGGCAAAGCTACACCTAAACGGTTGATTGAGGAGCTAGAAGATAAGTTTTCAGTTAAAAACAAATTAAAAATGAAAAAATGGTTGGAAAGCGTAGAGATGCGATTTACCCTTTGCCTTTTTCTTCTTTACCGAAGTACTGAGTCCATTTCAGCTTGCGTGCGTCACGTTTGAAGCTTAAGCTGCTTTTCTTGCATTTGCTTGAGTCAAACCAGAGGATTGAGCCGTCGTTCTTAACGTACATCATGCCTGTGCCAGCTGGGAAATCAGCACCACAGAATGAACATTTTCTCGGTTTTGGCATGACAATTTCTCCTTATAGTTTTATCGTGTGATTTTCTTTGCTTCCCTTTCAGTTTCGCGGAGCATCAGTATGTCTTGTACGCGGACCGGTCCTTTAACGTTGCGCGTGATGATTCTGCCTTTATCTTTGCCTTCCATAATGCGGACGCGGACTTGCGTGATTTCGCCAGTTACGCCTGTGCGACCGATGATCTGTATAACCTCAGAGGGAATTAGTTCTTCGGCTACTTCTTTACTCATTACTGAGTTCCTCGTTTAACCTGATCGATGCGTGTCACGATTTCTTTTATGAGTCCTGCCGCTTCGCCTTCTCTCATAATGCAGGCTGCTGCACAGGGGACGTCGATGCCGATGGATTTGCCGAGTTGTTCTTTGCTTGGAACAAAGACGTAAGTGATTTTTCGTTCGTCACAGAGGAGCGGTAGGTGCGCAATGACTTCTGGTGGGTCAACATCTTCAGCTATAACGACAAGTTTTGCTTGGCCACGTTCTACTGCTTTAGTGGCTTCGTTGGTTCCTTTCCTAACGGATCCTGATTTTGAAGCAATCGTTAGGGCTTCATAGGCTGCATCCACGATTTCTTTTGGAACTTCATATTTTACATAGAATGGTTTAGACATAGTTCTTAGCCTCACCCTTGTTAAGGCACAAGTTTATCCACACTTCTTGTTTATGAAGCTTTCTACTGTAAAAGTCTCGTCTAAAGTTGCCGCATATGTACCCCCAGAAACATTTAAATCCGCAGTCACGTTCTCGTACATGTTTTTCGAGAGGGGAATTGCGTTTGCAAAAATTGGGCAGAGCGTCAAATGTATCTCCTTCACGAAACGTTATAGTTAAAGCTGAAAAACCACCTCAACTCGGTTCAGAAGTTGTCGACGAAAACCTAAACGTTGTCGGAAAAGTTTTTGATATCATCGGGCCAGTCTCAGCACCATATGCCGTAATAAAGACGAATGTTAAGGACCCTGCTAGGCTACTGAATAAACCGTTGTACTTGCTTCTCTCGAAAACGAAACGGAGTAGCAGAGAGAATGAGCAGAGATAGCAAGCTACATGAAGAAATGGAGTCAGAACAAGCCGCCGCGTCAAGGTCAGAACATCATAAGACGGAAGTTTGCCCTGAATGCGGAAGCACCAGACTTATGCGTGACTATGAAGCTGCAGAAAAAGTCTGCATGGACTGCGGATTTGTTATGCAGCAAAAAATCGCTGACCGCGGACCCGAATGGCGAGCTTTCGACGATGAACAACGCTCAAAAAGAACTCGCGTTGGCGCACCTCTAACGTACACTATCCATGATAAAGGCTTATCAACAACCATTGATTGGCATGACCGTGACATATACGGCAAAAGCCTCTCACCGGGTCAGAAAGCCCAAGTTTATCGCCTAAGAAAGTGGCAACGCCGCATCCGCGTCTCCGACGCGACTGAGCGAAACTTGGCGTTTGCACTTTCTGAGATTACTAAAATCTCCAACAACCTAAACTTGCCTAAAAACATCCTTGAAACTGCCTCAGTGATTTATCGCAAAGCAGTCAAAGAACGCCTTATCCGAGGCAGGTCCATTCAGGGTGTCACCTCCGCAGCGATTTATCTGGCGTGCAGACAATGCGGGTTACCGCGTACCCTCGACGAGATTGCACAGGCATCTACCGTTAACAAAAAAGAGGTTGGTCGCAGCTATCGTTTCCTTATCCGCGAATTAAACTACTCTATCCCGCCGCTTCGCCCCAGCCAATACATAACTAAATTCTCCAACCAACTCACCATGCAGGGCAAAGTGGAAGAAATCGCGCACAAAATCTTAGCCACGGCAAAAGAACTCAAACTCACTTCTGGCAGAGGACCCACAGGCATCGCGGCAGCCGCAAGCTATGTAGCTTCAGTGTTGACGGGAGAACGCAAAACGCAGCGGGAAATCGCTGAGATCGCGCAGGTTACTGAAGTCACCATCCGAAACCGCTACAAGGAACTGGTTGAACGGCTGATGTTTGACATCAGTATCTAACCATCTTTATTTTTTGTGACAGCGCGATGGCTAAACCACAAGACTCTGACAAACTTAGCCTTAAAGATGCCGTTTGTAAGCTCAAAGAGGTCGAGTTGGAGCTAAAAGAACTTTTAGTTAATCTACATGAGAGCCTCGAAATATGGAGCACAGAACCGCAATTTCAGACCAGTTTAGAGGTGCTTAAGCAGAATGCCCAATCGCGTGCAAGCGATTTGGAGGCAGAAGTAAAACAACTTCGAGAGGAACTCGAATCAATTAAAGACGTTTTAGGTTTCAACCTGAAAAAATAGCGAAAAAACCATTCAAGTTAGATACATAGGCACTTTTTTAAGCGGGATAAGTGATATCCTAACTTATGCCCTATAAGTTCACGTTCGACCTTTCCAAGGTCCCACGGTTCTTCTTCACTGAACTCACACTGCTTAGCTACCAAAAGGGCATGCATAAAACTTTCCTCAAACACGCAAATGACTTAATCATAAAGTTCCGCATCCAAGAAGCCACAGGACTCAACCTCGCGGATGCCATGGTACTACTTGAGGACCTTATTGATTTGCAGGCTGTAAACATAATCGAGAGAGGAAAATTCGCGGCAACCAAAAAACGGGCGCTTTTTCTGCCGCATTGTTCCCGTAAATACATGGATAGCCGATGCAAAGCAAACTTCAACTCAGACATCCCCTCCTATGTCTGTGGACACTGCTCAGAGGACTGCTTAGTGAATAAGGCAGAAGTCTACGCTCAAAGTAAAGGCTATGACGTTTTTGTTCTACCGGGCGGCTCCTGCATACCCAAGATTCTAAAATCTACACACTATGAGGGCATAGTGGGGGTTGCGTGCGGTGAAGAAATGAAATTGATGGGGCATTTGCTTAACAGCATGGATGTCGCTGGTCAAGGCATACCGCTGATTAAGAACGGCTGTGCGAACACGCTCTTCAACATGGAAACCCTTGTAAAAGTGCTATAGAGTAAGATTTTTAGCATATTTAATATCTCTGATGCTATGATTGCCTGTTAAGGATAACTATGCGGAAACACGGGTGGTTGCTGCTTAGTTTATTGGTTCTTGTTTTAGCATCCAGCACTTTTTTTGCTGCAAGCGCCCAAGACTGGACAACCTTTCGTTATGACACGAACCGTAGCGGCGCAAACGGCACCAACAGCTCAAGCAACGCAGCCAAAACGTTGTGGATTCACAGCATGAACGGTGCAGTTTGGTCTTCTCCCGCGGTAGCTGAAGGCGTGGTTTTGGTGGGCGCTAAAGACTGCAAAATCTATTGTCTAAACGTGTCTACTGGAGAATTAGTTTGGAGTTACCCAGTTGGACATGAGGTGAATTCGTCACCAACCATCTTTAACGGAACGGGCATTGTGGGGTGTTTTGACGGCAACGTTTACTGTATGAACCTTTCGAGCGGCAAACCTGTGTGGGTTTCGTCGGTTGGGGGGGCAGTGTTTTCGTCGCCTGAGGTTTATGGGGGGTGTGTCTTTGTTGGTTCGGGTTTGCA
The DNA here is from genome assembly GCA_026014745.1 of Candidatus Bathyarchaeota archaeon. Taxonomy (NCBI): domain Archaea; kingdom Thermoproteati; phylum Candidatus Bathyarchaeota; species Candidatus Bathyarchaeota archaeon. The sequence goes on along the minus strand of JAOZHS010000001.1, from coordinate 194,280 downwards.
GGGTCTTTATTGTTTGAACGCTTCTAATGGCGATGTGCTCTGGAGTTTTCCAACTGATGCGAGGGTGAATTCGTCGCCTGCTATCTTTGAGGGGGTTGTCTATTTTGTTTGCAACCGTGACGTTTTCGCAGTTAATGTGTCCAGTGGCAGGGAGATTTGGCGTCAGTTCACAGGCAGTTTAGGCAACACACCTTGCATATTCGGGGGCTGCGTGTATGTCGGTTCATACGATGGAACATTTTTTTGTTTAGATGCTGCCACGGGCAGGCAGATTTGGAAGTATCAAACCGATGGTTCAATTGTTTCTTCTGCAGCCGCCATGGATGGATGCGTTTTTGTTGGTTCAGAGGATAATTGCGTTTACTGCTTTAACGCAACCAACGGCGAGAAGCTTTGGCAGACGGCAACAGGTTATTGGGTTTGTTCCTCCCCTGGCCTCGCAGACGGCTACTTGTATGTGGGCTCAAAAGATTACAACATATACTGCTTCAACGCTTCGACAGGACAGATAAAATGGACTTACGCCACTTGTGAAGCTGTGGATTCCTCGCCCGCCATTGTAAATAACACGCTTTTTGTGGGCTCCCATGACTACCACCTATACGCCCTGACAATCTACAACTCAACAACACCACCCGCAATTACACCGCCGACAAGCGTGGCGTGGGGAACACTGCTCTTTGACGGAATCTCATTAGCAGTTGCAACGGTAGCAGTTGTATTGGTTACAAGGTCACTCTACGGGAAAATAACAAACAAGCCACCAAAGCTAACCCCCACAGACAAGACCCAGCCATGGATTGTCACCCACAGTGGTTTATTGTGCGCCATAGCTATCGGGGTTTTTGTGGTTGCTGGGTTTGTCGTGTTGGGGTGGGGTCCGTTGTGGTTGGCTGATGAGCAGACCTATTCTCAGATGGCGTATCATATGGTTAGAAGCGGCGATTATTTGCTGCCATGGACTGATGGTGGACTCGGTATTTGGACGGGGAAGCCGCCGTTGCTTATGTGGCTGATGGCTTTGTCTTATCAGGTTTTTGGCGTCACGAACTTTGCGGCGCGCATTTGGAGTTTGCTGTTTGGGGTTTTGTCGCTGGTTGCCGGGTATTTTTTGGGTAAAAAACTCTACAACGGCACGGTTGGGTTGTTATCGGTGGTGGTTTTGGGTTCGTTTTTGACGTTTTTTGCGTTCGCGACTCACGCCATGACGGATGGTCCGCTGCTGTTTTTCATTTTAGCCAGCGTGTATTTGATGCTGCAAAGCCAAGAAAACCCCCACAGCAACCGTTACGCTGTTTTGGCGGGGGTGTGTTTTGGGTTAGCGTTGATGACTAAACAGATTGAAGCATTGCTGATTCCGCTCATAACCGGAGTGTACTATGCCGTCTCTACCAAAAGCCCGCGGTTCATCTTTACGAAGCGGTTTATTTTGTTTTGGGGTGTAGCGTTGCTCATTTTTGCGCCCTACGTGCTCTACATGAATTGGCGTTTTTTTGAATTCTGGGACTGCTACTTCGTCTACAGCGTATTCTCCCGCACAGTCACCCCACTAGAGGGGCACTCGGGGGATTACCTGTTTTACTTCAATTATTTGGCTACCAGAGAAAACCTCCTATGGATAGTTCTATTGCCGTTTGCGGGGGCTTTATGCGTGTATAGTGCGGTGGTTAAGCGGGTTAAAGCTGATTTGTTGTTGGTTGTTTGGATGGTTGTGGTGTTGGGGCTGTTCACGGTGGCGCAGACAAAAATATACTGGTACGTGCTACCCGTCTTGCCCGCTTTTGCGTTTGCGATTGGCAGCTTCATCTATCGGGTGTGGGAGCGACTGGACCAGCGTAGACAAAATAAGGCGGTCGTGAAAGGGTAAGAGGCCTACGGATACTAGATGACCCAACTGCCTCAAAAGAGGGTTTTTACTGGTTTTCAACATGTTAAGGGGATGTTTCTGCGTCAATAGGACCCTACCCCCCCTTAGGTTTCTGCATAGAACCACTAATAGCATCCAAATAGGCACCAAATAGATTGGGAACAGAAAGCCTACCGTACAATCGTAGCGTAAATCGGCAAACCCAAACAGGAATCGTTTTGAAACCACCAAAAGCAGACAAGGGGATTGAGAGTCCGCTGGATAGTGATGCATTTTCAAATTGTAGAGTTTGTAGTCGCCGAGATACAAACCTAAAAGGTTCAAAACCAGACCAAAATTAGGCTGAGTCTAGTCTTTTGTATAGATAGCCAACAACTATTCCAAAAACGAGAAACCTTGGCACGTTAAGCAGTACTCCAATGAGGAAGTAATACGAAGCGTCGCCTGTCCTTAATGCTGAGGGAACCTCGATTACGAGCAGCAGAATCAGTAGTGCAATGAAGCTAAGGATCAACGATTTCAAGATCGGATTCTTTATTGGAATCTTGCCGTGAAATCGGACCAAGATATAGCTGATGATGCCCGCCATAATCAAGCCAATAATAAGGCCACCAACCCAGACTAATTGGATGCTGGCAATTGACTCTGCAACTCTGTAATCTGCAGCGGTGGGAGTTAAAGAAATTGCGAGGGTAGCTACCCAGAAGGCCAAGCCGCCCGCGAGAGCTAATGTTAACGTCTTCTTGTAAATCCCAGATGACATTTGGCGCTTACCTTCAGTGGGGGTTGTCATTTAATTTCTGTTCCTTCACAGCCATAATCAAAAGCCACACAGTTAGAGCAATTTCCGCAATGAAGCTGATCGCATTTCCTGGATAAGATAATATTCTGTAGTCGGGGAGAAGGAAAACCTGCAAAAACCAACTCATGTTACCGAAGAAATCAAGGATTAACAGTAAGCCTAACCATTTAGGAAGGAAGCCAGATTTATAAACTAAGTATCCAAGGGGAAGTAACCAAGCGCTAAAAAATATCTGGGCGATTGCAAACCCACTTGTGTATAAATCGAGAAATGACATTGCCATGGCTTGCAGTTGACCTGTTTGAAACGCGGTTAAGTAATTAGCGCCGCTCAAAACTTGAAGGGCAGCAAACAGATTTAGCGCATTAAGGCACTCTACAGCGACACCGCCCAAGTTTAATAACAAGAACAGCAAAGCCAGGTTTTTGTTAACCGGTTTTAACAACACGTATAACGCCCATGCCGCTAAAACGAAAAACACTGCAGATACTAGCTCGGTTACAAAACCGACCCGGAATAGCCCTTGAGAAGCCACAATATTGTTAGCTGTGACTGCTGCGTCTCCGGTCACAATAATATTTCCTCGAATATACGAGGCGAAAACAGTAGTTAAGATGAAAATGAGGTAAAAAAGCCCCGCCATTCTTGCGGTTTTACAGGGTGATAAATCTGCAAGTAAGTTTGTTGTCGTAAAGATACCTTGGCTCTTTCATTTCGCTATATAGCGCTAATAAACTTTTCTTAGCAGGGTAATCGGGCGCACCTAAAAGATTAATCAAAGCCTTTTTCTCTTGAAAAAGTAAAGTTGGCGGGCCCGCTGGGATTTGAACCCAGGACCTCCGGCTCCGCAGGCCGGTGTCATAATCCGTACTAGACGACGAGCCCACTCGGGTGTGTGCCCACAATTTTAGGGCGCAGAGAAGTAAATACTTTGCCTAAACTTAAGAATAGTGGTCGCAAACTCCACGGTTAGGTTGATTGTTTGGGAAAAGTTAGGATGAATTGGGTGCCTTTGCCGACTTTGCTCTCAAACGTGATGGTGCCGCCCATAATTTCCACCAGCCGCCGAACCACCGCTAAACCGAAACCTTGCCCTTTTGATTTGGTGGTCATAAGCGGCTGGAAAAGTTTAGGTTTAATGCTATCGGGGATGCCCACGCCCGTGTCAATCACCGCTATTGATACGGTGTCTTTTTGTTGGGTGGCTTTGATAGTGAGTTTCCCGCCGTCTGGCATGGCTTGAATAGCGTTAGTAACCAAATTAACCAAAATACGCTTCAAAAAAGTTAAGTCCAACTTTATTTTCGGGAGGCGCGCGTCGCATCGAGCCACAGCATCTATGTTACTGGGGACATAAACGGAATTTAGCAGTCGAGGGATAGTTGTGCAGAGATCCACTTCGGTAAGTTCAGGCTGCAGCGGTCGCGCATAATCTTGAAGGTCAGAGACAATCTTGTTTATGTAGTCAATTTGTTGCTGTATTGAGGTTAGGCTTTCTTGCATTCTTGATTTGCATTCGCTATCGGAAGATGTATCGACATCTTGCCGCATCAAAAACAACTCGCCCGCAATAGCCTGCAGAGGGTTGCGGATGTCATGCCCAATCATGCCAGCGGTTTGCCCAATCGCGGCTAGACGTTCCACATCACGCAGCTGTTTGGTACGTTCATCGACTAGGCGTTCGAGGTTTTTTGCGTATTCTTGAAGTTTTAGTTCGGCTTCTTTGCGCTCCGTTATGTCCTGCTCTACACCCACAACCTGTAGGGGTCTCTTGTCGGCGCCGACTTCTCTAACTACCCGCTCAGTATGCAGTACACGCACTGTGCCGTCGTCTCGGATAATGCGGTAATCAAAACTGGCAGCCGCCATTAGGTTTCCATTGAACATTTGCTGATCCATTGCTTTTCGGTCGTCAGGATGAACATACGCCAAATATTCATCCATACTCAAACCGGTGGGTCGAGGGGTTAAACCAAAAATGTAGAAAAGTTCTTCAGACCAAACCGCGCGGTCCTCCTTCACGTAGTATTCCCAGTTGCCGACATGCGCGATTTTCTGCGCCATGTTTAGGCGTTCCTCGCTTTCTTTTAGGGCCTGCTCGGTTTTAACGCGCTCCGTCACATCATCAAATATGGCTATAGCCGCAGTGACTTCACCCTGCTCATCATAGAGGGGTTTAACGCTGAGGTTTAAAATGAAACGTTGACCATCAGCGCGTTCAATAATCACGTGAGTATCCCGCACGGTTTCCCCGTTGAACAGCGCTCGATAAATGTGAAGTTCCTTTGTGGGGCTTACGCGGCCATCCATCGTTAAAATCCTTAGCGATGAAACATGTTTCTCTAAGCTGACCCCGCAGGGGTTGACGCCGTATAATTCGATGGCGCGTTTATTGGCGTAGGTTACGGTGGCGTCTGGTTTCTCAATTAGAATAACGGCTGAAGGAATGTTCTCCAGGATACTTTGAAGCCGTTCCTTATCCAAAGACACCTTGCATGTCGAAAAAACAGAACCCACATTTTCGAAGGCAAAATCGGTTTGAGCATGGGTTGAGGGTTCTATTTTGGCAGAGTGTCTTGACAACTCAACCATAAATTCCTCCAAATGAACCTACTTTGCACTTAATCATTATAAAGAAAAAGAAGAGTTAAGGGTTTTGCTAAGAACACATCCACTCAAAAAGGAAAAAGTTTAGGCGCTTTTACTTAGCACCCGTTCCAACGCCGCAACCACATTCTGCTTCCCCATAGCCAAAACGTAGGGACCAAGACGTGGACCCTGCGGCGCACCCATCAAGATGGAGTAGAGCAGCTTAAAGAACGCGGCGGGTTTTATGCCGTTGTCTTTGGCGGAGTTAAAGATGGCGTTTTGGATTTTGTCGGGGTCATCTTCAGCCTGCAGCTTTGCAACCAACTCGGTGAGGGCCTTTTTCTCTTCCGCTGTAAGTTCCACTTCGGTTTCTTTGATGTCTTCAAAGTCCGCTGTCCAATTCACCGCAAAGGTGATGCGTTGCAGCAACCCCGCATCAAGGGGCTGGTTCTTTTGGAGGTAACCGTAGCTTTGGAGCTTCTCTGCGACGTAGTCGTTTAGGCATTCTTTGGGCGCCATCTTGACCAGAAACGCCAAGAGGTTGTAGGGGACATGGATGCTGGGTTTGGCGGGGGGCTTCATGACATTGCAGTAGAGGAAAAGCCCCTTTAGGCGGAGAGCTTCTTTTTCGCTAACCTGCTTCTTACCAAAGTAAACTTCCTCAAGAGAATCAAGCTCATTCATGTATGATGGAATATCTGAGACGTCGAGGCTGCGGGTGCCAACGAACCGCTTAAGCATCAACAGCAACAAAGACTGCGGCGACCCATAACGGAACCACACCTGCGGCGTAAACACGTTACCAGCAGATTTGCTGATTTTTTTTCCGCCCTTATCAAGAAACATCTCATATTTGGCGTGGCTGGGAGGCTCAAATTTGAGGACTTCCCGACAGATGCGGTCGTTTATGCGGACTGAGTCAGCGATGTCTTTGCCGTAGGCTTCAAAGCGGATGTCAAGCGCTTTCCATCTTGCGGCAAATTCGCTTTTCCAAGTGAGTTTGCCCTCGCCGCTTTTGATGTCAACTTCACCTTCATGACCGCAACCCGGAATTTTTCTGCCGCGAATTTCTAGGCCTTCGCATTTGTAGGTTACTTTGTCGGTTTTGGGGTCAAACTTGTAGGCGCGGGTGGTGTAGAGGTGACCGCAATTTTCGCAGACTGCAAAAAACGGCAGCACTTCAGTGTAGGTTTCTTGTCCTACTTCTTCTTTGACGATTTCGCCGACTTGTTTAGCGTTAGTTAGAAGGGTACGAATTTCGTTTAGCAGTAAGCCCTTATCGTAGACTTCTTTGGCTGAGTAATACTTGTATTGGATACCACACTTGTCAAGAGCTTCCAGAAGTAGGCTACTCATGTGTTTACCGTAGCTTTCATGGCAACCAAACGGGTCAGGAATCGTGGAAACCGAGTAACCAAGATACTTCTCCAAGTTCTGCGCCATCTCTGGCGGCAACCCCGCGGGAACTTTGCGTAAGCCATCTTTATCGTCGCAGAAGGCAATCAACTCAGAATTACAATCCATATCTTTGAGGGCTAACGTGACGGCGTAGCTGCGGCTGGCGTCGCCTAAGCTGCCGATGTGGGGAAAACCTGAAGCGCCTAACCCCATTTCTGTGCGAACCCGACTCATATCGCGGTTTAGGGACTGTTCGCGTTCGATGACTTTCTTAGCCATCATGTCATACCATGTGCCGTGGCCAATTATGGTTTCTTCACTCATTAGCGTGCCTTCTGTAGAAAGTGACTGTGCAGGGGTATAGAAAAATGTTTAGAGCCAAAAAAGGCTCAAAGAGACTATTTGCGTCTTTGGGCGGCAACAATTGCCAATACAGCAACGAACACCAGCACTACTATCAGCGAGTAGAGCCAGTTGTAGCTGAAAAGGAACCATGCGCCTCCCACAGCGGCTATACAGCAGCCTATGGCTACGGTGCTGAAGGGGCTACGTTCGTACTTGATGGGTTTGCCTGCTCGGATGGCACCAAGCCCAATCATCCACAACCCAAACAGCAGCAACACGACTGGAACAATCAGGGTCCAGCCGATTAAGCTAGCCACGTAGAGCACAACGGCTACTGCGATTGTGAGGATGAGGACGCCGATGCTTAAGAGTTGGCGATTGCTTTCAGTCATCATTGGTGGTCCTATTCGATTTTGGTTCCGCATTCAGGACAGAATTTGCTGTTGGCTGGGATGGATTTGCCGCATTTGGGGCAGTTCATGGCTCCTTGCGAGGGCGGGGTAAGGTTGGTTCCGCAGTTGGGGCAGAACTTGCTGGTTGCGGGGACTTTCTCTGCGCATTTGGGGCATATGACCAGTGCCGCTGCGGGTGCTGCCTGTGGTGCGCCTGTTTGGCTCATGATTTGTGGGATAAGCACCATGCCGGCTCCGAGTGCGCCTGAGCCGCCTCCTTTGCCAAGAGACTCTGCCGCGCTCTTCATGGTTTCCATACGTAACACGTCGCCGGGTGCGGTCTGGCCAGTTTTGAGCCAGAAGAGACGTTCACGGTACTCGGGTGTGGTGTCGATACCTTCGAATCGCAGATCGGTTAGTTCGATGCCTACGCGTTTGAAGTAGTCGATGAGGCTGTTTTTGACGATGACGCTGGTTTCGTCGAGTCGGGTGAAGACGGTAACGAGGTCGTAGTGGCTGAGTTCATCGATGATTTTCTCGTTTAGGAACCCGCGTAAGAAATCGTTAACGCCCTGTGTGGTGTAAGCGTTTTGTCCGCCGACCACTTCGTTAACGAAGAGTGAGGCGTCGCCGACTTTGAACCAGAATTGCCCATAGGTCTGAAGAGGGGCGAGTTCGGTGGTCTGTGCCTTTGTTCCCCATTTGCCCGCGAACACTTTGGTGCTGATGAAGAGCACAGTGGCTTTAAACGGTTTGTTGCCTCCAAAGCCTACAAGTCTTGTAAGTAAGCTGGTGAGCAGGGGCAAATTCAGGGTGGTCAGCGTGTGTCTGCCCGCGCCGAATACGTCGTAGGCTTTGCCGTCGCGGAAGAACACCGCCATCTCGTATTCGTGGACGATTAACTGTGCGCCCCATGTGATGTCTTCGTTGGGGTAGCGCCAGACAATATCTTCAGAACCTACATTGGTCCATTCTATTACTTGTGGCATTATGCAGTCACTCCTATGATGATTTCTGATCGTTTATCAAAGGCATCCTCGAAGAGTTCAAACTTGTCGGCTATGGCTTGGATTTTGTCTTTGAGGTTACCATAGTCACCGCTCAACAGTTGGGTTTTGAGGGCATCGATGCTGTCGGATAGGGTGCTGACGCTTTCTAAGAGCTGGTTATCGTAGGCAATCATGCGGTCAAGGTTTTCCTCTTTGATTTTAACGACATCAAAGAAGCCGCTGTACCCATAAGAAGCGTGGTTGACTTTCTCGGTTATGCGGTCCATCTTGGCGTTTAAGCGGTCGATGTCGGGCAGGATGTCGAGGTAGCGTTTGTCCGCGATTTTTTGGGCGATGCTGCGGACGTTATCTTTATCTTTGGATAACTTGAGGTGAAGGTGATTTCGGATGAGTTTATCAGATTCTCGCCGCAGTTCTTTCTCTTTGTATCCACGGAAACCGGGAAGCGCCGCGGCTATGCGCTCAGAGAGCCTCATTTGGCTTTTCGCTTGGGCATACACATCTTTATTTTCGCTCATTTCGAATTTCCCCTATTTTTTGCATTCCGTTATAGAAATGCGCTTGCTTTTAAAGGTTATTCAAGTCAGCTAAAATTTGCCAGAAGGGATATCGCCCCTCAAAACCATGCCCACTGCACCATCAACAAGCATCTGATAGGCGCTGCCTCTATACTCATAGCGTATGAACCAGACAGGCGCATGCAAATACACCATCTGCTTGAGGTTCACCGATGTTGCAGCATCTACCACACGGTCGATGTCTTGCTCAAGCAAAAACCGATGATGAGCATCAATCTGTTGGCGAGCAATTTCGACAGCTTGGTCGCGTTCCATTTCGCTGTTTAGCAGCTTGGCGAAGCCTTCGATTTTGCGAAAATCATAGGGAACCTTGCCCGAGAGAGGCACATCATATTCACGGGTGGGAAAATCAGAAGCTGCCCGCGCCAACACAAGCCAGTTGTATTCTTTTTTGATTTCGCCTTCCTTAACAATCGGGGGCGCAATCCGCTCAAAGATGCCCTTGTATTTGGTTGAGGCTTCAACGGTGACAACCCAGAAGGGAAGGTAAGTGAGGGTTTTTTCGGATATTTTGGATTTTTTGGCGAAGTCGCCAGGTTTCATAAATCCCGAACGCATCCAGTCACGGATGAGATTATCCATCTGCTCTGGAGTGTAGACGTTAAGAAGAAGAGAATGTTCGAAGTTGAAGGCTTGACCCGTTTCGATGACGGTGGTGAAGCCGCAGTATTTGCAGGTAGCTATGATTTCGCCCGGCTTGAATTCGACGGGGGCACCGCAGTGGGAACAACGGATTGCCTTAGCTACCGCCGTCATGCTACTTTGCCTTCAGCAGCTTTTCTCGTTTTAGGATTTCTCTAGCCACGATAACGCCTGAAGCTGAAGCTTGAATGAGTCCGCGTGTGACGCCTGCGCCGTCGCCGATGGTGAACATGTTTTGGATTTTGGTTTCCAAGGCGTCGTTAAGTTGGAGGTGGCTGCTGTAGAATTTGACTTCGACACCGTAGAGTAGCGTGTCACGTGAGTGGACGCCGGGGGCGATTACGTCGAGGGCTTGGAGAATTTCACGTATGTCAGATAAATATCGGTAAGGCAAGACGAAACTTAAGTCACCGGGCGTGGCATTCTTGAGGGTTGGTTGAACTACACTTCGTGCTAGCCGTTCAGGGGTTGAGCGTCTGCCTGCAGTTAAGTCGCCTAAACGTTGAACCATGACTCCGCCGCTAAGCAGGTTGCTGAGTCGCGCGATGTATTTGCCATAAGCGATGGGTTCTTTGAAGGGTTCAGTGAAGGAGGTGCTGACCAGTATAGCGAAGTTTGTGTTGCTAGTCTTGCTTTCAGCTTGGCTTCCGCCGTTAACAGTTAAGACGCCATCGTAGGATTCGGTTGTAACTTCGCCGTAGGGTGAAACACAGAATGTGCGAACTTGGTCATCGAATTGCCGTGAATAATAGATCAGTTTAGGTTCATAGAGAACTTTGGTGAGTCTCTCCATAACAGACGCCAAAACTTCCACACGAACGCCGATGTCGACGGGGTTGTTAACTGTTTTTAACCCGCGAATTTGGGCTTCGGTCTGGAGCCATTCTGCTCCGCCTCTGCCGGGGGCAATAATGACGTATTTGGCGTAGTATTTGTCGCCGTTTGTGGTTTCAACGCCTTGGATAACGTGGTTTTCAGCGATTAAGCCTTTAACGTCTGTTTTGGGTTTGAAGGTTATTTTGCCCTCGAGCGCTTTGAACATGCGTTTTAGGACTTCGAGGCATTTGTCGGTGCCCATGTGGCGGACTTCTTGCTTGATGAGTTTTAATCCTGCAAGGGAGGCTTCTTTTTCTATTTTTTCAACTTCCTCATTTACGGTGCCATATACGGTTTCGCTTGCGCCGAATTTGAGGTAGATTTCGTCGCAGTATTTGACTAAATCAGCTAATTCTTTGTGTGAGACATACTGGTTTAGCCAGCCGCCGACTTCGGTGGATAAGGTGAGTTTGCCGTCACTGTAGGCGCCTGCTCCGCCCCAGCCGGAAAGAATAGCGCAAGGTTCACAATGGACACATTCAAAGCCTCGTTTAGAGGGGCATTTGCGTTTGTCGATTTCTTGCCCTCTATCTAGGACGAGTACGTTTAGGTTTGTGTTCTGGGTTAATTCTAATGCTGAGAATATGCCTGCGGGGCCTGCGCCTACAATTATCACATCATATTTCAAAGGAAATCTCTCCCCTGGAACCCTGAATTACATATAACAGGTGCAATATATTTGTTAGTGCCCCCAAGCTTGAGTGAAACGGGCGGATATCGTGTGTATTTTTAAGATATATCTGATAAACATTTATTACAACAAACCGACACAGTCAAAAGAAGAACACAAATGGCAACAAAACCCGACAACATAGACGAGTTACTCAGCGATTTTAGCCGCTTCTACATACTCACCATACTCTACGAAGGCCCCGTCCACGGATATAGCATAATCAGCCAATTCAAACGACGCGTCAAAAAAGAAATCAGCCCCAGCCTCGTCTACCCCTTCCTACAGCAACTTGAAGAAAAAGGACTCGTTACCCACACCGAAAAACCCGTCGGCGAAAAAGAACGCAAAATCTTCGAGCTAACCCCTGCAGGCAGAGAACTCTGCACAGGTCTCTTCAAACGCTTCGCCGAGCTGGTAACCATAGCCATTGAACCCAGCCTTGACGTCTGTGCACATTGCGGCTGTAAAGTTTACGAAGGCGCCTACCGCGAAGTCATAGACGGCGTAGAGATGGCGTTTTGCTGCATACATTGTGCCAAGTCATACAAAGAATGCAAAAAAGCAGCCAAACAAAAATAACAGCCAATCTGATATTCCCTTACAAATCATAGCAAGCAACTAAATTTAGAAAGAAAACAGTAGCCGTATGTCGGCTTAATCTTTTATGGCTTCTATGAAGCTCATAACGTTCCAGAGTTTAACTCTGGTGTAGGGTGGCATGTTAGGGTCTTGGAGAATCTCGTCTAGGAGCGCAACCGCGTTAGAAGCCTTCACTGCGGCGGTGTATTCGGTGCCTTGCAGAGCGTTCATGGCGTCTTTGGCGCTTCGCCGAATGTTACGTGGAGTCGTGCTATCTTCAGAAACTTCGCCCAGCACAACTAAAGCCTGCTTAATTTTAGCTTCGTATTCTTCAGCTTTCTTTTTCCGAACCATAAATAATTCCCCTTCCACTGATGAGGCAGTGAGCAGTTATATAAGCATTGACACGTATTTACTTTGGGGTCTTATATGCAACCAGACAAACAGAACACTCCCATCAAACGTATGGCTGAATTACTGCGGCAAGGCGCCACCCTAACCGACCTCTCCTGCCCGGTCTGCGCGTCCCCCCTATTCCGACTAAAAAACGGCACCCTATGGTGCGCTAAAGACGAGAAAAAAGTCATCATCGTCAAAGAAGGCGAAGAACCACCCAAACAAGCCGCCAACCCAACCGCCGCCTCTAATGGACCATACGATAAACTCGAAGCCACTCTAATGGCCAAAGTAGCTGATTTGCAGGCTCGCATAGAAAAAACCGAGGACATAGACGAAATCCAAAAACTCACCTTGGCTCTAAGCGAGCTACTTAACAGTCTGGATAAAATTAAAAAAATGAAAACCTGAAGCGACCCCTTTGACGCTGGGTTATTATCAAAACTTTCCCCAAAACATCCACCACATTGATAAATTCAAAACTACCCTGTCCAGTCGTCAACTTCAGCAAAAACTAATCCAAGTTCTCCAAGAGGTTAATCGTAGAGAGTTTAGTTTTGAAGAAGTCGCAAACCCCACCCTCCCCGAGGGTAGAGTAATTTTTGAGTTTGGCATAGCAGAAGAGGATGCCTTCACCTTTATCGATGCTGAAGAACTCAAAAAAGCCCTCGAAACAATAAATAAAACCCGCATGGGCAGTTTGGATTTTTTCTGCTCCATACGTTACTATAAAGTAAACGGGGACAAGAAGAAGGCGTTAAAGTTTGATTATTACATGTTGCGAACGGGGTTTGGTAAGGAAACCTTTGAGGTGCAGGTGTTTCATGAGCGTGGGCCACGTTATCTTTCGCCGCAGGAATTGGTTGAAATTATTGTAAATTTTGTCAACTCATCATCCAAACGAAAAATTCTCAAAGAAACAGCCCCCGACAGCGCTATATAAACTGTAAATGCGGATATTGTGGTTATAGCCGAAAGTTATATCTGTCCCATAATGTACCTAAGAAAAGAACCAATTTATCCTTTAAAATCCAAAAGGAGCCAAATTAGGCATGTTACCGATTGAAGTGACCTCACTTAAAAAAGCGTATGGCAGCCTCAAAGCAGTTGACGGCATCAGCTTCGACGTCAAAGAAGGCGAAGTCTTCGGGCTACTGGGACCTAACGGCGCAGGCAAAACCACAACCATCGAAATCATGGAAGGACTGCGTGAACGCGACGCCGGAGACGTCAAAATCCTCGGCTTCGACCCCTGGAAAAATGGGTATGCGCTACACAAAAAAATCGGCGTCATCCCCCAGAACTTCACGTTCTTCGAAAAGACAACGCCCAGAGAAGCCATCAACTACTACGCAAGTCTATTTGACACCAAAGTTGACGCAGACCAGATTCTGCGAGAGGTTCTTTTAGAAGATATGGCAAACACAAACTTTGAAAACCTCTCCGGCGGGCAAAAACAAAAAACAGGTCTTGCCCTCTCACTGGTTAACTCGCCAGAGTTGCTCTTTCTTGACGAACCAACCACAGGCTTGGACCCTAATGCGCGACGCGCCATCTGGGAAGTCATCCGCCGCCTTAAAGCCAAAGGCAAAACCATCATCTTAACCACCCACTACTTAGACGAAGCCCAACAACTAAGCGACAGAGTTGCAATCATGGATCACGGCCACATCGTTGCTATGGGGACCACCGAAGAGATCATCCAGAAACATGGCTCAGGCGAACGCCTAGAAATACAGGGCGACCAAAAATTAGCTGACTACATAAAAGCTAACACGGAATTACAGGTAGACTTCGACGCAGCTAAAGAAGTAATCACAATTCCCCTCAAAAAGAGAATTGATGCTTTAGCAGCGTTAGCAGCGGCAGAGCAGTCTGGAATGGATTGGGGCAACATTCAAACTCGAATGGATAGCCTCGACGACGTTTTCATAAAACTCGTCAGCGAACCCCTTGGCGAATCGTCAGAAGAGATGCCAACAGAGGAAAACAAAAGTAAAAAACGGAGGCGCTAAATATGGCAAATCCAAAACGCATATTTGCAGACTTTAAAGTATTCAGTGTCGGATATCTACGTAACAAATTCGGATTATTCTTCGGGTTAATTTTCCCAGTAATCTTGATTTTGATTTTCGGCGCCATCTTTTCAGGCGGCAGCTCCGGAACCGTAAATGTCTATGTACAAAACCAAGATACGGGTCCATTTGCGGTGCCTCAGATGGATATTGGCTCCCAATTTCTATCGGCACTTAACGAATCAAGCACTATCAGAGTGATAACGGTTAATGCTTCAGAGAATTTTGCTGATTACTTAGCCTCGCATTCGGCATCGGATGGCATAGTTATACCTGCACATTTCTCAGCGGACTATATTGCTGGAAACAAAGTGAACATTACAGTTTATGGCAACCCAGCCTCGAGCACCAGTGGCATAGTCAGCGGAACCGTTAGTGGATACGCCAACTACTTCAACCTGCAAAGATACAACGGAACCAACGTCATTGGCATGACCACCGCCACCGTCAACACCCAACAAACCAATTACGTCGACTTCCTTATCCCAGGCTTAATCGGTTTCTCCATCCTAACCAGCCCAATGTTCTCCCTAGTCAACATATCCTCGGAATACAAGAAGAACAAGCTCTTCAAACAGCTCTCCCTGACCCCACTAACCAAGATGGAGTGGTTAACTTCCAAAGTCATCTGGTACATCGTGCTCACAATTGCAGGGTTCCTTTTGATGGTCGGCGTCGGCATCTTAGTCTTCGGCGCCCACGTTACCCTATCACCATGGTTAATACCCTTCTTGGTTTTGGGTCCAATGCTCTTTGCAGCGTTAGGTATGCTGGTCGGCACAGTAACCAAGAGTCCTGAAACAGCAGGCGTCATCGGCAACATCGTCACATTCCCCATGATGTTCTTGGCAGGCACGTTTTTCCCCATCAGCAGCATGCCCGAGTACCTGCAAGCCTTCGCCCACGTACTGCCATTATTCTACGTGACTGAAGGCTTAAACAACGTCATGGTGTACAACAACATACCAAACGCAATCTTTGACATTGTTGTCCTTGCAGTCATAACGGTGGTTATCTTCACTTTGGCAGTTAAACTGTTTAAGTGGAGAGAAGACTAAACCGCCACCCCCCTTCTTCTCTTCTTTTTGTAAATATTAGAAATATGTAGCCTAAAGAATGCAGATAGGTTTACGGCACAAAACTCTCAGCAGTTTTAAGTAAGCCCAGAACCCGCTCATACAAATCCTGTGCCACAACCTCTCTTGAACGGTCCCCGTCAACACAAATCAACTCGCCTTTCTCCACATACTGCATATAGATTTCGCGGACTTTCTGCTGAGTCTCCAACGTTTCCATCACTGATTTACGCCGTTGCAATCGCTCAAGCACACGTTCCGCAGGCACATCCAAAAGCACACTAAAATCCGGCTGCAAAGCCCTAGCATTGATGGTTTTTATCCAATCTAAACTCAGCCCTGCACTACCCTGATAAGCCAACGACGAGTAAAGGTAGCGGTCGCAAATCACAAGTTTACCCTCCTCTAATGCAGGCTTGATTTCGTTATACATGTGTTCAATGCGGTCTGCGGCGAAGAGAAGGGCTTCGGCTTCTGTGGGAAGACGCTGTTGTTCATAGAGGCAGCATTCGCGAATGAAGGTGCCCGTCTTGCCGTAACTTGGCTCAGCAGTGAGGAAAATTGGGTAGTTTGGAGCTAATTTTTTGGCCAGCAACTGAGCTTGGGTGGTTTTTCCGCTTCCATCCAAGCCTTCGATAACCAGAAAAACGCCTTTTTTTGCCGTGTCCGTCTACTCCTTGGGTTTAGCGTTACACATTAATGGAAGTTACCTAAATATAGCTTACAACGAGGTTTGGTTGTGCCGAAAGCTTACTGGGGAGAAATCAAAGACCCCGTCCATGGATATGTCTACGTTACGGATGCAGAAAAAATCATCATTGACTCCTACCCCATGCAGCGGCTACGTAGACTCCGCCAACTGGCAGGCTCAGAATACGTGTACCCCGGCGCCAACCATACGCGCTTCGAACACAGCTTAGGCGTCATGTATCTTGCAGGTCAAGTGCTGGTTAACCCCAACATCTCCCGCGTAGTCAACGACGAAGAAGTGGATGTCTGCCGCATCGCCGCCCTACTTCATGACTGTGGACATGGTCCCTTCTCCCACGTGTTTGAGCATCTGTTAATAAAAAACCTTGAAAAAACCCATGAAGACCTAACCGCATGGATTATTGAGAAAAGTGAATTAGCCGACAAACTCTCCAAAAGAGGCTTTGACCCCCGACAAGTCGCCGCCTTAGCGGTAGGCAAGTTACATAAGCCAAGCAGGGCGTTTTTGGACCAAATCATCAGCAGCGCAGTGGATGTGGATAAACAGGACTACATTATGCGCGACACTTACCACACGGGTGCAGAGTATGGCTTCATAGATGTTTACCGCCTAATCCATGCACTTG
The DNA here is from genome assembly GCA_026014745.1 of Candidatus Bathyarchaeota archaeon. Taxonomy (NCBI): domain Archaea; kingdom Thermoproteati; phylum Candidatus Bathyarchaeota; species Candidatus Bathyarchaeota archaeon. The sequence goes on along the minus strand of JAOZHS010000001.1, from coordinate 177,645 downwards.
ACATTTTAGGTGAGAACTTGGCAGTAGAGTTGGGGGCGCTCTCAGCACTAGAGGCATTCATGATTGCCCGTATTGAATCGTTCAAAAGCATCTATTTCCATCGTGTGGGAAGAGCTGCCCAAATTATGCTAGCCGCCGCCATGGAGAAAGCCAACAACGAACTCAACTTAACCAGCTTTACAACCCCCGAAGAATACCTGGAGCTGGACGATTACACGGTGTGGACTGCACTCAAAAGATGCAAAGCCTCCCAAGAAATCATAAACAACCTTGAAAACCGCCGCATGCTCAAATGCGCCTACGAACGTACCTTCTACGAAAAAGACACCCTGAGTTCAAACTTATTTGGACGAGAATCCTACCGCCGGCAGATACAGAGCGAAATCGCCAAAGAAGCCCAAGTAGACCTTGACGCAGTCATAATTGATGTACCAACTGTCGCGTCGGTACCTTACCATCACGCGGTACTCATGGAATCCATGGAGATCCCCGTGTTCACGCGGCGCCAAGCAGGAGAAAAAATGCTCCAACGCCTCAGTGAAAGCTCAAAGATTATTGAAACCCTCAAGGGCTTCATGAACATCCTACGAGTATACACCGACCAGACCCACCGCGCCGAAGTAGAGAAAGCAACCGCCAAAATCTTAGGAAAAATCCCTTCAGCAACAAAAATCTCTTTTTAGAGCTGCAAAGCTGTTTCTTAAATACTAGGTGTTGCTTAAGAACCAAACAACAAACGTTTACAGGGAAGCGTGTAAAGTGTCCAAGGAACCCCAAACTCAAGGGAACACAAGCGATAAGGGCATAATTAGCGTGCGAATAAAAAGCAAACCCGAACCAAAAAACGAACCGCAGGCAGAGCCCCTGTTTTCAGACCAAGACGTCCGCAAATACGTCAGCGAGTTTGTGGCATCATGGATACGTGGCGACATCATTATCCGATTTCCCACCGCGGCTGAACTATCCAAGAAAACTCCGCTAAGCATAGCCTTCCCAACCGACCCCTCAGTTAATGCAGAACTAAAAATAAAAGAGCACTACATCGAGTTGCTCTCAATTGTTGCAGGAATCAAATCTGCCTCAGCTAGAGAACAAGAAGAAGCCGTTAAAGAGGTTTTCAAGATGCTTTTGATGTTCCGCTCAGCGAACCGCATTGAGGGCAGGATAATCTCGAATGATTTGGATAAAAGAGTGCAGCAACTTGAGAAAAGTTCGGAGTCAACGGGCAAGCTTGTTGAGCAGATAACGGAGTTTTTGTTTACTAAAAAACCTAAGAAAACACCCAAAAAGTAACGCTCCGCCGAGATAACAAACCCGCAGGGTCTCGCCTAAAAATCGCTGAAAACTGCATTGTCAACTTGTAATAGAAGGGTAAGGTTTATTCGAGTGAAGTTGTATTTTGGTTGTGCTTTCCATAGTTGTGCTCCGGTAGTATAGTCCGGCCAAGTATGCCGGCCTTTCGAGTCGGCGACCCGGGTCCAAATCCCGGCCGGAGCACTACACACTCAAATTCTGTTGCGGTAACTCCATTCTTTCTACACTCCGTATATCCGTAAACATCCACACCAACGTAACCGCCACTAAACCCGTGATGGCACATACGGCGAAGAGAACGTTAGTTGCAACAAAAGTCACAAGCACCCCGGACGCGATTATGCCGATGGGCGCTGCCGCAGTAGCCAATGACAAATTAACAGAGTTAACCCGACCCTGCATATCTAATGGAATAACCGTTTGGATAATAGTTGCCACTACCACGTTAACGATAGGAACACAGACAGCCGCCATCAAACTGGTCACAGCCATAAATAGGAAAAAACCTGTTGGCGCAAGGGCAAACAGCAGATACCCAAAGAAGATAGCGTAAAATGAAACAGCCATTACGAGGGCTTTTCTCTTAAAACCAACAATCATCGACATTATCAACCCGCCAGCAAGAATGCCGCCCTCGAAGGTTGCCTCTATCAACGCTAAATCAGAAACACTGCCGAAGTGATCAAATTTGATAAAGTAAGGCAGAAGCGTTGTTAGAGGCGTAATCAGCAAATTAAGCAGCATTGAAAGCAGTATTAGAGGCAAAAAGCCACGGTGGCTTTTTATGTGGACAAAACCCCGTTTGAAATCCGCCTTAAAGGAAGGATGAGTTGCGTTTGATTGGGCTACAGAGGGAATTTTTATTGCTAATAACGGGGCGATGGCGACTGCGAAGGTTGCGATGTCGACCCAAAGAATCTGGTTGAGGCTCCAAAATGACAACAGCAACGCCGCTAACACGGGACCGACCAAGTTTACTGTTCCCGAAAAGAAGAAGCTGAGTCCGTTTATGCGACTTAACTTGTCAACGGGAACCATTGAGGGGGTAACTGCGATGACTGCTGGAGAATGGAATGCTTGGCAGACGCCACGAACCGCAAGAATTACAAGGACACTCCAAACCGACGCCAACCCTAGCCAGAACAGAATGATAAGTGCAAATGTAGCTATTGCCTGTGCGGAGTCTGCAATTGCGATTAGGGCTTTGCGGTTCCATCGGTCGATGAGCACGCCAGCGAAGGGACTCAATAGTATAACAGGCATTAGACCCAGAAACGCCGCCAAGGAGAGGTAGATGCCGCTTTGCGTTTGGAGGGTTATCCACCATATGATGACAAATTGTACGATTGATGAACCTAGTGTAGAGGTTATTTGACCTGACCAAAATAGTAGGTAGTGGTTGAAAGTTTTGTTGGTTTGGTTTTGCATTTTTGTGTCTCCTTTTAGGGAAACGTTTAATTGGGAACTTCTTTTAAACATTCATTTAATAGGAGAACCGCGATGCAACCCAAAATCCAACTAGTCACCGACCCAAAGAAAGCAAAAGCCTTAGCCAGCGAAACCCGCATAAAAATCCTCCAAGACATCGCTACTCGACCCCAATCAATAAGCCAAATAGCCAGAACACTAAAGATAACACCAGTAGCAGTCCTATATCACATCAAAAAACTTGAAGCAGCAGGCTTCATCAAGTTAGCAAGCACCAAAGTTGTTAACAACAACTTGACTGAAAAATTCTATGAAGTAACAACCTCCTCTTACTTAGTGGCTCTTAGTACGGAGGATTTGCCTGTTAGAGGCCCTGTTCCACCCAAAAAACAAGCAACAAAGCAAATCCTTGGCGTAGGCGAGCCTGAAGTCGAGAAGCTCTTCAGCATACTTGGCTTGACTTATTCCGCTGAGGCTAAAGCGCAAGTATTCAAAGACACCATCGCACTTTTAGAGGCTGCCATTGAGGAAGCAGGAGTTGCATACAGAGATATTCTTGGCCAGATGAACCTTAAGCTCGCGCCGACAGACCGCCTCAAGATTGAATACGGCGCTCAGGCAGCTATCCCCATTACACTTGACAGGTTGTTGGATAAGCCAGAATCGTTGCAAAAGTTCCGCTCCATCATCCGATCAGTTCATCATCAGAACGAAAACTAATCGTCAACCGGTACTATCATTGAGATGTACCCAAGGTTAGAGGTAACTCGGCAGGTTTAGAGGTGAGGGGCAGTATGGGTTTTTTCGGGCGTACCATGCATGTTTTCTAGGTGGCGATCAAGCTGGCTGTGAGTTTTGAAGACTTTGCCGCATATCTCACACACGAGTTCTCCGTGTGGTACAGTATCAGTTGGTTCTTCAGGCACCGGCGGAGCTTTGGGATAAACAGAGCGATTGGGTAACGAGGCATTCTTTTCCATAGAGAAAACCTTCAAAGAAGAAACGTGCCTACTGACATCTAAACATATGTGGCTTCAGAAGGAGGCAACATAAAAAGGAAAAAAGAAGAAGAAGGGCTATGGGGATTGTTGTTTGCCACAGCTAGGGCAGAAGGTTACGCCAGACTGAATGGATGCTCCACAGTTGGAACAGAACCGTGCGGCAGATGCTGGTTGTTCTGTTGGGGGTGGCGGAGGGGGAGGGGGTGTGTAGCCGTATGGTTGTTGGCTATATTGTTGCTGTTGTCCAGTGGTTTTCATGGAGAAGAAGCCGATGGTTGCAAAGATCCAAGCGATGAAGATCAAGATGCCGCCTATCAAGATTATCGTTAAGATGGCACCCCAATACAGGAGTGTACCAGCGGTTTCAAAGGATTTTTCGCCAGTTTTTTGAGATAGCGCATTAAGTGATGTTCTTAGTCGTTTGGCAGCCATGACGTAGAATATGAAAGCGACCACCAGAGCTACAAAGAAACCTACGATACCAATGAGTCCAAGCCCTATAAGGAATATTGTTGCGAAGCTAGCAATACTGGCCCATAATAAGGCAACGGAGACAGCTAACACAATTGCAGCAATTATGTAGTAAATGAAACCTCTGAGAGCATTGCTATACATTGCTGGGTCTTGATAACTCTGCGAGAAGCCTTTGAATGCCATGAGCAGCAGGATTACGCCGACGAGGCTCAATACGCCAAGATAAGGAACAAAGGGAATTCCACCGATAATCAGTAGTATCGAACCGATCATAGCCATTGTTTTATTGGATTCTAAATTACTCATTTTAAGAATATCCTCAATAAAATGGCAGTAGTTTACAAATAAAAGCTTTTTCAAGCCTATGATTACTTCATCCATCCCCTGCTTAAATAAGAGGCAAGTTAGGGCTAAAAAGAACCAAAAAGTAACGATTGCTTTTTAGGAGTAACAGTAAATAAAACCGCAGCTTATAGGAAAAGGGGAGAAAAAGTCTTGAACAACACAGAATCAGCTTACAAGGAACTTTTAGCAAAAACCAAAGACGCCACGGTCCTTTCCACAGCGGAAGGCATCATACACTGGGATATGGAAACCATGATGCCACCCAAAGCGGTCGAGCAACGCAGCCAACAGCTTGCCCTGCTTAGCCGCATCCACCACCAATTAGCCACTGACCCCCAAATCGGGAAACTCTTAGACGCCATCCAAACCAGCAGCCAATACAAAGCAATGGGACAAACCCAGAAACGTAACCTCTACCTTATCAACAAAACCTACAAAGAACAAACCGCGCTACCTGAAAAACTGGTTTCCGACCTTGCCATGCAAGAAGCTGTAACTGTGAACAACTGGAAAAAGGCAAAAGCAAAAAAAGACTTCAACCTCTACAAAGCGGACCTCCAAAAACTTTTCGAACTCAGCCAAGAAGCGGCAGAAATTCTAATGAAGGTTAAAGGCGCCAAAACGCCATATGACGCTTTGATTGATAATTTTGAACCTAACATGTCAACCGAAAACATAACGGCTACGTTTAGGGAGTTGCTGGCTGGTTTGAAGCCTTTAATCGCCAAAATTGAAGCCTATCAAACTCAGCCTTCAAAAATACTAAGTCAGCATGTGCCCGTTGAAGAGCAGCGCAGAATTACTCAACTTATAACGCAGACGCTTGGCTATGACACCGCCTCAGCTGACGCGGCGGGAAGAGTTGATGAGACAGAGCATCCCTTCACCACAGGCTACTACAGTGACGTGCGCATAACCACCCATTACTACCCAGACAACTTTGCTAGCTCAATCTTTTCAGTACTTCACGAAAGCGGACACGCCCTATATGAGCAGCATCTAAACCCAGAATGGGAGTATCAACCCGTCGGCTCCACCTGCTCGTATGGCATCCATGAATCCCAATCGCGATTCTACGAAAACATGATTGGACGCTCCAAAGAGTTCTGGATGGCTTTTCTGCCTAAACTCAAAAAAGCCGCGCCAAGCCTCGCCAGATTAGAGTTAGACCCCTTTGTTGAGGCCATTAACAGGGTGGAACGTTCTAAAATCCGCATTGAAGCCGACGAAGTCACCTACAGTCTCCACATAATTATCCGCTTCGAGTTGGAACGTGACCTCTTCGCGGGCAAAATCACGGTGGATGAGTTACCGCAGGTTTGGAAAGAGAAATACGCCGAGTACTTGGGCGCCAAGGTTGAGGATGATGCGGAGGGGGTTATGCAGGATACACATTGGGCAAGCGGCTTGTATGGGTACTTCCCCAGTTACGCGTTAGGTAACATTTATGGGGGCCAAATAAGGGCTCAAATCAACAAAGACTGCCCTAACTGGCAAAACCAACTCGCAGAAGGCAACCTTGGGCCCGTTAACGATTGGCTAAAAGAAAACATTCACCTCAGAAGCGACCTCTATGACCCTCAAGAACTAATCAAGCTGGCGACAGGAAACAACTTGGATGCCAAGCCGTTTCTGCAATACTTAACCCAGAAGTACAGTTTGCTTTATGGGTTTTGAGCGGCGGCGGGTGTCTTGGTGAGTTCTTTATAGAGATAAATCAGGATGTAGGCGGCAATTGAGCCGATGAACATGTAGACGCCGGCGTAGCCCACCATTGCGTTGTAGACGTTGGCGCCGTAGAGGAAAAGCAGGAAACCGACTGCAAATATGGCGGCTAAGATCCAGTCAATCCTTGACATAACTGTTCCCCACGAGTTAGGCATTCAATGCGAGGCTTGAAATATAAAGATTTAGAGGATAAAAACGCTGCAAAACTTCAGCAAATCATAAACAGGAAAAAGGGAGGCGTCTCAAACCGCCTAAACATCTTTTGGACCTTATCCGAGAGTCTTAAATATCGGGGTAAGTTAACCAAAAACACCGAGGTTAATAGTTAATGTCGGGAACGGATTTTAGAAAGCCACAAAACAAAGAAGAATTCATAAAAATTTTAACAGAAGCCGCAAAAAAAGAGGTTTGTTCGAAAGGCAAACCAACAAAACCGACAGTTATTGGAACAGCAAAAAAGATGGATATTCACAGAGACACACTTTATTCTTGGCTAAAAGAGTATAATGTCGATTTCAAAGAAATCATCGATAATATGCCGACAATCGATGACGCCGCGCCCGTTAACAGTGAACCAGCATTCTTCATCGGTGAATCACTGGTTGGAGAAGGAAACGAAGTTGCGCACATTGACCTTATGATAGGCGACAAAAATGGCCCCATAGGTCAAGCATTCGCAAATGGCATGACCAGCCTATCCGCAGGTCACACGCCATTACTTGCAGTCATCAGACCAAACCTACCGCCTAAACCCCACACGCTCATCGTCCCCAAAGTCACCATCAAAAACATGGAAGACACGGGCAAAATATTTGGTCCTGCTCAAGCTGCAGTTGCAAAAGCCATCGCTGACTCCGCCGAGGAAGGCGTCATTCCAGTTGACAAACTTGACGAATGGGTTATCGTATGCAGCGTATTTATTCACCCTCAAGCAACCGATTACCGCAAAATCTACCAATATAACTATGGCGCAACCAAAATGGCGCTTCAACGTGCGCTCAATCAGTACCCCTCCTTGGACAAAATCATTTACGATAAAGACCGCGCCAAGCACCCCATCATGGGCTTTAAAGTTCCAAGATTATGGAGACCACCCTACCTCCAGATTGCACTGGATGCACCCTCACTTGAAGGAGCAAAGAAGGTCATAGAGCAACTGCCGGGCAGCGACCGCATCATCATTGAAGTCGGAACACCACTCATCAAACGCTACGGCACACGAGTAATTAGCGAACTTAGACAAGTAGCCAAAGACAAATTTATAATCGCAGACCTCAAAACCCTCGACGTAGGCAAAGTGGAAGCTGACATCGCCTACGAAGATACCGCAGACGCCGTTGTCGCAGCGGGTTTAGCGCCCCCCGAAACGCTGGATGCAACCGTCCAAGAAGCCAAACGCTTAGGCATCTACCCGGTCATCGACATGCTTAACGTTGAAGATGTTTTAGCTAAACTAAAATCGCTCAAAGAGTTGCCAGACATCGTCATCTTACACCGCGGAATTGACCAAGAAACTGGCAGAAGCTGCGGACTTGAACGCATCCAGATGATTCGCAAAGCCTTCCCCAACAAGAAACTCCTCATCGCAGTTGCAGGCGGCATCGTCCCTGAAACAGCCAAAGAAGCCCTCGAGCAAGGAGCAGACATCCTAATCGTCGGCAGATACGTGACACAATCCAAAGATGTCGAGCGGTCAGTACGCGACTTCCTTGAGCTCACGCCCAGCATGCGTGAAGACATCGACCTCTACAGAGTCCACACCGAATAAACTAAAGGGAGCAAAAAAGCTCCAAACTTCTTTTTTTGCGTTATCTACAGATTTTTATCACGAGGAACGCGACTAAAAAGAGAACAGCAGTAATTATGAAGATTGGAACATAAACGAATTGGTTTGGAAGATAGGTAAAGCTGTAAGCAAGGAAAGGTCCTAAAAACGCGCCTACTGCGCTACCTAAACCGACCATTCCATCAAAGAGACCAGCTTTTCCTTCAGGAATAATTTCCATCGAAAGGGCAAGCATCATGATATAGTACATAGCGTATACGAAGCCTAAACCGACTAGCAAAACACACGTTAAGGTAGTTGGCGCAATAGCGAAAGAAACTACGCCGACAAGAGCAAAAACTAAAAGGCTACGAAGGAGGATAAAGCGGGGCATCTGCTTTCTTATGTTAATAGATCTTGCCTGTCTGCGAATAAGGAAGTAACCAACCGTTGCGCCAACAGAATTCAGGATGTAGGCTAAATACACATATTGAGCTTGCCCGCCGAATAATCCTTTGAGGTAAATAGGTAAAGGAGTGAAGAACAGGCTAGAAGCAAGGGAAAACAGAACTATCGCAACAGCAAATCCAACAAAGCTGTCCTGTTTTAGGGATCCATCCCAACGCAATCCATCCATCATTCTACTTGAGCATTCAACGCCGCGGCAGGTAAAGTCGATTTTTCTTTCAATACCGACGAGGCGTCTTTCAAAAATCATCAGTGGATCGGCAATCAAAGCCACAGCCAACACCAAGGAAACTACACTTAAACCGCTGCAGATATAGAGGGCGTAGTTGGCTAAAACAGAGAAAGCAACGCTTGAAGCGAACATGAACATGCCGATAGCTAAGCCTATGATGAAGCCGATTTCGGTAAGGCCCTCATAGAAGCCAAAGGCGCGTTCCCAGTCGCTACGACTATAGTTTTCTGTGACAAGCACATTTTTTGGAGACTCATGGGCTACATGGAGCATTTGCATCATAACATAGAGGACAACAAATACGATTAGGTTCTGAGCAAAGGGCAAAGTCATCAGGAAAAGAATTATTGCTATTGAAAGGAAAGACAGCAGAATGAAGGCTTTGTAGTGGCGCGTTTTATCGCAAAGGTAACCCCAAATAAACGATGCGGGAATCGAACAGAAAATGGCTATCGAGGTCATTACACCTAAAGCTAGGAGGGGTCCGCCTAGCAGGCTGGTATTTTGGAAAGTCACCACATATAGCGGTATGAAGACTGTTAGTAAACCAAAGGCCATGTCGTGAAAGAAGAACCCTAGCCGCCACATAGCTCAGAGAGCACTCGGAGGTCAGATTAAAACATTTACCCACTCAATTATTAGTTTACAGAAATTAGGTCTCTGCCACGCAAGATAACATTGAATTTGATTAGATAAGTTTGAACCAAAAGCACAGAAACACCCATCAGCCCCCTGCGGATTTATCAACCACTAAAAAGAAAGTACCTCCTGCAAAATGATAACTATCTTGAAGTTTTCGTTTGACTTAAAATCACGCTTCTGGAAGGCAGTTTCAAATAAATTGTAGCCTCAACGGGATAAATACTTAATAGAGAGACCCTCCAACTTCATATCTCCGCTGGAGAGTTAATCAGTAAATGGCAAAATTCAAAGTCATAGTTTCCGACCCACAAGCAGGAACATCCAAAGTAGTTGAACTCGAAGAAGCACGCGCAACCCCGTTCATAGGCAGAAAACTAAACGAAACCTTAGACGGCGCAGTGGTCGATTTACCAGCACACAAAGTGCAGATTTTAGGTGGCTCCGACAAAGACGGCGTCCCCATGAGAGGAAACGTTCATGGCGGTGTACGCAGAGCTGTGGTTTTAAGCGGCGGAGCAGGATTTAACCCCCACAGAAAAGGCGAACGAAGACGCAAAACCGTCCGAGGCGACACAATCACCGACGAAATCGTGCAGATAAACATGAAAATCGTCGAACGCCCAGCAGGCGCGAAACCCATCGAATCGGCAAAGTCGCAATAATTCCTGCCAAGTTTAAGAGTTAAACCTTATAAACTCCCATCCTTAATTCATCCTTTACTAACTCGTATTTACTGAAAAGAAGAAGAAAATTATGAGTAACGCACCAAAAGCTCTGCCGAAACAGCCCGAAGTCAACATTGGAACCATCGGTCATGTTGACCACGGAAAAACAACCCTTGTACAAGCTTTAACTGGAACTTGGGCGTCTAGGCACAGCGAAGAACTCAAACGAGGCATCACAATCAAACTCGGCTACGCGGACATGCCAATTTTCAAATGCCCCAAATGCCCACAGCCAAAAAACTACACCAACAAACCTGTCTGTGATAACTGCAACTCACCCGCAGAATTTGTCCGCGCTATAAGCTTTGTTGACGCACCCGGACACGAAGCGTTGATGGCTACAATGCTTTCAGGCGCAGCAATCATGGACGGCGCAATCCTCGTTATAGCCGCAGATGAACCCTGCCCTCAACCCCAAACGCGCGAACACCTCGCAGCGGCAGAAGTCAGCGGCATAAAAAACATGATTATCGTACAAAACAAAATCGACATCGTCGACGAAAAAAGGGCATTGGAAAGCTACAAAGAAATCAAAGCGTTCGTAAAAGGCACGGTCGCTGAAAACGCACCCATCATTCCTGTTTCAGCCCAACGAGGAATAAACATCGACGTGCTTCTAGACGCCATAGAGACTATCATCCCTACGCCCAAACATGACCCCACCAAACAGCCCCTAATGTACATCATCCGCTCCTTTGATGTTAACAAACCAGGAACAAGCATCGAAGACTTAGAAGGCGGCATCTTAGGCGGCACAATTGCACAAGGCAAATTTGAAGTAGGCGAAGAAATCGAAATCCGCCCAGGCATCATGGCAGAACGTGAAGGCAAAGTAGTCTATGACCCACTAATCAGCGAAATCGTCAGCCTCCAAGCAGGACAACAAGACGTCAAAGAAGCCACCAGCGGCGGATTAGTCGGCATCGGAACTCTTCTAGACCCATCCTACTCCAAAGCAGACGGCTTAACAGGCAGCATCGCAGGCAAAACAGGCATGCTACCACCCACAACAACAGAACTCACATTGGAAACTCATGTTTTAGAACGCGCTGTAGGCACAAAAGAACTCCTCAAAGTCGAAAAAATCAACCCAGACGAAGCATTACTACTCCACATAGGCGCAGCCGTCAACATAGGCAAAGTCATCTCTATCAAACAAAACATCATAAAAGTGAAACTAACCCGACCAATCTGTGCCCTACCAGACTCCAGAGTAGCAATAAGCAGAAAAATAACTGCCCGCTGGCGCCTTATCGGATACGGCTTGGTAAAGTAGCGGTTATTCTTTTATTATTCCCTTGTTTTTTAGGAATTCATGTGCTCTAATCAGCACAACTTTTGCATTTTTAAAAGTTAATTTCTGTAGAGCCTGCTGATAATCAAGCCAGACAAAGCCCACATGCTCAAAGCTAATGGTAACATCTCCAGTTTGAGATTCCATAATAAAAAAGACAACTTCTTTATGCACAGTTAAACCTTGGCGCCGATAAAAATAGGCTATGGATTCTCGGAAGCCCTCAACAAATTGGGCCTCGGTTATGGCGGTTTCTTCTCGGAGTTCACGGGTGACGGTTTGCTTTTCCGATTCGTTGACTTCTACGTTGCCTTTAACGAAGTCCCAGTGCCCCGCGGCGTAATTTAGCAAAAGATACTTTGTTGTTTCATCAGCCTTTTTAAGGTAAACAACTGCGCCACAGGATTTCTCGCGAAGCACTGTACTCACCATTGGCTGAATTCATAGATTCAAGATATTTAAAGTAATACTAAATCAGGGCAGCACTTATCGTCGTGGTCTTAGGGAAACGTTTAAGCCCTCAAAGTACGTTAAGAAGTCAGGAGCCCTGTCAAGTGTCGGCTTCAACCACTAAAAAAACGCCACTAAAAGTGATTTTAGACTCAAACGCCTTCTTTGTGCCCTTAAAATTCAAAATAGACATCTTTGAGGAGCTCAAACAATTGCTTAACCGAAATGTGGAGTATGTTTTGCTCTCTCCAGTTAAACATGAATTGGAGTTGCTCACCCAAAAAGAAGAACCAAAACTGCAAAGAGAAGCAGGTTTAGCGTTGCGGTTTGCAGAGAAATGTCAACTCGTCCCGGTTGAAGATTGTAAGGAAGCTACGGATGATGTTATTGTTCGAGTGGCAAAAAAATGGAATTCACCGGTTTTCACAAACGATAGAATCTTAAAGAAGAGGCTAAGAGATATAAGTGTGCCAGTGATTTATGTGAGACAAAAATCGCGTCTTGACATAGACGGGTTGATATCGTAGATGTTCAAACTGATTACTCTTCAAGATACTATCCGCATCCCACCCGAGACCTTCGGTAACCCACTCGAGAAAGTGGGCCGCGAACAAGTTAAACAGAAATACGAGGGCGTCGTGGATGAGGAATTGGGCTATGTTATTGCAGTTACAGGAATAGAGGTTAGCCCTATCGGAAAAATCATCCCCGGTGACGGCGCAACCTACCACAAAGTTACCTTTTCACTATTAACATTCTATCCAATAATCCAAGAAGTCGTCGAAGGCGACGTAGTTGAAATCGCAGATTTCGGCGCATTCGTCCGCATCGGACCCGTCGATGCCTTACTTCACGTATCACAACTTATGGATGACTACATCAGCTATGACGAAAAACAAGGCGTCCTGTTAGGCAAAGAAACTAAACGTAAACTCACCACAGGCGACCAAGTGCGCGTTCGCATAACCGCCGTCTCTTTGGGTCGGGCAGGCAGCAGCGGCAAAATCGGCGTCACCGCAAGACAACCCTTCTTGGGCAAACTCGAGTGGCTCAGGATGGATCAAGCTAAAGATGCAGCTGGCGAAAAGAAGCCTGAAACAGGAGCAGAATAGGGGTAAAAACTGTGAGCGAAAAAGCATGCACTAATTGTCATTTTATAACAAAAGAAAATGTTTGCCCCAAATGTCGGTCAACAAGTTTTAGCGAAGACTACAGTGGTTTAGTGGTTATGTTTGACCCTGAACACTCCGCCGTCGCTAAAGCCATGGGCATCAAAGAAAAGGGCCGATACGCACTCAAAGTCCGCTAAACCTTTTGGGTTTTCTGCGGCAGTTTCTTATCTTAGATAACCCTTCATCTTTTGTCAGGCTCCAGCCATGAATATAGTTTACACGCTTACCCCTCAGTTACGCATTTTCCTTAAGGAACCCTTCGGCAGCCTAATTGAAGGCACCCCCGACCAAACAATGGCTAAACTAAAAGAGCAAATCAACAAAGAAAAGCCACCGATGGTCATATCCGTCGGGGATGTTGTTTCAAAAAACCTCCACACCTACGGGATGCATCCGCAGCTAACGGTTATTGATCATATTTCTTTGCGGAGCAAAAAACCTTTGCCGTTAGAGCCCCACGGGGAGAGAACCGTTAACGTGAAGAATCCACAGGGAACCATTACAGAGGAAGCCATAGAAGCCATCCAAGAAACTCTCACCAAGGGTGACCACACGCACATTGTGGTGGATGGCGAAGAAGACCTCCTGACGCTTGTTGCTGTTTTGTATGCTCCTCAAAACGCGTTTGTAGTTTATGGGCAGCCGCATGTTGGCGTAGTGGTGGTTAGGGCATCGTTTGAAAAGAAAGCTCAGGTAGAAGGGTTACTAAAAGGCATGAAACCCGCGAAAAGCTAAATAAGAAGATTATTGTATGAACTTACGCCTCAAGTGAACATTAATGCAAATCAAAATAGAATCAACCAAAGATAATCCGCTTCTCAAACGGAAAGAAGTAGGCTTCACTATCATTCAGGGTCCAAAAGAGAAAACTCCGCAGCGGTTGGAAGTCAAAAAAGCCGTAGCCACAGAGATGAAAATCGGCGACGAAGTGGTGTTTGTGAAACGTATGCGCACCAAAACTGGAACCAACATCACTGAGGGAACCGCTAACGTATATCAATCAGTCGCTCAAGCTAAACTGGTTGAACCTGAATACATCCGCAAACGGAACAATCCACAAAAACCCAAAGAAGAGGAGAATGCATAATGGCACCTAAACCAGCCGCAGACGCAAAACCCGCTGAAAAAGCCAAATCAGAAAAGAAAGGTAAAGGCGGAGAAAAAGGCATCAAAGCCATGTACAAAGTTGATGGCGAAAAATTTACACGTGCTCGACCAACCTGCGAACGTTGCGGACCAGGCTACTTCATGGCAGACCACCATGACCGATACACCTGTGGCCACTGTGGATTTACTCGCTACAAGCAGAAATAAGCAGTTTTAAATCTCCCCTCTGCACTTATTCTTTTTTGAACCAACATGCTTAGAGTTAACGTTATAATTTCAAGTATATCGGCTGAACGCTTCTGGGATATCCGCAAGCCTGTACCGCCCATTCAAATTAACACCAACATTAACGTGGTGGGCATGGAGAAGAAGCAAGACGAAAACTTGGAGGTACCATTCGTTTTATCAATCATGTATAATCCCTCGATTGCACAGATGACAATCAAAGGCAACGCATATGTAACCGGCGAAAAAAACGAGTTAGAAAAAGTCCTCAAAGATTATGAACAAAAAAAGCCGCCAGCACAAATAATCATCCAATCCATATCCAACGTTGTCTTCATTGAATCAGTACTCATTTCAAGAACGTTGAATGTGCCGCCTGCAATTCCGTTGCCACAGATTCCTGAAGCAGGCAAACCGCCAAGCTCAAAACCTGTAGGCAGAGACTACAGCGCATAACCCCAATTCTTGGGGCAACCCACATTTTTAGTTGCAAGGTTTCTGTGCCGCTAATCCCAAGGGTACTTTTGTTTTTTTTGAGGGTACACAAAAGATGGTCAGGTATGACGAAAAGTTAATTAAAAAAAAATAAAGGGGGGAGGGATTGTTTTTTTGCTGGTTTATGGCCGTTTTCTTAGCATCATCATTACTAATGCGCCAACAATGGCGATTGCGATGATGATTGCTACTGTTGAGATTGCGAAGTAGGTTTCTGTGGGTGGTAGGTTAGCTGCGGGGACGGGTGAAGCTGTTGCTGGTGCTTCGGCTACTGATAGGTAGGTTGTGTCTGAGGATGACCCGTACGATTTGGAGCCTGCAAATGTTGCAATGATTTGGTAGTTGCCGGGGACTTCAGGGTTGAAGGGTAGAGCGTATTTGCCATTTAGGTCGGTGGTGACTGTGCCTATGTCGTAGTAGTTGCCGTTGGGGTCAATGGTGGCTAAGGTGACTTCGACGCCTGTTCCGTCGGTTGGGTAGGGTTGCTGCATGAAGAGGTATTCCATCCATGCACTCATGGTCTCATCAGAGACAGCGGGGGTGCCTTGGAGTGTGAAGTCTACCTGGTCGTTGGTGTTGCGTCTGCCAGTGGTTGTTTGGTCTGTGACGGTGCCAGTGATCATTACGCCTGTGCCTAGTGTTGGGATGATTTGGGGTGCGTCAACTGTGGTTGCGCTTGGACCCATGCCGTAGCAGTAGATTTGGTTGTCCATGCTATTGCCAGCGACTAGTCGTCCATCTGCGATTGCTACACCGCCGCCAAAGTCTAAGATGTCCCAGATTACTGTTCCATCTGTGGCGTTGAGGCAGGTTAGGTTAGGACCACGGTAGAGCGGAATGGTGTAGGAGTGTTCCCAAGTTGTTGTGTAGATTTTGTCGCCTGAGACTGCACTTATCTGAATGGGGTAGTTACCGTAGGGTGATTCGTCACCGATGCTTTGCCAGTTGTGGACCCACTCGACATTGCCAGTTTGGATATCAAAAGCAGTCATTTTGCCTGCATATCCACCGTAGAGGATTAGTTTTCCGTCTATGACTATTTGGTCTTGGCCGTAGAAGTTGTATTGGTTATCGGCTGAGTAGGTTTCATTGGTTGACCAGAGTTCTTGGCCTGAGCCTAAGTCGAAGACCCATGTCTTTAGCTGCTTTGTTTCGCCGAATGTGAATACGCCATCTTCTGGATATACGCCGGTCATGCTGAAGCCGCCTGTGAACATGGCTGCCAGAGTGATGTTTTTGTCTAGGTCAACGAATGGCGGTGTGAAGGTTGTTTTCCAAAGTTGGGAGCCTCTGTTTGAGGGTTCTAGGCTGATACCCATCAACCATCCTTGAGTAACTCCGTTCTTGGTATTTGAGCCAGCGGTTCCAACAATCATTATTTCATCTTGGCGAATAGCTTGGATTGAGCCGCCTGATATGTTGGGTATTGAGAAGTTCTGCGAGTAGAAGAGGTTACCGTTGTGAACGATGTCGTAGTTCATGGGCATTGAAACAAAGAAGTTACCAGTACCGAAGTATGGGTTTTCTGCACCGAAGTCGCCGCCTGCGGGTCGCCATTGCCAATAGCCTGTTCCTGTTTCGCTAGCAACCATTGTGCCTGCTGAAGAATTCCAGACGGTACAGTAATACTTTGGATTTGTGGAATTTCCAAGATTAACTGCATTGTAGTAGAGATAACTGCCGTCTTTGCCGTAAACCTGTGTTCCAGAAGAAGAGACGTTAGCAATGTAGCAAACGGTGTTTAATGTGTGTGCATCAACCATTCTCCAAACAGTGCCTGAGGTTATGGGTGTTTGGCTTCTATTCACCACATAGGGGTTTCCTACTTTGTATACGCTGAGGTCAGAGACTCTTTGACTGGCATTGGATAAGGTTACGATTTGTGGTAATGTAGCTGGTGTGCCGCCTCCAAAGAAGCCGCCGCCGGTACCGGTGTCCCATAGATAGGCAAATTCGCCATGTTGGTTGGGTGATTCGTATTGGTAGACTGAGCCCATGCTTGGCGCGTTTTGAGAACGATTAAGGTATAGTGTTTCACCTGTGTATAGGTCGATTACTTCCCAACCTTTCGTTCCTGTGTGTGTCATGTAGGGAGACCAGTGGATTTTGCCATCAAGAATTACGTTTGGAGAGAATTGTACACCTTGATAGTGAGCTGTCGCAAAAGCGCTGTCGCCGAAGCGTTCATCCGCTATACCGCCAATATAGAAGGGTTTCGACCATAGAATGTGGGAAGATTCAGGTGCCGTACCGTAGGCATATGTCTCTATGTTGCCGCCTGCGCTGCCTAGTGGCCACACATCTGCTGCGCTACCTAGCCAGTTGCCTGCAAGAGGGTACCATTCTCTGGATGCGCCACTGATTGGGCGGGTCCAGTAATCGCTGGGAAGAGGTGACTCAACCCATTTCGTTGGGGCGTCTTCAACAACTAGGAAGGTTGTGATTGGGCTTACAGCTGCGCTGTAGATGTAGTGGTCGCCTGCGTGGAAAGTGCTTCCACCAGAGACTAAGTCCACTTTTAGTTCTTTGTCAGTTTCAGGGAAGATTGCTTGTACTTTGTATGTGCCTAACTTTTCAGGGGTATACTGGACGTAGTTGGCGCCGACGGAGTCGCTGTAGGGCATCTCGATTATTTGTGTTTCGTTGTCAGGGTCCCAGACTTGTACTTTCATGCCATACCATCCGGCTCTGCCAGAGGGAGAATTAACCACGTGGCTAATTTCTCCAGTGTCCGGAGGCATTTCGGCTGTCCAAGCGACGATCAACATAGTTGCGCCAACTTGGGTGCCGCTTGCGGGAGCGCTAGTTGCAACGTAGATCCAAGTGTTGTAGTGATTGGTAGCTGCATCAACTGCTGGTGCCATGAAGACTGAAGAGAGCATTAGTGCTGCTGCTATTAGGGCGATTAAAGTAGATTTGTTCTTTCTGTTTTTATTTATCATTTTTTCAGTTTCCTTAATTTTTACCGAAACAAAGCCCCTAAGGTAAGGGCTTGTTCGGTAGAATTGCCTTATAGGATAAGTTGTTATTTATAGGTGTGTAACAAGTGGCGCTTACTACTAGCATTTTTTTAAAAAATCTTCAAAAACATATAAATGATTAGACAAATAATAAAAAAAACTAATTTTTTAACGTCCAACAATAACACAAAAAGGAGCGCTTGAGCGCTTTATATAAGGGAAGGGGGATCACTGAAAGCTATACACCAGGCATACTCAATTAAAACAAAGTAACCAAAAACTACCGTATACAAAAGCATCAACAAACATAAGAAAAGAAAGAAGAAAAAAAGGTTTACTTCAGAGGCACATACATCGAAGAACGAGATGCACCAATACCGGGCGTTCCATGACGCACTGGTTTGTTGGTTATGGCAAATTCGCCGAGGTAATGACCAATCATGTCGGGTTTTATGTCAATTGCGACGAATTCTTTGCCGTTGTGCACACTGATCTTTGAGCCAACCATTTCCGGCAGAACAATCAGGTCTCGGACGTGGGTTTTTATCCCCGCTTCTTTGCCCTGTTTTTGTGATTCTTTAGCTTCACGGAGTTTCTCTAACAGTATACGCTGTTCAGGGGTTAATCCGCGTTGCAGACTTCTGCGTTGTCGTGACGGGAGGAGGTTGATGAATTCATCCATAGACATACCTGACAAACTGGCAAGGCTGTGTCCACGGTAGCTAAATTCTTTGAGGGGCATCTTTCATCTACACCTAACTTTTTTCCTTAACATTTAAGTTTTATCATCTAATGGCACGTTTCTTTTTCTGTCCTGGACCGCGAGCAGCGATTAAGCCGACTTTCTGTCCTGGAGGAGCACCGTGCGATGTTGTTGTGGTTCTGCGTGCGCTACGTTTGCTGCTACCATAGGGGTGAACAGCAGGGACCATTTTGCGACCGCTAGTACGTGGGTACTTGTGACCTTTGGCTTTCATGAGATGGAATTTCTCGCCTGCTTTAAGGAACGGTTTCTCAATGCGTCCAGAAGCAGAAATTACACCCACAGTGGCCAAACAATAATCGTCAACGTAACGTGTTCTGCGTGAAGGTAAACGAATCATAGTGCCTTGAGGTGTATGGCCGACAACAGTGGCGTATGCACCAGAAGACCGAGCCATCTTGCCTCCGTCGCCGGGGCGAAGTTCAAGGTCGCACACTAAGGTGCCTTCAGGCATTTTACCAAGCGGTAAGATGTTGCCGATTTCTGCGGGAGCTTTTCCGCCGTAGACGATTTGTTGACCGGCATATACGCCTTCTGGAGTAATGCTGTAAACAGATAAGCCATTTTCAAATTCGATCAGTGAAAGCGGGGCACCGCGGCCAGGGTCATGGACCAAGTCAACGATGACGCCGACTAATTCGGCTTCAAAGCTTTCTTTTGGAGCAATAGCTGGATATTTGGCTGGAGCAACACGTTTGTGAGTTGAGGCGCGGAAGTTACGACCACCACGACCCCTTCTTTGAACACGAATACGTTTTCCCATAAGTCATGCCTTCGTTATGTTTAGAGTATTCCTAATTTGATTGCGACATCTGAAGCTTTGTATTCAGGGGTAAGCTTCACGAACGCTTTCTTTACGCCTTGCGGAGTAATGAGTACGTTGATTTTTTTGACTTTAACTTCGTAGAGCAATTCGACGGCGCGTTTAATGTCTTCTTTGCCTGCTTTTAGGCTGACAACAAAGATGAGTTTGTTGTCTCGCTCAACCATTAAACTTGCGGATTCAGTCATCAGTGGGTATGAGATTATTTCATCAATGTTCATTATGCTGATTCTCCATAGAGGGTGTTTAGTTTTTCGATAGCGCCATTAGTCCAAACGGTTAATCTGCCGGGGTGAGTGCCTGGAGCCAACATTTCAGTGTTTAGGTTAGAGACTGTTGTCACTTCAACGCCTGGAACGTTGCTTGCGGCGTTTACTAAAGGTGTGTCGTCCGCTACCACGATGAGTGGACCGACGGCTTGCTTCATTTTTCTGCCGCGGTGTTTGCCTTTGCCTGCACGTATGTTGCGGCTGTCTTTGACGCGTGTAACATCATCGGATAAGCCGAGGTTTGCGAATGCGTCTTCGACTTCTTTAGCTTTAGTTAAAGCTGCAAATGCGTCTGCGACCACTAAGGGCAAGGCAACTACTTTGTCGATTTTGTGACCACGTAGAGCAACGGTTTCTTTTTGTGCGGTTGCTGCAATAGCGGAGGTTAAGGCTAATTTGGCTTCTTTTTTGGGTATGTTTTTGACTATGATTTTTTCTGCACGAGGCGGATGAGGCTGGCGACCTTTAACGGTGCTAGGGGCGAATCCTGCGCGTCCGCTTCCACCCTTAACACGGGGAACTCTTGCAATTCCGCTACCTGTACCACGTGATTCCGCGGTGGTTTTCTTGCCTGCCATTGGATCTCGTCCTTGGGGTTGGATCCTGCTAGATTGTATTGCTAAGACGGCACGTTTGATAACGTCGGGTCTTAACGGGGTAGAGAAAACATCTGGCAAAGTAATTTTTCCTGTTGCTTTGCCTTGTAAATCGTAGATTTCTGCGGTTTGTGCCATTTCTATTCAACCTATTTTCCTTGAGTGGATTCTAGTGAGACATAAGTTACTTGTGGAGCAGCTTCAGGGGCTTCGGTGGGTGGACGTGCGGGTACGCGGAGGCGAATTTGGCGTTTTTCAGTGCCAGGAATGCTACCGTCGATAATGATGTAGGGTCCGGTCACTTCGCCATAACGGACGAAGCCGCCTTTAACGGTAACTTCTTTGCCGTTTTTGCCGATTTTGAGGATACGTTTGTTAAATTCGACGCGTTGGTGATAACCCATCTGACCAGAGCGTGCAACGCTGTACATCAAGTGGTGGGGGTTCCATGGACCGAGCGTGGCGATGCCGCGTTTGGTTTTTCGACCTTTGTGCTGGAGTTTAGTAACGCCCCAACGTTTCACTGGACCTTGGATGCCTTTTCCTACGGTGACGCCGGCAATGTCGACGTATTGACCGTCTTTGAAGACTTCTTCAGGGGTAACGGTTTTGCCCAAAAGCTGTTTTGCATATTCGATTTGTTGCTGGATTGTTCCGCCGCCGATTTGGATTTCCCAAGTGTCTGGCTTCTTCTTTGAAAGCTTAGTCTGGGAGGGTTGAGTAGCAGCGATAACTCGGACTATATTGGTTTGTTCAATGTTTTGCTGTAATTTTTCAAGCATCGCATCGGTGTCAAAGTTTTCTGGCAAAACCAAGAGTCGATCCAGTATTGCTGGGGGATCTTTCATCCAGGCTTCGGTTATGTTTTTGAGTCCGTATGGAGTTTTAGAGTAAGTTCTTACGCCGCAAACAAGGATTGGCGGCGTTTCAAGTATTGTTGCTGCCCGCATGACTTCTTTCCCAAAGTTAGGGGAACGTTTGTGGTCTTCGATAGTGAAGACGTAGGTCATACCTGCCTTGTAGGCTGAGTAAGCAAGTAGCCTAGGAGATTCTGACGTAATTTCTGGCCAGTATCGTATCCGCGCTGTTGGTTTCTTAGCGCGGTGCCTAGGTAAATAAGCTAGTGAACCATGTCTTGGAGCGTGTACTTTACGATGTCCCATTGATCATCCGCTTCGCGCCTTTCTCAAATAGTATAAGAGGTTATAAACGTTGCCGTCAAAAACGCAAAAGGCATGACAACCTGTTGAAAAAACCATCATCGAATTTCAGGACCTGAAGCACCCTAGATGCACCCTTAAACGATACGCTATCGTTTGCAACACTAAACAACACGCTTGCATAAATAAGTAACATAATTTCAATCTCGGGGAGCTGAGTCAACAGATCAAGCATGTTTTAATGGATAATTCCGCCCTTGTTTAAACCATAAATAGGCACTGGGAATTCCAGACGCGTTCTCAGTTGACGGCAAATATTTCAAAGTTTTCTTTATCTTGGGTGGACTGAAAACTCTAATAGTTAGCGAGGCAAATCATATGGCTGTGTGCCGGGGTGGCGGAGTGGTTATCGCGCCAGCCTCGAGATCAAACAATGGGGCGCCAGATCAAAAATGGCAAGATAGCTGGTGGGCTTCGGCTCGCAGGGGTTCGAATCCCTTCCCCGGCGCCAAAAATTTCTGCTTTTGACTATTTGCCATGTTTATTTCAATAATTTTAATATCCAAAATTTAACAAAGCAAAAAACAATCAAGGAAGCATAGAGCAATGAACACTAGCGATAATTCGACAAAAGCAAAAGACTATCTAAATACCCTTTGCAGCGTGACACCGAACAGACGAGTTGGTTCGCCGGGGAACCGTGCTGCAACAGACTTTTTTGCGCAGAAAGTGAGTTCTTGGGGCTATTTAGTCGATGCTACGCCCTTTAAGTGCTTAGATTACGAAAGCAAAGAGCCATCGTTAACCTACAAGGACAGGCCCTTTGCGGTCAAGATTAGCCCGTATTCTTTAGGTTGCGATGCAAACGCCGAATTGGTGGTTGCGTCAACAATAACCGAACTAGAAACATGCGATTGCCACGGTAAAATTCTGCTCATAAAAGATGAAATCTGCGCCGAGCAATTAATGCCCAAAAACTTTGTATTTTACAACCCCGACCACCATAAAAGAATATACGCTCTACTTGAAGAGAAACAACCCAAAGCAATTATTACTGCAACAAGCAAAAAGCCACAGATGGTAGGCAACATCTACCCTTTTCCATTAATAAACGACGGAGACTTTGACATCCCCTCTCTCTATTGCACCGACATAGTTGGAGAAGAAATAGCGACTAAAGCAGGGAAACCGTTTGAGTTGAGAGTAGAAGCTAAACGTATTCCGACGACAGCATGCAATGTTATAGCTTCCAAGAACCCCAAGGCTAATAAGAAAATTATAATTTGCGCCCACATAGACGCAGTCGAGGATAGCCCTGGCGCGTCAGATAACGCTTCAGGTGTTGCTGTTTTGATGCTTGTGGCAGAGTTGTTAAAAGACTACGCGGATAAGTTGGGCATCGAAATAATTGCCTTCAACGGAGAGGACCATTATAGCGTCGCAGGACAAATGGATTACCTGAACCGATACAGCGGCAGCTTGAATCAGATTTGTGTAGCTATAAATATAGATGATGTTGGTTACTTCAAGGGTAAAACGGCATACTCCTTCTATGAATGTTCAGGGGAGACTTGCAAAAAAGCACAAACGGCATTCAACAAGTTTGGAGGTTTGCTGGAGGGAGAACAGTGGTATCAAGGTGATCACATGATTTTTGCACAAAAACAAATACCAACAATAGCACTGACTGCGGAAAGGGTACAGGAATTAATGGCAACCATAACGCATTCTCCAAGAGACCGCCCCGAAATAATTGACTACAATAAGCTTGTTGAGGTAGCTAAAGCACTGAAAAGTTTAGTCATCTCTTTCTAGAAACACATTTCTTTTGCAGCTAAGTTGTTGTTGATTTGCTCAGGACTTCACCCTGTTCCCAGTAGTACCCGTAGAGATCTTTAGCCGACTTCATGAAATGGGGGTCACTGCCAAAGAAAGCGATTATGTCAAGATTGCCTTCCACACGCGTCAACCCACCATCGGCTCCTTTTTAGTAATCATGAGGTTATTGTAGAAGAATTCGTGCATCGCCAACAAGGTGCATCAAGTGAAGGGGATTGAGCGCGTAAGTGTAGGTGTAGCCTCTCACGCATGTTCTTATGCAGACGTTGCAGGTTTCTGCTCTCTTGACGTGTTCTTGGTAGAGTCCGCTTGAAAAATAGTCACTAAAGGACCCTTGATTGAGGTCGTAGGTGTGGTCGTAGGTGCAGCTAAAAATTTTGTTGTCAGCCGACACGTAAACAAACATCTTTGGAAACTCACATTTCCAAGGCCGCCCCTCCACAAAATGCTTCAACACAGGTTCGGTCTCCATCAACGGATAACCGTCTCTTTTTAGTTGCAAAAGTAAATTGTAGAATGTCTGAAGCTGCGTTGCAGTCAGACCAAAGTCTTCCACGGGTGTTGAAGTTCTGCCATTTTCGAAGCTAAGCTGAACGGTGGGCTCTACGGAATTGTAAGAAATGCCCACGCCCAAATCTTTAGCCAACTTTGCCATAGGTTCAACAGCATCAAAGTTTAGGGAACTAATCGTAGTCACCAACACGACTTTGGTGTGACCAATTTTTCTGATTTCTTCAATTCCCGTCATTACTTCTTTAAATGACCCTGACCTGCCGCGGATGAAGTCGTGATATGGGTTAAAATAGTCCAGCGAAACAAAAGCAAAGTCGACGTTTCGCAGGGATTCTGCCTTTGATGCCAGCAAGGAGCCGTTCGTGTTAATGGTTGTCAAAAAACCCTTGGCCTTCGCATAATCGACGATTGCGCCGATGTCGCTTCGCACGGTGGGTTCTCCGCCGAATAGGTAGTAGCCGCGCATGCCAAAATTGTAGGCATCATCAAGCAGCCTAAAAACACGCGGGGTGGATAAATCCTCGTTTTTCCTCTTTGACATCCGCCAGTAGGTGCAGGTTTTGCATTTCGAGTTACAGGCATAAGTGATTGCATGCGCCAAAAAGAAGGGCTTATGAAACCAAAGCCGAGATTTCACCAAAGAGAGAGCTGCCCCAAAAAATCTAGAGGCATCGCTGACCTCCCGAGAATTAGCCGCAAGGCCAATTTGGACAGAGTTTGACACTTTCAAACCCCCTAACGCTCTTAATGGAGGAATTTGAGGTAAAATTTCGGATTGGATCGAATTTCTTCCCGCACTGCTTTAAGCGCGGTTGCACGTGAAGCAAGAGAAGTTTCTCGAAAACAGTTAATGAAACAAGACTTTTCACAACCGCATGCGGTTTCAGTACAGCAATTTTTAAGGTCTTGACAATCTCGCAGATTGAAGATTTTTTGTCGCATGTAACAGGGAAAAACATTGAGGTCACAATCAATCACCAGCGAGGTTCGTCCCGCCTTGCAAGGGTAACGTATGGGCAACCCATCATGAGCACTCAACACATCTCGCAGATAACCGGAAACGGTTGCCACATCAGAGCCAAGAAGCTTCATGTCTAAAACTTTGGCAACCATGTTTCGGAGGTTTGTTTGGGTTTGAAGATGCGAACGGCAGAGGTTACCTCCAACAGTGAATGTTCCGTTGTTCGAGGAAGCAAAAGGGTAGGATAAGGCAAATGAGACGCCTAATTCGTCGTTAACGTAATGTATAATGCGTTCAATATCGGTTACTGTCCAGGCGGGGTTAAGAAAAGTTATTGCGTAAAGGTTCAGTCCAGCTTTTTTCGCTGCATGAATTGTTTCTTTAGCTTGTTTTGATATTCCAGAGACATGCTTTGCCTCGTCCCAGAGGCTTTCGTCGTAGTGGTCCACAGAAACCGACAAAACATCCAAGTCCTTACGGATAGCCATCAAAGTTTCATGGCTAATTGTGCCGTTAGACGTTATCGAAGTCACCATACCCTTCTTCTTTGCATACGCCAAAACCTCAGCTAAATGAGGATACAACCCAGTCTCGCCCCCCGTGAAGTAGGCAAAGGAAAAACCGTTTTTTGCCAGCACGTCAACCGCAAAGGTCGCGTCGTCAAGGGGCAAGTCAACGGGTTTTGAAGCCCAAATATTGCATCTATCCAAGCACTTTGCATTGCATCGGGTGGTAACTTGGATGAATGCAAATTTTAGTTCCCCATAATTTCTAAGGAAACGTGAAAAAACGTTTGCTACCACTGTAGCCTTCAAAACCTCACCTCAAAAAAATATTTGCGGTTTGATAAAATAACTGGTCCAGAACCATGCTCTGCATCTGTTTAATGTTGTCTCTTAATGATAAGTTTTTTTCATATCAGTGCACAATCAGTTGCCAGAACAGCATAAATACAAGCCTTTTCCCGAATGTTTAGTTCAAACGATAAATAATGTAATTAAAAATATTGCATCTTTAATTTAAAGAAAAATATTTTTAAGGAATACCCAGCTAATCAGTATTGTAGGCGATATTCTCTTTTTCAAAAAATCCCTTGTCAGCGATGGAGACGTTTTATTGAATATCCACATGGTGACCGCTTTTTTTGAGCACCCCCAAGAGTCAGAGGCAGGGTTTCCATTAGCGACGCTTAGCATCACCAAACACGCGAGGTGCAACTGATGCCAAAAAAACCAAAAACTAAACACCCCCAACAAAGCGGAACCGAAAAATGGTTTAAACTAAGCGCTGAACAAACCGCAACAAAACTAGGCGTAGACCCCACGCAAGGACTAAGCACATCTGAAGCCCAAACTCGCCTGCAGAAATATGGCTCAAACGTGTTAGAAAGCAAAAAGAAAGAATCAGGTCTCCACGCCTTCGCGCGACAATACAGAGATTTCATGCAAATCATCCTTGTTGCCGCCGCCATAATCAGCCTCATCGTCACCGCCAAGTTAGGCACTAGCGTGGCATTGTTTGGCTTAACTGTTTTCAACGCCCTGATGGGACTAAAACAAGAAGCCAAAGCCCAGGCCAGTCTGGAATCGTTGCAGAAAATGATGAAAAACGTAGCACAAGTACGCCGCAACGGACAGATAACAAAGGTTGAAGAAGAAAAGTTAGTGCCCGGCGATATTGTGCTCATCGAGGCTGGAGACCGCGTCCCCGCTGATGGCCGCCTTTTTGTGGCTGCGTCGCTTGAGGTTGAGGAAGCCGCATTAACTGGGGAAAGCGTTGCCTCACCCAAGAACACCGAAACCATCATGGCACCTGATGCGGCGCTGGGTGACCGTCATTGCATGGTTTACATGAACACCTCCGTCACCCGCGGTCGAGGAGAACTAATCGTCACAACCACTGGCATGGGCACGGAGATGGGGCGCATAGCTGAGTTACTCAACAAAACCAAAGCCGAAAAGACCCCACTACAAAAACAACTCGACAAACTAACCCTCATAATTGCAGGCATAGCGGGCATCACCTTTGTCTTGATGGTTATCTTGGGGCTACGCCAAGGCCAAGCATTTGAGACGCTTTTCATGGCGGGAGTGGCTTTGGCGATTGCCGCCATCCCCACAGGCATGCCCGTGGTAGTGACAACTCTGTATTCGGAGGGCACCCGTGTTTTAGCCAGCCATAACGCCATCGTAAAGCGACTGCCCTCGGTGGAGACATTGGGTTCAGTTTCGGCGATCTGCTCCGACAAAACAGGCACCTTGACGCTCAACAAGATGACGGTACGAGAATTCTCCATACCAGGCAAGAACCATTACCGCGTAACAGGAGAAGGATACAGCACTCAAGGCCAACTATTACATGATGGCGGAGCAAAAATTGACCTAGACGAGATACTGCTACCCATGGCGTTATGTGCCGATGCGACTTTGGAGGGGAATAATTTGATTGGTGACCCTACGGAGGGCGCCTTGATTGTGTTGGCTGAAAAGGGCGGCATAAGTGTTGAGGGTGCAAGAAAAAATTATCCAAGAATCGCAGAGGTGCCCTTTGACTCCGAATACAAGTTTATGGCAACCTTCCATAACCTAACAGACGATCAGGGCAAACCAGTCGTGCGCGCATTCATCAAAGGTGCCCCTGACGTTTTAATCGCCCGCAGCAGCAACTATTGGACGCCGGGAGGCAAAATCTTCCCCATCACCGAGCAAAATCGCTCTGTAGCCGTCGAGGAAAATGAGCGTATGGCAAAAGCAGGCGAGCGCGTGATTATTGTGGGTCGCAAAGACTTTAACCCCCAAGCCTTTGACCCCCACGCCAAACTACTTGATTTAATGAAAGACATAACGCTGTTGTCTATAGTTGGCATGGTTGATCCCCCAAGGGTGGAGGCTAAAGACTCCATCGCCAAATGCCACCGCGCCGGCATCCAAGTACGCATGATCACCGGAGACTACGCAACGACTGCAGCCGTCATAGGTGAAGAATTGGGAATTAGAGGCAAAGCGTTGAGTGGCGCACAGTTTTCAGCTATGAAAGATGAAGAACTCGAAAAAGAAGTAGATCACATAGGGGTTATCGCGCGGGTGGCTCCTGAGGACAAGTTGCGGTTGGTTTCTTTGCTTCAGAAGAAATGCAACATTGTGGCTATGACAGGCGACGGCGTTAATGACGCACCCGCACTAAAGAAGGCAGATATTGGGGTAGCTATGGGCATCACAGGAACTGAAGTGTCCAAAGATGCCGCAGTAATGATTCTAACAGACGACAACTTTGCCACAATCGTAGGCGCAGTCGAATACGGACGGGGCATCTACGATAATCTGGTAAAATATATTCGTTACCAGATGGGCACGCTGGTGGCGTTTATCGCTACGTTTTTGGGGGCAGCATTTTTCTCAATTCTAGGAGGCACCCCATTTGGACCGCTCACTGTTTTGTGGATTAACTTTCTAGTTCAGGTCCCCATCGCCATCGCGTTGGGCTTTGATGACCCCTCGCCCGGTTTGATGAAACGCAAACCCCGTCCCCTCTCTGAGCCAGTTCTATCCCTGCATCGGTGGATACGCATCATTTTTATGGGCTTGATAATTGCTGTTGCAACATTATTCATTGAGGGATATTACAGTGGAATTGCAGACAATCAGGCGATAACGATGGGTTATGCAGTTTTCTCACTGCTCAGCATTGCCTTAGGCATAACCTCGCGAAGTGAAATTGAAACCATATTCTCTAAGGACCTTTTGCCCAGTGGACGCCAGTTGGGGCTATATATAGTGGCGCTGGTTTTCCTCTTCGTCGGAGCAGGCTTGTTACGGGATATCTCCAACACAACCCCGTTGACGAGTGAGCAGTGGTTGATTTGTTTTGCTTTTGCGGGTTTGTTAATTTTGGTTGATGAGATTACGAAATTTTTCATGCGTCGAACAAGAAAAAGATGAAAATTTGATCGATACTAATTTCGCCGCGATTTTCCATGCGTCATTTTGCGGCTAATTTTTTGCTTTTTGTAACTTTGTTATTTTTGCAATCAACACAATACTTGCAAAAAAGACAATTATCGCCAAAAGAAGCAGAACAACAGGATATAGACGCACTTGGTCGGTGTCTTTGAATGTGGGTGTTGGGGTTGGTTGCTCTGGAGGGCTGTCAAGAGACTGGATTTCGAGGTTTTTGAAGATTACAGCGTTGTCCTCATTGTTTGCTAACACCAGTGCCAAGCTATTGTTGCCAGTTTCATCGTAGGCGGCGTTGCTGCTTTGCAGAGTAGTGCCATTTGGGCAGGTTATCTTCGTCGTTATTCCACTTAGAGAAATATCCAAGGAAAACTCATACCACACGTTTTCTTTTACGTCCTCGGTGGCGTTCATTAACACAACATTTTCGTTGGTTTGTATGCCTGCCAAGTCATAGTCATTTAACCCCTTAAAACTCAAACTGTAGTTATCGGCAGGGTTACTTTGCAGAAGTAAACAGAATTTGTTGTAAACTGTTTGGTTAAAATCGTCAGGTAAAGATAGAGGCTGCAGACCCTTTGGAATATTGATAGGAACAAGGACTGTTTGTTTTGGAATTGTTATGGTTTCTGTTTGCCCATGATGAGACATAACTGTTTGCTCTTTTTCAGGCACAGTTACTGTTTGGGTTTGAACATTTGGAGCCCCGTGTCCCGTTTGGATTAAGGTAAAATCGCAACTTAAAGACACATTTTGACCCAAAGGAACATTAAGAAAATCGTTCACGCCGACAAATGGACGAAGTTCATAGGCGCCTATGCCGTGCCCAAAAATATAGTTATAAAGCGGTGCCTGAAACTGCAAAAGCAACTCGGGACCAACCAAAACTGCAAGGGTTTCGCTGTCAGCTCCAGCATATTCTGAAGCGCCACTCCAACTTGCCTCAAGGTAGTAGGTGCCCAGCAACGTAAAATTCCACAATATCTCAAAGTTGCCACAGCTATCGGTGGAGTTCGTTAAACAATCAAGTAATTTGCCGTTACGAGAGATGTATAGGGTGACGTTTTGAGCGGCTTGCGGAGGGTTAATTGTCCCTGAAAGTAGAAGGCCACGGGTTTGGTTTTCATTGTTCAAGGGAGGCTGCGAGATGCTTAGGGTAATCTCAGAGGAAAGTAGAGGTTTGTCTAGACACGCTGAGAGGCTATTTGACTGGTTATTTGGATGATTTAGAGAAATCATCAGTGCTTGTGCCCCTGAGAGTGCGTCGGATTGGTCGCCTACTTTCCAATCTAGTTTCCCAGTTGCTTCTGCAGTCCAGTAGGTTTTATTTTGATATTCAAAGCTTGTAGGCGCAAAAAGAAAAGAATGATAAAGGGGGGCGTAAGGAAGACAGACACCCACATTGATGTGCCCAGGGTCTATTCCTACATAGTGAATCAATATTACATCCAACCCCCCAGCCGCCATAATGGAGGCTGCAAGCAAAGAAAGCCCTACGCAATCCCCGGTGTTAGTCACCAAGGTTTCAAGCGGATACTTTGCCCCAGTTATATTGTAGGGAATTTGGTGAACTAACGCTAAAACTGCATTCGCGAACTGTTCGTCATTGTTTGGGAGGTTAGCCGTTAGGTTTCGGAGGTTTTCTGCTATGGGTTTAACGGCTTGGGGCGTCACCATGTTAGCGTAGTAACTGTCAGAAGGTATACGGTGGGTCAAATTACAATAGTAGTTGTAGAGGGAAGGAGTTATTTGGATATACAATTGATGATTCAAAACGTTGAATTGCGAATAATAACTTGAGGCATCGACCTGCTGACCATCAACAACACCCGAACTAGACAAAACCATCAGTGATAGCAAAACGTTAAGCAGAAGCACGGCAGCTTTGATGGAGTTGTGCATTCGAACCACTCGAACTGTTTAAAACGCGTCACTTAAAACGGTGAATTTGGCAAAATATATCTTTGTCGCTTCCTCAAGTATCAGTTTAGGTGTATCTTAACTGAGCAGAAACCAAAAACACCTCAGACATGTTGAGCCGCAACTTGTATAAGAAATAAACGCTCAAAGCTTAACAGGTGCCAATTGTGGGATCAGAGAAAATCACACGTTTTTATGGTTGCCAACTCACAACCACTAACTCAGCCAAACAGCATAAGCTCCAAAAAATCATCGCTTCCCTCTCCAACAAACAAGGCAGAGGAAAAGAATTCATCTCACTCTACCTCCCCCCAAAAGCCTCCACTGAGCAAATAGCCGCGACTATGAAAAGAGAAGCTGAATGCATTCCTACAAAAAACCAAAAAGAAGCCGACCGTCTCCAAGACGCACTAAAAAACACGCTCAAACACATAAAACAACAAAACGAAACCCCCTCCAACGGATTAGCAGTCTTCGCTGGAACCTACCAAAACGAATCTGACAAAGAAGCCCTACACATAGAGGAGCTTGCGCCACCCCAACCTCTCAGTAGCTACCAATTCTTCATTGATGACCATTTCCACTTAGACCCCATGCGGGACATGCTAAGAGACCAAAGAGTCATCGGGTTAATTGCGCTTGACGCCAAAGACGCTAGCCTCGGTCTCGCAACCAGTGAAAACCTTCAGTCACTCGAAAGTCTCTCCTCGGGAATCCCGGGAAAAACAGGCAAGGGCGGCCAGAGCCAGCGCCGCTATGAGCGCGAACGAGACATGGAACTAACAGCCTTTTTCCATCGGGTCGCGGAGCATGCTACAAAGGCGTTTCTGGAAGACAAAAAGGCAACCGTGATTATTATCGGCGGACCCGGTCAGACAAAAGATGATTTCCTAAAAGGCGACTACCTCAACTATGAACTCAAAAACGCGGTTCTAAAAGTAATTGACACACAATCCGCTTGCGAAGCGGGACTGAGAGAGATGTTCGAGAAATCCCAAGATGCACTCATGACCATGTGTGGGCCTCAAGAGAAGAAAACTATAGAACGCCTCCTCACCTCGCTAAACAAGCAGGATGGTATGTCTGTTTTTGGACTGGACCCCGTGTTAGAAGGATTGAAGAGGGGCGAAGTCGAGGTGGCGCTATTAACAGATAACTCAGATTTCGTTGAAGTTAATCTTGTCTGTCGAAACTGCGGTCTACCCAAAACCCAGATAATCAACAAAAAAGACTCCAACGCACTTCAGGAAATGAAGTCAAAGGCATGCGAACGGTGCCATGCAGTGGAATTTGATGTTGTTGAGAGGGATATGGTAGAGGTCTTTGAAGACGCTGCCGCAGAGACAAACGCGCGGGTTGAGGTTATATTTACGGATTCTGAGGAGAAAGCTAAGCTTAAAGCCTTGGGCGGGTTTGCCGCGCTGTTAAGATACAAAACAGCCTAACGCCCTTTAGCTTATTTACCTTCAACATCCATCAGTAAAGCGAGGAATAACATGACACCCAAACGCGTGTATCTTGCAGGTCCCGAAGTTTTCCTCAAAGAAGCCAAAGAAGTCGGCGAACGCAAAAAAGCACTCTGCAGAAAATACGGATTCGAAGGCGTATTCCCCCTCGATACAGAAGTCGCCGTCGAAGGCAAATCGCAACGCGAAATCGGTTTATGCATCAGCAGCATAAACGAGGAACTTATCAAAACCTGCGAATTTTTAGTTGCTAATGTTACGCCGTTTCGGGGTCCAAGCGCTGATGTGGGAACAGCTTTTGAGATGGGCTTTGCGCATGGGTTGGGCAAAAAAGTGTTCGCCTACACCAACACCGCCGTGCCGTTTACGGAGCGCACAATAAAAGCGCTCAAAGGCAAAGTTAGCCGAGTCGAGGACTGTAAACTACGTGACAGTAACGGCATGTTCATCGAAGAAGTGGACTGCGTGGACAATTTGATGCTGGACGGCTGCATCCATGTAAGCACAGAGCAGTTGGTTGTTGAAGAGGCGCCTGAGGGGCAGCTTTTTACTTTTTTGGACGGATTCGAGAAGTGCCTAAGAGCAGCCCAAGCCACGTACAGATAGATGAATCCAAAAGCGTTTACCCTGCCCGACCAGACTCAACAATAAGACCACCTAATTCGGCTATCCGAGGACTCTTCAACTGCGCGGCTGTTACGCGCCATTCCCAGTTATGACAAGGTTGGCTGGGATGGTTCATGCGGGCATCCGAACCTAAACCAAGCACATCCTGCAAAGGAAGGATACATAAATCGGCTTTAGATGTCAACGCCAACTTCACCAGCTCAAAGCTGACGTTTCGAGCAGTGGGAGGTTTGCCTAAGATTTTGGTCAGGTTGTTTTTTTCTTTGACTGATGCCTCAGCACTATACCAACCCTGAGCAGTGTTAGTGTCATGGGTTCCCGTGTAGACAACTGCGTTTTGGGGGTGATTTTTGGGCAGGTGCGGATTTTTTGGGTCGCCGTCAAAGCCAAAAAGCAGCACCTTCATGCCAGGTAGGCGCCAGCGTTTGATGGCGGCGCGGACTGGTGCGTCGATGTAGCCTAAGTCTTCAGCTATAAACGGCATAGTTACAAATGCTTTTTTTAGGGCGGTAAAAAACGCTTGTGAAGGCGCCTTTACCCAGTGTCCCTTGAGGGCGGTTTTTTGGTGTCCAGAAACCTGCCAGTAAGCCACAAATCCGCGGAAATGGTCCAAACGCAACAGGTCACAAAGGGTTAGGTTGTGGCGTATGCGGCTCAGCCACCATTCAAAATCTGTGGCTTCCATGTTTTTCCAGTCATAGACAGGGTTGCCCCAGAGTTGCCCAGTGGCGCTAAAATAGTCAGGGGGAACGCCGCCAACGTATCGTGGTTTACCGTTGCTGTAGAGTTTGAAGAGCGTTGGGTTTGCCCAGACGTCGGCGCTGTCATGAGCCACATAGAAGGGTAAGTCGCCTAAGATGTGGATTTGGCGTTTATTGCAGTATGCTTTGAGGCTGCATATCTGGCTGAAAAAGAGGTACTGCACAAACTTTTCCTTCGCAATCTCATTTCTAAAGGCTATCTGGGCTCGATTCATCGCTGCTGGAACACGTTTACGGAGGCTGCTGGGCCAGAGGTACCAAGGCACATGCATCTTCCGTCTCAATGTAACATAAAGTGCATAGTCATCAAGCCACGCTGCATTTTCGGCGCAGAACCCCCCAAAGTCGAAGGGTGCATCGGGGGGTTGAGTTTTAGTTTTTTGGAAGATTACGTGGGCTTGCTCTAGGAGGACTTCTTTTTGCTTATAGACAACCGCATAGTCCACCTTGTTTGGCGACGTAGTTGTGGGTGTCGTTTTTTTAGGGAGCAAACCAGCCTCAAAAAGTTTTTGTGGGCTAATTAGCAGGGGGTTACCAGCGAAGGCGGAGCTGATTAGGTAGGGTGAGTTAC
Organism: Candidatus Bathyarchaeota archaeon; assembly: GCA_026014745.1. Lineage (NCBI taxonomy): Archaea > Thermoproteati > Candidatus Bathyarchaeota > Candidatus Bathyarchaeota archaeon. The sequence goes on along the minus strand of JAOZHS010000001.1, from coordinate 143,598 downwards.
CGTCGGCTAGCCGAGTGGGGTTTAGGGGCAGGATACTCCAGTAGTGCTGCTTTTGAGCAGCTAATAAATCGGCGAAACGGTAACTTTGTGGGCCTAAGTCGCCGATGCCAAACTCCGAGGGCAAAGAAGTCACATGCAACAGTATACCACTAGCTCGCTTACCCATTGGAGTCACTTCCAAAAAGCATAGCCACTGGTAACTCGCCTAAAACTTCGCGGAGAGGCAAACGACCACATTGAGAAGGCACTATTTGGGCAGTTAAAGCATCGGTCCATCTTGTGGGGGCACCATCGGGCAACGAAACGTAGGTGTCTACCCAGTCAACCTCTTCGCGCCAAGCAGCATCCGCAGCCAACAATTCTGTGAGAAACCTTGATGCTAACACTACAACATAGCAGTCGCCTCTATGTCGGCAGAAAGCCACTACGTTTGCAGCGCAGAACCCCCGAACGCGCAGAGGAATATAGTCACCCTCCTCAAAGAGGCTCTTCAGTTTTTGTCTCAACTCAAGCGCCCGATAAATCACGTAAAATTTGACCTTTCCAGTGTCGGGTTTGTCGAGCAGTTTGGGTGATTTGTGGGGTTCGAGTTGATTGATTTCTCTAAGAAGGGTTTGTCTTGTGGGGTAGTTGATTGGTCGGCGGTTGTCGGGGTCGACGAGGTTGAGGTCCCAGAGTTCGGTGCCTTGGTAGAAGTCGGGGACGCCTGGGCAGGCGATTTTGAGGAGGGTTTGGCTGAGGCTATTAAAGACGCCGTAGAAGGCGACTTTTCGCTGGAAGGCGTGAAAGGCGTCAAGGAAAGCGGTGTTGTTTAGCAATTGGGTTACATAGGCAGTGGTGGCGGCTTCGTAGGGTAGGTTGGGGGCTATCCAGTTGCTGTGACGTTTGGCTTCCCGCAACGCCTTGACCAGATACTGTGTGAGACGGTTTTGAAACTCGACTTGGTCAATTGGATTCCAAGGGTAAGCTCCCAACAGTGTCTGATAAAGGAAATATTCCACGTTTCGATCAGGCGGAACTTCGTCGCTAACTACCTGTTTAAGGGGAACCGCCAATCCCGCCCATTTCTCGGCGTTAGTTTTGAATTCGTCAGGTATCTCGCTAAGAACATTTAGGCGTGCTCGGAGGTCTTCGCCGCGTTTGGTGTCATGGGTGCTTGAGGCGTTTAGTGTGTGGGGCCAATGCTGTTGCCGCTGACTGATAAAAGCGTGAAAAGTCTCTAGTGAGATACCGAATTTTGAAGGGTCGCCGCCGACCTCATTTAGAGACAGCAACCGACAGTAGCGGTATAGGGCGGTGTCCTCAAAGCCCTTGGCCATCACAGCACCCGTGTACTGTTGAAGCCTCATTAGAGCATGCAAAGCGGCAGGGGAGGTGGAACATTTTTGGAGCAACCACACAAAAGCCGCAAACTCAGCAGATAGTTGAGGGTCTTTTTGTTTTGCACGGTCCAAAGCTTCAATTAAAGCCGCTGCGTCGGGGTTTTGTTTGTCTAAATATGTTCGGTAGATGGGAAAGCAAGCCAGCAACTCCACAACTGCTGCCCTCAACACATCGCGACTGAAGACTTCCTCAATGCCAAGGCTGCACAGGGTCTGACTAAACAGTCGAGCAAGATTTGCTACGTCACCCAAAAAAGAGCCAGCAATAGCTGCTTTCTTACAAGCGTACACCGTGTCGTGGAAGGTTTGCAGGTTTCCAGTGAATTGTCTATAAAACGCATCAATTTCCTGCTCTCCTTTGGTTTGAACAAACACCGCGTTGACGTAGTTGAGGAAGTCATAGCCAGTGGTGCCCTCAACTGACCAAGAGGCAGGCAACTGCTCATTACCAGTCAAGATTTTTTCTACAACTAAATATGTCTCGGGCAAACGCAGCCGAAGCTTCTGCAAATACTCTGTGGGCTCATATAATCCGTCAATATGATCTACGCGTAACCCCGAAACGCACCCGCCTTTGGTCAACTCGAATATGAGGCGGTGAGTATCTTCGAAGGCGAAGGGGTTTTCCATGTGCATGCCAATAAGGTCTATTATGTCAAAGAAACGGCGATAATTGAGGTGCCAAAACGCGGTTTTCCAGTGAGTGAGGAGGTAGTTTTGGTTTTGGAGAAGTTGATGTAGGAGTTTGGGGTTTTTGTTATATTGGGTGAGGGTTTGAGGGATGGGAGCGCTGTTTAGGTGTTGTTGGGTTTTGGCGTTGAGGGGAAATTCTGTGTTGTCGTATTTGACTTTGAAGCTGCCATTATGGATTAGGGATAATTTGCCTTCTTTGAGGGACTTGATGTAGGACTCGGCTAGGAAGGGTGCAAGAATTTTCCCCCGCAACTGCTTAGCTGAATAAGCCCAGTCTACATCAAAATATCCGCTAAAACGCGACTCAACACCCTTCTCCAACACGTCATACACCCATGGATTCTCCAGCGAATACGAAGCATGATTGGGGACGATGTCTTGGAGCCAGCCTAAACCACAAGCCCCTACCTCCCGCAAAAGGCGCTCAAAGGCTGCCTTTCCGCCCAACTCAGGATTGATTGTGCTTGGGTCAACGACGTCGTAACCGTGGCTGCTTGCAGATTTGGCTTGGAAAATTGGGGATGCATAAATGTGGGATACTCCGAGGTCGCGTAGGTAGGGCAGGATTGCTTGGAGGTCTGCAAACGTGAATTGGGCGTTTAGTTGGATGCGGTAGGTTGCCGTAGGTATCTTGGATGTCATGCTAACCGTATCCCAATCAAGTTGCACAACTCTGAAAACGCGGTGACCCAAGCTTGAGAGTCGGCGTCTGGCTGTTCTTTGAGTTTTCTGTAGTGATTCTGGGCGATTTTGAAGGCTACATTTTGAGATTGCCAAAGGTCAAGTTGCATGGGAAGCTCTAAAGCCATTTTGATAAGGGCAGTGATGGATTGAAGGGCTTCAAAGTTTTGAGGGTTCGCTTGGAATTTGCTGAGTTCTTCAGCAATTTTTTGGCTAGCCCGAAAGCCCAACGTTTCTTTGTCAAGCGTAACCGAGAGCTGCTTAGAATCCGCGATTAGTTTTTGGAGTTTTTCTAAATCAGGTGTCTGCTCTAAAAATGCTTGCTCTATCTCCATGTTTAGAACGGTTTCGGCTGCGGCTAGGAGCGGTTTTGGTGAGGGAATTCGGGTTTGTTTCATGAATCGAAGCAACGCAGAGTTGTCTCGGTAGATGATGTCATAGAGGTCTTTGGCTTTCTTCAACCCGTCGCTAAGAATAAAATCAAGGATATAGCGTTGGTCATCTCGAAACAGATCCTTTAGCGAGTAAGTGTTCTCGCCAAAATACTTGGACAAAAGAACAATTATCTCGTTTATTTGTCCCCGCTCAAAACACGCCAGCGCCCTTCTGCGTAAAGCCTTGAAGGCTCTATCCGGCATGTCCCGTTTAGCTCCGCAACTTACGTTGTGGTCTCCTAACCAAATTGCGGCGCAACCAAAACTTTCCTCGTCCAAAGTTATGTCCGAAGAAATTGTTGAGCGATTGATTATGAAACGGAATTTGCCGTCATCGCGTTTCTCAATGGCGCTTGTAGCTATGTGAAAACAGTTGTTAGGTTTATGGGTGTTTAATGCATCGGACGCTATGTTGTCTTCAAACAGGTCCATAATTGTGTTTTGGGCGCTTATTTTTGCGAAGTCCACGATTGCGGGTTCGATGAATATGGAGTAGATTTTTGCTCCGTTCTCGAACTCAGCGATGTTACTTGGGGCTTGGGCTAAGAAGGTTTTGTATTGACTTTCAAGGTCTAAATTGAATAGTTCTTTGGCTAGCTGCATAGCCCGCGCCGCATACATCATCACCTGCACGGTTTCTATACCAGAAATTTCGTCAAAGAACCAGCCGCAACTCGTATACATAAGCATGGCATGACGCTGCATCTCCAAGAGTTTTATGACACGCCGTTTTTCAGGATCAGTTAAGGGTTTTTTGGCATACTTTCCTAGGAAGGCTTCAATGTTTTCTTTTGAGCGGTCTAATAGGACGTCGATGTAGTTGTTTCGGGCACCCCAGGGGTCGTTGAAGTACTGCTGGGCTTCCGCTTCAAATTGAGGAGCTAAAGTATCGCGTAGCCAATCCATAGCGGCACGCAAAGGTTTACGCCATGCCTGATGCCAACCGATTTTGCCCATGTTATCTCCGCAGTCGCTTCGCCAACGTTCCACGCCATGGATGCAACTCCAAGAGGTGTTTTCTTGAATTTGGACTTCAAAGGTTGGAGGATATTTTTCGAGGAACTCACCATAGTTTGTGAGTTTCGCCGCGTCGGTGGACACGATGTAGTAGATGCAGTAGGCCAGGGTCATGTCGCCGTGGGGGTGATGGTGACCGTAGAGTTCGCCGTCGCTGGCTACACTCTCGATTAGGGGGTCATCTTCGTTGTCTTGGAAAGCATCAATTAAACGATTAGCGAAGGCTTCTCCGTTCTCCAGCAAATTCCCAAAGGCGATGTCGCTGGCGGTGCGCTTATCAAAAAAGAACAAACTAATCGTTTTTCCAGAGGGTAAACGACAAAGATAGCAACGGCGCGGATCAATTTTTCCGTCGGAAACATCAGTCCATTCAGTTGCACCTATTCGTTGAGCTTTTGCGGCTTGCTGTGGCCCAAGAATAGTGAATTTTATGTTGTTTTCTGCGAGTACCTCAAGGGTTTCAAGGTCGACAGCTGTTTCAGGTAGCCACATACCCTCCGGGGGGCGGTTGAAGCGGACTTGGAAATCTCGTATAGCCCATTTTACCTGGGTTTCTTTGTCGCGTCGGTTAGCAAGCGGCATTATCATATGATTATAGACCTGTGCAATGGCTGAGCCGTGACCATCAAAATTGTTCATGCTTTCTTGGTCCGCGTTGAGGATGGCTTGGTAGACTTGGGGTTTATGCTTAGCTAACCAATACATCAGGGTTGGGCCAAAGTTGAAGCTGATGCGGGTGTAATTGTTGATTAAACCGATTATGCGCCAATCGGCATCCATGACGCGTGATACAGCGTTGGGGGCGTAGCATTCCGCGGTTACACGTTGATTCCAGTCATGGTAGGGCTGGGCGGATTCTTGGAAATCAACTTTTTCAAGCCAAGGATTTTCTCGGGGAGGCTGATAGAAGTGACCATGGATGCATATGAAGTGGTCAGCCAACGCCTTTGTCTCCTTGATGGGGTTTTTGGTAAACTGCCAAAGTAAAGCCAGCCAAGGTTAGTTGCTGACCTTGAGTAGTGGTTTGGGGGAGAGCAATGCCAGAGCCAGCGTATTTGGCGTCGGCAGAGTCCAAAACCTTGAGGTACTCACCTAAAAAGGGAAACGTGAAAGTGCAGTTTTGGCTCGAAAAGTTTGCAGCAATAACCGCTTCAACATCCGCGGAGAGTTTATGTATTAAAAGAAGGCTGTTCTGCTCGGTTAGAACCTCCTTTATTTGTCGGTCAGGTTGAGGACGAAACAGACCATTTTTCCTTAAGGAAATCAGGTCATGGTAGTAGCAGGTGACTTTTTTGCCTTGCTCGCTGTTACGTTGCTGCCAGTTTAGTTTTGAAGCCAAAAACGTATGGGTGCTCTGAGGGTCAGGAACCTCGCCTGTCCAGTGAAAATGTTCAAACTCTTTTTTTCTAGCATCGCGGATGTTGTCGATTAGGATTTGGTCGGAATAGTCAGTGAAGAACAAAAAAGGCGCGGTTTCCCCGTATTCTTCACCCATAAAAAGCAACGGGACATAGGGAGAAAGAAGCACTATGCCGGCGGCGAGTTTAGCGGCTTCTAAACCTGCGGATGTTGTTAGTCGGTCGCCTTTTAGGCGGTTACCCACTTGATCATGGTTCTGCCCAAAAACAACAAAGCGGTCGGCTGCAACGTTTTGGGTGGATTCACTGGGTTGTCTGCGTTTATAGCTGGATTGGTCGCCTACGTAAACGTATGCTTCACGCAATGCCTCTGCAACATCTTCTATGCTGCCGTAGTCACGGTAGTAACCTTCCCGTTCACCCGTTAGCAGGGCGTGAAGGGCATGTTGGAAATCGTCCAACCACTGGGCTTCAAAGCCGAATCCGCCTTCCTGAGTGGACGTTAAGACTTTTGGGAGGTTGTAGCTGGTTTCAGCGATTAAGTGAATTTTTTTCCCCAATTGTTCTCCAAGGTTATGCACTGTTTGGGTTAATTCGGCTAGAAAAGGGGTGGAACTGTTATCGGGCATAAATAAGATAGCGTCGAGGCGGATGCCGTCTATGTGGAAGCGATTAAACCAGTAGAGCACGTTTTCTTTGAAGTAGTTACGCACACCCTCATTGCCTGCGCTGTCCAAGTTGACGGTGGGTCCCCAACGTCCAATTTGCGTCAGCGGAAAGTAGGGTCCATAATCGTTGAGGCAGTTACCTTCGGGTCCAAGATGATTAATAACTACATCCAAAAACAAAGCGATACCATGGCGGTGGCATTGGTCGACGAGGGCTTTGAAGTCGTCGGGAACACCGTAACTGTTTTGCACTGCATAGGGAAAAACTCCATCATACCCCCAATTGCGTTTGCCTGAGAACTGGTTAAGCGGCATCAACTCTAAGGCTGTAACGCCTAAATCGGCAAGCTCACCTACGCGTTGGGCGGCGGCTTTTAGGGTGCCCTCAGGCGTAAAAGTCCCCACATGCAGCTCATAAAAAACCAAGTCTGCTAAGTCCAACCCACGCCAGTTGCCTTCAGCCCATTTGTAGGCGTCATGGTCAACAACTGAGGATGCGCCAAAGACGCCGTTTGGCTGATAATTTGAGGCAGGGTCAGGTTTTAGAGCATCGCCGTCTAGGCGGTACAGGTATTGGGTGTTGGGGTCTATGCCTTCAACAGTGTGAGTCCAGTAGCCGTTGCCGACAGAGTCAAGGTCAAACCACTGGTCCTCTAGGGGCAGAGACAAGGTGACTTGGCGGCGGTTTGGAGCCCACACTACAAAACGGCAGGTTCCATACTCAAAATCAGCGCCCACACGCAATTTTTTCCCTTAATCCCACAAGTTTAAACTATAAAGCAGCTACAGCAGAAGGTTAAATCGTCTCTTTGCTGACTAATGTTAGCAGTTAAAACGCGAATACATTATTATTAGGCGCGAACTAAATATTATTTGTCATTTTTGGGTTATTTTGATTTTGGGGTTTTTTTATGCTGCGGGTTGATTTGAAAGAGAAAATTAGGCTTGAAGATTATGTGGGCATTGTGGATGACGAAAACATAAAGGCGGTTCGAGAACTCGGCGAAAAACTCAAGGGTAAATCGGTGACGCATGTTAATTCAACAGCGTTCGGGGGTGGAGTAGCAGAGATATTGCAAAGCATGGTACCCTTAATGCGCGATATCGGCATAGACACGCAGTGGGAGGTTCTCAAAGGAGACCTTGAATTTTTTAGCGTTACCAAAAAAATCCACAACGCTCTGCAAGGCATGAATCTGACATTAAGCAAAGAAGAAGAACAAACCTATATTGAATATAACAAAAAAAACAGTGAATTATCAAAATTGGACACTGACATCGTGATGGTTCATGATGCTCAACCAGCCGCGCTTATCCAATTTTATCCTAAAAAAAGCAATCGGTGGATTTGGCGGTGCCATGTGGATTTGTCCACGCCTAACTTGACGGTTTGGGAGTTCCTTGAACCCTACATTGCCAGTTATGACGCGGCAATCTTCACTGCAAAACAATATGTGGTTCCCAGCTTAACTGTGCCTACGCTGACTATTCGTCCACCTTCGATTAATCCGCTTAGCGAAAAAAACCGTGAACTCTCCGACCCCGAAATTCTCTCAGTTCTAGAAAGATATGACATCCAAGCCGACCAGCCTATTATTACGCAGGTGGGGCGGTTTGACCCTTGGAAGGACCCTTCAGGCGCCATCGATGTGTATCACTTAGTGAAGAGGCAGTTTCCGACCGCGCAACTGCTTTTAATTGCAGGCATGGCAAGTGACGACCCTGAAGGCTGGCTATACTTTGAAAAAACCGCGCGGCACGCAGCCGAAGATCCCGACATTCACCTGTTAACTGACCTCAAAGGCGTTAAAGATCATGAGGTCAACGCATTTCAGAGTGCTTCACAGGTAGTGTTGCAGATGTCTACGCGCGAGGGGTTTGGTTTAACAGTGGCAGAGGCGCTGTGGAAGGGGGTTCCCGTTGTTGGACGCAGGGTAGGAGGGATTCCGCTACAGATTATTGATGGTGAAAACGGGTTTTTGGTCGATACGGTGGATCAGGCAGCAGAGAAAACGCTTAGTTTGTTGAAGAACAGGGATATGGCTATGCAGATGGGTGCAAGTGGCAAAGAGTATGTGCGGAAAAATTTCTTGATTATTTGCCAGATAAGGGATTATTTGATTTTGTTTGATGAATTATTAAATGAATAATGGGTTTAACCCATTATGGTTGGATGTTCGTCTTCTTCGTTTATGTGATGCATTACGTGTAGGCCTAAGCCAGTGGCGGCGCCTGCCGCTAAACCAACAAGCAGATAGGTTAACCAAATGTAGCCAAAGCCCATACCGATTATGGCTAATATATCGAATACGATAGCGACGCCGAGATAGCCTGCGCACCACGTTTTGACGCTCATGCCTCGGGGTTTGTTGATGCCAATGCCGCCAAGGTACCCAAACATAATTAGGAAACCAACTAAGGCAAGAATGAGGTTGATCATGTTTGCATCTAAATCCAAACGGTTCACCCTTTCTTGGGCTATGTTTCCTTGGCGCCTAATTAGTCTATTGGGTCTACGTTTCTTTTGAAGATGCAACAAGCTAACTAGCAGAAACTTCGCTAGTCTTTTTTAGGGTCAACCTGTAAATCTTATGCTTCAAGGGTATGCGACGCATGACAAACTTTGATGTTAGACAATGCCATAAATGGGCTCAACTCCTAAACGAACGCAAAACCAAACTAAACCAAGCACTCAGTGCAATTGAGCAGCAAGATTTTGATTCCGCTAAAAAAGTAGTCACCCAAATTTTTGCCGGAGCCATGGGTAAACAACCTGATCCCGGCATGGCGGGTTCACTGCTTTATCATATGGCAATGGTCTCCAAGATGGAATCTGAAACCCAAGTCTTGCTTGACGAGTTACAAATCAAACTGCCTAACGTCACTTCAAACCTTAACAAGATTTACGGCGAATTCTACGCAGACGCCAAAGAATTAACCAAAGACGTCATGCACCTAAACTATGATGCAAACGTCATAGCTAAAAATAATCACTTAAACAGCGAGGAAAAAATCGCTTTATTCAATAAGCTAAAACAGGGCCAAAAACAAGTTGAAGCCCTCTTAGCGAACAAAGACCCCAAAGCTGCACAGGCGTTAGAGAAGCTTTTTGATGACTGGGCGCAGCAAGTTGTCCTAATGAGGTTTCTCCAAGAATACGAAACCATCAAAGGTCTCTTGGTTCTTTCGGAGCTCGTAAAGACGTTTGGTTATGAAGCCGTTGAAGCAGCCATGAAAAGGGTAAAAGATGAGTTTGGTCAAAAAACCGTCAACATCGCCCTTGAAGTAACACTAAGGGTTGGCATGCGCCGAGAGAAACTCCAGTCAGTCATGTTAGCAGACCACTTCATCAACATGACAATGGATGGGTCAACTCTTGATGGTAAAATGGAATTCCTTAACTGCCCAATACATGGCGGTCATCAGTTCGCCCAACAAAACTATGGCATCGACCCAAAAGTTTCCACGTTATTCTGCAACAATTTCTGTTTTGCACACGCCAAAGCAATGCTCGACACAGTCCTGCCGTTTCCATTCACGCTTTGGCAGCCTAAACTTATGGCTAAAGACGGCTTATGCGAATATTACCTAAAGCTAGCGTATTCGCCCGAGGCAAAATCAACCGAGCATTATGTTCCATTGGTCATGTCCTACAATGTTACCCGCGAATGTAACATGAAATGCAGCCACTGCTACATCAACGCAACCGACAAAAAACTCGAAGATGAATTAACCACCAAAGAAGCCAAAGAACTAATCGACCAAATCTATCAAGTTAGTAGCCCCCTGCTTATTCTAAGCGGCGGCGAACCATTGCTACGCCCCGACATTTTTGAGCTCATAGAGTACGGTTCCAAAAAGGGGTTAAAGATGGGGTTGGGAAGCAACGGTTACCTAATTGATGACGCTGTAGCCAAGAAGCTAAAAGCAGCAGGTATCGCAACTGTTTCCATTAGTTTAGATTCAAACATTCCAGCGCAGCATGACGAATTCCGAGGAGTAGCGGGCGCATGGGAAAAAGCAGTAAACGCCTGTAAAGCGCTAAGAAAGAACAACGTGCTTGTTCAAGTTAACACAACCCTCACACACGACAACTACAACCAAATAGACGACATCATGACCCTTGCCGAATCCATCGGCGTCGAAAACTTCCACCTATTCTTCCTCGTACCCACCGGTCGCGGCGTCAAATTAGATGACATTTCACCACAAAAATACGAAGACATGATAACCAACACATTCGCCAAAGTTCATAAACATCGATTAAACGTTCGCCCCTCGTGTGCACCACAATTCATGCGTATCGCCAAAGGCATGGGCTTAGATATGAGACAGTGGATTAGGGGCTGCATTGCAGGTATGCATTACTGCCGCATCTACCCCAACGGAGACGTAACCCCCTGCCCCTACTTACCTATAAAACTAGGCAATATTCGTGAGCAAAGCTTCAAAGACATCTGGTTTGGCTCTGAAGTGTTTAAGGCGCTTCGTAACCCAGATTGCCTCAAAGGCAAATGCGGCGCATGCGAATTCAAAACGATATGTGGCGGCTGCCGTGCACGCGCCTATGGACTTTCAGGTGACTTCATCGATTACTGCGGAGACTTACACGTGCCAGTCAAAGCCAAAAAAGATTACTTAACTGAGGACCCCTGGTGTGTTTATCAACCAAAAACCTATTAAGGCATAGGTGACTCTCAGAAACTTCGGCAGGCAAATAAAAAAGGCTTTGGCAGCCCGCAAACACAGCGGTTAGTGCAATGTGGACAGCCAAAACAACAGAAAGGCGAATACTATGGAAGGAGTCCACACCTCTCAGGCACAAAAAGGAACTGTTGAAGTGAAAACTTTTGATGATACACAAATCAGTCGACTAACCCATAAGTACCCAGAAAGACACGTTTTTTATTGTGCTAAGCCTGTTGGACTTTAGGAGGCGTCTAATATAACACATGCCGGCTCAAAAGGTTTCTTTGGAATGTTTAAAGAAACCGCCGTAGCATGCCTGTTTGATATTGGCGGTTTAGTTGCAGGTTTTATGATTGCGGTGCAACTGGGCATTTTCCAGCTATCACCATGGGCAATAGCACTCTACCCAGCTGTCGTCAGCGTCAAAAGCGTAATAACGGGGTTATTAACGGGGCGCTTAAGCACAGCCTTACACTTAGGCACCGTTTACCCCAGATTTAGGAACAACACCAAAACCTTCTACAAACTCATCCAAGCCATGATTGTCTTGACGCTAGCAACAAGTGCCACCATATCAGCCATCGCGATTGTATTCGGAAGCCTCTTTTGGGGGATAACCCTCGCGGATTTTCCAGCCATATTAGCAGTTATGGTTTCAACAATGTCGCTTGGATTACTCATCACCCTGCTAACGGTAAAATTCACCTTTAGCTCCTTTAAGGAAGGCTTAGACCCAGATACCATTGTTTACCCCGCGGTTTCAACAATAGCAGGCATCATCATAACTTTCCTCTATATTGCCGTGTTGAACCTCTACTTTTCGGGCGGTTACATCGGTCAGGGTGCAATCGTGGTTTTCGGTTTGGTAAACGTATTATTAGTTCTCTATATTTTACCTAAAAATGTCCGTGAAGAAGAAGTCATAAACACTCTCAAAGAATCCCTGCTAACAATGGTTTTAGTAGCGTTCATGGCCAACATAACGGGAACTATACTAAAAGGCATAAGCAACCTTGCCCCGCATAATCGTGAAATATACACCGTTTATCCCGCTATGATTGATATGATGGGAGACGTAAGCTTGGTGATAGGTTCAGCCGCAACCACAAAACTCGCGCTAGGCATCCTTACACCCTCCTTCGCTTCAATTAAAAATCATGCAAAAAATATTTTCAGCGCATGGCTTGCGTCGCTATTGCTCTTCATGATTTTAGGATTACTATCGCTTTCAATAAACGGTGCGTTAGGAGTACAGAATATAATGGTTCTGTTGGGGCTGCTGTTAATTGCCAACATCATCGCATTTGTAGCCATAACCTTGGTCACATTTGCCATTTCGATACTTACTTTTAAAAGAGGGCTAGACCCTGACCACTTTGTTTTACCTTTAGGAAGCTCCTTAGCCGATGCCATCACCACCGCTGCCTTGTTTGCTGCGCTAATAGTTATTATGGCATAGCATCTGGAAAATCATAAGTAAAATATTCTAGAGACGCGCATTATTTGGGTGGAGCGCTCCTTTAGCATTGCCGCAGTTCGAAAAATTTGAGTATAAACCGATCCCTGTCCGAGAAGTGCTTCTTGAAATGAAGAACCTCTCGGAGTTAATGATTGATTTGGCTTATTCCGCTGCACTCTACAACGATAAAGACCTAGCCGAAGATGTCTTAGCCTTGGAGAGTCGAGTGGACAATTTAGGGTATTTACTAGAGTTAGATATTATGGTTGCAGCCCGAGACATCAAAGACGCTGAGGCGCTTATCGGAGTCTCAACGGTTGCTGCAGCTACCGATAAAATCTCTGATGCCGCGGCTGATATTGCCGCTATTGTAATTCGAGACATTGGAATTCACCCGATCGTGGGAGAAATCTTTGAGAAAGTTGAAGAACGCCTCATGAAAGTCACCGTTAACCCTAACTCAACAATAATTAAACAAACCATCGAAGACCTCGATTTAGCGGCAAGAATGGGCGTGGACATAATTGCCATCCGCAGAAACCATGACTGGATACTAAACCCCCCCGACAACGAACGCGTCTATCAAGGCGACACACTCATCACCCGAGGGGCACCCTCAGGAACCAAAGAATTCAAAGACCTAGCCGAAGGTACTCTAAAAACCATAGATACCCAGAAAAGAGCAAAATTCGAAGAAATCGTCACACGCTTTGTAGAACTCAAAGATACATCAGAATTAATGATGGACTTAGCCTACACAGCTTTGATGCTTAACAGCAAAGATTTAGCCGAAGAAGTCGAACGCCTAGAAGAACTCATGGATCAACTACACACCAGTTTTGAATTGCTTGCATTAACAAGCGATTTCAAAAAAGAGGAAGCCTCAGGTTTTCTGGGATTAATCCGATTAGGAGTTGCGACAGAAAAAATCGCGGACGCCGCCGCGGAGATGGCAGAGGTTGTTCTACGCGATATTGAGCCACATCCAATTTTAAAGGTAGCAATTAAAGAGGCAGATGAAACAGTAGTCCAAGCTTGCGTTACAGCCGATTCACCGTTGGTCGGTAAGTCGTTAAAGGAAGCAAGGATTAATGAAGAGACGGGAATGTCAGTGTTGGTTATTAAAAGAAGCGAACAATGCTTGCGACCGAGGGGGGACGCGAAAATCCAGGTTGGAGACATATTGGTAGCTTCAGGATACGCGGAGGGCGCAGACGATTTGATACGGTTGGCGTCGCCCACGCAGGCCTGCGATGAAGAGTAGGCTTGCTCTTTATTTTTAATTCATCAACACTATAAACCCCAATCTGCTCATTGTAAGCTAAACGTTAAAACAAGAGGTACAATGAGTGTTTAGCTGCCCAAATCCATCATGCAAAAAAACGTTTGCTACACCCCTCAAAACACTCAACCTCCAAGAAGACCCAGACCAACCCTACAATGCTTGCCCTTATTGCTTAACAAAACTTGCACAACCTACCCCGCGGCAAAATGAAGCCAAAAATGAGCAAGCGCCTTCAAAGTCGATTTTAAGTGAGAATTTGATTAAAGAAAAACCAACGGCTTGCCAGTACCATCTTGGCTACTTAGGGGAGCGGAAACAGAATCAGCCTATTCCTGAGGACTGCATGGTCTGCAAGGATATTGTGGATTGCATGCTACGTAACATGCGGAAAACAAACTAGCCTATTTTCGGGTTATTGGTCTAATAAATATAGGTAAAAAAGTTGAAAAGAGAAGAATAAGGAAAGTTGGGATTACTTCTTTTTCTTGGCTGCTTTTTCGTCGGCGACTGCTGCTTCAGGGGGGGCTGCTACGGGTTCTTCTTTCTTTTCTTCAATTTCGGTAGTTATCTCTTCAATTGGCTTTGGAGGCGGAGTTGTTGCCATTGTCCAGCCGATCCATGCTCCAATGAACAGGATTGCTAGGAAAGCAATCAGCACCGGAATGAGTACAGCATACAGTCTTATGGTGTTACCAGTGCTTGAGGTAACGGTTTGACCGAATAGTCCGTAAATTTCTGCTGGGAAAATTACTAGAACAGCGTAACCTATAGCGACTATTAAGCATACAGCAAGTATTGCTCCACCGATAGCTTGATCTTTGCTAACCATTTAGTGATTCACCACTTTATAGGCATGTATTCTGTCAGGCAATTTAAAGTTTGCCATGCTCAAACCCTTAACCGCTTAGGTGGTCCCCATTTCCCATGTTGAAAGATATTTCTCTTGTTCAGGAGTAAGCTTGTCGATTTTGACGCCCATTGCCTGCAATTTGAGTTCAGCGATTTTTTCATCGATATCTTTAGGAACTACGTAGACTTTTGTTTGTAACTTAGCAGATTTTGCAACGTATTCAGCGCTGAGGGCTTGGTTAGCAAAGGACATGTCCATGACTTCACTGGGGTGGCCTTCGGCTGCAGAGAGGTTTACTAGTCGGCCTTCGGCTAAGAGATAGATGTGTCTGCCATCATTAAGAGTGTATTCTTCCATGTTAGGGCGCATTGTGCGGTGAGAAACTGACAGCGCCTCTAATTCAGGCACGTTGATTTCGACGTTGAAGTGTCCACTGTTACAGATGATGGTTCCGTCTTTCATTTTTTCCATGTGTTCCTTTCGGATAACGTGGATGTCACCAGTTGCAGTGACGAAGATGTCACCGATTTCAGCTGCTTCAGCCATTGGCATGACGCGTAAGCCGTTCATGACAGCTTCAAGTGCGCGAGTGGGTTGTACTTCGGTTACTATGACGTTTGCGCCTAGACCTTGCGCACGCATGGCAATGCCTCTGCTACACCAACCATATCCGCCTACGACAAAGTTCTTGCCGGCTAGCAAAACAGAAGTTGCGCGAAGGATACCGTCGATGGTACTTTGGCCTGTGCCGTAGCGGTTGTCAAAGAGATATTTGGTGTAGGCATCGTTAACGGCTATTATGGGATATTTGAGGCTACCATCTTGCTCCATGGCTTTTAGGCGAATAACGCCGGTGGTGGTTTCTTCGGTTCCGCCTTTGATGTTTTTTATGAGGTCTGGGCGTTTACCGTGAATCATGCCGACTACGTCTGCGCCGTCGTCCATGGTCATGGTGGGCTTAAAATCTAAAACTTTCTCGATACATTTGTAATAGTCCTGAGTGTTTTGGCCTCTCCAAGCAAAAACATGAACACCGCTGTCGGCTAAGGCTGCAGCGACATCATCTTGGGTTGAAAGCGGGTTTGAGGCACATAAGGCTACGTTAGCACCTCCTGCGATGAGTACTTTGATGAGTACAGCTGTTTCTTTGGTTACGTGCAGGCATGCGGCAAGGGTTTGACCTTGGAGGGGTTTTTCTTTTTCAAAACGGTTTTTTATAATGTTTAGGACAGGCATGTGTTTGGCTGCCCATTCAATTTGTAAGTGACCTTGAGCGGCTAAGCTTTTATCTTTAACTTGGAAATCTTCCATGCAATGTTCCTTCTTTTAAGAAAAAGTGTATTCTCTTCCTATTTAGAATTTGCTTCCAACAAAATAGAGAAAACAGCAAATATAGTAATAGGTGATGAGGCTGGAAAAACTTAATACAGCCCCATTTAGAACTACACTAAAGGGTGCACAGAATGAAAGAACCTTTTGTGTCTTTTGTTAAAGCACAATTAGAACCAAGAACTCTCCTAATAACCTGTGGATTACCAGCTAGCTACAAAACTGAAACCTCTGAGGAAATCTCCAAAATCAAAGGTTACCCTATCCTCCGAAGTGACTTAATCAGATTAGAGGTCCTCAAAAACGAGGACATTTTTGACGCCAAAGTTGCAGGCAACATGAACAAACGATTATCCGTTTATGATGAATTGTTCCGACGGGCAGATGAATTGGCGGCAAAAAAGGAGGGCGGCATGATTTTAGATGCAACCTTTGTCACCCAAGAACTTCGAGGACGCGCAGCAGAGATAGCGGCAAAGAACAACATGACCTTTGTAATTCTCCAAACCAGTTGCCCCCAAGAAGTATCTCTTGCGAGAATAAAGAGACGAACCAAGGAAAAATATGAATCAAACGCGCTAACCGAAGAAGCGTACATAGCCAACAAAAACAAGTTTGAACCCATAGACCTCCCAGCCCTAAAGGCAAAGTACCCCAACCTAAAAATCAAGCATCTAACCGTTGACACCTGCCACGACGAAATGAACCAATGGTTCATCGTCGGCGAAGAGAAAGTCTAGAGTCTACAACATGAAAATTGACCTCCACATTCACTCAAACGCTTCGGACGGCAAATTCAACGTTGCCCAAATCATAGAAGAAGCTAAGACGCGAAACATCGCGTTTATGGCAATCAGCGACCATGACAACATCAGTTGCCAACGGGAAGCCGCCGAAGAAGCAAAAAAAGCAGGAATCGGCTACGTAACAGGCGTCGAGTTAAACGTAACCTTTTCACACCCCAACTTTTTAGGCGGCAAAGCAGTTTCTTTGGACTTCTTAGGCTACCAATACGACCCCACAGACACAGCTCTGGAAAGTAAACTGGAAACCATGGCAAAATACCGAACTGAGAGAGCCGCGAAAATCTTAGACAACCTAAATTTGGAGTTCCAAAAAGAAAACATACCTGCCCTTACGGGGAACGATTTTAGACAAATTGAAGAATCTGTTGATGGCACCTTAGGACGCCCCCATATTGCTGATTATCTTGTCAAAAAGGGCATCGTTGCCAACCGACAAGAAGCCTTCGACAAATACCTCGTTAAATGCGATGTTCCCAAGTACCCGCTGTATCTCGAGGAGGCTTCCAAACTTATCAGGAGCGCAGGCGGGAAACTGGTACTGGCCCACCCCAACGATCCGCATGGAACATCCCTTGTTGCATTATCTAAAACGTTGTCTGAACAGATAGCAATTGTTAAAGGTAAGATGCTGCCCTACATTGACGGCATCGAATGTTGGCATTCTCGAAGCACGCCTGAAACCACCAGCTATTATTTAGCGTTTGCCAGTCGACATGACCTCTTAGCTACAGGGGGTAGCGACTGCCACCAGAAGCCTATCATGATGGGTAACCTGGATATCCCCGGTTGGGTAGCTACACAGTTCCTTTAGAGGCTCTTGGCATATTGAGCCGCTAAATGGAAATATGCTTTTGCTTCGGTTATTGCTTCGTCTTTTTCTTTGCTGTTAATGTTTGGGTCATCCAACTTGAAGCTGATAACCTTACCACGGACATATGCACGGTAGCACTTGTAAAAGGGCAACAACTGGGTTAGCTGAGAATCTTTGGAGTACGCGATATATTGCGTGATGAAGTATTCGGCTAAATCGGTTTTCTGTTGGAAATCCAAATCCATCGCCAGAAAAGCCACATCCGAAGCAACATCGGAATAGCGGAAACGGTCGTTAAATTCTATGGCGTCAAATATGCAGACTTCAGGAGTTACAAATATGTTGCCAGAGTGCAGGTCACCGTGGCAGTCACGAATGCGATTGTTAGCTATGCGGCTAGCAAAGAGTTCCCCGTTGTTTTTCATGAAGCTGTTGATTTTGGTTTCAATAAAACCGAATTCGCTTTCGGGGATTGTTTGGTTGATGTATTTTGTTGTTTGAGAAAAGTTTTCATCCCAGTTGGTTTTGACGATTTTAAGCGAGCCGAACTCGTTGATTTCTGGGTTGGTTTGAGCTTTTGAGTGAAAGTCAGCGACGATTTTAGCAATGTTGCCGATTGTTTTTTTGTTGATTTTATCCTCTTTTAAGAGCAGAGTCATGATTTTCTCTTGGGGCAGCCTACGCATTTTTAGAGCGTATTCCACGATTTGTCCCGCCCCATTGATTTTTAGACCCTCGCCGGTTTGTGTAATTGCGTCAACTTCGAGATAGATTTGGGGGCAGAGTCGTCTGTTGAGTTCAAGTTCTTTTTGGCAGTACAAACCCCTCTTCTCTAGGGTAGAGAAGTCGAGAAATCCAAAATTTACGGCTTTCTTAACTTTGTAAACGTAGTTTTGGGTTATGAACACAAAGGATATGTGTGTTTGGATAAGCTCGATTTTGCCTGTTTCTTCAGGGTACGCTTGCGGCGTAAGCAGAGCCTGAACCACTTGATTTTGGGACATCACTTAAACCCGTTTTTGCAGTTTACTCACAATGGGGGGTTAATGAATATAGGGCTATCTGTCTTTTTGTTGTACCTAACCCTCAATTTTTAGGGATTTGATTAACTTTATAAGCAGTTCGAGTCAGTCATAATAAATTGGGAATCAACATGGAGAAAGAAAAACCACAAGAACTAAAGAAGGCGTTACAGGAAATGGGTTACTCCAAGCAGATTACAGAAAGAATTGTTGATTGGCTACAAAATGCATCTTAAAACTTTTTGATGAAATCTAAAACTTGGTCAGCTTGTGCTTGGGATATTCGTCCATTCCGCTGTAGTGAAGCCACCAACTCAGAAACTTTTGCTAATGCATGAACGTGGTAACCGAGGTTTTCTAGTTTTTCCTTACCGCCCTGCTCACGATTAACCACAACCAAAATATGCTCAACAGAGGCACCAAGTTCCTGAAGCGGCTTAACACCTTCCACCTTTGAGAGACCCTCACTCACTACATCATCAAAGAAGAGTATCTTGTCGCCTTTGTTAACGTCTGCACCAGCGATTCGACCTGTAACCCCATATGCTTTGGCTTCTTTGCGTACGATAACGCAGGGGAGGTTTAGTTTACAAGCGATGCTGGGTACAATTAAGGCGCCTTTGAGTTCTATGGAGGATAATTTGTCGATTTTGCTGGTTGCCATTATTTGGCGGATTTTTTCTGCTGCGGCCTCGGCTAGTGTGCACAGTTGAGTTGGCGCGGATAGCACGCGAGAGAGGTCAATGTAGTAGGGGCTTATTGCGCCCGATTTGATTTTGAAGCTGCCAAACTTTAAGCACTCAGAGAAGTAGAGGGCATCTGCAACTTGGTCAATTAAGCTGGACATAGCGGTTTCTACCATGTGAATATCTTTATGCCGATTAAAACCTTTACCAAGCCAACAGACCTATTTGCAGTCTTTTTGGATGCTAATATTCAAGCTATGCAGAAAACGATAGAGGGGGAGGGGCTAAGCGGGCATATTTGGAGCCTATTAGAGGTTCTATGCAGAAACCTAAGAGGGGTAGGTCACTATTGACGCAAAACAAGCGCATTAACATGTTAAAAACCAGTAGAAAGCTGCTCCCTAAATGAGGGAGAGCATAGGGGCACTAACAGCCAATGTTCGCAACAGGATTAAACAACGAGATCCGCCATGTCTACACTACGCTCATAAATCTGGCGCAAAAACGAAACCGCCGCCAAAATCTGCGGCATCAAATCCACAGACTCCTTAGCTGCCTGTTCAATGTTACAGTATGTAGAATCGATTTTTCTATGAAGGTTGCGCACGTTTTCGGCTATCCCAATGTCTTTGGTGAGAAATGCTTTGAGGGCTTGTTCATTGGCTTCACAGCAAACAGCTTGCAACTCAAAGAGCAATTTGCGCAAGTCCTCAGAGAGTTTGGTGCCGTTGAGTGCTATAGTGTTGGAGGCAACTTGAACACAAGCATCACCTATACCTTCGATTAGGCTTGCGGCTAAACGGTAGTCGAGACATTCAATGGGGGTTATGCCTAGTTTATCGCTTAATCGCGGATTCTGAATGATGGTACGCAGCGTTCGCACAAGTAGGAAGTAGAGACGGTTACTTTCGTTGTCGCGGGAAACCACACTTCGGGCAAGCTCCAAATCACCCGTAATAAAAGAGGTAGAAACATCGCGAATCATGCCTGCGACTAAGCCGTGGTTTCTTTGCAAAATTTTCTGAGGCAAAAACCCAAATGGCTGCTGCGCAATGCTCTGAAGTGAAATCCGACAACTTGTTTCCTCCACTATCTCTAACCCCGCAAGTGAGCTAGCCGTGGATTTTACGATGTTACGTGCGATGGCGTCTATGCGGTCCTTGGCTTCAATATTTATAGTATCATAACCTAGCAGGTAACGTCCAACGATTTCTCGACTCAAATATGGGCCAACGCCCAGTGTGGCAACTTTGACGGCGGGTTCAGCATCTGAGTGAGGCTCGACTAAGAGTTTGCCGTCGCTTGTTACTTCCAAATTGACTAAGGTGCCTTTTTGTAAGCCGTTCTCTTTTGCCCAGCCGCGGGGTAAGCAAACAAAGAAGGTACCGGTTGGGGTCTGCTGGATTTTGCGTGATTCACTCATCGATGATTCACCTTAAACAGGTTATAACACATCTAAACTCTTGTTTGCTTATATAAATTAAGTAGATTTTGAATAGCCAACAAAAAGCGCATAGACAAGCCCAACAGGCTCTAAGAGGTGAAACCGAAGAAATATATTTTGATCACTCAGCCACACCAAGATTTTTCTTATAAAACAACAAACAGTAAATAACTCAAAAACATAAGTGGCTAATTAAAAATAAGGCAATCAAAGGTTAAGGCACAACTGATGAGTGGGCAAGAGAGACTTCAGAAGGCGATTGAGGCAACAATCACTGCAGGGTATATGCTAAACAGTGAAGCCTTCGAGTTCCTAAGCCAAACCTGCGAAACCAACGACCCCGTTTGCCTCATGAATTTGGCGCTCCAAAAAATCGAGGAGCTTCAAGAGAAGCCAATGTTTATTGAAAAAGCCTTTCTGGAGACCTTGATGCATCAGCCAACCATAACCAGCGCAGTAGTTGAGCCCCAGTCTGAACCCACACTAGAGCCCACTTTGCCACCCGCAAGTTCACCAGAACCCGCTCTATCCGAACAATACGAAGTAAACGAGTTTTTCTACCCCTATGCAAAAAGCATCCCCTCCGACTTTAAAATCCTCGACGACGCCACTGGCCAACTCACATCCAACGGCACCCTCGAGGAATATGTAGGGTATTTCCAAGACCGCTTCAAACGTATAGAAAAACTGTTTCGGCAAAGAATTGACGTAAGAGGCGCCACCCCCATCGCGGAGGCGCTGAAGTCTCAGCCGAAAACCAAACTAAAAATCATATGCATGCTTACTGAGAAGCGGGATTCAAAAAACAACACCATACTCACAGTTGAGGACCTCAACGCCAGCGCCACAGTAATGGTCCCCCAAAAAGCCCAGCAAGAGGTACGCAAAAAAGCACTCATGCTCTTACCCGACCAAATAATCTGTCTAGCCGTAATCAAAACCCGAACCAACCTGTTCCTAGCCGAGGACATAATTTTCCCCGAAATCGGCAGAAAAGCCATCCAACGCGCCCCTGAACCCATCTATGCAGTACTCACCTCAGACATTCACATCGGCAGCACAAAATTCGAGAAAGAAGCCTTCAAACGGTTCATACAGTGGCTCCGAGGCAAATATGGCACACCAGAAATGCGTGAAATTGCAGGCCGAGTAAAATATCTTCTAATCGCTGGCGATGTCGTGGATGGCATCGGCATCTATCCCGGACAGCAGCATGAGTTAACAATCCGCAACGTGCACAAGCAATACGACTTTGCCATCAAATACTTTGAAAAAATTCCCAGCTACATCGACATCTTCATTTCACCAGGTAACCATGATGCAGCCCGCAAATCACTCCCCCAACCCGCCATACCAGAAGGATATCTCACAGCCATTAAAGACAAAGCCAACATACACTCAGTAGGAAGCCCCTGCCTGCTAAACCTGCACGGCGTAGATGTTTTGATGTATCATGGCAGAAGCTTAGATGACATAATCGGCGTAGTTCCCGGCATGGATCATGATCACCCCGAAAAAGCTATGCGGCTACTAATCCAGAGTCGTCATCTAGCACCAGTCTACGGCGGCAAAACCATGCTCTCCCCAGAAAACAAAGACTACCTAGTGATTGACAAAGTTCCAGACATATTCCACGCAGGGCACATACACGTAAACGGCTTATGCAATTACCGCGGAGTACTCGTAATTAATTCAGGCGGCTGGCAAGCCCAAACGGATTACATGGAAAAATTAGGGCTAGTTCCTACGCCAGGCAAAGTGCCAGTAGTGAACCTGCAAACTCTCGAAACGACCATTTTGTCGTTCTTATAGAGTCTTGTCGACGTTTTTGTGAAGAGCTTGAGGCGAATAACCGATTAGGCGCCCAACCATGTCATCGCCGCTAAGCACATCTCGAATTAGACTGCGAGAAATTTCCAAGCGGATTTTTTTAGTTCTACCGTAACGCCCCATACTCACAACCTTAGCGTTCACCAGTCCCATCGAATCCAACTCGTTAATCAATGTGCCCAATCTACGCTGCGTCAACAACCCTGCACCAAATTCGCCGCACAGTTCATTATAAACGTCATATATTTCCCCAGTTGAAGCGTTAGATTTGTTTAAATGATAGACGCTTAGAAGCACCAGTTTTGAGTGCAGAGTCAAATTTTTGAGCGCGTCAATTACTCTGTTGTGTTCTATGTGTTTTTCGGCTTGGCGCACATGCTCCTCAGTTATAGCTTTTGAACCTTGACGTTCTGCGACTTCACCAGCGACCCGCAGCAAATCAAGAGCTCGCCGAGCATCGCCGTGTTCTGCAGCCGCCAAAGCAGAGCATATGCTTAGAGCTGAATCAGAAAGCACACCATCTTGAAAAGACAGCTTGGAACGTTCCGAGAGGATGTTGCGGAGTTCAGCCGCGTCGTAGGGTCTAAAGACAAGTTCTTCTTCACTAAGGGAACTAAAGACGCGGGGGTCGAGAAATTCTTTGAGGCGAAGATCGTTAGATATGCCAATGATGGAGACTTTGCTATTGTGGAGAGTTTCGTTTATGCGGGTGAGTTCATACATAAAGGAGTCGCCGCGGTCCTTAATGAGAGCATCAACCTCGTCGAGAACGATTATGAATATTATTCGAGATTGATCAAGGCCTTGGCGGAAGCGATCAAAAACTTCTCCAACGGATAAGCCTGTGAAGGGGATAGATAAACCAACGCTTTGGCTTAAGCTGGCAAACACACGATATTCAGAGCCCACCATACGACAATTAATGTAGCAAAACTTGACTTGGGCGCCAAATTCCTTAGCCTTAGATTCTAAGTGACTCAGGACATATTTGGTCACAGCTGTTTTACCTGTACCAGTTTTGCCGTAGATAAAAATGTTTGAACATCGTGCATCTCGCAGGACAGGGGCTACTGTAACGCCTAAAAGGCGAATTTGGTCTTCACGATGAGGCAATTTTTCAGGGATATAATCATGTCTTAGAACTTCGCGATCTCTGAACAGTTTAATGCCGTTAACGAAATTGTCAAATACGTCATCAAGTACGCTTGAATTGCCCATTTTTTCAGCCCCTATCTTTTCAGTGGTACAACCGTTATTTCTTGTGGAACAGATAAAGGATACAGTACAAAAATCTGGTTTTAGAACAACACATTCCTAAAAAAAGAACCGTATAGTAGCTAAGAACCAAGTAACCCTAGAAAAAGACACACCCCAACGTTTCTACTGGAAAAGAAGTCTGGATTATAAAATTAAATCATAATATACTATATATAAGAATATACTCTGAGTGGTAAATTGTGTTTTCATATATTAATTGTTGCTATCTAAGAGTTTAGACAAACTCTCTGCGAATATTTTTTGAAGCTTCCTAAACTTCTTTTTCCTAAAAAAACTTCGATCGGAAACAGAGGGGTGTCTGTGCATACGTTTTTTCCATGGAAAAAATCATTACCTGGCAAGTGCATTCCTTGGATTCCTTACAATCCTTGATTTTAACTCTCAAGTTTTCTGTTCAAAGCTATTCACAACAATTTTAGCTTTCACAAAACTGTGAATAACAGTAAAGATGCAATGTGAACAGCTTTCCCCCGCACTCCGTTCCCCCTAAAATACCCTTATTCTACCGTTAACAAGTGAAGAAGGCACCCCTGCGCTTCCACTGCAAAATCAAAACCAATCAATAACTGGATTATTTTTAACTTAACCTTTTCATGTGAAGCTGGTAATTCCAAACAAACCACAAAAAAATCATTAATTCCAATTATGAGCCTGAAATGGTCTTTTCTAATTACCCTACTTCACCATAACAGCTATAAGCTGTGAAGCGTAAACTTGTGAACACCTTAAGGTGTAACAAGTGCCGGCTCGCAAGATCCGCGTAGAGCTGTTCGATAGCGATGGTAATCGATATACCATTGGTTTTGAGGGTCAAGTGACCCGTGACAAAGCTATGCGGCTACTTGACCTTGTAGAGCTGTTAGGTGGTGCACCAAGCGAAAACCCAACAGCCAACGCTACCACCGCAATTACAAACAAATCTTTGTCACGTTTTGAGAAGGTGCAGCTTGTTATCCAAAAGAACTTCCCCCTGATCTGGTTCTCGTCCAAAGAGATCCAATCTGTCTATGAGCAGGAACTCAAAGAACCCGTCAGCTTAAGCACTATCTCCACTTATCTTTCTCGTATGGCCAATAAAGGTATGCTGCAGCGAACTGGAGGACCCAACAACCTCAAATACAAAACAGCACCCAACATTGCTCAGGCAGCAATAAAGCAACATATAAAATAAAAAAATCTCGTCTACGTAGAGGTACTTTCAGCTTTCTGCATCAAGGTTTCCATCTCTTTTTTGATGCTGTATCTGAACGGGATTTTGCCCGCTTCACGCTCAAGATACCCTTCCTCATAGAGCTTCTTCATCAACCGCGCCGTATGCTCTCTGCTAAGCTGGAGGCGCTCTTTGATTTCAGGCGCCGTTTTTGCTCCCTCTTTGGAGAGCATTTCTAAAACTGCAATTTCGGTGTCAGTGAGGGCAGCCATGGCTTTGTCTCGTTTGATGGGTATAACAGGCATGAGTGGTTCGGTTTTGACTTCAGGTGGCGTTGTTGGTATTTTTTGTATTTGGGTTTCAACCTCGATGATTTTATTTCGAAGGGTTTCTTGAGAGGCTTCGATGTCTTGGATTTTTAATTCGAGCCCCTCTAAACTTGAAAGCAGACTAGTGTTGTTTTGTGTGTCTTGTGTTAGTAATTGCTGAATACTTAGGCCGACGCTGCCAAGTTGTTCCTCGAGGAAGGCTAACTTTTTTTCAAAGTTTTCAATTTTGTTTTGGTTACTCTCAGACTTCGATGCGCTTCCATCAACCTTAAATGCTATAGATTCAAAACGATCTGATTCGCGCTTAAGTTCCCGGTTGAAACTTAACACTATATCTTCCACGAAGTCTCGCGCTTTCTCATACTCTTTTTGTGCCTTACGTATTTGCCTGTAGTACTCTATGGAAGCTCCCGTTGTAGCAGCAAGCAGCACGCCAACAAGTATTATGGTTAAGTCAACCGTGATATCATGCCTCATGATGCTTGTGATTTTTCGGTGATTTTGCCGTGATTCAAACGGTTACATCACACATCACACTTATTTCCATGGGCTTTTTTAAGGTTTACGGTCTTTTTATCACAGTTATACATGATATCACACATCACATATTTTCCTCTAGATAGTTCCTTAACAATGTTGCCTAAAAAATAGCTTTATTTTAAGCTTATTTTCAGAATTTAATAGTGATTTAAGGTCTATTCTCCTGGGTTAATAACTTCATTTTATAGCCAAAAAATGGTGATTTGTTGTGATTTGTGACATCACAGAGGCTGTTCTGATGGGCTAGAAAGCCGTTTTAGGCTTGTTTCTAGCTCTTCTCGGATGATTTCTATGACTTTTAGATGGTCTTTTAGCTCCTCTTCCTTGGTAGGTACGTCCTGGTGAGCCTCCACATAATTGTGCAGTTTATTGGCTATTTCGAGGTACGGGTCAAGAGTTGTGCTCTCAAACACACCTAAATAACCTAAAAGTAGGACCGTGTAGATGGATTTTATGACGTTTTCTTTGGACTGTTTTAATGTCCTATTAAAGCTTCCGCGACTTATTTTTGCCCTTGTTAGCCGTAAGGCGGCTTTATCGTCGTATTTTAGTTGTTTGCCTGATATATTTTCGGCTAAAACGTCAATTAAGAACGTCTCGAGCTGTGTTTTAGTTAATTGGCTGTTTTTTGCCAGTATTTGTACAATGGGGTCGTTTAAAGCCCCATTTAACCATGCTTGTACTCCTTCTTTTAGCTTCATTTTATCGTTTATCTCCATCTCTGTAATGGATACAGTTTTGTATACCTACTCGCGTTTTTATCCTTTCTCCAAGCGCTAAACTCCATGTATCCACAAAATAAAAAGCTAAATTACAGCCTAAATTAAAAAACAAGGAAATTACAAACGTTCTCGACGGTTTCCCGTCGAATTCTGACCAGTTAACATTAAAAAGGCTAAATTCTCAAAGATTCAAACAACCTTTTACCCTGAACTTTACATAAAAAATGCACTTTTGCAAATGCTACAAACTGCGATACTACACAAAATTAACGGATACACATCGAATAAGACACACTTTTTACAATTAATCTCCTCTCAAAACAACCTTGTTTTTCCATAGTCTCACACGTGATTTAAACAAAAAACCCCGTGATATCAATCCATCACGCCAAAATCACCGTGATTTTACCATACAACCCTTGACATCACGTGCTGTGATGCACCTGTGATTCTAAACAACATCAAAAAACACGAAACGTGACCTGCTAGAAACGCTCACAAAAATCCTTAAGCTTCTCAAAAAGCTCCGGACGCAGATCCCGCATGGTAGGGATGAATGTTTCCGCTGCACGCAAATCCGTAAAATCGACCTCTGCTATTACAAAGTCCTCTTCATCATACTTCGCTTTAGCTAAAACATCTCCTGTAGGGCTTACAAGGCGGCTTCCACCCCAAAACTGCAAACCCTCCTGAACCCCTGCGAGGTTTACATAAGCCAAAAAAGCCGTGTTTTCCAATGCCCTTGCAGAAGTCAAAACTTCAAAGTAGCTTCGACGAACCGCAGGCGAGGCAGAAATGCAGACTATAAGCTGCGCACCCATAAGCCGTGGCAGCCTAAAGACTTCTGGGAAGAATACGTCGTAACAGATCGTTAAGCCGATGTTACCGAGGCTGGTTTGCAATGCCACAGGTTCATAGCCGAGACGAAAATAACGTTTCTCCTCAAACACGCTATGCGTGGGCAGATACATTTTTCGATATTTCCCGATTACTCCATCAGGTCCAATGCAGACGGCAGTATTATAGAGCGTTAGCTTGGCTTTTTCGCTTCTTTCAGGCATCCCAAATATAATATGCATACCCGTCTCTTTAGCTAAAGCCTCTACCTTTTTGATAGAGGGTCCGGGGATGGTTTCGGCTAGCTCGTAGATTTGGTCATGCAACACGTAACCAGTAAGGCACATTTCGGGGAAAACTGCGAGTTCAGCGCCTTCTGCTTTGGCTTTGCGGGTTAACTCTTCTATTTTTTGGAGGTTGCCCTGTTTGTCTTCTCTTTTGCTGCTGATCTGGCAGAGGGCAAGTTTGAATTTATCCTTCATCGGCTATTCCTTAATAGTTGTGTCTTGGAAGCCTAAAATCGTTTCCCACAGTTCGATAACCCACTTTAGGTGCTAAGGGTAATCGACGTTTATGTTCATTAAGAAGCCACCGCGTTTTAACCTTCTCAACAAGGGTTTGGTCCACGCTTAGTTGTTGAGCAATTTCCTGTGGAGTCATAAATCGTTCCAGCCCATACAGAATTAAGTCGAGGGTTTCATATTTTATTTCTAATTCTGTTTCTGCAAGCTGGTTGGGCCACAAACCTGGGGTGGATGGTTTGAGTGCCAGTTCCTTTGAAATCCCCATATGAAAGGCAAGTTTGCGGACCTGAGTCTTGTAAAGGTCCAGAATTGGTGCTATGTCTGCTGCTGCATCGCCCCATTTGGTGAAATAACCCATCATAGTTTCTGATTTATCGGAGCTGCCGCAGACGATGCGGTTTTGCTTGTTAGCATAATAGTATAGATATATCATGCGGGTTCGGGCTTTGATGTTTCCTTTGCAGAGCCGATCCGCTGGGTCAAAGATTGGAATTTCGTTGTAGAAGCCGTTTAGGGTTTGGGTCATATCGCAGATTTGGGTAGAAATGTTGAATTGATTTGCGATGGTTTTGGCGTCATCGATGTCTTTTTGGTTAAAATTCTCTTTTTCGGGAAGCATTAAACCCAAAACGTTTTCGCCACCGATAGCTATGCTTGAAAGTGCAGCGATGGTTGTGCTGTCAATTCCGCCAGATAGCCCCAGCACAATTCCTTTGGCGCCAGTGCTTTCGACGTATTCTTTGATGAAGCGGCAGATTCTTTTTTGGGTCTCGGAAAAATCCATTTCTAAAACAGACGGCGTTAGGTTCACTGTTTTTCCACTGCCTCCTCTTGATGGTTAGTAGGCAAGTATTTAAGGACAAGCATAAATATTAATGCACATCACCAAACGAAAAGAAGGTTAATTGTATGGGGCGAAGAAGGAAAAAGGTTGTTCATATTCCAAAGAAACGATTACCAAAGTTCTTCTCTTGCCCTAAATGTGGGAAAGAAACTGTGCGTGTAGAAATCTTCCGCGAAGACAGCCATGCCTTAGCCCAATGCAGCAGTTGTGGTCTTAAAGAAGAATTCCCAATTAAATCCGCACAAAGCGAAGTTGACGTTTACTGCATGTTAACCGACCGCATATACGGCACCCAGAAAAGAACCTCTATAACAAACGCAAAGAATGAGTAACTGAAGGATTGCTAATGGTTGGTCCCATAGAAAAGTACTTGCTGGACAAAATAGCAGCCGAAGGCTCCATCCACCTTACTTTGATTGACCCCGAAAAAGTCACCTCTGCCGACGCTTCTCGAATCGCAGAGAATTCTTACAACAGCGGAACAGCAGCTATAATGATTGGCGGCTCGACCTTTGCTTCCCAAGAGCATCTTGATAACGTGACTAAAGCCATAAAAACCGCAGTAAAGGTACCAACGATTCTTTTTCCAAACAACGTATCTGGCATAACCTCGCATGCAGACGCCATCTGGTTTATGTCCCTGCTGAATTCGGTAGACCCCTACTTTTTGATGGGCGTCCAAATCCTTGGGGCTCCTCTTGTTAAGAAATTCAAGCTCGAACCCATCTCCATGGGCTATATCATCGTAGGCGAAGGTGGAACTGCTGGCATTGTGGGCAAAGCCATTGCGGTGCCTTATAATAAACCTGAACTTGCAGCCGCCCATGCCCTAGCTGGCCAATATCTCGGTATGCGTTTCATCTACCTTGAAGGAGGCTCAGGCGCAGCCCATCCCGTTCCCCCCGAGATGATACGTGCCGTTAAACACTACATCGACATACCCCTCATAGTAGGAGGAGGTATCCGAACCAAAGAGCAAGCCCTAGCAGCTGCTTCTGCAGGCGCAGACATCATAGTCACCGGCAACATTACCGAATCCAGCGACTCCAAACAACGCATATCCGACATAATCTGTGCCATAAAAACAGTTAAGTCCTAATTTTTCTTGTTGCCTTTAGGTTTTCTTTTAGAAAGCCAAAATAACCCTTGCTTCATATCTTGCCAGTGAGCGGTTATCTTGAAAATTAGCCAGGGCTACCAAAACTACGTTGACTCCATGGAAAACGAACTTAAACACCTCTACGAGATTAGCGACAGCGCTCGCTCTAGAGGACTCGACCCCGCCCTCAAAACTGAATGCATCGTAGCCCAAGACATCGCCGACCTAGTGGAAGGTCTCGTTGGACCCAAAGGCGTTGCACTTAGCATCCGCGACCTAAGCGCTAAGATACCCCGCGAAGAAGTTGCCTTCAAAGTAGCACAGCAGGTTGCTCAAGGTAAATTCCTCAAACCCGACGAAGAACAGGGACCCGAGCAGCTAGCTGAGCAGGCGATTCGAACAGCGCTTGCCATCTTCACAGAAGGGTTAACTGCCGCTCCCATCCAGGGCATCGCTCAGGTTAAAATAAAAAAGAACGCAGACCAAACCCGCTACCTCGCCGTTTACTTCGCAGGACCCATCCGTTCTGCCGGCGGCACCGACCAAGCCCTAACCTTAGTCGTAGGCGACTATGTACGCCGCGAACTAAACTTAGACACGTACAAGCCCACTGAAGAAGAAGTATCGCGGTTTGTAGAGGAGTTGCGGCTCTATGAACGCTCCGTTGGGCGCTTCCAATATCACATTCCCGACGAGGAGCTTCGGAAAGCGCTAAATCTTATTCCCGTTGAATGCACGGGGACCGAGTCTGATCCTGTGGAGGTCTCCTCTTACCGCAACTTGGAACGCGTCGAAACCAACCGTGTCCGCGGTGGAGCACTTCGTGTGGTTAATGACGGCATTGTAGGGCGTGCCCAAAAAGTCTATGTTATCATTGATAAATTGGGTTTTTCGGGTTGGGAGTGGCTCAAAAACTTTAAGAAGAAATCGGAGAAGAAATCGGGCGGCTTCATGGACGACGTCATCGCTGGACGGCCCATCTTTGCTTTCCCCTCCACAAAAGGCGGCTTTAGACTGCGTTACGGTCGCTCACGAAACACCGGGCTCTCAGCTGTAGGTATCCATCCTGCCACTATGCTTGTCGTGGAGAGTTTTCTTGCTGCAGGTACCCAGATGCGTTTAGAGTTGCCCGGCAAGGGCGGTGTGACTCTGCCTGTGGATAGTATTGAGCAGCCTGTGGTTTTGCTTAAGGATAACTCCGTGGTTAGGGTCTCGCTTCAGAACTTCCCCGACGTACAGGGGAAAATCCAAAAAATCCTATTCTTAGGCGACATGCTCATTGACTTCGGTGATTTCCTCTACAGCAACAAAGCTCTGCCGCCCTCAGGCTACGTGGAGGAATGGTGGTCCAAAGACCTTCAGAACGCAATCCTCTCAAAATTTGGCGCCGACACCAAAAAAGCCGCCGAAGCCTGCAACCTAACCCCCCAGAAAATTGACGACTTCATACTTGACCCCTTCAAAAACAAACCCACCACCCAAGAAGCAATCGCACTCAGCCACCTTTTGGATGTGCCGCTAGCCGCTAACTGCATCTTCTATTGGACGGGCTTGTGTACCGTTCAAGAAGTCGAGTCCCTGCGAAAATGGCTGGCAAGCAGTGAAGTAACCTTGACGGATGGTGTTGCATCAAAAATCACAGGACCCCCAACTGAGGACGCAATTAAGGCACTTCGAAAAATCTTTGCGCCCCACCGAATGATTGAAGGTAAAGTCGTGTTAAGCGGCGAGGAGGCGGCTGCGTTTGCCTTCACCTTGGGCTATGGTACTTCGCGGCAGACGGCTTCTTTGCAGGCGGCGTCGGTTCTTGAATTGTTAAGCCTGCTCTCAGGTGTGCAGATTAAAGATAAAGCCCCAACCTATGTGGGTGGACGTATGGGTCGCCCCGAGAAGGCAAAGCACCGTGAAATGAAACCCCTCGTCCACGTACTTTTCCCCGTCAGCTTAGCAGGCGGTTCACATCGAGACCTTATGGAAGCCGCCAAACAAGACCACGTCTTCGTAGAGCTAGCCCGACGCAAATGCCCCACCTGCAAAACCTACACGCTAAAAATCAGATGCGATACATGCGGTTGCGAAACAGTCCCTGAGAAGAGTTGCCCCCGTTGCGGTAGAGCCGTTAAGGATGCTGGCTGCGCAACCTGCAAAACCGATGGGGTTCTCTATCAGCGTCAATCTTTAAACTTCCGCGACCTTGTCAACAACGCCTGCGCTACACTAGGTTATCAGGCTCCCAAGATGCTCCGCGGCGTCAAAGGTCTCACAAACCTTGACAAGACCCCAGAAATCATTGAAAAAGGCATCTTGCGCGCTAAGCATGGCTTATCTGTGTATAAGGATGGCACCATCCGCTTTGACGCTACCAATGCCCCCCTAACCCATATCACACCAGCCGAAATCGGAGTCTCCATTGAGAAGATGCATCAAATGGGTTATCTAGCCGATACGCATGGTTTGCCCTTAACCGACCCTAATCAAGTCTGTGAACTGAAACTCCAAGATGTCGTTATTCCCTGGACGGCTGGGGAGTACTTTGTGCAAATCGCTAACTTTATCGACGATATGCTTACTCGCGTCTACAAGCTGCACCCCTACTATAACGTCAAGAAAGCCGAGGATATGGTCGGGCAGCTAATCTTTGGCTTGGCGCCGCACACTTGCGCTTGTATCTTGGGTCGGGTTGTCGGCTTCACTGATCGTAACGTAATTTATGCCCATCCAGTTTGGCACAGCGCGAAACGACGTGACTGCGACGGCGACGAAGACGCCATAATGCTTGGTCTCGATACGCTGCTTAATTTTTCGCGTGTGTATCTTCCCGCACAAATCGGCGGTATCATGGACGCCCCCATCCTGCTCATCCCCTTCGTTAATACCAAAGAGGTGCAGCGGCAATTCCATGATTTCGACGTCAGCTCCACCTATCCACTAGAGTTCTACAAGAAAACTCAAGAAAAATTTGATGCCCGGCCCGCCAGCGCTATAATGGATGTCATCAGCCATCGTCTCGGTACCGAAGCCCAGTTTGAAGGCTTCCAATTCACCACACCCTGCACAAGCATCAACCTTGGTAACGCCAACAGCAGCTACAAAGAATTCAAATCCATGATAGACAAGCTTCACATGCAGCTAGAGCTTGGTGAGAAAATCGATGCTGTCGACGCCCGCCGGGTAGCTCTCAAGGTGCTTAACACTCACTTCATGCGTGACATCGCTGGGAACATGCGCGCTTTCTCCACGCAGGGGTTCCGATGTAAATCCTGCAATCGTAAATTCCGACGTTTACCCCTCAAAGGTAACTGCCCCTCATGCGGCGGAAAACTAACCCTCACCGTTTACCGAGGCGGAATCGAGAAGTATCTGGTGGCAGCCCAACAGTTGGTTGACAAATACGGTTTACCCGCCTATTACACGCAGCGGATGGATTTAATTAAAGAAGAACTCGCCGTTATGTTTGATAACAAAAAACCCAAACAAGCCACTCTCTTTGACTTCAAGTAAGCGAAAGCTTTTGAACCAAAACTGCCCCTTGATTGTTTGGTGATAAATCATCAAGGATTCCTGGCATCCCAATGCTTACCTTAAAAAAATCAAAAACGTACACAACGGGCTAGCTGCACGAACCAAAATACTCTTGGAACTTGATAAGCAAGGGTTTAGCGCCGCCAAACTTGCCACCCAAGCGGGATTATCCTATAATGTCGTGATGTATCATCTGCGTCTGCTCAAGGCTGAGGGTACCGTGGAACGTAAAGGTGTCCGTCGCTATGTTTGGTTAGCGACGGGGTTGGGGCAGAAGCGTCTTGGTTAAAAGGTGCATTGGCAGGGTGCGCTTTGACATTTGGGGCACTTGTGCGGATACTTAGCCAACGCGGCAGCTTCAAGGTCGATGCCCATTATGTTGGCAAGAGATGCTAGCCAGGCGATGACGTCGGCGAATTCTTTTTCTGTTGCTTCTCTGTCGGACCCTTTGAGTTCCGCGCCTAACTCTTGCACTTCATCCACTAACCAGTTAAACGTGCCCTCGATGCCTCTTTCGTTGTCTCTTTTGAAGTAGAGTTGTTTCATCATTTCTTGGAATTCACGGATATGCATAAAGTTCCCTGTTCTTCTTGTTTTGGGCATTAT
This sequence comes from Candidatus Bathyarchaeota archaeon, assembly GCA_026014745.1. Lineage (NCBI taxonomy): Archaea > Thermoproteati > Candidatus Bathyarchaeota > Candidatus Bathyarchaeota archaeon. Next base: position 109,703 of record JAOZHS010000001.1, on the reverse strand, counting down.
TAATTTGCTTTGGCTGTGTTTTGTTGATGCTTTTGTATACCGCGCAGGGTTGATGCATCCGTCTGGTTTGTTGGATTCTCTGAAGCCGCGAAGTTCGGCGATAGATTAATTAGGTCAAAAAAAGACTAGACCCTACAATCTCAAAAAAGTGATGTTTGATGAGTGGACGCAGAAGAAAGAAAGAGTCAGGTCCAATGCCTGCTGCTAGTGCAGGTTTGCTTAGGTTCTTTGAGGAAGAAACGGAAGGCATCAAAGTCCGCCCAGAACTGCTTGTGGCTCTTTCTATTACTTTGATTGTTGTTTCGGTTCTAGCAAAAATCTTCTTCTAAACTTTCAATTATTATTTTTTAGGTTTTTATCGGCTACTGCTTCTTGGTTGGGTAGGCGGCAGGATTTCTAATCGTTGAATGGATGCCAGATTGAGGTATAAGTCGCCTCTTTCTTCTCGACTTGCCACCTGTGGAATTGGCTGGGCGATTGTGGATCTTAGAACTATGGCGTCTGCGTCGGATAGCCAGATGGCTGAGGGTTCCCGTGTTACTGCGGCTAGGGTTCCCTCAAACCCATAGGCGGGGTCGATGATTATTCTGATTTTTTTGCCCACGTTTCTTTCCAGCATCAGGAAGATGGAGGGGGGCAAATCTTGCTCTGGCATATACTTCGCAAACTGATATGATTGTGAGTTTAAACATAAAACGGTATCTCCTCTGCGGCATGTTGTTTTTGGCTGTTGAATTGGCAAAATAGCCCTTTTTAACCCTTTGACTTAAACATGTAACTGTCAAAACAAGCTTGCGATGGCTGGTTGTTATAGAAAAAAATGTAATTCGTGTCTAGCAAACCCTGCCCAAAAGTTAGCTAAATATTAATAGGGCTAACCAATTCCTAAATGCGGATAGAAATGGAGCCTAACTCTTCTCTTAATCACTCAATGGACAGCGCCACAAAACACTATTCATCCATGTTCCTCCTTCCCTCACTCAAAAAAGCGCTCCTCGCCGTCGCAGTCATTTGCATAGCCGCAATCACCCTTTGCACCTACGCCATATTTCCATCCATAAACAGCTTCTTCCTCGGAATCGCCCTATTCGCCGCAACCCTCACCGGTGACACCCTAATCAGCAAAGTTCTCTTACGTGACGACCCCATCTTCCTTATACGCCGAACCCTCGCGTTGTCGTTTGTATGCTGGATAATCTGGCTCCTCTTCATAATTATCGGCGTTGGCTTAAGTGTAGCCTTTGGCTGGCTACTCTGGGTTAAACTTTGTCTCTTGGGCTTCGCAGCAATAATAACCCTAAGGCTGCTTGTGTTTAATGCGGTGTCCTCTGCCGCCCTTTGGCGACGATTGGTATCTACTTTACTTGGACCCCTTCTCTGTATAGCCCTCTTTACCACCTTTTGGGTCACCTTAACAGGAATCACCCTTCTGCAAATTTTGGTCTTCATAATAATATCCCCCGTAATAGGGTATGTAGCCGTACACCTCTTGCTCTCCGCAATTGACCATTTAGGCCAAAAAAGCTACTCCCTCCCTGCGATGCCTCTCTTTAGGGCGTTTCTACTCAACTGGGTAACAAACCTAAACGAACCTTTAGAAAAATACTTAGAAACCATGGGCCAAAATTCAAACATAGACGTCACATACATCAAGTTCGATGCCCAAAAAACCAAAGCCGCAATAATTGTGCCCCAAGTGCATCCGGGTCCCTTCAAAAACATCGGCAGCAGCCTCCTGCCCTCTTTGCTCAAATTCCGATTTGACAGCGAATTTGGCTGTAACTCCTGCATACCCTTAGGTATATTGGGGCATGAACTGGATTTAGCCTCCCAACCCCAAAACCACAAAATTATCGCCGAAATCATTGCATCCGCAAAGTTTACAGCACAGCAATCTTTGGCGTCTCCCTTGGTTCGAGAAATAGATGGCGCAGCAATTGCTTCCTGCCAAATCTTTGGCGATACCGCGTTTTTGTCTTTTTCTTTAGCGCCTCAAACAACCGAAGACCTCCCTCAAGAGCTAGGTCAAGCGGTAAGTGAGGAAGCCAAAAAATACGGGTTGAAAAACGCCTTAGTCGTTAACACCCATAACAGTCTAACCGACGTAATTGATACTGCAGAGCATCTGGATGAGTTGCAGCGTGCTGCCTCCAAATGTCTCCAGAAAGCAGTTGCCCAACCTACAAAGCCGTTTAAGGTGGGCTCCGCAACGGTTTATCCTACAGAATTCAGCCTCAAAGCAGGCATGGGCACTGGCGGCATAACTGCTATAGCGGTGGAAGTGGAAAAACAAAAAACCGCATACATAGTCATTGACGGCAACAATATGGTTCCAGGGCTGCGAGAAAAAATTCTTGCTTCCCTCTCTGGCTTAGGCTTTGATGTTAGTGAGGTCTTCACAACAGACACACATGCTGTAAGTGCCTTGGTCACAGGCGAGCGGGGTTATCATCCAGTGGGAGAGGTCATGGACCAAACACTCCTAATCCAATACATCACTGAAGTTGCGAAGAAAGCTTTGGAGAATCTTGAAGTTTGCGCAGCCGCTTGCCGCCACATAGTTGTGCCAGACATTAGAGTCATCGGTGAAGAGCACTTAAAATCCGTTACAACGCTTGTTGACAAGGCTATTGTGTTAGCAAAACGTTTGGTGTTGCCTCTTTTTGGCGGCGAAGGTTTGCTGCTGCTCTTGCTTTTGCTGCTGCTCTAACCTATTTTTGGGGTTGTCGGCGGGGTTTACGTTTGAGTTCGGTGCCGCAAACTTGGCAATCCCCAAATTTGGCGTTCGCAGGATATTCGCGGTGGCACGCTGGACAATACCTAACCCATTCCAGTACCCGTTTAATTCCAAACGTTGCCAAAGCCACAAACTCCACACCCATCCGTTTTGCAACGTTTTGAATTGAGTAGTCATCTGTCATAATCTGCGGAGCATAACCAGCTTCTTTGAGTTCTAAAGCTACCGATAATAGCTGTAGATCTGTTTCTGAGAGTTTGAATACGTCGCCTGCTTGGCTAGCAAACGCGTTGACTTTGCTGGTTGCGTCTGGGGAGGGTGCCTGTACTTTTAGTTTGCCGCTTTCAATGGCTGCTTCGAGTCGGGTCTTGGTCATGGAGCTGCGCCTAATTTCTTCCTCAACCTTAGGTACTGTGACTTGCTGTTCGGGCATCGCAAAAGGGTCAAATCCCGCTACAAACGCGGAGGTATCTAAAACGATTACGCGTTTGCCTTTGGAGTTGTCTTGGGGATTCATTCTGTTCCCTTAAAGAGCAATCGGTTTCGCAGTCTATCATAGAATTCGGTTTCAAACCGAATAAAGGAGGTGACGTTATTTGATTTGGTGATTTTGAGTTTGGGTTGGTCGGCGCTGATGATTTTTCGGAAGTTACCATCAATCAGAATCAGCACTTCACGAGGCATGATAACCTCAAAGGTTATTGTGGAATCCGTGGGGAAAACCAACGAATGAAACACGGATAAGGGGCAAATCGGCGTCAACAGGAAAGCATCTGCGTCGCTGTCAAGAACGGGACCGCCTGCAGATAGCGAATAGCCCGTGGAGCCCGTTTGGGTTGCCACGATTAAGCCGTCGGCTTGGCATTTGAGGATGGGTTTGCCGTTTTTGCATATTTGGGTATAAAGGATTTTGGCGGGTTCTCCAGTGGAGATAACAACATCGTTTAGGGCGTCGGGAAGTTCTTGGCCGCCTGCGGACACGGCGAGTTTGCCGCATTTTTCTAGTTTGTATTCGCCTCCAAGGACGCGTTCAACAGCGGTGCAGGCGTCTTTGGGTTCGACTTCCGTCAAGAAGCCTCTTAAGCCCATGTTGATGGATAAGATGGGCGGTTCAGGTTTAGGCACGTTGATGCATGTGCGGAGGATGGTGCCGTCGCCGCCAATGGTTATGATGAAATCTACCTTCATTTTGGCGAGCGGAACGAAGGTTGCTTTAGCGGTGATTTTGTCGGATAGGGACTCTTCGATGTAAACCTCTATGCCTTTGTTTTGGAGGTAGAAGGTTAATTCTTCGGTGAGTGCTAGAGCTGCTTTTTTGTCGTAACGGGACACTAAACCTACCGTTTTGAACACTAAATCCACCGCTAAGTAATGATGGGTTAACTTAATCTATATTAACGTTAGTGGTGAGTTAGCTGCGTTTCTTGGGCTGTTGAGCCGCCTGCTATGGGCAAGAAAAAAAGGTTCCTTTTTCATTAGCTTTTTGATTATCTATGTTTTTCCTGTTTAGTTGATTGAATGAAACGTATGTGCCATGGGTTTTTTGCACTCACGATAGGTGAGTGAGTCTTATTAGCACTATCTTTTTGATTGCTTGCTACCATTAAAGGCGAAAAAATATGAAATCACTAAAAATTAAAAGCTATCACGTATTAATTGTGTTGTTTCTTATTCTGACAATGTCTGCTTCAATTCTCGCTATACCAAGTTCCAATGCACATGTTCCGCCCTGGAAAATACCCACCTATGCATACATCACTGCAACCCCTAGCCTCGTTGGCGTTGGTCAACAGGTTACTTTGGCTTATTGGCTCGATAAACTTCCTCCCACAGCCGCTGGCAATGCTGGTGACAGATGGCAAGATTTCAAAGTAGAGATTACTAAACCCGGCGGTTCCGTAGACGTAATCGGTCCCGTTGACTCTGACTCCGTTGGCTGCGGCTATACGCTGTATACTCCAACAGAAATTGGCAATTACACACTTCTCTTTACCTTCCCCGGACAAGTGCTCTCCAGAACTGGCGCAACAGGGATAACTGGAAGCGCAAGTGATTATGAGAACGATACATATCTGTCCAGCAATGCAACAGCAACATTTACCGTACAAGCAGATGCAATATCGCAGCCGCCTAACTATCCGCTTCCTCAAGAATACTGGTGTCGACCTATAGAAGGACAGAACAACGGCTGGTATCAGGTTGCATCAAATTGGTTAGCTGGTGCGCATATAGTTCAGAAGGTCCAACCGGTCGGTACAGCACCAAATACGGCACACATTATGTGGACAAGACCCATGAGGGACGGCGGTGTTGTTGGAGGTACAAACACACGCGAAAATGGCACCACTTACTATGACGGAACACAATACGAGACGCAACTACAGAATCCCGTTGCAATGTACGGGAGACTTTACTATACAGTTCCCCTCGGTAGCGCTTCCGCAAGCGGTGGATACGTCTGTGTTGATATTCGAACTGGCAAAACAATATGGTCAAGCGATACTTTAGGTAGCACTGTTACTGCCCCCACATTCGGACAACTTTACGCATACGATTCCATGAACCAACATGGAGTGATCCCTAACGGATACCTCTGGACAGCAAACTTCGCTAATGCATACGATCCGTTGACAGGAAAATTACTGTTCAATATGACCAGCGTCCCTACAGGCACTGAAGTATACGGTCCCAACGGAGAAATCCTAAGATATGTACTAAACGTTTCAGGTAAATGGTTGGCTATGTGGAACAACACGGCAGGCCATAGTCTGACCGGTTCGACAAATGCCACTGACTTCACAAGCACAAGCTATAATCAATGGCGACCAATAGGCAAAAACGTTAATATGAGTGATGCTTACTCGTGGAACGTCTCAATACCCACTCTCTCGTCAACAACGACAGTTCGCCAAGCCATCTATGACGATGTATTACTATGTAGTTCAGGCACGTTCGGCGGAGTCAACGAACTCAACGCCGGCTACACCATGTATGCGATAAGCCTAAAACCGGAATCAAGAGGAACTTTGCTTTGGACAAAGACATATGCAGCGCCAGAAGGAAACGTCACAAGAAGTTTTCGATTCATCGATACTTCAAACAGGGTTTTCATATTCTGGGATAAAGAAACAATATCTTATTCAGCGTACGACTTAGATAATGGCAACTACTTGTGGACTACATCCTCAGAAAATCCATGGAATATCTATGCAGGCGGCGGTGGTTCTATCTGGACACAAACCGTTGCTTATGGGAAACTTTACTCAACTGGCTACTCAGGCGTAGTCTACTGCTACGACACTAAAACCGGCGAACAACTATGGAACTATAGTACCGCGACTATGGCAGGGCTTGCTACCCCCTACGGTGGCTATCCTCTCGGCATATGCGCTGTAGCTGATGGAAAAATCTATTTCCACACCAATGAGCATTCCTCAAACGCACCTTACTGGAAAGGGTCACCCATGATTTGCCTCAATGCCACCACAGGAGAAGAACTATGGACCATACCCTTCCATGGTTCATCAGGTTATGTGCCTTGGGGCTACGTTGTTGCAGACGGTTACCTTGTAGGTCTCAACCTCTTTGACGAACAATTATACTGCTTCGGTAAGGGTCCAACAGCCACCAACATAAATGCACCCGATACTTCAATTGAACTGGGAAGATCCCTTGTCATTAAAGGCTCCGTGACCGACATTGCTGCGGGTACAGTGCAATCTGAACAGGCTTCGCGTTTTCCAAACGGCGTGGCAGCAGTTTCTGACGATAGCATGAGCACTTGGATGCAATACGTTTACCAGCAAAAACCGAGACCAACAAACACAACTGGCGTGCAGGTAAAATTAACAGCTATAGACTCCAACGGCAATTACAGGGACCTAGGAACAGTAACAAGCGATGACGACGGATTCTTTACGCTAAACTATACTCCTGACATTCCAGGACTCTACACAGTCACGGCATCCTTTGAAGGAAGCGACTCGTATTGGCCATCACATGCTGTAACCTCTTTTGCGGTTGATGAAGCATCTGCAACTCCGTCACCATACCCCCAAGTGACCTTCCCGCCTACTGAAACATACATTTTAGCAGCCAGTTCAGCAATCATAGTTGCCATCGCAATTGGATTTGCGGTAACAATATTGGTGCTTCGTAAAAGACCATAAACCTCTCTTCCTTTCCTTTTTTGTCTCCAAATTTTGAAGTTTAACTATGTTTACAAAGGCTTAATGTCAAACCCTCAACTGCGTTAACTTGCTATACCCTTTGTTTGACGGCGGTACTTCAACCTTAATCTATATATGGGTGTTGTTGTGAATGCTTGAGTAGAATATAAGGTGTTAATGTATGAGCAAACCAGTTGATGTCGGAGAATTACGCGTTGGCGGCTACATGATGATCGAAGGCGAACCTTGCCGAATCGTCGACATCGCAAAATCTAAACCTGGAAAACACGGTGCAGCCAAAGCAAGAATCGTAGCAATCGGCATCTTTGACAACCAGAAACGTCAATTTGTCAAACCCGTCGATGCTGGCGCAGAAGTTCCCATTATTGACAAACGACCCGGTCAAGTCTTCGCAGTGAGCCCAACCGGCGTCCAAATTATGGACCTTGAAACTTACGAGTATCTCGATGCTCCTTTCCCAGAGGAAGAAGACCTCAAAGCTAAGCTAGTTGCTGGCGTAGAAATCGAGTACTGGAAGATTCTTGGTAAAATCAAGATTGTACGAGCAAAGTAACGTAACGCTCTTTCTTTTATTTTCTTTTCCTCACCTGTTTATTTGCTAAGCTGATTCTGTCTAAGAGTGAGTTCTGGTTGCGCTTGGCTGCTTAAGTCTGCGAGAAACCACTAGCGTTGTTATTGCTGCTCCTTGTTTGCAAAGTAATTCAATAGTTTGGATTTCATATTTGGATCCTATTAGTTAATCTATGCAGAAACGATAGAGGGGGGTCTATGGGGCAAAGAAACAACAGACTTTACCTGTCTGGTTTTGTTTAGTTTTTTGTTAAGGTTATTATTCTAGCTTGGCGTTTTTGCCTTGAAGCCAATGATGCATGAAGAGCCGTCTGAATTGTGAAGAATGCTTAAATGGGGAATTATTTACTGAGGCTTCACCCACAAAAAGCCCTAAAATCTGGAGTTTTTAGGGTGAGACAACTCTTTATTTGTGTAATCTTTATCTGACAGAAAAGGAAACTCATACTGTTTAGGTTGGAGACTCATGGCACTTGACAAACTCAGTTCTTCATTAACCGATGCAATAAAGAAACTCTTCAAAGCCGGCGTAGTCGACGAAGCAGCAGTGAAGGAACTCGTACGCGACATCCAACGCGCCCTGCTCCAAGCCGACGTCAACGTGCAGCTTGTGCTCGAAATTTCTAAACGCATCGAAGAACGCGCCCTCAAAGAAAAAGTGCCCCCCGGAATCTCCAGACGTGAACACGTCATCAAAGTGGTTTATGAGGAATTAACGCGATTCGTCGGTGACCAACCCGTCCCGCTAAGAGTTGAGCCGGGCAAAAAGAAAACCATAATGCTAGTTGGAATTCAAGGCTCAGGCAAAACCACCCACGCAGCTAAACTTTCTCGATACTTTCAGAAACGTGGCATTAAAGTCGGTTTAATCGCGGCAGACACTTATCGTCCAGGAGCCTTCGCCCAACTTCAGCAGTTAGCCACAAGAATTAACGTCCCGATCTATGGACAAGCCAACGCTAAGGACCCTGTGAAGGTGGCAAAGGAAGGCTTCAAACAATTCGGCGACCGCGACCTCATCATTGTGGACACCGCGGGGCGTCATAAGGAAGAAAAAGACCTCATCAAAGAAATGAAAGACTTAGAAAAAAATCTTCACCCCGACGAAGTCATCATGGTAATTGACGGCACCATCGGTCAACAAGCCCTGATTCAAGCAAAAACGTTCCATGAAGCCACCCCCATCGGCGCCATCATCGTAACCAAACTCGACGGTTCCTCTCGAGGCGGCGGCGCCCTCTCCGCAGTTGCAGCTACTGGTGCGCCCATCAAATTCATTGGCACAGGCGAAAAAATCGAGGACATCGAGGCGTTTATTCCTTCCCGCTTCGTAGGCCGCCTGCTGGGTATGGGTGACCTTGAAACGCTCCTTGAGAAGGTTCATGACGCAGAAATCAAGGTGCCCCAGAAGAAAGCAAAGGAAATCATGAGTGGCAACTTTACCTTAACTGACATGTATGAGCAGTTCCAAGCCGTCAAGAAGATGGGTCCCTTTGGCAAAGTAATGAAGATGATTCCGGGGCTCTCATCGGCTAATGTGCCCGACGAAATGCTAAACACCGCAGAAGGGCGGCTAGATAAATGGGGCGTAATCATTCAGTCTATGACGCCTGCTGAAAAAGAAAACCCCAAACTGCTCAACTCCTCGCGTGCTCGACGCATCGCTCGCGGGTCTGGAACAACCGAAAAAGACGTTAAAGAACTCGTCAAGCAGTACTTTATGATGCGAAAGATGCTCAAGATGTTTAAGCGCAAAAAGAAGTTGCCCTTTGGTTTAGGCGGAAAGGGTAATATGGGCATGGGTATGCCTGGCATGTAGTGGGAATCAACGATGGATGTACTGGAGAAAGCTTTTGAAGTTCTTAGTAAATACCCGCTTTGCGACCACTGTTTAGGTAGGCAGTTTGCGCTTTTAGGCTACAGCATGGAAAACAACATCCGCGGGCAAGCCCTAAAAGTGGCTTTAACCCTGCAAGCCAACGACGCTGTCAACGAGAAAAACCTCGACGGCATCGATCGACTCAAAGTTTTAGCCTCCAATGGTTTTTCACATCAAGCACAAGAAACATTAGGGCACCTAAAGAAGCGTCCCCCCAAAACCGACTCTGAACAGAAATGTTACCTGTGCGAAGGCAAATTCACCCTTGTTGAGGGCTTAATCGAGAAAGCCTTGCAAGCGCTGGATGGTTATGAGTTTTCCACTTTTTTGGTAGGCATAGAGTTACCTCTGCCCGTGGAGGAGCGTGAGGACGAGTTTAAAGCCGCCAACAGCATCACCTATGGCGAAAACCTACGGCACGAATTCGGTCGCGTACTAGGCAAAGCCCTCGCACTTCGCACAGAAAAAGAAGCAGAGTATCTTACGCCTGAAATGGTCGTGGTGTTTAACCCTTTTCTCGAGCAGGTACGCATTCAGCCTAACCCCTTGTTTATCTCTGGCAGATACCGAAAACTCGCTCGTGATATTCCTCAGTCAAAATGGTTCTGCCGCAACTGCCACGGCAAAGGCTGCCCCAAATGTGGCGGAACAGGCAAAATGTATCCCGAATCTGTCGAGGAACTATCAGCAACACAAATGCTTGAAGCCGCCGGTGGCGAAGCTGAATTCTTTCATGCTTCAGGACGCGAAGACGTTGACGCCCGCATGTTAGGGTCTGGGCGGCCGTTTGTGGTTGAGATTTCTAAGCCTAAGCGGCGCAACATTGATTTGGCGCAGATTCAAGTTGCCGTTAACAGTGCCGCTGCAGGTAAGGTTGAAATTTCTGATTTAGCGTTCACAACCAAAGATGTCGTGCGTCACCTCAAGAAGGGCGAAAATGCCCAAAAGGAATATGCGTTATTGGCTGAATTTGAGCATGAACTCTCGGATTCTGATCTGCGCTTAATTGAAGAAAACTTTTCTGAAGTTACAATAAAACAGCAGACTCCGCAGCGCGTTTTGCATCGAAGGGCCGATCTTGTTCGAGAAAGGTACATATATAAGGTTAAAGTTAAGAAGGTGTCGCTTAAGAGAGCTCTCCTGGAAATTCGTTGCCAAGGTGGGCTCTACGTGAAAGAATTGGTGTCTGGAGATGAAGGACGTACAGTACCTAACGTGTCGGATTTGCTTGGAAACCCAGCGAAGACGCTTAAGCTTGACGTTCTCAACGTGATAATGGAATAAACAGGTGAAAATAGAATGAGAGGTTCAAAAGGCTATTACTCGGGTACTCGCAGTTTACTGCGTAAAACCACTCGTGCAAAAGGCAAGCCCCACATTGGAAAGCTACTTCAAGAATACGCTCCCGGTTCACAGGTAATTATCAAGATGGATTCCAGCGTACAGAAAAGCATGCCTCATAAACGGTTCCACGGCAAAATCGGTACCGTCCAAGAGAAACGTGGACGCGCCTATGTTGTTAGTGTTCCTCAAGGCGAAAGCGTAAAAGCAATAACCGTCCGCTCTGATCATCTTGAGCCTTACACGGGTAGCTGAGATAGAAAATGAGTGAGCATGAAATTAGCGAGCACCGCTTAACCCTCCCAGAAGTCAAAAAGGTACTGGAAAGCATCGGCGAAGAAAACCTCGACCAATTCCAACGTCGTACACTAGACTACGTCAATAAATTCTCTAAAACAGAAGCTGATAAAGCTGAAGAGCTTCTTCAACGGCTAATCAAAGAATACGAAATCGACGAAGCCGAAGCCGTACAGATTATCAATTGCATGCCCGAAACCGTGGATGAGTTAAGAGTCTTCTTGGCTGGTGGTCGCAAAATTATCGAAACACAAAAACTCAACACCATTGTTGAGCTTTTGAATGAAAATCGAACGCTCAAGTAGCGGGAAACGGCTAAGTATTTTTAAGCAGAGAGCGCGAATACACTAGACAGAATACAGTAGAGGACTCGGTGATTGTTATGGAAAAGCGGTACGAAGAGTATGCTTACGTAATAGACTTCTTGCCCCACGGTAAACCAGGATTTCGTCCTACGGGACGCGCGGGATACCGAGCGGGAGCTTTGATTCAGTGTGTCGGTGAAGAATTTTTCACCGTTTTAGAGGCTTTAGTTAAGGAAGGCTTAATGCTTAAACCCGGCGACCGCGTCTATGTGGGCAAAGACAGCCGCGAAGAAGTCACCTACATAATCGGCCGCATCGGCTTTGAGGAATTGACTGCCGCCGCAAAAGCAGAGTTGTCTACTGTAGTTAACAAAATAGTTGCTAACCGCGAGAAATGGTTTGTTCACTTCTTCAACACCGCCCAAGCCATCACGCCCCGCATGCACGCGCTTGAGTTGGTGCCTGGCATTGGCAAAAAATACATGTGGCAAGTAATCAATGAACGCCAACGCAAACCTTTCGAAAGCTTCGAAGACCTCCAAAAACGCACCGAACTCCCCAACCCCACTAAACTCATCACCAAACGTGTGATGGAAGAGTTGGAAGGGGACAGCAAGTACAGGCTGTTCACGCGGGCACAGTAAGGCATATGACGCATGAGCCTTGAGCAAATCCAGCAGCTACTCCGAAGCAATCACATCGCACCCAACAAGGTGCTAGGCCAAAACTTCATGATTGAACCCGCATTTTACCCCAAACTTGCTGCCTATGCTGAAGTAGGTGACTCCGATGTTGTATTGGATGCAGGTGCAGGCTTTGGCTTTCTCACCCGCTTTTTAGCAGACAAATGCCGCTCAGTGATAGCCGTGGAAAAAGACCCCCAAGTTGCAGACGCTTTGCGCCATCAACTGCGTGGCTTGAGCAATTTGGTTGTGATTGAAGGCGACGTTTTAAAAGCTGATTTGCCTTCTTTTAACAAAGTGGTCGCGATTCCGCCCTACTATTTGTCCTCTCATCTGGTCCTGTGGCTTTTGGCGCAAAAAATCGATTGCGCAACCATGATTGTGCAAAAAGAGTTTGCTCAGCGTTTAATCGCAGAAGTCGGAAGCGAAGACTATAGTTGGTTAACAGTTGTCACATATCAGTGTGCGGCAGCTGCGCTCTTGGATTCGGTGCCTAAAAACATGTTTTACCCTGAACCCGAAGTAGACTCAGTTATTCTGCGACTCAAACCTTGGTGTTCGCCGCCTTTTATTGTTAAAGATCACGCATTATTTGTGCAACTAACAAAGTGGCTCTTTACCCAACGCAACAAAAAAATAGCCAAAGCCCTCGCACCCTTCTTGCGCAGCCACTACAAACTAAGCAAACCTGACGCAGAAAAACTTGCGCAAACCCTCCCCAACCCAGAGCGGCGAGTCCGCGAGCTTTCTCCCAAAGACTTCGGAGACCTAACCAATGGGCTACCCAACTAAACGCATCCGCTTCGGCGACTGCACTTTTGATGTTTTTGAGGCTGTGTATGAGCCTGCTGAGGACTCTTTTCTGTTTGCAGAAAACCTAAACGTACCCATTGGGGCAACAGTGTTAGATTTAGGTACCGGTTGTGGTATCCTTGCGGTATCCTCAGCAAAGATAGCTAGCCGCGTTATTGCAGTGGACCTAAACCCCTACGCCATCCGCTGTGCACAACTAAACGCTAAACGTAACGGCCTTCGTCATAAAATGGATTTTATCCAAGCTGACCTCTTCACCGCCTTAAACCCTGATGCTGCCTTTGATTTGGTGCTGTTTAATGCGCCGTATTTGCCCTCTGAAGCCGGAGAAGAGGCGTCATGGATTGGGCGTGCTTGGGCAGGCGGCGTGGATGGTCGCCAAGTGGTAGACCGCTTCATCTCCGAGGTACCCAAACATCTAAAGGAGGCTGGTAGGGTGCTGTTGATGCAATCCACCTTAACAGGTGTTGAGGCGACCATTAGCAAATTCAAAATTGCAGGGTTACATGCTGAGGTGAATGCGACGCAGCAGTTGCCATTCTTTGAAACTCTCACGCTCATAGAAGCAAAATATGGTTAAACGAAACGATTTAAGGCACTAACGCGCCATATCTATTTGGCGTTTGTTATGACAATATGGTTTTACGTTAAGACTAATGATGACCCTAAAGTGGTTGGCGACGTCGTTTGCGCCTATAACTACACTGAGGGCAAGCATCCCGGCGACGAGTACTCTTGGATAATGCAGGTGGGCCGTGATGAACCGGGGTACTGGGAAATCCGTGGCAAATATGCAAAGTTAAAAGACCTAACAGAAATCGGGATTGTTTATCGGATTGGCGACACGGTTGTTTTTGCCGAAATTGATGATGACTTAGCTCCCGACTTCTTAGACCCGCTCATAACCAAGTATGGGTTTGATAATGTGAAGTGGATTGTGGTTTCCCCCAAAAAATAGTGTAAATAGCTTATCAAAAATCCGCTAATATTCCATTTTTAAATAAGGAAGGGGTAGTACTTCTTTACAGTTACCAACTGAACTTACTGTTTGTCGTATTTCATGACTTCGTTGTTCATTATTGTGAGTTCAATACCTGCCTGCTTAAACATCTCGATGGTGTCGACGTCGGCATGGTACCGTTTCTCGCAGACCACCCGTTTAATGCCCGCGTTTATTATCATCATGGCGCAGGTGCGGCAGGGCGTCATTTTGCAAAAGAGGGTGGCGCCTTCTAGTGGTATGCCAAATCGGGCTGCTTGAAGGATGGCGTTTTGTTCTGCATGTAATGTCCGGACGCAGTGTTGGGTGACTTCACCGTTGCCGTTGGTGACTTTGCGTAGGTCGTGTCCTGCTTCGTCGCAGTGGGGCAAACCCGCGGGGGCACCGACGTAACCTGTGGTCATGATGCGTTTGTCTTTAACGATAACGGCGCCGCATTTTCCTCGGTCACATGTTGCACGTGCGGCTACTGCTTCACATAGGTCAAGGAAGTATCGGTCCCAATTAGGTCTTGAATGATTAGTGTCAGTTGACAAGTTTCTCCGCCTCAGATTAGAAACAGACGTCAAGGAATTAATTAATTGTTTTGGGGCTCGGCTGCTACTTTTCGAGTATGTGAATTTCTCTTCCGATTTTATGTCTCTCATCCATCTCAATTAGGGTTGGAGACGCCACCAACCGGGCAACGTCTAGGTTCTCCAAAAACATATCCCTGCTAAAGGCGTGTATGCGTTTGAACCCAACTTCTTGGAACCTATCCGCGATTGGCATAGTAACTGCCTCGTTGGATCGCGTTTTAATGTAGGGCGTAACCAGCACCAATCGTCCTTGCGGCTTGAGTACCTGATAGGCTTGCTCAACAAAATCAAAGAATAGCGGCTCAAGCTTCTCGATGATCTTTTGGGCATAAGGACCTGTGGGCACCTCTCTTAGAGCGGGGCCTAGATCTGGTTCACAAACCACACAATCCACTGAATCCACACCGATCTTTTGCGTCATTTGGTCTACGTCGCCTTGGATAACCCGAAAATCCATGCTTCCAAGTTCATATTCTTCAGCTAGCCACTGAAGATTTTCTTCTGAAGCTTTCACACACCAAGAATTGACATCCATTCCCACAACTACTGCTTGCTCTAAAAGAGCCTCTTGTAGTATGGTGCCGACGCCGCAGAAGGGGTCCAGCAAAACTTTGCCTTTTTTGCATGCGGATAAATTTACCATCATACGTGCTAAGCGGGGTGGCATGGCAAAGATTACGCGTTGGTTAGGTTTGTAGACGTCTCTTTTTTGGAATTCAAATGGGTTATGCACCGCTATTGTGGTTGCGACCCAGGTTTGAGTTTTGCCGATGCAGAAGAGGATTTCAGCGTGGTTCTCTACGAGGTTCTTTTTTAGAACTTCAACATGGCTTAGTTGGGCTTGTTTGCGGTCGTCTGAATAACCCATAAAACTTGACTTTTTACCCTGCTCCGCCAACTCATCTTTTAGGGCGCTACCGATAAACCGCTGCATACGTCCAGCAAAGGGGTGAAAAGCGTTGTCGGTGAAGTATACGCTTACGCCAAACAGCAGTTTTCCGGATGCGCCAGTTATGCCTTGGGCGATGCCGCTTTGGGCTAAGATTTGGCTGATTTGTTTTTGGGCGGACTTGTTTTTTTCTAAGAAGGCTTCTTTGATGGTTTGGGTGGGGATGATTGTTTTTGGGTTGCCGATTTTTATGGTGCCGCCTAAATCTTTGATGGTTTCGGCGTCAAGTGTCTGTTCTGTGTTTATTGCGAAGAATTCTCGGCAGAAGTACTCAACTTTACAGTTTATGTTTCTGGTTTTGAAGTACGCTGTGAGCTCTGCTAGAGAAAGTATCCAGTTTTTTCCCGAGATGAATAGTGAAGTAGGCATTGCGCAGAAACAAAGTAAACTAAGTATATAAGTAATTGATTGTTATTCAGTATAAATTCGGGACTTAGCGTAAAGAAGTCCAACTTCGACTTTGCAGGGACGCATTGTCGATTCTTGACAAATCGTTTAAATATCGCTAATTGTGTGAGTATGCTACGCAGGGACGTTGTATGCACGCGAGAAACTACAGACCCGTGAAAAACCGAGCGTACACAAGGAAAGAATACGCTAGAGGTTTTCCGCCACCAAAAATAGTCAAATTCACAATGGGCGATACCAAAGGAACCTTCGATGTGGAAGCTCAACTTTTAGCTACTGAACGTGTTCAGATACGCCACAGTGCCCTTGAAGCTGCACGTGTCGCCACCAACCGTGTTCTCATGGATAAACTCATAAACGATTATCTCATGGTTGTTCACCCCTACCCACATATCATCCTTCGAGAGAACAAGATGATCTTCGGTGCTCACGCTGACCGACTTCAACAAGGCATGAGGCGCAGCTTTGGCGCAGCTATCGGAACCGCTGCAAAAGTCGAAGTAGACCAACCCATAATGACCGTTAAAGTCAAGGCAGCCGCAGCTGAAACCGCTAAAGAATCTCTCAAACGCGGCAGCGCAAAACTCCCAATCGCTTGCAAAATAGTTATCTCCAAGATCAGCACTCCTTCTACCCAAGCAGAGAAGGCCCAACCGGAGACGGAGACAGCTTGAGTGTAAATGCAAAAGAGCAAGCGCTTGTTTTATGGTTTGATGTTTTAAGAAATAATGATGTGTCGATCGTTGGCGGCAAAAACGCCAGCCTCGGCGAAATGATTCATGCGGGGTTACCTGTTCCTTTCGGTTTCGCAGTTTCGGCGTATTCCTACGAACGTTTTATTGTAGAGAAAAAAATTGCCGAACAAATCTACAAAATCATCAAAGAAACCGTCACAAACCCCAATGATCCCAAACAGTATGATGCGGCATCCAAGAAAATCCGTGAACTCATGGAAAAAACTCCTATGCCTCAAGACATCGAAACCGCCATCCGAGAAGCTTATGAGAAATTAAACAAACGTTTCAGCTTAAAAGACACCTTCGTAGCGGTACGTTCAAGCGCAACCGCCGAAGACCTCCCAGACGCATCCTTTGCGGGGCAACAAGAAACCTACCTCAACGTAAAAGGTGCCGACGATCTCATCGAGAAAGTTGTCAAATGCTGGAGCAGCCTCTTTACTCCCCGCGCAATCTTTTACCGAAATGAAAAAGGTTTCCCCCACGAGAAAGTCTTCATCAGCGTTGGCGTGCAGAAAATGGTTAACAGCCGCGCTGCAGGTGTCATGTTCACGATAAACCCCGTTACAGGTAACCGTGACGAAATTGTCATCGAAGGCAACTTTGGCTTAGGCGAAACCGTGGTATCAGGCGCAGTTAATCCTGATGACTTCGTCTTAGACAAAGGCTCTCTAATCATTAAGGAGCGCCGTATTGCCCGCAAAACCGTCAAGTACATACGGGACCCCAAAACAGGAAAAACAATCCACCTTGACATCCCCGAAGCGGAACAAAAAATCGTCTGCGTTAGCGACCAAGAAATACACGCCTTAGGCGAACTCGCAAAACGCATCGAGAAGCACTACGGTAAACCAATGGATATTGAGTGGGCAATCGATCAAGACCTGAAATTCCCCGAGAACATCAACTTGGTTCAAGCAAGACCTGAAACTGTTTTCGGTTCCAAATCATCAACGGATGAGGCAAAAATGGCAGAAAGTACAGCTCAAGACCTAAAAGTAGTCGTTCGAGGAATCTCCGCTGGTCGCAGAGGCTACGGTGTAGGTAAAGCCACAGTAGTTCTCAAACCTGAAGACGCGAACCGCGACATGAAGAAAGGAGATATCCTCGTAACCGGCATGACTGACCCTGACTTTGTTCCCTTTATGAAAATGGCAAGCGCCATCGTCACTGACAAAGGTGGAATCACCAGCCATGCAGCAATCGTGAGCCGCGAACTCAACATCCCCTGCGTTGTAGGAACCGAAGTTGGAACACAAATCATGAAGACTGGGCAAGACTACACCGTGGACAGCCGAAACGGCATCATCTACGAAGGTATCCTCGCCCAAGCAGTTCAACCCATCACAGCCAATAACGGCGGAGCAGCAGTCCAAACCGCTGAAGCAACTCCAATTACCGCTACAAAAATCTACATGAACCTCGGCACACCCGAGATGATTGAGCGATACAAGAACCTGCCGTTTGAAGGCATAGGTTTGATGCGCACCGAATTCATCTTAGCCAGCGCAATCGGTAAGCACCCTATGGCGTTTGTTGAGGAAGGTAAAAGCCAAGAATTCGTTGACAAACTCGCTGAGGGTGTAGCAACAGTTGCAAGGGCTATCCAACCTAAACCTGTTGTCGTGCGTTTAAGTGACTTTAAGACCAATGAGTACCGCGGACTCAAAGGCGGCGAAAAATACGAAATCGTAGAAGAAAACCCAATGTTAGGCTGGAGAGGCTGTAGCCGCTACATAAGCAAATGGTACGACAAAGCCTTCCGATTGGAATGTCAAGCCATCAAGAAATGCCGAAGCGAATGGGCGCTCAAAAACGTCTACGTAATGCTCCCGATGGTTCGAACACTCTGGGAAGCCAAAGCAGTACTTCAAATCATGAAAGAAGAAGGTCTGGAGCGCAACAAAGACTTCAAAATCTGGTTCATGGCAGAAACCCCCTCAATTGCAATCATGGCAGACGAATTCAGCAAACTAGTCGACGGCTTTAGCATCGGCAGCAACGACATGACCCAAGGCGTCCTTATGATTGATCGCGATTCTGAACGTTTAGGCCAAATGGGCTACTTTGACGAACGCGACCCCGCAGTCAAACGCATAATCGCTCACCTCATAACAGTTGCCCACGAAAACGGCTGCACTGTTAGTATATGCGGTGAAGGACCCAGCAATCTACCTGACTTCGCAGAATTCCTCATACGCGTAGGCATCGACAGCTTATCCGTCAACAACGACGCCGTCGTCAACACCCGCAAACTCGTCGCAAGCGTTGAGCAAAAAATCATTCTTGAACGCCTAGCCGAGCAGGCAGCCCTCGCAGCGGGTCGACCCCTCAAGAAGCCAACCCCCGACTGGGAATGGTAGTCTAAGCACTTTTGTGCTTTCCTTTTTTGTTTATCTTTACTTGTTAGTGGATACCCCATGGATAGTTTTGATTTTGAAATAGAAAAAATCAAACAAGAAATTGCACGGCTCCATGCTAAACGTGTTCTGCTGCAGATGCCTCAAGGTCTAAAACCCTACGCCACCACCATCGCCCACTCCTTATCAGATGTGGGTGTGTTGCCGATTATTTCGGTTGACCCCTGCTATGGTGCCTGTGACTTGGCATTATCAGAGGCGGAGAGTTTGGCTGTGGATTTGATTGTGCATTTTGGGCACGCAAAAATGGTAAACCAAACACGCATTCCGACACTTTATGTGGAGACCCACGCCGACATAGACATCGACGCCGCAGTCAACAGTGCCCTTTCGCTTTTGCAGGGTTACCGAAAAATTGGGTTAACCACGTCTGTGCAGCATCTCCAAACCTTAAGCCACGCCAAAGAACTCTTAACCTCAGCAGGCAAAACCGTGCTGATTGGCGATGCAGCGAATTTGGGGTATGCGGGTCAGGTTACGGGCTGCAACTACAGCAACGCCCAAGCCATAGCGGACAAGGTGGAGGCGTTTTTGTTTGTCGGCGGCGGCATATTCCACGCGCTCGGCATCGCTCTGAGCACAGGTAAACCAACCATTATAGCTGACCCCTACGACAACCGCGCCTACAACATCGCAAACGACGCTCAACGCATCATAAAACAACGCTTCGCCAGCATCCAGCAAGCCAAAACCGCCAAAACCATTGGTATCCTGCTTGGGTTAAAACCTGGGCAAAAACATCTTGACGCCGCGTTAAACGTCAAGTTGCTGGCGGAGAAGCATGGGTTGGCAGCGTTTTTGTTAGCGGGCAGGGAATTGACTCCTGAGGTGCTTTTGGAGTTTCCCAGTGTGGATGCCTATGTGAATACGGCGTGTCCCCGCATTTCGTTGGATGCGCCTGGAAAGTTTCAAAAGCCCGTGTTGACGGTTAATGAGTTTAGGGTTGTCCTCGGCGAGTTGTCATGGGAGAATTTACTCAAAGGCGGCTTATTCGAAAACTAGAGCTGGAGCGCCTCCTGTCTGGGGTTGCGCCTCAGCCCACGCCCCAAGCGCGTCTGGAACAGTACACTTCCTCTGAGGCGATAGCTGCAAATTTGCTCTACCTCGCTGCCTACACATACGGCGACATAGTGGGCAAATCCGTGTTGGACTTGGGTTGCGGCACGGGGCGGTTGGGGTTGGGTGCGGCTTTTTTGGGTGCTGATTACGTTGTGGGGGTAGATGTGGACCGTTTAGCCATCAAAACCGCCCAACAAAACACTCTGCAAACTGGTTTAGCCGATAAGGTGCAGTGGGTGTTAGCTGACGTTTCCGCTGTGGGGGGTGCGTTTGACACGGTGGTAATGAATCCGCCGTTTGGGGTCCAGAACCGTGAGGCTGACCGAGCTTTTTTGGTTAAAGCGCTTGAAGTCGCCGATAACGTCTATTCGTTTCATAATCACCCTGAGGTTGATGAGCGGCTGATTAAATTATTAAAATCCAGCCAAGGCTTTGTACAGGTACATCCCTCGCCCTTTCTGGAACGTTTCATCAACAAATATGGCGGTTCTGTATCAGCTGTTTATGCGATGCTTATGACGATTCCGCGTATGTTTGAGTTCCACACCAAGCTTCGTCATGACTTCGTTATTGATCTCTATGTCATCAAAAAGGTGGCTCCCTGAGGGTTGTTTTGCTGAAGGGTTTATTTGGTTTGGTTAACAAAAGGTTTATTGCGGTGAGTGGAAACTAAGCATATGCATTTGTCTAATTCAAGCTTATATTTACGTGTATAAGGGAAAAAACGCATGACTCTAAAAGCTCCTGAACAAAAAAGCGGTCATTTAGTCTTGCCTGGTGAACGCTTGGGCGTAATTGAAGAATTTATTCCAGACTCAGGCACCTACGTTAAAGACGGTAGCATCTACTCAAAAATTGTTGGACGCGCACTTGTCGACTTACAGAACAGGCGTGTCTCTGTTTATCCAGTTCAGGAAGGAGTTGTTTTTCCTAAGCTTGGAACCGTCATCATTGGACAAATCGGAAATGCCCAATCCGACAACGTTTTGGTGCGCATCTTTAAAGTTGGCAAAAAACAGGTCAGCGGCAACTTCGGCGGCATCCTTCACGTTTCAGATGTCTCTGACCGCTACGTGAACTCCATGGCTGATGTTTGCAAACCTGGCGATATTGTCCGAGCTAAAGTTATCAGCGAAAAAAACCAGATCTTCCACTTATCCACCAATGACAAAAACCTGGGTATCCTCTACGCGTTCTGTTCAAACGATGGTACCCTGCTCAACCAAGACCGCTATGATCTTAAGTGCCCCAAATGCGGTAGCATTGAACGTCGAAAGATGGCTCCTGATTACGGCAAAGAAAACGTATAGGAAAGATTGTTATGAAAGTTAACGTCCTCAAAAAATCCGGAAACGAACTCAAAATTGAACTTCAAGGTTCCAGCCACGGCCTTTGCAACTTGATTCAGAAGAGGCTGCTTGAAGATGAAGAAGTTGATTTTGCAGGCTACGATGTACCGCACCCCTTAGCGTCTAGCCCCATAATTTATGTTCGCATGAAAGGCGACGCAAATCCAGTTGATGCGTTGTTGCGGGCGGTGGCGAAGGTTCGGGAAGTAAACGATGCTTTCGGTACCGAGCTTGAAGCCGTTTTAAACGCTTAATTTTCTTTTTTGTGTTTTTTCTTTTGCAGTTGAGATGTCCCTTAATTGTTAAGTAGAATAGGCATGGGGATTTCTACTGGTTTTCAACATGTTAATGGGCTGGTTTTGGGTCAATAGTGACCTACCCCTCTTAGGTTTCTGCATAGAACCACTAATAGGATCCAAATATGCCCGCCTAGCCCCTCCCCCTCTATCGTTTCAGCATACCTTGGCTATTAGGATCCAAATAGGCTGCAAATAGGTTTTAAATCAACCCCCTCGTAGTAACATTAGGCGGTTTTGTGAGCTCCAAAAAAGTTTTCCGAGTCATCAAACCCGAAATACGCGTGCTAGGCATAGACGACGGCCAATTCATCCCCCACACCACAGGCTCAGTCATTGTGGTGGGTGTGGTGTTTCGTGGAGGCAGCTTTCTTGATGGCGTCATGCATACCAAAGTGGCTATTGACGGGTTGGATGCCACCCAAAAATTGGCTGAAATGATTAAGGCTTCCCCGCATCGTCGGCAACTGCGTTTGGTTATGTTAAACGGCGTGACGTTAGGCGGGTTTAACCTTGTCGATATTGGGCGGCTGCATGATTTGACTGGGCTCCCTGTAGTGGCTTTGACCCGTGATAAACCCGATTTAGCCTCAATCCGTGAAGCCCTAAAAAATCTACCTGACTTCGAAGAGCGCTGGCGTATTGTGCTTTCCGCTGGAGAAATCCATGAGTTGACGTGTCGGGGTTGTAAACTCTACCTTGAACTCGCCGGAATCGGCTTAGCCGAGGCTCAGCAGATTGTGGAGTTGACTTCAACTAGGAGTTGTTTTCCTGAACCGCTTCGGGTTGCACATCTTGTGGCTTCGGGAATCACGCCTTAGCAGAAGTGGATATAGAAAAACTTTAAATGGTTTGATGCTAAGGGTTTCCCCCAAACGCGTGGAGTAACAAAGTATGGAATTCTGCCCAAAATGCGGTTCTCGTCTTGAGCCAAAAAAATCCAAGAATGGTAAAGAAGCAACCCTTGTTCTTGCTTGCCCCAAATGCGGTTACAAGAAACCGGAAGCTGAAGAGAATGTCGAGCCCAAAGTGGCAAAAGTAATCCAGCATAATCCGCAGCAGTTTGTAGCCGTAATCGGAAAAGAAGAACAGAAACTAAACACTTTGCCGACTGCTAGGATTGAATGTCCCAAATGCGGCAATAACACAGCGTATGTATGGCAGGTGCAAACCCGTGGCGCAGATGAATCCTCCACCCAATTCATGCGCTGCACAAAATGCAACTACACCTTCCGAGAATACAGCTAAACCACCCAATTAGATAGAAGGGGTCTCTTTGAAGCGACCCCCATCTCCTTATATGAAGGCAAATTCGGTTAGTCAAGAAATCTTGACTATCGCAGAGAAGCATTTAGTCAAGAAAGTTTGACGAAAAGAAATTTTATCTGAAACAATAAACCTAATTCGGAGAACTAAATGAAAAAAACCTTCATGCTACCTTTTGTTTTATCGCTTTTGTTTTCCTTCTTGTTTTTAGCAATTCCTGTTGATTTGGTAGCAGCCAACCCCCCCATTCATTTCATCGTTTTTCCCACAATCATTATTGCCGCCGACGGAAGCGTAACGCCTCCAACCGCACCCATAATCCGCAACGGACGCACCTACACCCTGACCGCAGATATCAAATACGCCCTTGTAATTGCCTGCAACAACATCGTATTCGACGGTGCAGGACACTCCATAAACATTACCCAGGGCTCAAATTCTGGTTTGACTATGGAAGGTGTTCGGAGCGTTACCGTTAAGAACCTCAAAATATTCGGGGGTTATACCAGCAGCGTTAAAATGGACTGTTCTAACTGCGTAATCACTAATTTAAAAGCCGACCACTGGATCAACATAAACGGCGCTTATAGCCATAACAATATCATCACTGACTCTGAAGTATCTATCAATTTAGAAGGGTCGTTATGGGGCAGCCCCAAAAGTGGGGTTTCATTTTCAGGCTTCCGCGGAATGCATGTAATACAATCCACCAGCTATATTGGTCCAAGCGGCAATTTGATAAAAAGAAATAACATATCCAGCCTGTACTCACTAAATTCAGGTTCAAATATGTTTATTCAGAACAACTTTTTGGGTGGTGAATCTGCATTTCGTGAGATTTATGACAATCAAATTTGGGATAATGGTTTGTATGGGAACTATTGGAGTGACTATTCAGCAAAATGTCCAAACGCTTCGGAAGTCGGTAATACAGGCATAGGCAACACACCATATGCTGTAAAAGGTATCGTTGATCACTTTCCAATGCTTTATCCTTGGGGAACACCCAATTTGATGGTTCTTGAAGCGGAAAACACAACGAATACGCAGGATTATCCTTTGAACTTTACAATAGATAAACCATCGCTGTGGATGGGTTATAGTTTAGACGGGGAAACAAACGTAACACTGACTGGCAACACAACTCTGGCTGGTTTAGCGCCGGGTTTGCACAATTTGGTGGTCTATGCCACTGATATTTACGGTGTTGATGGTGCATCACAAACGGTTTTCTTCACTGTCATTGAGCCTTTTCCAGTCGCTTGGGTAATAGCGGTTTCTTTCATATCAATTGTGGGAGTTGCTGTGTGCCTGTTTTATTACAGAAAACGTCGTGCTTACCCATCGGTTTAGTCAAGAAACCTCGATTGCGCTTTGGGAGTGTTTTAGTCAAGAAAGCTTGACAAACGATTATGAACTCGTGAATAACGAATTGCAACTATGCTTGTGTTCTTTTTCTTTCAAAACTTTGACGCCCGCAAGGGCAACGGCTAAGGTAATTAAAGCTAAAAGGACGATGCTGCTGGATGAAGAAAACTCTGGAGTTGTTGGCACATCAGTAGTTGGACTTGGCACATAAGTGGTTGAACCTGAGCCTACCGCGAAATTAATTGACACGGTTTTATTGTAAGTAAACACGTATCTTGGGTAATCACTGGTTTTATTTGTGTAATAACCGTCAGCGCGCCCTGTGATGTTTAGGGTATGCCACCCATCAGGTATTTCGCTAAGCTCAAGGTTGAATTGCAAGACGCGTGGTGCAATGGATTGATTTGCGAGGCAGTATCTGGTTTGATTCATCCAATCGCCTTTGTATGCAGAGGCTTTGAGATCCATTAATACTGAATCAGGGGTGCCAACTGTCACGTTAAAACACAAGTTAATTGTATCCCTGGGGTAGATTTTGCCTTCTATGGGCGACTGGATTTCAATAATTAGATCGACATTGTTGGGGGCAGGTACACCTATGAAAAAAGGGTCAGCCGATACAGGGGTGAAGATTGATCCGGCGAGAGTGAGAACCAATAGCAGCATCAAAGACTTGCGCATTCTTGAGCCTCGGATAATTAATCTCTTTACTAGCTATTATTTTTTTTATTGAAATTTGATAATTATATTATTTTTTGGTGTTTAGTTGGTTAAATATCATATTATGGAAGTTAAAAATTAGTTATTTGAATTAACATTGAATGGGCGTTATCATTGAATGTAGCTCTTCTCAACAACACGAGTTCCTGCTGACAACAAGCAGACTTGTTTGGGTCAATATCTCAAACCAAATTAATGCTAGTGTAAAGCTCTTTTCCGCTTTTTTCTCTCTTCTTAACGTAATTTTTAGCAGTAAACCTACACTTTCTCGGGTACCCAAAGATAAAAGTGTGTTGACACACTATCAACGCTCAATCTCTATTGGATAGCGCAATTCTTTTATTTAGTTAGGGGTTAATGAGTAAGCTAATATAACTCCTAGCGTATGCTTAGTGCGAGGAAGAGAGAATGTTTAAGCTTAAAGTGTCTGATGCTAAACTCTTACGTGACATGGCAACCGCCATATCCATCCTAGTTGACGAAGCCACCTTCAAAATTGACCCCGAAGGCTTAAAACTCCGCGCCATGGATCCCTCCCGCGTAGCCATGATAGATTTTGAATGGCCAAA
Source organism: Candidatus Bathyarchaeota archaeon (assembly GCA_026014745.1). Taxonomy (NCBI): domain Archaea; kingdom Thermoproteati; phylum Candidatus Bathyarchaeota; species Candidatus Bathyarchaeota archaeon. The sequence continues at coordinate 84,169 of JAOZHS010000001.1, read as the reverse complement.
AACCGTATTTGCAGAATACGTCGCCAACGAACCCGTCAAGATCTGCTTAAACATAAGCGAACTCCTCAAACTCTTAAAACGCGCCGGCAAAGACGAAGCCGTCGAATTAGCCACCGACGAAAAAACCGGACGCCTCCAAGTAACCATAACCGGCAAATACAGCCGCCACTTCACCATGCCCACACTCGAAGCCTCCGACGAAGAAGTCCCCACCCCCAAGATTACCTTCAACGTCAAAGCCAAAACCACCACCTCTGGATTAAGCCAAGCAATCGAGGATGCACAACTAGTCAGCGACCACGTTCGTATAGAAGCGGAACCAGAAAAAATGACGCTAAGCGCTTCAGGTGACCTTATGGGTGCAACCATCACACTGCTAAAGGGCAGCGATGCACTCTTGGATTTGGAAGTTAAAGAAAACGCCAAAGCCACCTTCAGCCTCAGCTACCTTGCCGAAATCATCAAAGCCGCCTCCGCCACCAGCGAAATCGCCACCTTAGAATTCTCCAGTGACATGCCTGTCAAGATTGATTTCCAGCAAACCAAAGAGGGAAAACTAACCTTCTTCCTGGCGCCAAGGATTGAAACTGAATAAAGTGAGGGGCTTTGCAGTTAGAATCGGCATTATCTTCTGAAGATTTTGCCAAATACCCCTTCTTGAAACAGGCCTCCAAACAAATCGAGGACCTCCAGTTCACCATAAGCAGCTTAACGTCTGAGAAGACCATTTTTGACCGCGCCAAAAACCGCGTCGAAAAAGCAATATCTGAACTAAACACTGGCGAGATGCTGCGTGACAATCGGGCAGAGATTTCTTCTTTTGCCGCCGCCCTCATTTTAGTTATAGCTACCAAAAACTCTTGGATAAAAAAACGATACGCCCTAGCAGTCGCCAAAACCGCGCATGCCCAAATGCTCTCGCCTGCCACGTCGAAAGAAAAAGTCGTTGCCATCGCGCGGGATTTCGGCTGGGACATCACTGAGGGAGCACCTTACAAGGACTTTCAAGTGAGCTTCACCGTTTATCTAAATAACGCGGCACACTTCCATGGTTCAGAATGGAAACTTGTCAACCAGCTCCTTGACCATGGCATGGTTTATCTAAACAAGGACAAAGCGGTCCGCTTACTAGAAGAGGAGGTTAAGAACCGAGTTGAGAAGCGACTTGAGGTTGCGGAGCTTAAGAATTTGCCTGAGGAAATTAACATAATCGCCAGCGGCTTCATTCAGTTAGCTCAAGACCAAATCGGGGAAGAAATGGATGACATGCCCAAAGTGGTTGTTCAAGCTGCTTTTCCACCCTGCATAAACGCGCTGTACGCAGATGCCGCTCAGAGCCGCCACCTCTCCCACATTGGACGATTCACCCTCACTTCTTTTATGGTTAACATTGGTATGACTCCCGAGAAGGTTAATGACCTCTTCAAAAGCTTCTCCGACTACAACGAACGCTTAACCCGCTACCAAATCGAACACATCGCTGGCGAACGCGGCTCTGGAACCCGCTACACTTGCCCCCAATGCTCTGTGCTTCAAACCCATGGTGTATGTAAAAACCGCGACAACCTCTGCCGACGTATCTATCATCCCCTTAAGTATTATAAGCTAAAACAGGCATCGGTGAATACAGGCTGACACTCATGTTAAGATTTATTAGTTTTCTACACAGCTATGTAGGTGAGCATCTTTTATGAGCTACCAGTCTGTGGCAAATAGTCTCGGTTCTTCTGAGGTCGGAGTTATTCTGCCAACTTATGGCGAAGCCGACAACATTGGCCACTTAATCGACGATATAGAAAACCTCAATTTAGACGCATCTATTCTTGTTATCGACGATTCCAGCCCTGACCAAACCGCAGAGATAGTGACGGAAAAACAGGGCAAATACGCAAACATTACGCTTTTTGTGCGTCCAAAAAAATCGGGGTTAGGCACAGCCATTACTGATGGCTTCAAGATTTTTCTAGCCGCCAAAGAGCCGCCGAAGTATGTTTTCACCATGGACGCCGATTATTCCCACAACCCCCAAGACATTCCCCAATTATTGTCCTCCATGAAGGAAACCGAATGCGGCATCGTCATAGGCAGCCGATACGTTAAAGGCGGACAAACCTCTGGCTGGCCGTTTACCCGAAAAATAATCAGCAAAACCGCCAACTTCATCGCCCGCGCCTCGCTAGGGCTTAAACTCAAGGACTGCACCAGCGGCTATCGATGTTACTCTATGAATTTTCTGCGGGAAGTCATCGGCAACCTGCATAGCCACACCTACGAAATCCAGATTGAAACCGTGCGGCAGGCGTCGTTGAGGAAGTTTGTGGTCAAAGAGTCTCCGGTGCTGTTTGTTAATCGCAAACGTGGAAAATCCAAGCTTTCTTGGGGCGAAATCAAAAGTTACCTCTCCTACACCCTCAAGGCAATTTGCCGTTCATAGGCGTCTGCGTTGGAATTCGCGGCACGATAAATATTTGTACAACTTATTTTTATCTGAGAAAGGGCAGGCTTCATGCATAGGTTTGGTAGAGGTAACTTAGCATTCTTAGCGGTTGTTGTTCTCTTAGTGCTAAGTGTTGTTTTAGCGGTAACAAGCCTCTACTCCCAACCCGTAGCTGGTACCCAGTCAAGTTTGCTCATCAACGACACCTTCACACTGCATCCAGGTGAAATTCGCCGCCAAGGTTTAGGAGCCTTCCACGGAAGCGACAACACTACGGGGCGACTGGGCGAGAACATTACTTTGCAGGTTAATGCCCAAGATGCAGTTATCGAAGAATTCAGCATCGTCACCTACAATGGGACGCTGAGCTCCAATGAAACCCTCTACGCTTGGAAATCCACCAATCATGTCACCTGCAACTTTACCGCAGGCGCAGACTACTACGAAGCCATCTTTAACTCCAGCAGCCCCCGTTCTAGCGTAGTCCACTTCGAAGTTTTAGAACAAAAACCCGCCGCAACCCAACCGCTTGCCGCCTTGACTCTGCCAGCCAGAATTCTATTCTTAACCAGCATCGGCTTAGGTATGGTGCTGCTCATAAAACATCAACTAACCAAACAGCCCCCAACCGATGGCGATTCTTTATCGCGTCTGAGCAAAAAAAGCCGCCGCATCCTGCAGGCGCTTATAGTTTTGTCTTTGATTTTTTGGTTGCTCCTCTTAGCCTTAAACACTAATCCTTTGGGAACTTTTGAGAACTGGTACACCGACCACGCACGCCACCCCTACACCGCGAGCCTCTTTCTAAAAGACGGCTTTAACGTGTTTAGTCAACCCCTCGATACGTTAGCGTCACAGGATAGTTCACGTTACCAGTTTGTTACGTGGCCTGAAATGCCCCACCTCTATCCCTTGGGGAGCATTCTGCTGTTTTTGCCCTTCGGAGTGCTGCTTCAAAACGGCTTTGGTCCTCTGCTGGTGTATAAGCTCGAGATTGCAGTGTTTTTGGTATTCGCCCACGCCTGCCTCTACCTGTTCTTATGCCTATATTGTCGGCAGCCGCTTTCGCGTCCCCAAAACTTCCAACAATGGAAACAAGACATGGTACAACTATTCGGCTGGGGCAACTGGAACCAAAAGAAGCCGCTTTTTGAAGCACACGGCTATCTGTTTCTAAAAATCATCGGCGTCTACGTAATTTATACGACACTGATATTTTTTGCCGCTGACGGCATGTTCGACTCTGTCGCATTGCTGTTTTCGCTGTTAGGGTTAACTGCGTTTTTAACTAAACGCTATGACCTGTTCTTTTTGTTTTTTGGGGTAGCCCTGTTTTTTAAGTATCAAACAGGCATTTTCCTATTGCCATTTGTGGTCGCTGCCATAGCGAGTCTGCTGTCGCAGAACAAACTGCGCCGGTTGGTGAGCAACTGGAAAATAATTCTGGCATTGTGCTTCATTGTTCTAAGTTTCTTCACTGCGGTTCTTAGTGCACGCTACCTTATGGCGACTCGACCTGAGCTAGTAATGAATGGTATCAACGCGTTTACGCCGCATGCCCAAATATCGTGGAATCTCCAAACTTTCTCGGTGCTGCTGACTTTAACGGCGACTCTGGTGTATGCGACCTACATGATTGGCCGGAACCGTTTTCTCTCGCTGTCTGCGTTGTTTTTGTTAGTGCCCAGTTTCATGTTGCCTTACTTCCAAAACTGGTACTTGCCCTTCCTTTTCCTCTACGCTTTGGTCCCTCAGCGACGCGACGAGACGGTGGCGACGATTGTTTGGCTGATTTTCTTGATGGTTATGCTTTCATTTGGCGGTTCAGCGTTTAATCCGATGGTGATATCTAACAACTTTAAAATTCTGATTAACGGGTAATGATGGCTATGCGGCTGTTTTGTCGGTTATAGTTAAAAGCCAGAAAAAACAATATCCACTCAAAATGGCGGTGGCATGCATGGAGGCTTCTAGAGAGTTTGTTTACCAAAAATTCAGCGAATACTATCGCGACCCAGCCACCAAACTCCCTTCGCCCATACATCCTGAACAGCGTGAATTCGGTTACCTCATGTTTAAAGAACGTTTCATGGTCCGCCACCGCCGCTTCAACAACATAGAAAACTTCCACGCCGTCCTAGCCGACGTGGTGCCCTCTGATGTTTACCACTCTTGCGCCTACTATGATAACCCCGATTATGATATGGACAAAAAGGGCTGGGTAGGCAGCGACGTAGTCTTTGACATAGACGCCGACCACATCCCCACCAGCTGCAACAAAATCCACGACGAATTTCGATGCGTCAAATGCGGCTTCGAAGGACGCGGCATCACTCCCGATGTGTGTCCTTGTTGTGAAGCTTCAAAGTTTGAAACCAAAATCTGGGCTTGCGATTTATGCATTCAATCCGCCCGTGATGAAGTGGTTAAGCTGCTGGATATGTTGGAGAACGATTTTGGTTTCTCCCCGCGTGAGGTGCGGGTGTTTTTTTCGGGTCACCGCGGCTATCACGTTCACCTTGAAGCTGAAGCGGTGCGGTCGCTGGACGCGATGGCACGTAAAGAGATTGTGGATTACGTCACGGGATTAGGTTTATCAGTTTTAGATACTGAAAAATCAGAGAAGCGAAGTAAACGTCGCGAATCTAAGACCAAGCGGTTTAGCCTAAATGATTTCGGCTGGAACCGCCGCCTAAAAGTGGGCATGGAACGGTTTCTCCAAACCGCCACCCCAGAAATCCTAAAAGAGGCTGGCATACGAAACAAAGCGCTCCTAGACAGCAAAGACACCGTGATTCGACGCGCCATAAATGAGGGTCGATGGGACAGCGTCAACGGCGTTAGCGTTGCAACTTGGCTTAAACTCGCTGAATCCGTGCGTGAAGCCGAGGCTGCTAAAATCGACACTGTCGTCACTACTGATGTGCACCGTCTCATCCGCATGAACGGCACCTTACATGGTAAAACAGGTCTGCTAAAAGTAGAGTTTCCCAGTCATGAATTGTTGTCGTTTGACCCGTTTGTGGGAGCGGTAGCTTTTAAAAAGGGCGAAGTTAAAGTGTTGGTGTCGGATGCGCCAGAGTTCCGATTGGGTGGCAAAACATTGGGGCCATATAAGAATCAGACCTTGGAGTTGCCAGTTGCTGCGGCAGTATTGCTTATCTGTAAGAAGCGGGCGGTGCTTGTGTAATGTATAGTGAACTCTTTGAGGCTTGGCGCAGAGAAGTCACTGATTCCTCCCTTGGAGCGTTGCCCCCAGACTTTTACACTAAAATTGGGGCGTACCTTAAACGTATCAAAGAAGAGAATCGTCCCGACCAAAAATCCATAAAACTAAACCTTCTGGTACGGGAAGCCGAAAACGTGGACGCCATGCTCCAAGAGCTCCTCTCCTTGCGGTACCGAAAAATCATCAAAGCAACCACCAAAACCCAACGCATCCCAACAGAGCTCCTAACCACTGAAGAAGCCAAAATGGCTGAATCCTTTGTCGGGTTCGCCGAGGCTTACCAGAAATTTTCCCAGAACCTCCTCCAAGGGGAAACCACCAAAATCGCGGCACCTATTGAACCCCTCAAAGTAGTAATCCGAACCGAAACTCCCCCAGCCACAACAACGCCGCCCCAAACGCAAGCTTCACTGGTTACTCCCCAAGTGCATGTAACCCACAAACGCCTCACCCTGCGCTTCACCAAGGCTATCCCAGCCATTATGGGCGCCGACATGAAATCCTACGGTCCCTTCCAACCCGAAGATGTCGCATCGCTACCTGAGTTGAATGCCAAGATTTTGGTTAAGCAGGGGTTGGCGGTGTTGGTTGAAGTTTCTTAACTCTTGAATTCTGCAAAACAGTTTAGTCAAGAAATTTTGACGATAATCCTTTTATCCGCTTGACTGTGACTGAAAGTTGATGGTTACCGTGAAAGTTGTACCGGCTTTGTTACTTGTCTCATGGCTTGTAATAATAGCATTGTCTATGCCGGAATTTTGTTTAGCGAATCCAAATATGATGTATCGGGTTGAAATGGTGCCGATTGAGCATGCCTATATTAGAAGTAACGGTGAGGTTGACCCGCCATCGATGCCTATCCAAAGGGAAGGCGACACTTACTTCTTTACGGATAACATTGTAAATTGTAGCATCGAAATCCAAAAGGACAATGTAACGCTTGACGGAAACGGTTTTTCCTTAACTCTACCTCCAAGCATTAAAATAACTCCATTAATGGACAGCCTAAAAAGTGGAGACCCCTTACTCCAAATATCAAACAGAACCAGCATAACCATCATGAATGTAACCTCTAACAATTACTTTGTAGGCATCCGCATAATTGGCTCTTCAAATATTGTGCTTCTTGAAAATACCTTACGGGATGGACGCTCGGGTATTTTGGTCGTCTCAAGTTATAATTGCAGTATTGTGGGCAATAAGCTATCCGAGAATTTACAAAGTGGAATAGAGGTACAGCATTCAAAATTCCTAAATATTCAATATAATAATTTTTCAAAAAACCAGTATGATGGATTACAGGGCTATTACCTTAGCTACTCAAATATCAGTAGAAATAATTTTTTTGATAATGAACAATCGGGCATTTATCTTTTCGTTGCCGAATCGAATCGCATTTATGCGAATAATATCATGAAAAACGAGATTGGCCTCTTCTACAACAGGTTTTGTTCCCACAACAACAATACTGTGTTTAACAATTATTGGGATAACTATGGACTGCAGATAGACAATTCTACGACTGATACTGTCAGCGGCATGGACCAGTCGCCACTCGCCGAACCCATTACCCTCTCATTTGACCCTTCTCTATTCTTTCCAGAAATCGCAGACAGCAGTTCACAAGAACCTTTTCCAGCAACATTGGTTATTGGGACTTTTGCTGTAGTAATCATAGCTGTTGCTGTTTCTGCATTTATATTAAAAAAAAGTATACACCCTACAAAGCAAAAACAGAGCAGTTTTATCCTATCAGTCAAGCCGCGTCTGGCAGTTCTGGATTAGTTTTCATAGCTTCTGCTGCTTTTTTAGTTTTGATTTTTTGCCAAAGCGCCTGTATCGCTAACAGTACGAGGGGATAGGCGACTATCCATGTCATGGCGTAGAGGGGTCCGTAGATGAAGTGGAACATGTCGACTTCGTGGCTATTGACGCCGTACTGCATGCCAATTATGAAGATGTTGGCGATACGAAGAACGTTGATGAAGTAGGTTACGCCAGCGCCAAAGATGAATAAGCCGACTTTGGCTTTCCAGTCAATATGCATTCGTTTTAAGAAAAGCAACGCGACGGCGGTGAATATGAGTAGGCTCTCGATGCCTGCACAGGGCCAAGCAATAGCAAACTTAGCAGTTCCCAAAGGACCCGTTACTTCAAGAGTAGGCATGGCGGACGCGGCATCGGTGCCTGAAACAACACCATACCCCATCAACGTCAACACGCCCGCAGCAAGCGACGCAGTAGTCGGCACCAACAATTCAAAGGGGGTAAACGTGCCATAGGGGAACACGTTGTCAATGGTGTAGAGGACGCCGACCAAAGCCACAAACAACGTGGGTAGGGCAAATCCAACGATGCCTTTTTTGCCAAAAAACAGCACCGCCGTCAAAGCAAACAGCAAAGCAAACACAAGATATTCTATCGCAAGCGGCATTGAATCATAAAATGCAACTCCGCTGCTCTGTGACCAACCGGCAACGGCGCCGTTAAGCCCCGCGTAATTCTCCAAAAGAACATACACTGTGGGCAGCGCCAAAGCTACCGCAGCCGATAGGAGCCGTAACTTGTTCTGTTTGCTTAACTGGGGCGTGATGGTTTCCCAACTCAAAATGTACTCTAACGCGATGAGCCACACGAAGAATAGCAGAAATGTGCGGCCTTTCCACATGAAGTTAAAGGAGTCTTGCCCTGAGAGGTTGAGGTAGGGGTCGGCGGGGTTTAGCAGGTACAGCAACGCCAAGGGCACCACAAACGCTAGTAGCGGTAGCAGCTTGAAGACGGCTTCCTCAATTTTCGGCAAACTCAGCATATACTAAATAACTATTCATCCATTTTAAAAAATAATCGTAACTTGCTTCTTCTATTTAGTTAACATTGGTCGGAGCTAATTGCTGCCTATTTTTGTTTGGTTTGGTTGTATTCTTTCGCCAGCAAGGCGTTGCAGATCGCCATTTTAGGTCAAAATAGTCCTGTAGTAACTTCACTAAGGCAGGGTTATCTGACCGTAAAACCTCAATTCCACTCAAATCACCGCTTGCAAAAGTAATTATGTGGGCGGTTTTCTTATCCAGTATCTCTATGCCTGCTTCGGGTTCTTCTGAAACGGTTTTTATTTCAAAATGGCCTGTTTGCTTAAGAACTTGGATGATTGTTGGGATTTCTTCGCCTTCCGGTATATAGGTGATGCATCGCATTTTTACGCCTCTCTCTAAGGCGTCCTTAAACCTTTCAAAATGCCTATTAATTCCAACCAATCGGACTCTCCAACTGAGAATCACATCTGAACTCGTTTTAATTTTGGACATTTCTTTATCAAATTCACGCGCTTCGCCTATTGTCCCAACAGTGAGACGATAACGCGTCTCTTCTACGCTTAGTTCTTCTCGAATGAGCTCTTTAAATTCTTTAATGAACTGTTCTGCTTCGGCTTGAAGTTGCTTATTTTTTTCAGCGTTTTGCTGTAACAAGATAGCGACCGCCTCATTAATTGGCGTCGCCTTAAACGTTATGGGGTTTGTAACGTACCGTTGGACTAAACCAATTTTTTCAAGTTTGATTAGTGCCCGATAAATTTCTGCTCGATCTGCGGGGATGTTTTTTGCGATTGTTTTAACTGTTTGCCCCTTTTTCCAGTCGGCGACGGCTAAGTAAACTTGTGCTTGTCGCGTGGTTAGGCCTAGCTTAGTAAATATGCCCAGATCGACATTTTTTGGATTGAGGCATTTGTCCGTGGACATTTTTAAAAGCTTTAACAAATTGTGCTTTTAACTTTTTCCATGTTAACATGCGCGTAAACTGTGAGGATGAGGAGTACTCACCATTATTAATTAACTGTATACTGGACAGTTGCGAGTACAAGGTGAAAAATTGACTAAAAAAATAAACCAATATTTGACAATCATTGCTATTCTGTTGATTTCTGTTTCATTATTTGCGTTACCAACCAGCGATGCACACGACCCCAAATGGCAAATCCCAACCTACTGCTATGTCCATGTTGGACCAAATCCTGTCGGCGTTGGACAAACTGCCTCAGTAATCTTTTGGATCAACATATACCCGCCATCTGCAGCAGGATCCGCTGGCGACCGATGGACATTCTACATAGACATAACTGATCCCGACGGAAAAACAACCTCTCAAGGTCCCTTGACATCTGACCCTGTAGGCGGTTCATACCTACAATTCTCACCCGAACAAACAGGCACATACACTATCACCTGCCGATTCCCTAATCAAACATTAACTGGAAGCGCAGGTACAGGCATATACAATTACAATGCCTACATTAACGACACTTATTTAGAAAGTTCTGCAACCACCACTCTTACCGTCCAAGAAGAACCAATTGTACATGAAGCCGAAAACCCCTTGCCAACAGAGTACTGGACAAGACCCATCAACGGACAAAACAACGAATGGTACAGTATCTCCTCTAACTGGCTTGCCGGCGCACAAATCCTAAACAGGTATCAAGCCGATGGCAGCGCACCCAATAGTGCCCACGTAATGTGGTCCAAAGAATTCTCGTTTGGCGGCGTTGTCGGCGGAACAAACACTGGCAGAGACGGCATGACCTACTATTCAGGAACTGCTTATGAAGGCAAAATGGGCAGCGCAGTAATAATGCAGGGCAGACTCTACTATGCTTTACCAAAAAGCGATAGCCCCTCTGGAGAAGGATATGTCTGTGTTGACTTACTTACTGGCGAGACACTGTTCTGGCAAAATATGACTTTCCCCTCATTTGGACAACTATACTGGTATGACTCAATGAACCAGCACGGTGTGGTTCCAAACGGCTACCTGTGGGCAAGCAACTTCGCAAATGCATACGACCCCATATCAGGTGACTGGATATTTAGCTTAACCAACGTACCTTCCGGCACTGAAGCTTACACCGAAAAAGGCGAAATAGTCCGCTACGTAATCAACGCAACGGGGAAATACATCGGTTTATGGAACAACACTGCAGTCCATGATTTAACCGGTTCAACATCAGCCACTGATTACACAAGCAGCAGCTATAACCAATGGCGACCCGTAGGAAAAACCCTTGACGCTTCAAAAGCATTCTCCTGGAACATCTCAGTACCTTGGATTCCCGCTGGCGCAACAATTGTCGGCGTAATTCAAGAAGACCTGCTTCTCGGCAGAAACGGTTCAATGCCCAGCTTAACCAGCTCTTCGCCATATACGGTGTGGGCTATGAGTTTAAAGCCTGAATCAAGAGGCCAACTCTTGTGGATGAAAAACTATGACGCGCCCGCAGGAAACCTGAGCAGAAGCATACGAGTCATCGACCCAGAAACCCGCATCTTTATCACATATGACCAAGAAACAATGCAGTGGCGAGGATTCAGTATGGATGATGGTTCTTTGCTGTGGGGTCCAACAGACTCTGAAGAAGCCTTAAACTTCTACGCACTCACAACAGGCGCATTTGGTGTCGGCTCATATTCAGTGGCCTACGGTAATCTCTACTCAACTGGCTACTCCGGTATACTCTACTGCTACAGCCAAGAAACCGGCGACTTACTATGGAATTACACTGCATATGCAGGTCTTGATGCTCCTGCTGGCGTTTACTCCACTTTGATAGGCGCAATCGCTGATGACAAAGTATACATGTACAGCTATGAACACTCCGCCGATGCACCCCACTGGAAGAATTCAAAAACTCGATGCATAAACGCAACAACAGGAGAAGAAATCTGGACTATCGATGGCTGGTCAGCATACAACAGCATGTTCGTCGCAGACGGCTATCTGGTTTCATTAAACCTCTATGACATGCAAATCTACTGTTATGGCAAAGGTGCAAGCGCAACAACTGTTACAAACCAAAATGACGTAATAACAGACGGCAACAAAGTACTAATCAAAGGCACCGTAACCGACATTGCAGCAGGTACTAAACAAGATGAACAGGCAGCACGTTTTCCAAACGGTGTACCAGTGGTCTCTGACGCAAGCATGAGCGACTGGATGGAATACGTTTACATGCAACAACCCCAACCAACAGACGTCACTGGAGTCACAGTTTCTCTGTCCGTTATAGATGCTAATGGCAACTATCGACCCATCGGAGAAACAACCACGGATGCTGATGGCTTCTATAGCTACGATTGGCAACCTGATATACCTGGAAAATACACAGTTATCGCAAACTTTGACGGCACAGAATCATACTACCCCTCCCATGCAGAAACCGCGTTCGTTGTGCAAGAAGTAACGCCAACAGAAACTCCGACTGCTGCTCCGCAATCTGTCGCTGACCTGTACTTTGTACCCTCAATCGCAGGCATATTCGTTCTAATCATCATTGTGCTTGCTCTATTAGTGGTATTGCTGTTAAGGAAGCGACCGTAAGAACATAAAACAAAACTTCCCTTTCCCTTTTTTTGGTTATAAACGTAAAAGCAAAGAAGGGGCTGAGAAGGCTCTGGATACTAACTGTGATTAGCGTAGCCCGGAGATTACCCCTTATCTCCATAAAGCACTGGAGCCTCAGCAAACCCTACTTTGTGGCACGAGGCGGTATGATTGTTTCCGTTGGACGCTCGTGATGGGGTATCATATGGTAGTACCCTTTTCCGTTTTATCGCTTTTTTATAAGCATGGCTGAAGATTTGTCTAAAAAGAAGTTCCTAATCCACTGTTAGTCGCTTGTTTTTGCTTTATAAGTCATAAAGTATAAGAAGCTGTGTGTTTCTTTAATGCAAAGCTGGTAGTCAAAGTGAACGTTCCCAAAGAAATCAATACATACTGTCCAAAATGTAAAGCTCACACTGCGCATGCGGTAACCTTATACAAAGCCGGCAAACGCCGAGCACTCGCACGCGGTGAACGCCACCACGAACGCGAAAAGGAAGGTTACGGTGGACAAAAATATCCTCTGCAGCATGAATTTGCTAAAACAACCAAAAAGCAAACTCTGCGCTTAAAATGCAAAAAATGCAACTACATGTACCATAAAGATGGTATACGGCTAAGAAAATTAGTCATACAATAATCAAATTAGGAGAATAGAGAAATGTCTGAATGGAATAAACTCATCCCTAAACCCCGAAGCGTATTTCTACGCGTTAAATGCCAGAAATGCGGCAACGAACAGCTCATCTTCAGCAATGCAGTCAACAAAATCACCTGCAACGTATGCGGCGAAACGTTGGCTCAACCCACTGGCGGAAGAGCAGAAATCAACGGCGAAGTTATAGCGGTCCTCGAGTAAGGGGATGACTAACCAAATGGCTGAGCGTAAGCCCCAATGGCCCGAAGCTGGCGACCTAGTCATTGCCACAATCGAAACCGTTACCGACTATGGCGCTTACGCTAAGCTCGATGAATTCGATAAGCGTGGCTTACTTCACGTTTCTGAGATTTCTTCCTCATGGATACGTAACATACGTGACTTTGTACGGGAAGGCCAAAAAGTTGTCCTCAAGGTTCTCCGCGTCGACCTTGAAAAAGGCCACATCGACCTCTCATTACGCCGTGTCACTAAACGGGAACGCATCGAAAAAGTTCTTTCGTGGAAAAAAGAACGCAAAGCCGAAGCTCTTTTGCGTGGTGTCGCAGAGAAACTTGGCTTAACAAGCGATGAAGTCTACCAGAAAGCTGGCGCTCAGGTAGAAGAAAAATACGGCTTATATGACGGGTTCGAAAAAGCAGCTATTGAAGGCCCCGACGCCTTAACCGAAATCGGCATACCCGAAGAATTCGCCAAAGCGTTCTCTGAAGTTGCCCAAGAGCGCATCCACGTAAAGATGGTTAAAGTCCGCGGCGTACTCGAAATCCGCTGTATGAAACCCAACGGCGTCAAAGTCATCAAAGAAGTCTTCCATAAAGCCAAATCAGAAAAAATCAAAGACGCAAACGTCTCCTTCTACGTTATTGCCGCACCAAAATACAGCATCGAAGTCCAAGCGGAAAACTGGAAACGCGCCGAGGATGTCTTGCAGAAAACCGCCGACAATGTTGTGACCGCAATTACTAAAGCGGGCGGGCAAGGCAGTTTTAGAAGGGAAAAATAGTTGGTTTGGCAACTGCGCAAATGCGTAAAATGCGAGCGGTACACTCTTAACAAGAGCACGTGCCCAACATGCGGAGGCGCCGTGCATATTCCTCATCCAGCAAAGTTTTCTCCTGATGATAAATACCTCAAATACCGCATGGCTATGAAAAGGAGCCAAGAACAATGAAAGAAACTTACATCAAAGAATTCGCTCAAATCCAACCTAACAATCCTGTTCTCATTGAAGGTCTCCCTGGCTTGGGGTTAGTCGGCAAAATAGCTTTACGCTACCTCGTTAAACAACTCAAAGCCAAAAAATTCGCTTACCTTTACTCGCCTCACTTCCCCTACTTCGTACTCGTTAACAAGAAAGGCAACGTGCGGCTTCTCCGCGGCTCCTTCTACTATTACCAGAACCCCAAAGGAAACGACATAATCCTTTTCACCGGCGATAGCCAAAGTCAAACCATTGAGGGTCAATACGAAATTGCCGATTGTATGCTAGACTTTTCTGAAAAGCACAGTGTCAAAACCATCGCCACCATTGGTGGCTACCGTATGGAACCCAAAGAAAAACCCAAAGTCTACATAGCCGCAACCAACCAAGACATAATCCACAAAGCCCTCGACGCAGGCGCAACACTAAGCGCATCAGGCAGTCCCATCGTTGGCACAGCAGGCTTAATCCTTGGATTGGCGAAATTCAAAAAAGTCGAAGCTCTCTGTCTGCTTGGCGAAACACGCGGCTACTTACCTGACCCCTTAGCAGCCAAAAGTGTGCTAGAAGTCCTCGCGTCAACCTTTAACTTTGACTTAGACCTGACAGGACTCAATGACGAAATATCCCGCGCCGAATCCATGGTCGCACGCCTTCAGCAAATCGAAGAGAAACGTGCCGTACAAGCTGAAGAAACCCGCAAACAGGAAGACAAGAAAACTACCTATATTTCTTAAACCAAACTTTCCTTTATTATCGCAACAGTTTTTTCGGCGGCTTTGCCGTCCCCAAATGGCGAAGTAGAGGACAGCATCTCTTTAGTTTCTATGGTTTGCTGTATTGCCTCTAAAATCTTGGCTTTATCTGTTCCAACCACCCGAGCAAACCCTGCTTCCACGGCTTCCTGACGCTCCGTAGACAACCGAATTACCAACACAGGTTTTCTAATGCTTGGCGCGGTGGCTTCCTCTTGAATGCCGCCAGAATCCGTAATGATCAAACGGCTGTGTTTCATTAAAACCAGAAAATCCAAGTAGCCCAGCGGCGGCAAAATCAGCACGTTCTTCATTGCTGTGATTTTAGCAAGCAGGTTATTTTCTTGGAGGCGTTTTCGGGTACGTGGATGCATGGGGTAAACGATTGGAAGCGGGGACTTCTCAAATACTTCCATAAATGACTCCAATACGTTGAGGTCATCGACGTTTTCTGCTCGATGCGCCGTTGCCAACGCGTAAGTTCTGAATGGGATCTGCTGCATCATAGTTGATTTTTTTTCTGCTAGGGGGAGGTGTTGGGTTACAGCGTCGATGGCGGTGTTTCCTGTAAGGTGAATTTTGCCCCAAACATTCTCTGAAACCAAATTTGACTTTGCTCTCTCCGTTGGCGCAAATAAAAACTCAGAGATATGGTCGGTTAAGCGGCGGTTATGTTCCTCGGGCATACGCAAATCAAAACTGCGCAGACCCGCTTCTATATGCCCAATAGGTATGCTGCGCTTGTTGGCAGCTAATGCAGCGGCCAAGACGGTGTTGGTGTCGCCTTCCACAAGCACAATTGCAGGATCAACTTTTCCTATAAGCTCATCCATTTTGGCCATTATTTCTGACGTTTGAGCTCCAGGCGAGGAACCTTCAATTTTTATCCAGCAATCAGGGGCAGTTAGTTCAAGGTTTTCTATAAATTGCTGCGCCATACTGTAGTCGTAATGTTGCCCACAATGAACAAACACGCTGGGTAACCCTGCAGTTTTAAGGGCGCGCAGGATTGGTGCCATCTTTATGATTTCTGGTCTGGTTCCCGTGACAACTACAATAGGCTTCACATTGTTTTCCTCTTTTAAGTTTTCTTTAGGCATCCTTCACGCGGCTCATAAATGGTGCCTTCACGCAGCAACTGGCTGACCATACGTTCCACTTCGCCCCTTGGAATCTTATGCTTAGTCTCTAACTCGGCAACTAGCTTATCTTTCTCCACGATGCCGGTGACTTTCTCCATCTCCATAATCGTTGAGATGACAACGCCTAAGCGGTCGCGGATGCTCTTGGGGCGACCCGTCATGATTAAGTCAATATCCATCTTGTAAGATGACAAGTCGATGCCGACTTCTTCAAGCGATCGCTTCATGATAGTGATAGCTGCGGCGGCGTCTTCTGCAGTTACAGTGGGGCGCAAAGCTACCCGTGCACGTGCCTCCGCAATACGCACAAGCGATTCTAACTGTCGGGCGGTGATGGCGACGGGTGAGCCCTCGGTTTCGCTGGCTGAACGCATAGCTAAGTAAAAGTCGCTAAGTGCCTTGAGGGATTCTTCGCTTAGTTCAGGTTTAACCATTTTGGCGTAGCTGACGTATTTGCGCAGTAACTCGGCGTCTACGGGTGCTTCAGTGGGTGTTATGCCTCGGCGGTGGATTTCTAGTATGTGCCGTGACATTTTGCCGTCTGCTTCCTTGTTGGGCACGTCTCGTAAGACGAATATGAGGTCAAAACGGGAGAGGATTGTGACGGGTAAGGGAACGTTCTCTGCTACGGTACGGTTAGGCTCATATCTGCCCAGTGAGGGGTTGGCGGCTGCCAGCACGGCGGTGCGGGCGTTGAGGGTTGCGACGATGCCTCCTTTGGCGACGGAGACTGTGTGCTGTTCCATGGCTTCGTGGATGGCAACTCGGTCTTCGGGACGCATTTTGTCCATTTCGTCGATGCAGGCGATTCCCTTGTCGGCTAAGACGAGTGCGCCTGCTTCCAGTGACATTGAGCCGCCTTTTTCGCGGACAACGGCGGCGGTTAAGCCTGCGGCGGTGGTTCCTCTGCCTGAGGTGTAGAGCCCTCGGGGTGCAATACGGGAAACGTATTGAAGCATCTGTGATTTGGCGGTACCTGGGTCACCGATGATAAGGGCGTTCATTTCGCCTCTGATAGTCATGTCGGGTAGACTTCTTGAGACGCCGCCGAACAGCAGGTACATGACGGCTTCTTTTAGGTGTTCATTACCAAAGATAGATGGTGCAATGGAGTTTCGGATTTTCTTGTGCACTTCGGGGTCTCGGGCTAATTCGAGGATCTTTGCTTCTTCTTCAGGTGTAGGCGGAGAGGTTTCGGGTTCTTTGCCTAAAACCTCGATGGAGTTAGCGTCGAGTTGTAGGATGAATGTTCGGAGTTTGCCTAGCCCCATCATTGACGGCGCAAACGCGCGGACGATGCCAACAAGCGACACGTGGTCGCCGGGGCGGGCTTGATCCACAATTTCGTCTCCTATCAGCTTCACCGCTAGTGTTCGGGGAAGTTGTCCTGGGGGGAGGTCTTCGGGTTTTTCCTGCAAACGCAAATCTTGGCTGTCGATGAAGGTGGATTCTTCTTGAGCAAACTCAAACGGGCCGTCTCTGCCGCAGTCGGGTGCCATGCATATTGCGGGAGCTTTGAGGAACTGACCTGTTTGTTCAACTTGGTTCATGGTGCCGCAGCGCTTGCATTTGAAGGCTGCAATCTGCACCATGGGCCGCACGGGTGTGGCGCGGACCACGATGCCTTCAACCATGACGAGTTTAGCCATGTTTTTGGAGCCGAGTCTGCGTAGTTGCTCTTTACCCAGTAACGCCACAATGCGGACGATGACTTTCTCGATTTTCTCCGCGTACTCAACATCTTCAATGCGTAGCTGCTCATAGGCGCCTTTACCTGCATGCAAGAGGTATTCTTCGGGTTTGTTTAGGAGTTGTTCAGCTAAGGCTTGGTCAAACCCGTAGAGCTCCTCAAAATCAATAGTCACGGAACCCTTGCCTGTGATGGCTAACTGGGCGATGCGTTGGCGGTACTTCTCTTTTTTGAAAAATTCCTGAAACCGTTGTTGAGGGTCAATAGTTAGCTGAGCGTTAGCCAAGTTGTTTCTCCCCGTTTTCTAAGATTTTAGCTTTCCACTCAGCTATGATTTTGACAAGTTGTTCATAGACGATTTTTTCTTCGTGGGTCATCCTTTTGAGGAATTGATCGGTTTGGGCTGGCGCTGCGGAGAGTGAGACGATTTTTTTAAGCCGCGAGTTAGTGATGTCGCGAGCGAGTTGTTTGGCTCGGTCATATTCTTGGTATTTCTCTGACTGCTGAGATTGGGCAGCTTGCTCTTTTAGGTCTCGGAGGAATCGGCGGAGTTTAGGGTAGAAGTCTTCTGGTAACTCGTTGATTTGCCCGGGGATTTGGACACCTTCTTTCCATTGTGCCTTAAAGAGTTTGGTGGCGTCGAGGATGTCTTCTTCGCGGAAATGCACCATGCCTGCTTCGGCGAGGATTTTGGCTATCCAGAAGTAGGCTTCGTATTCGTTGCCTTCGTCATAGGGTCCAACGTTTAAGCCGGCAAGTTTTATTTCGGGGCAGTTGCGGTTAGCGACAATTTTAACCATGCTGTTCTCGTAGCAGAAGTCCAGAGTGCTAATTTTTGTTGCCAACGCTTGCTCCCTCCCAATCCCTTTTCTTTTTGTGGGGTTCAACAAGTATAGCAGAAGAGCTTTTTTAGGGTTTGCTAGTGATAACCCAACGAAAGAGCCCTCAACCATACCCTAAATATACCTGAGACTTGCCCCTTTTGCGACCTTCAAGCAACACGACTAATGCGCCCTGTTCCTTCTGTGCATCAAAAACACGCCAACGACGATTAACAGCACAACCAAAACAATCAACACCAACATGACTTCTGGAGTGCCAATTTTTATGCTGTCTTGATTTTGGGGCTCAACAGTTGTCATCGGATTGCTGCTTGTAGGCGTTGGTGCAGTTGATGTTGGAGATGCATTAGTCGGCGATGGGGTGTTAGCGGCTGATGTGGGTGCGTTTGTTTGGGTAACGCCATTGTTTTCTGTTACGGTCACAGCTGAGTCTTGATGGGTGTGGTCAATCGCCATCGATATTCGGGGGTCTCTGTCTGAGGGGGGATAATCGTAGAGTTCGCTTTGCACGTCAAGGTTTGAACTTCCTAAGCTAATTGGTTTGAAGGTTATTTTGGCGATGGTGCCGCTTCCGCTGAAGGCTTGTGCAGGTGCGGTGGAAGTGACAACCAATCTGTATTCGCCTTCGCTTTGGGTGAGGTTGTTTTGGGCGATGAATATTGGCGGCGAATTTGAGGATTCATGTAAAACGCCGTCTGCAAAAGATTCTACGCCAACGTGGGCTTCAACGTTTGTTGCTTCTAAAACGCTGGAATCCCAGTTGAGATTTATCTCTAGCCCGTAGAGGTTCTGCACGTTGTTTAGGGTTATGGTGACTGTGAAGGGTTGTCCTAGTGTCGGCGATGTGGTTGAAGGTTCAACTTTTACAACCGTGGCGGGCTGGGAGAATCCAACCTGGATGAAGAAGCTTGATGTTAGAAGTATTAGAAACATTAAACGTACCATAGTTTTTTTCATTAGCTCACCCTTTATTTTGAAGGTAAACTAGTTTGTTTTTTCCTTTTTTGTCTCTTTTAATTTGGTTATTCTTTTCCATCTCTGTTAAGAGTAAACTTGTTTTGGCTCTTGAAAACTTGAGTTCAGTGCAGATTTGTGACTGTTTAATTCTGCCGCCTGACGTTTTTAGAAGTCGTAGAATTTGTTCTTGGTTGCTTGGTGTTTCCTTCCATACTGGCTCAACTTTTTGATTGACTGCTTTTCTTTGTTTTCTATAATTAAATGTAAAAGCGCCTACTGCTATAGCAGCAGACGTTACACCAATGACTCCCCACAGGGCTGTTATGGATAGACTGATGCTTGGGTTGTTTTTTGCAAGTTCGATGTTTGGCTCCGTGGTTGGAAGGTCTTGAGTTCGGTACCAATGCAATGTTTGGATTGCATTGTTTTCTTCGTCGGGAGGCGATGATGTAGCGTAAACGCTGTACTCTTGTGGGTAGGTTATGTATAATTCGCCGTTTCCATACAAGCCCAAAAAGAAGTCGTCCGTAAGGACATCGCCGAATATAATTTTGTTTTCTTTGATGATGCTAAAGTTTACCCATCGGAAAATGTACTGCACTGTTTGGGAAGAGGTCTCCCAATGTAAGTCTGTTTTCATCTCTAGTGAAGATAAATCTAAACTCATACTTCGGGCGGTGACCTCTTTTGATGAGTCAACGATGTCGAGAAGTCTTTGCTGGAACTGGTCTATGCCGTCGATGGAGGTGTTTATGTCGGTTACTTGGATTATTTTCCACGTTGCTGAACCGTCACCATATAACCGGATGTTGTATTCAAGGTGGTCCGAGGCGTTGTGCGTTTGGGCTGGGAGAATCAAAATAGCCAATACCATGACGCAAGCAAGCACTTGATTCATTTTGTTCCGTTATAGGTTGCTTGATTTGGTTATTTAAGACTTTTATGAAAATCAAAAAACTCTTTTTCGCCATTTTAAGCGGCTTGAATCGATGTTAAAAATGAAAAATAAACAAAACTAAACAATAATATGACAAAATAAACATAAATTGAGGTTTTACTGAAGTTTTGGCGGTAGTTAATGCTTTATTGATGAATCGACTACAGAGGGGCAGGCGAAATGAAATGCGAAAAATGTTAGCTACAATAATTATCACGATTTTGGCCGCCAGCTGTTTTTCGACACTAATTTCTCAAGCGCTTGCACAAAATACTGAGACTTCCACTCCCCCGCCACTTATCGTACGTTGGATGCGGTATCATGGTGCAGTTACCCAATGGGGAACTGACAATTATAGAGGTTCTATAACTGTTAACGCAAAAACCGCTAACGTGCCCCCTCCCGTGTTTAAACCCTGGGTTACCGTTGATGCAACCTGGTCAAACCAGCCGCCGTTTCCAGCTACCAAACCCACCGGAGAAGGACAATATAGCTTTGTCAGCTACAATGCACGGCTTGTAATGTTGCTTTCCATTAGACGGCAAGATGATGCCATTGTAAATGTTACTGGGCTTTGGAACATCAAAAAAGTCGAAATCACAACCGAATTTAACCAAAACGGCGCTCCAATAAACACCGTTCGAGAAGTCACACCAATAGTAACAAGAGCCAACGGTCAACTATGCATAACCCCCGATTGGAAACAATTCACATTAACCATTGACGGCGTCGATGTGTTGCAGGGGGTTGAAACCTCTATGACAACATCCACTAACCAAATTAGTCCCTTCAGTTTCACCGCGTCTCCACACCCAACCCTCGCTGATTTAATGCATGTCTTTGGTTGTTTCCGGTCTTTCCCAGGCTTGGGCAACTACAACCCTGAACTAGACTACAACAATGACGCAAAGATTGATTTGGCAGACTTAACAACAGTTGCAGCCAACATGTAAGGACCCTTTCCTTACCTTCTTTTTTATTCTACTCTACACGGCAAGTCTTTGTTTTTATAGTTTTGTGGGTTTGGTTGATGCTTTTGTATACGGATGCCCTGTGCTGAATCATTTGGGCGGTTTTTAACGAAAAGTTTTATCCACCTAACCGTATCAAAAGCTAGTTATGGGTCTCTATGTTTAGCAGAGCCAACCTAAAAAAACTGCTAATCGAAGACTACCCCCTCCTAAGCCTTCTAGTCGGAACTGTGCTTATCTACCTCTCCATCGGACCCCTCTACAACGGCGACACCCAATGGGAATTCCAAGCCGCGGTAGGCGTACTAAAATGGGGCATGCCCTACACCAACAGCTTCGGCACTCTCATCAACCAAATGCCTTTAGGCTTCTACTTTGAGGCTGTGTTTTTAAGCCTCTTCGGTCAAACCCCAAACGTAGGCGTTATACTAATAACCCTGTTAGCGCTCGGAAGTACTCTGATAGTTTGTCTAATCGGCACACATTTTTATGGCAAACCAACTGGGCTACTTGCAGCTTCCCTATTTGCTCTGAGTCCTTGGGAACTAGTGTTTTCCCGAAGCTTCCTCATAGATGTCCAATGCCTATTTTTGAGCCTACTCTGCCTCTACATCGGAATTCTAGCCATCCATAAAAACTCAGACAAATACTTCTTTTTAACTGGCATCTTCTTTGCAGCCGCACTTTTCACAAAAGCCTTCGCAATCTTCATCATTATACCCCTGCTGCTTTTCTACATATATTCTAAACCAAAAAACTACAAACACATCCTGACTCAACTCGTCCTCTTCCTCTTGCCAGTGTTGTTATCTTTTTTATTTTGGTTTGAAGCTGTGTTGGGTCAAAGCGTGTTTTCCGTTTTCGGTCATAGCGATTTTAGCGACCCCAATTACAGTGGCATTGTTCCCTCTTACTTTTTTGTGGGCACTTTTCTGTGGAACTACGGCTTAGGCGTTTTCTTCAGCATCGCTGTGGCTCTTTCGTTGCTTGTAACTTTTTCTTTTAGAAAGGACCTGTCAAAGGTTGAGGTTTTCGACTTATTCTGTTTGGCGATGATTTTGCCCATAGTGTTAATTGATACTGTTTTGGGGGCTGGCTTGAACCTTAAGGCGCCCTACAACAACGCCATAAAATACACTTACCTCTCGCTGCCGTTTTTCTGTTTAATAGCCGCTTCGTTGGTTAGTAAAAGTGTGGCTCTAAAGGCAAACGTAGTAACTGAGCGGACAAAGAAAATCGTTTTTGCCCTAACAGTTCTCTCGGTCATTTTGTTTGCAGCTGTGGTGCTGGTTGATTTTGGTTACGCCCAAGCCATTGCTTCAAACAATTACCTACTGTTCCAAGTCGAAATCGGTCAACCCGTAGGCTACACCCTCTTCAACACACCCACAAATCACGACCCGCTTTTGATGGGTGTTCAATATCTGGGATTTGCAATTGTACTCTCAGGACTCTTATGGAACACCAAAACAAGTTTGTTAAGCAAAAGCTAGCAAAAAATGCTTTAGCGCCTAGATGAAATTAGAAATAAAAAAGAAAGAGAAGGATGGGGATTTAGTAGTCGAGGATTTTTTTGACTGCGTCGTTTTCGACTTCATGCGCTAATGGGATGCCTGTGACTTGCGTGGCAATGGTGCTCAGGCTCATGAGGTCGCCTCTGTTGAGCAGGCCAAGGTTCCATTTGCGGTTACCCGCCATTAGCTGCTTTAGTCCCACGCCGACTCTGTCGGTTAGATAAGTATAGACGCCGATGCTTTCTAGCGGAATATCTCCAAATCGACTGCCATATTTTGCTTTGAGTTCTGGTGCGGCGATGAAGAATTTGTCTGGTGTTGAGCCGAATTTGTCGGTGAAGTTTTTGGGTAGTTTGCCTTCTGCGGCGAGTTTTTTGAAGTAGGCAGCTTTCATGGCTGCGGTAATTGGTGAGCGCCCCATAAGTACTGCTTTGACAAGGGGGCCGTCTCCGAAGTTGCTAAGAGCGATGGTTTTGAATATGCTAGTTTCTTCGATAAAGCCGCCTGCCATAACTAAGTCGGGAACGTATTTGCCTTTGGCTTTGAGGATTTGGGCGCACTGTAATACGAGGGCTTGTAGGTATAGGGTTGGGATGCTCATTTCATCCATCATGGGTACGGGGCTCATGCCTGTTCCGCCGCCTGCTCCGTCAAAGCTTAAAGCGTCGATTTTTGCTTCGGATGCCCATTTCATTGTGTATGCGACTGCGCTGGGTCGGTATGCTCCTGTTTTTAGGAACACTTTTTTTGCGCCTTGTTTGCGTAGCCATTCAATGTCTTCTAAGAAGCTTTTTTCTTTGGGGATGCCGACTCTGCTGTGGCGTTCAAACGTGTGGAACACGCCATCTTTAAACGCCTGTTGGACCACGGGGTCTTCGGGGTCGGGGATGACGATGTAGCCGCGTTTTTTGAGCAGGATTGCTTTCTCAAGGTTTTTCAGCCGGACTTCGCCGCCGATGGCTTTTGCGCCTTGTCCCCATTTGCGTTCGATTATGTTGACTTCCAGTTTGGACAGTGCATAGGTGTCTATGCCTAGTCTTTGGTCTTCTACGTTAGTTTGGATGATGACGTCGCCGTATTTTTGGTCCCAGAACTTACGGAAAGAGTCTACTCGGCGTTTAAGTTCTGGTGAATGAGTAACTTTACCATCAGTTAATGTGGCTTGGGTATCCATTCCTGCGATGTTTTCTCCGATAGTCACGGATACTCCTGCGAGTGCTGCTCCGATGGCTAATCCATCCCAGTTTACTCGGGCAACCTCTGTGGATCCAAATGCGCCTGTTAATATGGGGAGCTTGAGGGGCATGCCGCCGATTACGGTTTCTGTGTTTGCGTTGGGGAATATTGCTGCTTCAGAAGTTTCAGCAACGCCTTGGGCTTCAAAGAGTCCGGCTTGGATGTTGAAGTGTGACCAGTCTAAGCCGAAGTTTTTAAGGGCGCCAGCGGTGCTGGTTCCAAATTGTGCTGGTTCGGGGTAGAGGGCTTCTCGTCCACGAAAAGCTGACAGGCTAATTTCGCATAGTACTGGGCAATCGTGGATGCAGATTGGGCACATGCCGCTGATTGTGCTCGTGTCTTTTACGCGTGTGTTAGTTCCTACGGTGGATTTTCCGTTGAGGTAGGAACTGTTTTTGTGTACTCGTTCACTCATTTGTCCAATTCTCCAACTTTTTATGGTGGTGAATTGGGTTTCATTGCGTTTGTTTAGTATTTAATACTATTCAATATCTTCTATATGAAAAAAATTGCGATTATACGAAATAAATGAAACAGCCGTTCAACACTAGACATGAATTAATAAACAAAAAAAACTCCAAAACACCTGAACAAATGTCTAAAACTTAAGATAAGAATCAGCCTGCTTGCGGTCCCGCAGACACTGTGGGCACACACAGCTAAATGGCAAATTTTTCGTCGTACACAACTCCTCGTAGCTACAACTGTTACACGCAAAGTCTTTGCCGCATCGGATGCAACTCTGTTGAAACACCACTGGACACCCCAAAATGGCACTTATTGCTTCCATGAGCTTCTCGATGTTATTGTAGCTTTTAATAGAAAACATACCGCGCATCTGGTCATATTCGAGCCCTAATCGAATCAAATTGACGAATTTCTCCCTATCTACCCGCGGCAACTTAAACGACTTAGCATTCAAAACAACCATAACTAGTACCTACCCATGGTTACTAAATACGTAACTTCTTCAGGTGTAAACTTGAACCACTCAACCAACGGGCTGGCCTTCTTCTTCTGCAGCATAAGCTTAACGTAGGGGACAAAGTTGTGTTTGGCGATTTCATGCGAGACGTGGCATTGGGCTCCGATTTTGCCGCATATGGCATCTAGCATGGTTCGTTTGCTTTTGGTCCAGAATAGGGTGATGATGCGTATGGGTGGGGCGATGAATTCAAAGGGCTTGAAGGATTCTGGGTTGACGGCTGCGGCTTGGGCAAGTTCATTAAAGAAATATTTAAGCAAATGCCAGTTCTCAGTGCCGATTCTGCCCCTAAACATATCCGCGCGTGAAACATAATCATACGCTGCCGCAAGCTCATCTGCATCAGTGTATCGGCGAGGCAAATTATCACTCACCGCGAGTAGAAAGTCATCGTAATCTACGTTGGAGAAGCTAAGCAGGCCGGAGGCTTCCGCGATGGATTTAGCGGCAAACACGCCCCGCAGCGTCTCGTCCATGCTGGTGTCTTTGTTGCGGACACTTAGCATTGCGGTGTCTTGCAGCGTTAGGATGTGGTCTTCTTCGCTTAGGCTCTGCAGGTCGTTGATGGCTGAGCGTACGTCGCCGCGGCTGTTCTGTGCAATGCGTTCAAGCGCTTCGAACTCTGCATCAACATGCTCCAGCCTACAAATCTTCTGTAACAGTGCAATGATTAGGGGGATGCGGACTTGATGGAACCGCACTAGCAAGCACACTTTTTTGAGGGGTCTTAGTTTTTCAATATCGGGGTCGTTTGCCGCCATGATTACGGGCACAAGCGATTCCTCGATGATTTTGAGGATGGCGTTGACGCCGCCTCGGTCCTCGTTACCTGCGATGCCGTCTACTTCGTCAAGGAACAACATGTTGCCCCGGGTTTTGACGCCGCCTGAAAAGTTGTCTAGTGCCATATATGAGGTGGCTGGTTTAGCGACGGCGTTTACGGCTTTTTCTGAGCGGGTGTCGCTGGCGTTCATTTCGATAATTGTGAAGTTAAATTCTCTGGCGGCTGCGTTCACGAGCGCGGTTTTGCCGACGCCCGGAGAACCGTAGAGGAGTACTGCTTTTTTGGTGTGGCGCTTGTTTTTGAGCCACTCCACAAACAGCTCTTTAGCTTCTTCGTTGCCTACTATGTCCTCGATTTTTTTGGGGCGGTACTTCTCCACCCACAACAAATCATTCCGCAGCATATGTTTCCTCTATGCGTTTCCCAAACTTGGCAAACTGCGCCAGAAGCGCGCTGAGTTGGATGTCACTGTTGGCGCCTTGTGTGAGGCGATAGTCATATTCGCCGATGACTTCAGAGAGGTCGGCTTTCTGTTGAGCAGTCAAATCTGACATCTTGTAGATTTCCCGCTGGATTTGACGTATGATTTCGGAGCCTGAAAAGCCAAAGGAACCCATAATGTCATACATGGTTTTTCGAGCTTCCGTGAAGTCACCATAGAGTGCTTTGCGAATCATCTTTTGTACCAGCATGGGGCTAGCTTCCCCGATGACTAATGAGACGGTTTTTTCGTCAACAACCCCGCCTTCCCGATATGCTGACGCTGTTTGCAGAGCGTTTATGGCGTGGCGTAGGTCGCCTTCAGAGTAGTCCACTATGCGGTCTGCGGCTTCAGGCATCAGCGTGACATTTTCTTTTTTGGCGATGAACAGCAGATGCTCCTTCATAGCTTGACGCTCTAAACGTGAGAAGCGAAATATTGCGCATCGGCTCTGGATGGGTTCAATTATTTTGCTGGACTGGTTACAGATTAGAATGAAGCGTGAGGTGCGCGACCCGATTTCCATAATGCGCCTTAGCGCAGTTTGGGCGGGGCCAGTCATTTGGTCGCATTCGTCAAGGATGATTAAGGCGAAGGGTATGTCGCCAAAGCCTGAGCGGCTGTAGCGGCTGAAGTCTTTTATGCGGTCCCGCACAGTGTCTATGCCTCTTTCGTCGGAGGCGTTGAGTTCGAGGGTGAAGTTTTTCCAGTTTGCTCCATATAATTCGTGGGCTATGCATAGTGCGATGGTGGTTTTGCCTGTGCCGGGGATGCCTGCGAGCATGAGGTGGGGCATGGTTTTGGGGTTACGCATGAATGCTTTTAGGCTTTCTCGGATGTCTACTAGGTCGACGACGTCGTCGAGGGTTTTGGGGCGGTACTTCTCGACCCACATAAGTGCTTCTTCAGATGCTGCCATAAATTGACCTCACAATAAATTACTACAATAACCCCTGACAATTATTAATTTACTTTTCCGTAACTATTCTTCGGGCAGGGGAAAGGGGGGTTACCCTATTTTGCTGCCTTCCAAGATGTCTTTTTCAGGTTGCAGAACCGAAACAGTTCCTGCGGCGTCTTCGGCAGCTAAAACCATACACTGCGACTCAAGCCCAGCAATCATGCGACGTTGCAGGTTGGTGAGGAAGACGCATTTTTTGCCCACTAACTCTTCGGGTTTGTAGTATTTGAGTAGACCTGCAATGCATTGGCGCTTCTCTTCTCCGAAGTCGACTTGCATTTTGATGAGTTTCTTTGACTCGGGAACTGTGGTTGCTTCGATTATTTTTCCGATGCGGAAATCGAATTTTTCAAAGTCAGCAAACGACACTTCTTGGGGTTCTGCCATATCTTTAACGCTCAAGGGCTACTATTCTGCGTTTTTAGATATTTACTTTGCTTTCCGCAGCCAATCGGTTTCGCTCTTTAGTGGCAAGTTTGTGTGCTTGTAGCGTCGGTTCGGGGATGCGGTTTTTGGAGCAGTGCCTAACAATTGCCACCGCTGTTTCAAGCAACACCTTGTTGCCGATGCTTACGTAGATGGGTTTGCACCCGGCTTTGGTTGTGACGACTTCTCCGATGACTTCGCCCTTATCGAGCAAAACCGTTCTGCCTTCGCAAGGCGCTTCTTGACCGATGAGGCGGCTCTTTGCGGCGCCAATTGTGGGTTTGCTGAGGGCTAAACCGAGGTGGGTCGCAAACCCGCATCGATAGGGATGTGCCCAGCCCTGAGCATCCACGAGTAAAACATCGGGTTGTTGCTTTAGTTTTCGGATGGCTGCCATTACGGGTGGGAGTTCCCGAAACGACAGCAACGTGGGAATGTAGGGCATGTTGACTTGGCAGGTTGCTACCGCCGACTCTAAAACTGCAAGTGAATCATAATCAAGAACAACCACAGCGCCGATGCCTAAGTCACCCACATAAGCAACGTCTACGCCGCCTACGGTGCTGATTTTTTGGGGTAAGCAGTCTGTTCGGATAACTTTTTTTGAGAGGCAAAGCTGGGTTTGGTGGGCTTTTTGCACCGAAAAATATTTGCTTAACTTGGGCATGCACCCTTACTCTTTCTTGGTTTTTCGTGCGCGTTTGGGTATCTGGAACTGTTTTAGTTGGTCTTCGAGGGCTTTTCTGCGGACCTCTATGGTTATGTCTCCTCGGGTGCTTTCGATGATTCGGCGTGCAATATCGGATTTGTGGCGTAGTCCAGGGACAAGAACGTAGGCTTCATCTAACGCTAAGAGCTCAATGAAGATGTCATCCATGACTTTGAGGCATTCTTCGCCCCGCTCCACGTTACCTTCACGTAGATTATCCAGCGCCAAACGCCTATACTCTCCGATGACATCCGCTAAACCCAGAACATAATCGATTGAGGGTACGCCGATTTCGGCTGGAGTTACAAACCGCGCTTCTTTGACTAAGGTTAAAAGGATGTTGGCTTCGGCGTATTCTTGGAATGCCGCGCTCAGCATGCCGCCGTAGATGATTTCAGGGTATTGTTCAGCGAGTTTTTTTAGGTCAGTTATTCTTTCTTTAGCGTTAGTCATCATTTCTTCTGCGTCGGTTAAGCGTTTTTGGTGGATGCGTAGGATGGCTTGTTTGGAGAGGCTTGTGGCTTTACGTATGGATTGGTGTGTGTCTTCGCGTATTTGGTTTTTTGCCATAAGCTCTTTTTTTATGTCTTGGAGGACTGTTTTTAGAGACACAGTAGCACCGCTAAGACCTATGCGTGGAGGGGTTTATTTTGGTTTCCCGCGGTTAAGGTTCTTGGGGGCTTGACCATTTTTCAACTAAAAGTTTACTGTCGCCAAGAGCGAAGCTAACTTTGACAAATATAGTGTCTCCGCCTTTGAAGGGGAACATGCTGTCTTCTGCTAAGTCTTTAGGTAGATAAACTAAGTATTTACCGTCTTTCCTTTTGAATAGTCTTCCTCTTCCTTCGCTTACCATAGGCAGTGACCGCTCGCTTGACCTTTTTTATCATAGGCAAAAGAATACTATTTAAATTTATCCAACCTTCTGCTTTATTGTTTAAAATAACAACTGGCAAAAACGTTTTTCTTTAAATCGCCATACTGCACTTATCAGACGCCGCTTCCCACTTTCACAGGTTTCTCCAGTCGACTCAAAAGGACTACTCGGCTCTCTGGTGCTTCATCAATAACTTTGTAACCCGTTTTCTCCGCTAACTGTGCCGCGAACGCCTTAACCTCGTCATACATGGGCATGTGGTCAAAGCCCAACCGCAACCCTGAGAAACCGATATGCATGTATGCTTTGGCTTCAATGTAGGTGGGGTTAGCTTTCTCCACCAACTTTGCGTATTCCTCAACTGCGCTCATGTTGTGTTCCCGAACCAACGTCATCCGCAAAACAGTTCGGCAACGGAAACTCTGCAGCATCTCAAGGCTTTCGTTGACTTTTTCCCATGCAGTGGGAAACTGTGGTCGACAGACGCGCCGATAAACTACTTTGTTGGGTGCGCACAGTGAAACGTAGAGTTGGGAGGGTTCATTGCTTATCTTGCCTAGCTTGGAGGGTAGCGTGCCATTTGAAACCAAAAACGTGCTGCAACCCCTCTGCCGAAAAGCCCCTATTAGCTCGCCTAACGGGTCGTAGAGAGTGGGTTCGCCTGTGAGGCTGATGGCAACTTGATTAGGCCGGAGGGCTTCTTGGAATTTACGCCAATCCGTCTTCTCGTTACCTTTGTATCCGCTTATAATCTTTTCTTGTGCACGAAAACAACCCGCAACGATTTCTTCAGGTGTGTCTCGGTTGGGATTGTGCATCTCGTCCCATTTGACTTCCAAGTCCCCGCTCTGCGCTCGCCAACAGAACAGGCACTGCTGCGTGCAATAATACAGCGACGGCGTCATTTGGATGCAGCGGTGGCTTTGGATGCCGTAGAATTTCTGTTTATAGCAGGGTCGGTTATGTACAATGGATTCGTAGAGCCATTTGCAGCGTTTTACGGCGGCGTGGTTGCCTACTAAGTGATATTTCTGTTTTTTTAGCGCCGCGGAAAGCGTATTAACCGTATTTCTCTCCAAGGTTCCACCATAATTCTAAACCAAACAAATGAAACCGCCCTTTAAAAATCACCCCATCAGAAGGTTTCTGGGCGTGAATTCACGTTTAAGCTGCTTCTTGGAGGGTTTTTGTATTAAACGGCAAAGTTTAAAATCCTCCCTTAGTTAAACATGAGCATCAAGTAGATGGTTACTTGAGTTTCCGGAGAGACGAGGGTTGAATAACAAACTTGTTACAGTTGTGGTCTTAATCATTTTGGCGTTCTCAGCTGTACTTGTTCCCTTAGCTAATTCGGCGGAATTATCCGACGGAGACGTATACATAAGCCAGATTACTCCAGAATCCTCAACCGGTACCGTGGGCAGCCGCGTAAACGTTGTGGGACACACATTTAGCCCAAATGGCAGCTACCAGATTATATTTGCAAAAACCGTTGTGGCCACAGGCAAAGCTGAAGGTCACTATGTAAATGCAAACTTTACCGTTCCCGAAATGGCAGCTGGCTCCTACGGCTTAATTTTTCGAGATACCGCTATTAACATTAACTATTCATCCCAATTCGCTATTCAAACTGGTTATGCAATAAACGCGGTGCCTTCTTCGGTGCAGGAAGGAAGCACAGTACAATTCAACATAACCGTAACGGGAGGCGCAATGGGCGTTTCCTACTTCGCTAACATAGGTGTGGCTCTTCCAGGCGAGTATTCAGCGAAATATTCAAAGATTGTTCCTTTAGGACTCGCCAACCCCAAAGGAACAACAAACGTCATAGTCAGCTTCCCTGACAGCAGCTTCACACCCACACCTGACAGCTCAGCCCTAAATTACCCTGGAACCTACACCATCTACTTTAACCAGTCCCAATCCTTAGCCCAAAACGACTTCTCCGTAAACATACTTGATTCCGCCACTTACCACCGCGGCGACACCGTAAGCATAAGAGCCATGGGCTATCAACCAAACCAAGCCGCCACAATAACGGTAACTAGCACCTCAGGCGGAACCGTTGGGACAACCTCAGTAGCGGCTTCTTCCGATGGCACAATAACTGCCTCATGGGTTGTTCCCTCTGATGTTCCCATTGGAGATTACACCCTAAAAATCACTCCCGAAGGAACTGCCAAACAACTCCCAGACTTCCAACGTTTCACTGTCCCGGGATATGCTGTTAAAGTGCAAACCACTAACCTTGCGGGAGTTGCGGCTTCGGGTCTTTTAGTTCAAGCAAAAGATGTCGCAACGAGTTCAGTTTACAGCAGTACAAACGATGTTGACGGTATTGCGAATCTTAAACTCGAAAAAGGCGGTCACTCTATAACTGTAATAATGAATGACCTCGTTGTTGGTCATGCCAACATAACTGTGAATGAAGACTCTACCTTCATTGTTCAATGCGAATTAACAGATCTCAAAGTTACCGTCAGGAACTCTCATGGTATAGCCATTCCCTTTGTCACAGTAAATATTGAACTCAAAGCTGGATCAAAGACAACAACCGCAACTGACACGACAAGCCCTCAAGGTAGCTGCATCTTTAACTCTACTCTGCTATCCGCAACATACACAATTGAAGCATCCATGTATGGTAAAGCCTTCAACAGCGGCAACACCACTGTTAGCAATCTTCCCTCACAGGCAATCAATGAAGTAGTGATCCTTTGCCCCGACAAAAACGTGTCACTTACCGTTGTCGGTTACGGCCACGGTGCGATTCCTAACGCTCGTGTAGAACTTGTTGAAGTTACAAATGGGCTGTTTTATTCGGCTAACACGGATGGCAACGGCGAATTAAACAGCTTAGTAACCTTTGGCACTTATCGTGTCAGAATCTACAAAGAAAACGTCTTAGTCAACGAAACCACCCTGCAGATATTTAACTCCGTCCAACAACAAATACGCTGCACCTTATACGGCATTAAAGTTGATGTTACAGTGGTGGATTTCTTCGGCATCCCTGTATCCAACGCTGAAGTAACCCTAAATGGTCCTCAAACCGAAAGCCTCATGATTCGTACCAAAAGCGATGGAGTCGCGACATTTGATAACATAATTGGTGGCAACATGCAGATAATTGCACAAGCTCAAGGTGTCCCAGAGAGTTATCAAGCTTATACTTTAACAGTTAACCAACCCACCACTGTGCAGGTTAAACTTGAAAAATATGTTACGTTAGGTTCACTTCTAGTTCCCGCGGCTACCCTGTTAACTATCATAATCGTGTTAGTGGCGGTTATACTGTTTGCTCTATTAGAGCTCTTTCTTAAGAGACGAAACAAACCAAAAACTACTCCTGTCTCTTGACAAGTTTTTTACCCTCAAGTAGAAAAAGATTTATATGGTATCTAGAGGACATAAAGAAAATACAAGGACAAAACAGTAGTTTTATTTGACAGTTGAGGTGTATCTGTTGGCTCAATCAAAAGCTTGTTCACCAACATGCCAATCTTTTAAATGCGCCAAAAACTCCATGTATTTCCGCGGACGCAACTCTGTTTGGTGCAGAATGACCGAAGAACCATGCAACGTAGCGAACTGTACCTTTTCGATGTGTATGAAGCGTCGTTTGCTGCCTCAAGGTATCTGCGGTGAAACAGTGCGGCGGCAAACCGTTGAAAAAGAACTCGACGATGACTTCTTTGGAGAATCGGTGAAGCTTAAAGGAAAGGCACTGCGTAAACTCGGCGACCAAAACTATTACTAAAATATTATAAACAAAAATTACACTCGTGTAAATAAACACGAGTTCCCTTTCTATTTTGAACGTACTCGTTTTACTACTGGCGGCTTAACTTTTTTTAGAATTCGATAGCCGCAGATGATGCATTTGGTTTCGCCGCCCCGAAGTTCTAACTCTTCAGAAGGTACACGAGATCCGCATCTCATACATTCGTAAACAATTCCTGTTCTTTCCATTAGAAACGCCTCTTCTACAAAGAAAGGTATTTTGCTTTTAAACATTTCCAATACCTTGCCCCCTAAAGAGGATATATCGGTGAGAAAACGTCTCCGAGAGAAACTCCAAAACTCGTTGTTCCCTCAAGATCTGAGTAGCGTCTACAATTCCTTTGACATAATCGGAGACGTAGCCATAATAAAGACGCCTAACCCAAAAAACGCTGAAATTGTAGCCCACCAAATAATGAATATTCACAAAAAACTCAGAGCCGTCTATTCTCAAACCAGCGCTGTTCAGGGCAGTTTTCGTGTTCGAGAACTGAAACTTTTAGCGGGCGAAAACAAACCTGAAGTTACCTACAAAGAGAACGGTTGCATCTTTAAGGTGAATTTGGAGAAATGCTATTTCTCGCCACGCCTATCCTTTGAACGTAGTCGCATCGCATCTTTGGTGAAATCTGGCGAAGTTGTGGTTAACATGTTTGCTGGCGTCGGGTGCTTTAGTGTCCTTATCGCAAAAACTGTTCCCGACGCTCAAGTTTACTCCATCGACATAAACCCCACAGCATTCCATTATATGCAAGAAAATATCCAACTAAATCATGTCAGCGGCAAGATTACTGCTTTGCTTGGTGACGCAAAAGATCTCATCCAAACCCAACTGCAGGGTGTAGCTGATCGTGTTTTGATGCCGCTGCCTGAATTAGCACTCCAATACCTGCCCTTCGCGGTTTCTGCGCTAAAAAAAGAAGGCGGCACCATTCATTTCCACTCATTTGAGCATGCTGCGGCGGGCGAGGACCCTGTGGAATTAACTAAACAAAAAGTGGCACCGCAACTTACCCGCTTATGTGTCACCTATCAGTTTGTGGGGGCGCGGCGGGTGAGGAGTACAGGTCCAAATTGGTGGCAAACAGTTTTAGACATAGAGGTAGCTTAGATGTTTAGCAAGTTTTAATAACTCAACTGGCAACAACTATCCCCTGTGGACGCTTATGAAACGTAAGCTTATGGAAATTCTTGCCTGCCCAATTGACAAACATCACCCACTCGAACTCTACGTTTTCGAGGAAAAAGACGAAATCGTCGAAGGCTTAATTGTCTGCCCAAAATGTCAACGCTGGTACCCTATCCGCGACGAAATCCCCGAAATGCTCCCCGACGAGCTGCGAAAAGAAGCTGACGATTTGCCTTTCTTAAAGAAATGGAAAGAGAAAGCGCCTGCCCAAACGGTTTCGGAAGGCAAGCCCTTCAACCTAAAATAACCCTACCTTTCTAATTGTATCGCCCTGTTTTTGGCAGAAGACTCTATGGCTGCCGTGGCAACTTTTAGTGCGTCTACGCCATCTTGCCCAGTGATTATGGGTTTCTTTTTCTCCACAATGCAGTCCACGAAATGCTGTAGCTCGGCTTTTAAGGGCTCTTGGAATGTCACGCGTGGCTGCACCGTCTGAGTCTGCATCTCGATGGATAGGTCTTGGGTTATGTAGTCGAGTTTCATGATGGCGTCGCTGCCTGTGACTGTTAATTGGCGAGTCTTATAGGGGGTTAGCCAGTTGGTTTCGATAAACATGGTTTTGCCGTCTTTATAGTTGAGCATGATTTGTGCGTAGTCTTCAAATTTTTTGATACGCATGCTACCCATCTTGGCGTAAACCGAAACAGGCTGCTCACCTGAAATATAATGCATAACGTCTATGTCATGGATGGCGGTGTCTTTAACTACGCCGACGTCGCCAATACGTTCAGGCCACTGTGAGACGCGCTTGGCAGTTGCGCAGACTAATTCGCCGATTTTTTTGTCTTCCACGGACTGCCGAATCTGTTGCAACCCGGGGATGAAACGCATCAAAAACCCAACCGTTAAGTGAAGGCCATTTTGTTCTGCGGTCTCAACAAGTTGCTGGGCTTGCTGGGGGGTTGTTGCCATCGGTTTTTCTACGAGGACGTGTTTGCCTGCGTTGAGCACTTTTAGAGCTTCCTGTGCCAGGATGGTGGACCAGGTGCATACGTTTACTGCTTCAATGCTTTTGTCTTTGAGCATCTCGGCGCTGTCCGAGTAGGCTTTCACTCCATGCTGAGCTGCCATAGCCTTTGCTCGCTCCTCATTAACGTCACATATTGCTACAAGTTCGGTTGAGGGGAGTTCTTTGTAGACGCGGGCATGGTTTTTGCCCCATTGCCCCGTTCCGATTACTGCTACGCCAATTTTGCGCATACTTATCTTGTTTCTTTTCCAAGCCCACGGTATATGAACCCTTCTGTTTCTACCTCTTGGGGCTCAAATTTGCCTGCCAAATCCACAATGACTGGCGGTGACTTCATGAGCGCTTTGATCTTTTTGAGGTTCAAATTGCCCACTTGATCCTGTCTTGACAGTAGAATTATGCAGTCTGCGCCTTCTAAGGCGTCATTTAAGTTGGCTTTGGCTGCTGTGACGTTTTGAGGCTTTTTCTTCGCATTTGGGTCAAATACGTTAACTTTGGCGCCTTTTGCTGTGAGCATCCTAACAAGTTGCCCCTCAGATTCTTGGGTGCCTAAACCCAAAACGGCTATACGCGATCTACGCAACGTTTTTTCGCCGCGCCGCAATGCATCCTGAGTCAAGTTGAGCGCGTGTTTAACCATATCCTCGTTTATCTGCCTAGCCAACGTTGGCAATCGAAGTTTAACGTTTAGGTTTTCGGCGACGTCTAAGAGCAAATACGATTCATCGCCCCCTTCTTCTTCAACAATCGCGGGGTAGAATTCTGCCTCGTTAAATCCGAGCGTTTTTGCGGTTTTATAATAATCGAGATTTGCTTGTTCACAGAAAACTGCAAGTTCGTTAGCTAACGCTCTGTTTACATCCCGTTTTGTGATTGCGAAAAGTGTTGCTATCTCCGCGGTTTTTACGTCTTGGATTTGGGTGAGGTTTTTGGCGATGGTTTTTAGAATTGTGGTGGCTGCTTCTAGGCTGGTTTTGTCGCCTGCGGTAACTGTTGTATTTTCTTTT
This sequence comes from Candidatus Bathyarchaeota archaeon, assembly GCA_026014745.1. Classification (NCBI taxonomy): domain Archaea; kingdom Thermoproteati; phylum Candidatus Bathyarchaeota; species Candidatus Bathyarchaeota archaeon. The sequence goes on along the minus strand of JAOZHS010000001.1, from coordinate 48,053 downwards.
GCAAAAAGAGGATTGTAGGCTAAACCGAAATCTACGCCTACTTTGAGTCCTGAGGTGTTCTGCAGGGTTTCTTTTAAGATTCCCTCAAAGAAGCCAAATCCTCCTATTCCCCCATAAATTACCAGAACTCCAGATTTCAGCGCTGCTCCAACTTGTTTGCAGGCACTAAGGATTTGTGAGCCGTCGGTTTGTTTCTTTTCATCGACTTTTGTGCCAACCGCTATAATGATGATGTCGCTTTGGGTGACGGCTTTTTTGCGGTCGCCGCTCACACTTATCTGACCAGCGGTTATGTGGCATTTTAGTTCGGCTTCCGCTTGGGGTTCTGAGCGGGTTGTTTTGCCTCGAGTGACTTTTTTGGTTACGCTGGGATCCGCGTCGGTGCAGATAACTTGGAAACCTGCCTGCGCGAATGCGTTAGCGTAAAAAATGCCTTTGTGCCCACAACCGATAATGCCCACTGTATAGTTGGCGCGTTTCTGTGGCGAATCCACATCTTGTGGGTTTAGGCGTAAAACATTGGGCATTGACTGTTCTCCAAAGCTTGCCGCTTCCTACTATAACATTTGTAGGATTTTTTCAAGCGATGAAGTGTAGTCTGCCACTAGCTTTAATGCTTTTTCTTGGCTTTTGGCCTCAGCGTATAGCCGGAACACTGGCTCGGTGCCGCTGGGACGAATTAAAATCGCGCTTTTGTCACTGAACCAGATTTTGACGCCGTCAAGTGTGCTGATGTTTTCACCCTTTACTTGCTCGCTGATTTTTTGAAGAACCACTTCTTTCTTTTCATCTGGGCATTCGATTTTGCCTTTCTCAAGGAAGTACTGAGGCTCCTCAGCGACTAATTCTGCAAGTGACTTGCCTGTGTCTGCCATTATGTTTAGCAGCAATGCGGTTGTCATAGCTCCGTCACGGACTGCTTGGTGAGGTCCATAAAAGATGCCGCCGTTTTCTTCTCCGCCCAACTTGGCGCCCAGTTCCTTCATCTTCTGTGATACTGTTACGCTGCCCACTTTTGTCCAGACCAATTCGCCTTTGAATGCTTCTACGGTGTCTTTGATAAGTGTAGAGGAACTTACGGGTGTAACGATTGTTGCGCCCTTGTTTTTGAGTAGATACTGTTTAATGACGACTGCAAACGTTTTGTCGCCCCAATAAATCGCGCCATTAGCATCAACAAAGATGGATCGGTCAGCATCACCATCAAACGCAACGCCCATGTCGGCACCTAAGATTTTTACTGTAGCAGCCAACTCGCCAAGACTTTCGGGTCGAGGCTCTGGTTGTCTGCCTGGGAAAGTACCGTCAATGTTGGCGTTGAGGGTTGTAACTTTGCAGCCTAACTCCCGAAGAAGCGGCGGCGCAGTAAGTCCACCAACGCTGTTAGCACCATCAACAACGACATGGTAGTGTTTTGTCGCGATTTTTGCAGGGTTAACATGGGTTTTCATGGCTTGGACGTATTCGTTGTTTACTGCTGGCAAATCTACTTTTGCGCCCATATGGTCCCATGGTGCATAAACGATTTTGTTATCAAAATAGATGTTTTCTATCTCGGTTTCTTGTTCATGGCTGGTTTCGATGCCGTCGCTCCAAATGACTTTGATGCCGTTATATTGAGGTGGGTTATGAGACGCAGTGATTATGACTCCGCCGTCGAATTTGTGGTTTTTAACGGCGAATTGCAACGAGGGCGTCGGCGCCATACCTGCTAAGTACACGTTGCATCCTGTTGCGGTTAAGCCTGAAATGACTGCTTTTGCAAACATGGGTCCGCTGGTTCGGGCATCAAAGCCTACAAGCAAATTTTTGCCTGCGCCAAAAAATGTACCGATACATGCCCCAACTTTTGCTGCCATCTCAGGAGTTAATTCTATATTAACAAGTCCTCGAATACCGTTCGTTCCAAAAAGCTTTCGTGCGCTCATAACTGTTTCAACTCAAGACTATTTTACAATCGCTTTTGGGTTTAAAATGTTTTCAGCGACTTCTTTACCCTGACAAACCGCGCATTCTTCTGCCACATGGACTCCGTCTTTGATTTTAGCTCGGTCTGCGATGATGACGCCTTCACTGAGTTTAACGCTTTTTCCTATGTATGCGCCTTCTCCAATGATTACTTGGTTTAAGACTGCATTATCATCTATGACTGCGTCGGCGAATATGACAGAGTGAGATATTTGCACATTTTTACCTACCTTTACGTTTTTGCCTATAATCGCGTAGGGACCAATAACAGAGTCTTGCCCCACTGATACCTCGGCATCAAGGGCAACGGGATTGTTAACTACAAAATTGCCGGTGCAGTCCCGCTTAGCGGAGAGTGAATCCAAAATTTCTTTGTTGGCTTCCAAGTATTCTGTAGGTTTGCCTATATCCATCCAGCGACCATCAATGCAGCAACCAAACAGCTTGCCTTCCGCTGCTAACTTGGGAAATACTTCTCGCTCAATAGAAACAGCCCTGCCGGCTGGGATATACTCAAAAACTTTGGGACTCAAAACGTAGGCTCCAGCGTTTATTAGGTTGCTTGGTGCTGTGCCCTTAGGTGGTTTTTCAATGAAGCGTTTAATGCAGGTACCGTTGACCATTTCTGCTACGCCAAAGCTCGAAGGATCCTCGACGGTGCATAATGCTATGGTTGCAAGAGCATTTTTGGATTTGTGGGTGTCTATGAGTTTTTTGTAATCTATATCTGCAAAGATGTCGCCGTTGAGAACTATGAAGGGTTCATCGTGCCCTATGAGTTGCTCGGCTTTTTTGATGGGACCCGCAGTTCCAAGCGGCATCTTGGGTGGGTCGATGGAGAACTTTATTTTTAAGCCGCATTTGGGTGGGCGATACTGCCGGATGTAGAATTGTGTAATCGCGTTTACTGCTAGTATGGCTTCGTCGACTCCGCTTTCGGCTAAGCGTTCAAATATCCACGTTAGCAGTGGTTTGTTGACGATTGGAAAGAGAGTTTTAGGTCTAGTGCAACTTAACGGTCTAAGTCTTGTAGCAAAGCCGCCTGCTAAAATCAATGCTTTCAGAGCAATCCACCTTGCGTATCCCACTAGACTTGCTCATTTATTTAAACTGTTTTGGCATCAGCATCTTTATTTTGAGTTCAGATTTCCACCATTAAATCAGCAAATATGTAACTAAATGGCTGCTCAAAGTCGTCTCTAAACGTTAGAATGGTTTGTTTTCTACCGAATTTTTGCCATTTTATATTTTAAATGTGGGTGGAGGGTGGGTCTTTAAGGTGGATGGTTAGCGTTGGCTGCTGGTTCAAGTATTCGGTAGGTGTTGGTTATTGGCTTATCAAATGTAACAAACGATAGCTAAAAGTGAAATTTCCTTGTTATTTTGTTTATACAACCTCTCTTCCATCAAAAAACTGTTTTTCTTGGGTAACGGTTAAAAGCCAATGATGCACAGAGATACTCTAACATCACCAAAGGTTTGGTAACTACAATGGCCGCTAAAATTCAATCAAGGAAATTTGTTTCAGTTGACCCAAGCAAATGCATTGGATGCGGAATGTGCGAGTACGCCTGCACCGTAGAAAAAGGCGAAGGTATATGGAATCCTATTCATTCCAGAATTCGCGTTGTCCGCATGGCACCCGTATTTAACTTTGCACTCAGCTGCCGCGGATGCGTTGACGCTAAATGTGTGAAAGCCTGCCCCGAACGCGCCATAACTCAGTCACAAACCACTGGTTTACTCATTATTGATGATGAGAAATGCAAGGGATGCGACTGGTGTGTCCAAGCCTGTGACCACGGTGGAATAACTATCCATGCTGAAACTGGCAAAGCTATTGCGTGCAATCTGTGTAATGGTGACCCGCAATGTGTAAAAACTTGCCCTGAAGAAGCTCTTGAAATTGTTGAATCTGACGAAGAAGCTGACAAACGCTTCAATGACGCTTTAGCAACGCTTCCACAGCAAGCTCAACAGTTAACCTCGGTCGTTAACAAGAAAGACTGGCGACCCTTGCTCTCCGTTGCGGAAGCGCGTTCTGAGCGAATAACCGAAAAACTTGAAGCCCTCAACAAGAAGGCTCAAGAAAAGAAACTACAAAAGCAAGAACAGTAGTTTCTTTTTCTATTTGTTTTCTTCAAACCCCCTCAGAAAAGAGTCTATGTCAGCGGCTAATTTTTCACCCATGTAGCCGCCTTCTAACACAAAAAACGTTGGTTTACCCAACAGGGCTATTTTTTTGCCTATTTCAAAATAGTCCTCTTCCACCAGACCTAAGGATGCTAAATCCCCTAAATGGGTATCAAACCCTGCCGAGACTGCAATCGCTTCAAACTTGCTTAAGTCAACATCTTTGAGTGCAGCGTTTAGGGTTTCGAAGTATTTTTTTCTGCCAACATTGGGCGGCAAGCTGTAATTTATGCAGTTGGCTTCGCTTGCGCCGCCTGTGCCGGGATAATTGGGCGATTGATGAATTGATAAGTAGGAGACTTTAGCGTCGCCCAAAAAAACCTCTTGGGTGCCGTTTCCGTGATGCCCGTCAATGTCTATAATTAGGGTGCGTTTGTTGGATTCTTTTACAGCTATAGCGATGTTGTTTAGATAACAGAACCCCCGTGTGTAAACGCCTAGGGCGGCTCCGTAGCGTCCAACGTGATGCCCTGGTGGACGCATAAGTGCGAACCCGCAGGTTTGGCTGGCTAAAAGTGCGCCGCCAGCGGAGAGTCGGGCGAACTCGAAGATGTTATCGTAGGCGGGGCTGTCGGAGTCTTCAACTAATCCCTTCTTTAGGTTCCAGAGGTAATCCATGTCATGAACCGATAGAAGGGCGTCTTCGCTTGCAGGGGTGGGCTCCAAGAACTCGTACCCTTTTTGGGCGAGGAATTCTTGGGCGATTCTTATGCGTTGAGGGCCTTCAACATGCCATGTGCCGTAGCCTAAGCATTTTTGTGAAAAGACTATCTTGGTCTTCATCGTTAAATTCCATTAGACACATAAAGGCGCTTTCACATTAAAAATGTAACCCAAAAATCAACAAATCGCCATCTATGTCTGAAGTGAGCAGCATGGTTTCACAGAACCCCTTTGACCAATTTCGACAAGAATGCCGAACTGTCCTAGCCGAGGCGTTGAAAAAGACGCTGCCAGAAATCAAACAACCCCAAATAAACTTAAACAAAACCCCCAACATCGACCTTGGCCAGTTGGCTTCGTCTCTTTGTTTTGAGTTGGCAAAGAAACTCAACCAAAAACCGCTTGCTTTAGCCCAGCATCTGGTTGCCGCCATTGACCCCGCGGGGTTTGACCTCATCGAGAAGGTGACCACCGCAGGTGCAGGCTACATCAATTTCCACCTTAATTTCCCTAAATTCTCTGAGTTAACTCTGCAATCCATAAAACAACTCCACCAGCAATACGGCTTCGTAAAAACTTCTGCGCCCCAAAAAATGATTGTGGAGCACACAAGCGTTAACCCTCTGCATCCTATCCATATTGGGCAAGCCCGAAACCCCATGATAGGTGACGCCCTCGCCCGCATCCTAGCCTACCGCGGTCATATGGTGTCGCGGCATTACTATATTGATGATGTGGGGCGGCAGTCTTCGGTGGTTGCTTATGGTTATGAAAAGCTGGGCAGACCTAAGCCTACTGAGAAGGCGGATTTGTTTGTGGGCAAAATCTACACTGTCACCTGTTGCGTGGTTGAGATTAATCGGCTTAAGCGTGCCCGCGATTTAGCCATAACGGTGCATTCATCCGATGACTTAGTCAAGTGCAACAAGGAAATCGATGAGTGGATGTCCATAGCTGCGGAACTCAAAGAAAAGTTCCCTGTGCTGTTTGAGGCTTTGCTGACTAAAATTAGTGAAGATGAAAACCCTGAGGAAATCATCAGTCGCCTTAACCGCAACTATGAAGACAATGAACCCAACGCCAAGCAGCTTATTCGCGAAGTCAGCGACCTCTGTCTAGAAGGCTTCCGTCAAACGATGGCACGTGTCGGGGTCACGTATGATTCGTGGGATTGGGAGAGCGATTTTGTGTGGAGCAGCCAAGTCAGCGAGGTGCTTTCTCGGCTAAAAGCTACGCCGTTTGTGTTTAGCAAGGAAGGTGTGCTTGAGTTTGATGCGGATAAGGTTGCTAAAGTTTTAGAGTTAAAACCCAAGTTGGGGATAAGTGAAGCTAACGAGGTTCCGCCCTTGACGCTTGTACGCGCCGACGGCACCACCCTCTACACTACCCGCGACATCGCCTACACGATTTGGAAATTCAAAAACGCCCAACGCGTCATCAACGTCATAGGCATGGAACAGTCTTTGGCGCAGTTGCAGCTCAAGTTGGCGGTTTACGCCCTTGGGTATGGTGAGCAGGCAGAGAGTCTGGTGCATTTCGCCTACAACCTCGTCACGCTACCCGGTTATAAGATGAGTAGTCGACGTGGGCACTACATTACCTTTGATGAGGTGCAAGAGGAAGCGGTGCGCCGCGCCTATGAGGAAGTCTCTAAACGTTCCCCTATGCTTTCCGAGGAGGAGAAGCACAAAATCGCCGAGTTCGTCGGGTTAGGCGCTGTCCGTTACGCGCTTGTTGATGTGGACCCGGGTAAGCCTGTGATGTTTACTTGGGAACGTGTGCTTAACTTTGAGACCAACAGCGCCCCCTATGTGCAGTACACTCATGCTCGCGCCTGTAGCATTCTGCGTAAAGCTGCTCGGGAGCCCGAGAACCCCGCCTATGGGTTGCTTGCTGAGAAGTTGGAGAAGGAACTTATCCTTAACCTTGCAGGTTTCCCTGACATGTTTATCGAAGCTACCGAGTACCTAAAACCCAACATGATAGCTGACTACGCCAACGCTCTTGCCGACAAATTCAACACCTTCTATAACGCCTACCCGGTCATAAAAGCCGATTCACCTGAACTAAGCGACGCCCGCATAGCCCTAACCGAGGCAATCCGAATAGTGATGAGTAATGCGTTGAATTTGATTGGGGTTGTTGCGCCCGAAAAAATGTAGATAGCCTCTGGAGACCTCAGAGACATATTCTCTTCCCTCATTTCTACTGGGTTTCAATATGTCTTTGAGCTTGTTTTCTGTCAATACGACCTACCCCTCTTAGGCAAATAGACCCCCCTATAGGTTTCTGCATAGAACCACTAATAGGATCCTAATAGACAGCAAATAGGTTCGTTGACCGAAAAAGAAAGCAATGAACGACAATGCCGCCGTTTTCCGTTAACCCGACATTGAAAGCCTCAATAGTGCGCTAAGCGTCAAAGCGTAAATTTTATTATATTATTTTACAGGTATTTCATGGGCAACAATGGCAAACGCAAAATTTATTGTAACAACACTTTTGATTCTATTGATGTTTGGTTCTGTAGTTTGCGAAAGCGTTTTTGTTGCTGCCAATCCTGTTCCTTGGCCGACCACTCCTAACCGGGAAAAACCTGTTCTTGCCTTTCAATCCCCCACAGATTATGCCACATATAAAACTGAAGTTCCTGTCGATTTTACTGTGACCGCACCTGAATCATGGGCTACGTACGCTATGCAATTGGTATTCCCTTGTTACTATGTTGGAGAAATGAAGTATGTTGAGGTTTACTTGGATTCCAACCTTCTCATTAATTATACTGCGGGCAGCGTCCAGTCATATTTTAACGGAAACCGGACGCTCTATCCTATTCGCGGATTTGATGGTGAAAGTACTCATTATTTATTTGAGTTGAATCAGACGACTACGGGTAGCCATACGCTAAATGTTACTGTTTTCTCTTTTACCTATGCGGACGGAGACCCTCTTGATGATACCGCCATTGCTTTCAGAACTGGTTATATTGACGCTGAACCCATTTACGCGTATAAGTATCCTAATGTTGTTTCTGAAGTGGTTCACTTTACGGTAGAGGAAGGGAATGTGCCTTTGCCTACGGCGACGCCTGTGCCTTCTGCGCCTGAGTTTTCTGGGTGGGTGGTTTTGCCGTTGCTGGTTGCGGGTGCGGTTGTTGCATTGGTGTGGGTTAGAAAGGGGCGCGGTGCCCAAATTCTTCTAAATTGAGCGTGTTTTTGGCGGTTTGGTGGGTGTTCTCGGCAGCCTTAAATACTTGTAAATAGATAGTTGTTTACAGAGGTTTAATGTATGCCGCCAAACTGCTCCGTCTCCTCACCCCTCAGCCAAAGCCAAAAAGACATCTGGGCACTCCTAAGCCGAGGCCTTTCCGTGAGCAATATCGCCGAAAAACTCAAAACCACCCGCCAATACGTCAACCAAACCCGCCTAACCACCGAAGCCAAACTCCAAACCACGCTCCTTGACGTCGCCGCCGTCAACGACCTCCAAGTCACCAAACTCTACCCCAAACAAGCCATCCTCCTAGGCTACCACCCAGGACTAAAAAAGAAAGCCATCATCACCTATACCACCAGCCACGGACTAAAAGTCTGGTACTGGCACGACGCACCCGAAGAAGTCACCGACCCAATCTTTCTCAACCAAACCCGACAATACCTAATCGACATCGCTAAAGAGCGGGGCATAGAAATCCCAGACGCCCAAAATATCCATCCTGCAAAGCTGGCACACATGATTTTTTGCCAACTCGTTCCGGAGTTAAAGGCATGACCCTGAAAAACAAACTTGAAGCGCGTCTAAGAGGCTGGTTTCCACAAGACCCCTATACCTTAGACAAGCAGATGCAGCTTCAACTTAATACAAACCCCCTAAAACTCAAACACATCCGGGAAAAATTTACAATCAATGTGGCACAACTGGTCGCTGTGGTTTTATCTATATGCCTGATACTGGGCGGCTTGTATCTAACCTCAGCGTCTACAACCAAGGGCTCCTACTCTTTGCCTATAAACAGCGTAACTTATCATGAGCCCGTCCAAATTGACGGAACCAACTATAATTCTTCTATTCACCTCTTCATTTCGCCGCCTCTACAAGAAAGTATTCTTGGTCCTGCCAACAGGGTAAACATGCTCTATGTGTATCTTAACGAACCTGGAAACATCAGTTCTGGAGCATATGTTACCACGTTAAAGTACGTCCGCTTCAACACCACACTAAATGCGTATACGCCAGAAGAATTCAATCAAACAGGTACATTTGTGCCCGATGAGGCAAAAAAACCAGGCTTGCTCTTTAGCGCAGTAGACTTGAAACCTCCGTTTGAACCTAGTTCGGCAGGTTTAGAACCGCTAGTTTCAGAGGTTGTTTTCACGTTATACTGTAACGCCAGTAACGCGGGTGCGTCTTCATTTACAATAGAGACCCCTATTAATGGGGCTCAAAGCGGCTATATCATAAGTTACCCCTACAGAGACAGCGGTAACATCATTCTCGCTGCTGGGATATTCAGTTTGCTGGGTGTTCTTGTCATTTCATTAGTCAGTTTAGGTAGAAGTCAAGCGTCATCTAGCTTAAAGAAAATGCCGTATCAGGAGCTGAAAGCATGAGCCTAAAGAAAGGGTTGAACAAAATTAAAGGCTGGTTCCCCGCAGATCCCATGTTGAACGCAAACAACCGTCAACCTAAACCCTTCTTGCCAAACAAGCCGTCCAGCTTTAGAGAACGTTTAGTGGGCGGTTTAGGTGCTGTCGGCGTAGGCTTTACTCTCTTAGGCGGATTCTTTTATTTTGTGCCTTTTTACCCCAAACAAGTTGTTGCTGTGCTGCTGATTGCGGGTGTTCCCTTGCTTGTGGCAGCATTTCTCGTTTGGAGGACATACAAACACTGAGGCTGAAATCGATGGAAACCAAAGAAACCCTAAAAAAACTCCGAGGCTGGTTCCCCAAAGAGTACAGCTCAACCATCCGACAAACAAGGATAATCAGCGAAAATCATCAACCGCCTCGGGTTATTCCAGCAGATTATAAATTGAGCGCAACCAAAACCTTTGGTGCTTTTGCGGTCTTTTACATATTTCTGGTCTCATTCAATATTTCTCTTGCGCTTAGATCTGAAATCCACACTATGCCAGTGTTCCAAATTATGGTTTGGATAATTATAGGGGCAGCGGTTGGTCTTGTTGCATGCGGGATCTTTACTAGAAACCAACTTAATCGACTTTCCAAAGAGTACATAATCGGGCCAAATGGTAAGGACATGCTTCTGTTGATTGCTCCAACAATGTTGTTCCTTATTTTGGTAAGTCTCTTTGTTTTGGTAAGTTTATTTGTCCAATTCAACACCTTTAGCTTTGCCCTCCAAGGGTTTTTTTTCTCGACGTATAGCTTGATGTTATCGCTGATATTAGCGCGAGTTGTCCTGTTTGCTGCTTTTGAGAAGAAGAAAAACATGCGAATAATGCAATCTTGGTTCGGATTGGAATTTGTTCTCATGCCAAAAGCGCCCAACCACAGCAAAGGAGCCGACTAAAAATGAAGGTAAAACGAAGCCTAAAGTCACACATCAGAGGCTGGTTCCCACAAGAACCCCTATCAAAGAGCCTGCAGACCTACCACCCAACAAAGCCCGAAACTAAGACCGCGCTGGACAAAAAAGCGTTTAAGGTCGCCAGCATAGCCAACGCCCTATTAGTCAACGTCTTTTTAGGCATCAATTTCTTGGTTCTGCGACCAATCTATCACTATTACTTGACTTTGGAGATGTCGCTTTTGGCTTTCGGAACCTTTGCGGCCGCGCTGGTTTCGGTTAATGTGGTGATTTATCGCCACTACAAACAGCGTCTGCTACCTAAAGGAGGGCTACGATGGGGTTAAAGCAGCGTTCAAAACAATTCCTAAGAGGTTGGCTACCACAAGACGCAAACATCCCAAACAACACCCTAAACCTCAACGGCGCAGGCCCCGCAGAGGCAAAATTCCAATTCAACAGGCGCTTCTGGATGGGACTGGCTTTCTCGTATGCGCTTTTTGGTCTCTTGGTCGTGGTGCCTTTTCTGCTCGGCTACATAGACGCTACCATAGTGGGTTATGGCTTGACAGGTATTGGTTGGAGCCTCGCATGCATGGCAGTTGTATACCTACTCAACCGCAGACCTGACCTAAGAAAAAGAGTCGGCTACCTTGTTGGCGGCGTCTGGATAGGGTTTGCAGTCTTCGACCTGATTGCCCTTGTGCTATTCCCACGCCAATTCCTTGCCGCAGGTTCAGCAGCTATAATTTTGTCGCTAACGGCAGCACCAGCGGTCGGCGGCGCAATCGGCTACTTGGTGGGCAAAAGAAAGTACCCAAACGGCAGTGGCATCACTGGATTGGAGGCGCAAAATTGAGTAACCCAAAAGCCTTCCTGAATCGGATTCGCGGTTGGCTACCCAAAGACCCCGCCCTGTCCAGTACAGTTACAGCGCAAGCAAACCCAAATATCCGCCATCGCCTCACCCTAAAGAATTGCCTAGCAATTTTCATCATACCCTTCGCCACAGTCCTCATCATGATGGCATTAATGCATGGGTTAGGTCTGGGGAATAACTACGCAACCTCCGCGGCAGTAGGGATAGGCATCTTGGCTACTGTGGCTGTGAGCGTCTTGTTCAGGGAACCCATCCAAAATCAACCCTTAACAAAGGAGGGACGGCGGGTGGCTACGATAATCGGGGTGGTCAACGTTGGTATGATCGGCGTATTTTTGGGAACATATCTTTGGATAAACCCAAACCTCGCGAGTGAGATAACTTTGGGCTTGTGGATTGCCCTATTGGCTGCGTTCTTCTTAGTTAACAATTTACTGTACAGAAACCTCAAAAAACAAATCAACATGGAGAGTGTGTAAATGACTTTTAAGAATCGCTTAGAGCATAGACTCAGAGGCTGGTTACCACAGGAACCCACCTTAATCATTCACCAGAAGCAGCCTGAACACAAAATCCCCTATATGGTTCCATGGTTTGCGATGGCTATCTTAGTTGGTGCGGCTACGGCGGCTGGGCTTGTGCTTTTAGGAGACTTTTTTAGGTTCACGGTGGGCTACGGCGCCTATTTCTGGTATGCGGCAGTTGCTGCTGGAGCTTGGGTCTGCGCCGCGTTTGTTGCTATTTACGGTTACTCCAAAAAACATCCCCCGGAGGCGGAGAAGAGTGAACAAGAAAAAGTCGCTGAATAATCATGTTCAGGGCTGGCTCCCCAAAGAGTTTGCCGCCTCAAAACCCCAAAAACCCGCTGACAAGTATACGCCTATGGTTCGATGGACTGCAAGAGCCCTTGTTGCTGGCGTGGGAGTAAGCGCGGCGCTTTTAGTTCTCGGCGATATTGCAGGTTTAACCCAAGGCGTAGGCGGTTATCTTTGGTATGCTGTTGTTGCATTCGTCGTCTGGGGTGGGGTGGCGGCGGTTCCTTTTCTGGTTAAACACAAAACCTCTCCGCAAAGGAAACCCCGAACATGAATGCGTTAAAATCTCTACAACACCGCATCCGAGGTTGGTTCCCCAAAGACCCCTCTATTCCAACAATAATTTCCCCGCCGCATAGTTTTCCAAACACTGCAAATCCGTCTCCTCCGTCCCGACAATTCTATTATGCAGTGCCAGACTACAAAATCATTCAGAACACTTGGTATCTAAAAGGCGCTGGATATGTGGGTATAATGGTTGGGTTATTCGGCGCTTTAGAATCCTATTTCTTTTATGAACAAGAAAGGGTACTTTTAAGATTTGGAGACATACCTGCGGACAATCCGCTGTTTACTGCTCTTCCTGTTTGGATTGCTACTTTTGCGATACTTGGTTTTTCAGGTGCCATCGCAGCACTGATTGGTTTTTTAATTGACAAAAAACAAAGCGCCCGCGAATTCTTCTTCGGGGTTAAACCCCATCGTTGCTTCGGGAACTACATGTTTAAGGGAGGTTTAGCTTTCAGTATGTCTTCCTTGCTTTGGTTCTTCAACTACTTGGTCAATCCATATTGGCTCGGGTTGTGGACTACTGCAATATTTGCGTCAGTCGGCATCGGTTCTTTGGTTATTGGCATATTAACGCTAAGGAAGAAACGGGTCTGATAAAAAACAACTCCAACGATTCATCCGCAGTTGATTCCCAAGCAACCCCAACTCTGCCCAAACCAATTCCGAACTTTCATCTCTTTTTAAGCTCTTTTTCCATCGCCGCCGCTAGTAGCTTCCATGCTTGAGCATCAGCCTCACATAACTCCTCGGAGAGGGCTGCGGGGTCTGCGTCTTTATCATATTCAATATGGGCGGCAGTAAAAGTCAACATTGAGGTGTCTTTGCTTAGGGGTGTTATTTGGTAGAGGAACTGCGAATGCCTATGTGGACCCGAGAGGTGGGTGGAGACCCAAAAGAGACTCTGAGGGTAGAGGGTGACGAGTTTCTGCTTAACAATCGCTCCTGCCGAGGTGGTAAAGGTGTCGGTGAGGAGGATCACGCCGTCGGCAACTTTTATGATCTCACGTTTAGCATCTGTATCACCCATCAACGTGTTGTCGGCTGCGTCGAAGTTTGTGCACCAGTCAAACGCCTCTTTAGCGGAGACAGAAAAAACCTGCGTAAACTGGTACCGAATCGTTTGAGGCAAACAAGTCACAGCTTCTAAGAATGTTTAGAACAGTATTTTATTTTTGTGATAGACTTTTTGGTCTCTGGTTTTCATTTTTTTGAAAAGAGGCCCCGTTGGCGGGGTGAAGGAGACTTGCGGTCTAGCTGATTAACGTTGAATTTCTGCTTTGTAGCAGTTTAAACATAGTTGCCTATCGTCAAGTAAATATTCGGGATTATTTGTGCCACAACAAGCACATTCCTCGCCTGTGGCTTTACTCGATTGAATGTTCATTCTTATTGCCGAATTTTTTCTTGTCATACGATTACAACCTAATACAATTATCGAATATTTTACTAAAAAATCTATTGAAAATTAAATATGTGTACATATGAGCTGCTATATGAAACATTTATCAACTCACAAGGCTAACCGACCATAGATATTTTAAAATAAGCAAAAACTGGGATTTTTCGACATTCATTCTACTATATTAAACTATTAAACAAAAATAATAGAAGGGTAAAAACCCATCTATCCCTCTGCAATAGATTCGGAAACAGGTTGTTGCCCTTGGATTGGCTTCTCATTTTGATTTTGTGAGCAATCCTCACAGGTTGGAGGTTCAGATAAATCCAGTTGATGTTCTATCGTGCATCTGCACTGGTTACCGTTTTCTTCTTTAACTAAGCTACCCTTTGCTGCTAGTCTTGTGTCATAAACGGGTCCATAAATTGGGTGAATGAGTTTTTTTGGGTAAGATTCACCTAATTTGATAGTCCACGTGTAGCCATCTAGTGCCTTGCATATGGGGCAGACTTGCGTGTCTTTTTGTGTTCGCCAAATCACTTTAGCAGAGAGATTCATGGTCAATTTTCCTGTTCTTCAGCTAGTTAGACGATACCTTGGTCTATCATTGCGTCTGCTACTTTCACGAAACCGCCAATGTTTGCTCCCTTGACATAGTTGATGTGGTCGCCTTCTTTGCCGTATCGAACGCATGTTTGATGGATGCTTCTCATGATGGCGCGGAGTCTTGCGTCTACTTCCTCACGTGTCCACGATAGACGCATACTGTTTTGAGACATTTCCAGTCCTGAAGTTGCTACGCCGCCTGCATTTGCCGCTTTACCTGGACCATAAAGGATTTCATTTTCTACAAATAATTTGACGCCTTTGGGTTCAGTTGGCATGTTGGCGCCTTCACTTACGCATAGACAGCCATTATTGATGAGACATTTAGCTTCATCTGCGCTGATTTCGTTTTGAGTGGCGCAGGGCAGTACAACTTGGCATTCAATCTCCCAGGGTCGTTTACCTTCCCAGTATTCCGCGTTTTTATATTTGCTAGCATACTCTTTGATGCGGCAACGTTTGTTGTTTTTTAAATCCATCACATAGGCTAGTTTTGACCCTGAAATGCCCTCACTATCATAAATTGTTCCATCGCTGTCTGATAAGGTTACGACTTTACCTCCGAGCTCACTGACTTTTTCTACCGCATATTGAGCAACATTACCCGAGCCGGAGATTGCAACAGTCTTGCCTTCGAAGCTCTCGCCTTTTGCCTTGAGCATTTCTTCAGCAAAGTAAGTAGCACCATAGCCCGTTGCTTCAGGACGAATCAAGCTGCCGCCCCAATTAAGACCTTTACCCGTCAGTACGCCGGTGAATTCGTTTTGGAGTTTCTTATACATGCCAAATAGGTAGCCGATTTCTCGTCCTCCAACGCCGATGTCTCCTGCTGGAACATCAGTGTTTTGTCCTACATGGCGATTGAGTTCTATCATGAAGTTTTGGCAGAAGCGCATTACTTCAGCGTCGCTTTTACCTTTAGGGTCGAAGTCAGAGCCGCCTTTAGCGCCGCCCATTGGTAGGGTGGTTAATGAATTTTTGAAGACCTGTTCGAATGCCAAAAACTTCAAAACGCTCAGGTTAACGCTTGGATGGAAACGTAATCCGCCCTTGTATGGGCCTATAGCGCTGTTCATCTGGATTCTGTAGCCTTTGTTAACTTTGGTTTCACCTTTATCGTTAACCCAGGTTACCCTAAACATGATTGTTCGTTCGGGTTCGATTATTCTCTCCAAGATGTTTGCAGATTGGTATTTCGGGTTTTCTTCAATAACAGACCAAATAGAACCTATCACTTCATCGACTGCTTGGTGAAATTCAGGTTGATTTGGGTTTTTGTCTTTTACATATTCCATAAAGTCTTTAGGCGATTTATACATGGTCTTGTCACGTCTTTTGTTTAGCTTTTGCTGACTATGCGTATACGGTCAAAGCTCAGTGGCGTATCTTGGGTGTCATCTGAGGGAAAAGTAATCTCGTAGACATCAGTAGAGTGGCAAGCTGGGCATGATTGTGTTCTGAATTTGCAATGTTGACACACTTCAGATTCTGGACTTGCCTGTATGTAGATGTCTTCTTGTCCCTCTTTTTTCTTTGAAAATAAGCCCTTCAATTCGACCCAAGTTTTACCGCAATGGGCACAAGTAAATCTCTTTCTTAGAACCTGTTCAAAGTTGCGCTCGGTTTTATTAAATACTTCTTCCAATCGCATGACAGCCCCAAGAGCTAAGATGATTGAGGCAATATTTAAGATTTTTTAGACTTATTAACCAATAAAAGTCTACAAAATAAGCTAAAAAAGGTTTTTTTATCGGAATTGAAGAATAAAGGTCTAAAAACCCGAACAGATCAGATTAAACACACGTTACCTTATTATTCAATCAACTACTAACATAGAGCAATTACAGGGAAGACACATGAGTACAAAACTAGACAAAATAGACATAGCCATAATAAGAGCACTTCAAAAAGACGCACGAGCTAGCTTCGCTACAATCGCTAAAGAATGCCAAGTTTCCATTGACACAATCAGCAAAAGATTCAAAAAAATAGAACGATCAGGCATAGCAAGAGGAACAAGCGTTTTACTAAATCCTAAAAGCTTTGGCTGTGAATGCGTTGCCAGTTTTGGAATACGTGCCGACTTCTCCCATATCGAACCATTATTACAATTTATAAAAAAAATTCCCGATATAGTTTTCTCTGCGCAAACGATGGGCAAAAACAGTATCTTTGCTCTTGCTCTGGTCAAAAATGTGGCAACACTAAACCAAGTAAAAGAGGTAATAAAAGCGCATCCTATGGTACGCGAGATTAGTACAAGCATATGGGTTGGCGATATACTTCTGTGCCCTGAAAACTTTGATCTACAAGCAATAACGGGGGAATACTAAATTGGACAATATAGACCTCTGCATTATTGAAGCGCTTATTGCCGATGCCCGTACGCCATTCCGTCAGATAGCAATTAAACTAAATGTTTCCCCCGATACGATAATTGACCGCTATAATGCGCTTCAAGCGAAAGGAGTCATACGAGGGTCGACTATTGTTCTTAATCCCAAAATGATAGGTTATAGTGCGATGGCTGTTTTCATGGTGGATGTTTCACCCATAAGCGATGAAACAAATCAGGTTGATTCTTCTGAGATTTTAAAGGAATTGATCCGCTTAAAGGACATCATAGTAGCCTCAAAAACTGTGGGCGACCATGATTTGATGGCTATCGGTGTTGTTAAGGATTTCAAGCATTTGTTTGCTATAAGAAAAGAGATAGCTGCCATTCCGGGCGTTAAAGACATGGATGTATCCTTCTGGAGTGAAATAACAGAACTTTCACCCAAATACTTCGTCATATAGGTGCCAGAATCTTGAAGGACATTAAAGGTATCTCGCGCTCCGCTTTCTATTCTTCACACGCAAAGTTTTAGCTGCTCGGAAGGTTCGCCCCACTGAAGAAATAAGTTGGTGCGGAGGGTGGGATTTGAACCCACGAACCCCTGCGGGATAGGAGCCTCAGTCCTACGCCTTTGGCCATGCTGGGCGACCTCCGCGAAACTGTTGCGGAGATATAGTGTTGCAGGGCTCATTTAAAGGCTTTACCTTGCGCTGGGTGTTGTTGGTGAGGGGTTGGGGGAAGGTTTATAGCACCAACCACACATAACACTGTTATATTATTTAGGTGGTTGACATGAACATCCACACCAACGTCCTAGAAACCATAGGCAACACACCCCTCATAAAACTCACCAAACTCACAGAGGGCATAAACGCCACCATTGTAGGTAAACAAGAATCCCGCAATCCAGGCGGCAGCGTCAAGGATCGCATATGCTTAAGTATGATCCAAGAAGCCGAAAAAAGAGGTCTCCTAAAACCCGGCGCAACCCTTATCGAGCCCACCAGCGGCAACACCGGCATCGGCTTAGCTATGGTTGCAGCTGTCAAAGGCTACAAACTCGTCCTCACTATGCCTGAAACCATGAGCATCGAACGTCGCAACCTGCTTAAAGCCTACGGCGCGCAGTTGGTTTTGACGCCTGGGTCTGACGGCATGGGCGGAGCCATAAATAAAGCCGAAGAACTTCTCGCCAGCACTCCTGGCAGTTTTATGCCTCAGCAATTCAAGAACTTCGATAACCCCAAAGTCCATCGTGAAACGACGGGTCCCGAAATCTGGCAGGACACCGACGGACAAGTCGACTTCGTAGTCGCTGGCGTGGGTACAGGCGGAACCATAACTGGAATCGCCCAATACATTAAACCCCAAAAATCCAGCTTCAAAGCTATCGCTGTCGAACCCGCAGGTTCACCCGTGCTAAGCGGCGGACAGAAGGGTCCTCACAGAATCCAAGGCATAGGCGCAGGCTTCAAACCTGACATCCTTCAACTGGATTTAGTGGATGAGATTTTCAAAGTTACCGATGAACAAGCCATGCAAACAGCTCGTCAACTCGTCCAAAAAGAGGGCTTGCTAGTCGGTATCTCCGCTGGAGCCGCAACTTACGCTGCACTTGAGATTGCCAAGCGTCCCGAAAACAAAGGCAAACTCTTTGTCGTCATCTTGCCCGATACAGGCGAGCGGTATCTCAGTACGCCGCTGTTCACTGATCCCTCCTGCAATAGTTAAAACAAAACCAACGCTTTTATTCTCCCCTGACAATAGTCAAAGAAAGGCAATTAAAATGAGCACAGCCCCTGACCAGTCTGTACCTAAAAAATGTGCGGAATGCAGAGAAAAAAACCTTGACGTCGACTGCTGGAATCCAGATCGCATGATAGATGCCCTGATGAGTAACAATGACAAGGTGGAGCAGGACTGGCTGGAGAAAGGGTTACCTATACTTGTAGATGACATCATGTCAAGCTATACGCAGTTCGGCGGCATGGACCATCTTGAGGGCCGCGACTTGCCCAGCAAAAAAGTCGTAATCGAAGTGCTCGAAGACCTCTTCACTATTCTTTTCCCCGGTTACTTGGGTGACTCAGAAATCACCAAAGCCAACATCAAATATCACCTCGGCAACAAACTCACCCACGTTTACACACGCTTGACTGGCGAAATCGAAAAGAGCCTCAAATATATCTGCCGAAAAATCAGCGAATGCCCCCAAGACGTATGCCAAAAACGGGCGCATGTCGTCGGTAAAGAGTTTCTCGAAAAGCTGCCCGAGATTCGGTCCTCGCTTAGCGGCGACGTGCAAGCTGCGTTTTGCGGTGACCCTGCAGCTGTGAGCACTGAAGAAGTCATCCTCAGTTACCCGTGCGTTCTTGCTATAACCACCTACCGGATTGCCCATGAACTCTACCTTCGCGGGGTACCTTTGATTCCTCGTATCATGAGTGAACACATGCATTCCGTAACTGGCATCGACATTCATCCTGGAGCAAAAATCGGTAAAAACTTCTTCATTGACCACGGCACCGGCGTCGTTATTGGTGAAACCGCGGAAATCGGCGACAACGTCAAACTCTACCAAGGCGTTACCTTGGGTGCTTTGAGTTTTCCCAAAGATGAGAAAGGCAACATCATTAAGGGACGCAAACGCCATCCCACAATCGGTAACAATGTTGTCATTTACTCTGGCGCAACCCTGTTAGGTCCAGATGCGGTCATCGGAGATAATGTCGTTATTGGCGGTAACGTTTGGGTGACGAGTCCAGTGGCGTCAGGAACAAAAATTACCTTGGCTTTGCCTGAACTCAAATATAAAACGGAAAATCATCAGACAGAAAAACCCAAAGCCTAACCCCAAACGATAGTTGTGGGCTGTGCAAAAAGTCGAACAGGCTGTTCTAAAACATCGCATTAAGTACCACTAACCCCTATGAGGTACAGAGGCGGTACAATGAAGCTGTCAGTCAACCAAAAGTTTCTCTTTATTGTTTTTGGAGTTGTTGCGGTTTCGGTTTTGTTTTCTTGGGCGTTTGTTTCCCAAAACCCCGTTGTTTACAACTGTGTTAATCCCCAAGCGCTCCGTTCTGATGATACAACCTATATGGTCCCTACTGTTTTGCTTGTTCCCGCACCCTGCGGCTCCACCGTGGTTCTCTACCCGACTGGAGAAATCTTTTTCATACAACCTGTGCCAGAAAACGGATTGCTTATGCCCGCTAATGTAGTCATTGCCCAAAACCTAACGACCAGATCAGTCATTGGATGAAACGTTTGGTCTGCTTCGGGTTTGCGCTTGCAGCCATTATCGAAACATGTTTGATACTGTTGTGTGCTGATAAAGAGTCTGAACAGTAAAAAATAAATGAAAAATTGTTTGGTTTTTAGAGTAGACGGAAGTTTTCCTTAACCGTGGATAAAACGACGTGGGTGTTGGTGCGTTCAATGTAGGGTAAGGCGAGGAGTCTTTTTGTGAATGCGCCGAGGTCTTCTCGGTTCTTGAATTTCGCCACGATTATGGCATCTGTTAAGCCAGTGACGTCGTAGACTCCGCAGACATTGGGGATTTTTGCGATTTCGGTTTCGGTTTCGACGAGTCGTCCTTTGGAGACGGTGATTTCGGTCACGACGGTAAGTTGGAAACCAAGTTTTTCATGGTCCAAAATTACGGAGTAGCCTTTGATTAGGCCATCGTCTTCCATCTTTTTTATTCTAGATAGAACGGTGCCTACTGAGACGCCGACGTTTTTAGCGATTTGTCTACTTGAGAATCTTGCGTCCTCTAAGAGGCCTTTTAGTATTTTTTGGTCAGTTTCGTTCAGTTCCATAACCATCCGGTTCCTGCACGTTCTTTCAAAGGAGACTGCCTTTTTGGAACATCCTTTTGATAATCATACGATTATGTTTATAAAAGTTTAGTTTAAACTCGCTGGTAATGAATGCTATTTTAAAGGTCGGCGGCGTCGAAACGGTGGTTTAGGCTTTTTTGGATAGGAATATTAAATTAGGTGCGGAAACCCCAATAGTTCTGAGCCTAAATGTCAAGCAAATATGACACTATCTTAGTTCTTGATTTCGGCGGCCAATATTGCCACCTAATCAGTCGCAGAATCCGCGAGCACGGCGTCTACTCCGAAATAGTACCCCACGACATTTCCCCCCAAGAAGTAGCTGACCTCTCCGAAAAATTCAACGTCAAAGGCTTAATCCTTTCAGGCGGACCCTCAAGCGTCTATGAACCCAACGCACCTAAACTTCACCCAAACATCCTATCCGTTAATCTCCCCGTTTTGGGCTTATGTTATGGGCATCAGCTTTTAGCCCAACTTACCAGCGGCAAAGTTGAACCCGCAATCTGCAAGGAATACGGCATCGCCCAAGTCGCCATCGACAAGCCTGTAGGCGTCTTGGAAGGCTTAACTGAATCCGAGAAGGTTTGGATGAGCCACGGCGACACAGTGGTTGTTCCGCCCCCTGGATTTGAAGCCTTAGCTCACACCGAAAACTGCCCCGTCGCAGCGTTCCGCCACAAAACCAAACCCATCTATGGTCTACAGTGGCATCCTGAAGTTATCCACACCGAGAAAGGTGCGCGTATGCTTCAAAACTTCATCTTCCAAGTGTGCAAATGCCAAGCAAACTGGCAAATGGAAGACCTCATCAGTAAAATGGTAACAGAACTCCAAGTTGAAACCAGCGGCGGCAGAGCCATCATCGGGTTAAGCGGTGGTATCGACAGTAGCGTTGCTACCGCGTTGGCGGCTAAAGCGTTAGGCGACAAACTCACCGCAGTTTATGTGGATCATGGTTTTATGCGGGAAGGAGAAACCGAAGCGATTCGCGCCACCTTCGAAAAATACCCCATACGCTTCATCGTAGCTAACGCGCAGGAACGATTCATGGCTAAACTCAAAGGCGTAACCGAACCTGAGACTAAACGCAAAATCATGGGCGAAGAATTCATCCGCGTCTTTGAGGAAATCGCCGTCCAATCTGGCGCAGAATACCTCATTCAAGGCACCATCTACCCCGACCGTATCGAATCTGGCTTCCGCAAAAACAGCGACAAAATCAAAAGCCACCACAACGTTGCAGGGTTGCCTGAGAAAATTAGATTCAAAAAAATCCTCGAACCCCTGCGCGACCTCTACAAAGACGAAGTCCGCAAAGTCGCGCGCATGATGGATTTGCCTAAAGAACTTGTAAACCGCCAGCCCTTCCCAGGTCCCGGTTTAGCTGTTCGTATTATCGGCATTTTAAGTGAAGAAAAAGTCCGCATAGCCAAGCGTGCCGACAAGATTGTCCGCGAAGAAATCGAGAAAAATCCGTTTTGTGAGGATCTTTGGCAATACTTCGCTGTAGTCACTGACACGAAAGCCACTGGCGTTAAAGGTGATGCTCGTGCTTATGGTTATGTGGTTGCGGTGCGTGCGATGGAGAGTCGTGAAGCTATGACGGCGAGTTTTGCAAAAATCCCCTATGAGGTGCTGGAGAAGATTTCTACCCGCATCACTAACGAGATTCCGCAGGTGACTCGCGTGGTTTATGATGTGACGCATAAGCCGCCGGCAACCATCGAGTGGGAATAATTCCCCCTCTTTTCTACATGTTAATGCGCTTGTTTTGAGTCAATAGTGACTACCCCTCTTTAGGTTTATGCATAGAGTTTCTAATATGCCCCAAATATGAGGCTGCATCTCTCCCCTCTCTATCGTTTCTGCATATCTTGGCTATTAGGCTCCAAATAGGCTGATAGTTACGTTTAGTTAAGGTAGATTTTTTAGATAACGCGCGGTACCAATAGACGGGCAGCTGTTCATGGGCAGAGCTAGGACAATAATTAAAAAAATATTTAGTGTATCGTTAGTTTTCAACGCGCTGCTAACCATCGGCTGCGTCGTCAGTATTCTTGGCGGCGTCTACTGGACTTACCCCGGCTGGAAACCCTTCGCGCCCTACCTCGTAAACGGCAACATATTCTGGCTCGCAATAGCCGCAGCCATCTTCAACATCTATCCCAGCGCCAGCCTTGGGCGTAGTCTGCACACTGGCCGATTCCTCTTTCACCATTACCTCTACGGCTTCATCGTCATAGCCCTAACAATCGCCTACGTGGTTCTGTTAGTGCCCGGAGTCACTCTATTCAACATATTCATTGTGGATAGCACAAGCGTCGCGGTTAACTTGGGCAGGTTCTTTATTTTGGGCGGAGTCGCCTTGGTTTTAGATGATTTCACTGATGTGAATAAGCACCTAGAACGGGGTCTAAACTGGATGAAAATAAAAGCGGGACAAGTAGGCGGTTTTGTGACAGCGTTGCATCTTATCTTGGGTGCAGCTTCTGTCTACGTCTTTGTAGCCGTTGCGCTGTCCGTAAGCACCAACGTCCAATGGTTTACTTTGGCAAACGCGATATTGCTGGGTACCCTTTTCATTACAAGTTTGACCTCATTTATTTTCGTGAAAAGAAGGTTCTGGCAAAACATCTCCAGCGACTAACTTGGTGAGCCTTTTTGCAGTGGAATTTTTCTCAACCTATTCACCCTCTTAACTAAGACAATTGCCACAAACGTCACAAATAGAAGAGAAGCAGCTATCAAGAGCAGCGTTTGGTCTATAGGTTCTGCATTTAGTGGAGATTCAATTTTTGACGTAGCTGACGGAGTAGTTGAGGGCTGTTCGCTCCAAGGGACACTAAGCGCATGAATTGTGTTGTTTGCTTTAAAGAAGGCGACGCCTTGGGTGACTGTTTTAAAAGTCATATCGCTATCGACTGAAACGTTGCCGAGGCTATTGCCGTTTGCC
The DNA here is from genome assembly GCA_026014745.1 of Candidatus Bathyarchaeota archaeon. Classification (NCBI taxonomy): domain Archaea; kingdom Thermoproteati; phylum Candidatus Bathyarchaeota; species Candidatus Bathyarchaeota archaeon. Next base: position 24,570 of record JAOZHS010000001.1, on the reverse strand, counting down.
GCATCTAGGGCGTAGAGCCTGTTATTTGAACAATAGTAGAAGACGCCATCGACAAGCGTAGAGGATGCATTTGTGTTTGTGTTGATGCTCCATAATTGTGTACCGTCAACTGCGTTTAGGGCTTTGAAGGTTCCGTTTTCAGAAAAATAAACAATGCCGTCTCTTAGGGTAAGCGGGGTAAAGTCTACATTGGCAGAGTAAGTCCATATTGGGCTACCGCTGGAGGCATCTAATGCGTAAATGCTGCTGTTGCCCCACTCGAAGCGCCACGCATCTGTTTTCTTATAGGCGCCCTCCCTGCCCACCGCATAAACAACGTCTCCATCAACAATGGGCGTGCCAGTGCTACTGTAGCCAATCGGGAGTTTCCAGAGGGCACCGCCGTTTTGAGTGTTTAAAGCGTTGAGGTAGGTAACGGTAGGGGCGTCGTAGGTTTGGCCTAAGGTGCTCGAATAGAAATAGACGGCACTATCACTGAATGCTGAATCAGCGACTCTTCCGTTGACATCTGAACTCCAGAGTTCGTTGCCGTCCTTTATGCTGATGGCGTAGTATTGGTAGGGTTTGTAGGTTGTGCCCAAATAGATTGCGTCGTCTCCGATTGCGGGACTGGGAAGACCCGGATTATATGAGGTAGTCCATTTCCAAAGCTGATGACCACTTGCAGCGTCAAGGGCATAGACTAGTTGCTGGGTGGTTTCAACGGTGAGGTAAACAATGCCGCCGCTAACCACATACCACCTAATGTAACCGTCACTGGTGAAATTCCATTTTTGAGCGCCAGTGGCGCCGTCTAATGCATATAAGCCAGAGTCGTCTGAGAGGTAGACTTTGTCGTCAACTACCTTGCGGGCGTCATCGGTGTACGAGAAACCTCCAGTAAAATTCCATATCTCTTCACCACTGGATAAGTTCAAAGCGTGAACGCATACTAATCTGTGCACTGGGGGACCAAACCCAAAGTGGTCATGATATTTTTCGCCAGGTATGGTGTAGCCCTCGGTTGAACGAACGTAGGCTAATCCGTTGGCGACTTTGGGGGTTCCCACAGTCAAGTCCTGTGTGTGCTCGGTTGTGTTAAAAACCGTAAAATTCCACAGCCATTTCGAAGAAGCCGCCTCATCATTTGTAGCCGCAGCAATAACTGGGGCAGGTGCATCATTGCAAGAAAACACGAGCAAGTTTGAAAGCAAAAAAACACTTGCTATAGCTACCGCCAAAATAGCCTTACGCATACCCTAAACTCCTTTTTCTATTCAGATGGGATTAGGTATAAAGTTTACTTGTTTGTTTTTCTTGGGCTAGAAATAATTAGTTGCATCTTTTCACAATGACAAATTTCAAATATAAGACCCCTAACAGTAAAACGAGGTGCATAATAATAATGAGTAACGATTCATACTTCCAAAAGAAACTCGAACCAATCAAAGTCACCAAACAGAAACCTATCTCACAATTACTAAAAGAAATGGGTAAAACCGCCTATCAAGGCCGCAAACTAGGCGAAGCTGTCGACGTCTGGGAAAACATGATTAAAGAAAAAGACATAGTCATCGCTATGGGCTTCGCTGGCTCCATGTCTACTGCGGGGCAATGGACCATAATTAACTGGCTTATTGAGAACCGCTTCATCGACGTCTTAGTCTCAACAGGCGCCAACGTGTCTGAGGACATCGTGGACGCTATGGGTTTTGGCTACTATCAAGGCAGCCACATGGTTAACGACGAGCAACTCCTCCACGACGACGTTAACCGCTACTATGACGTTTACGGCAAAGAAACCGACTACCGCAAGATGGAAGAAGTCGTCACTGACTTCGTTATGACCTGCAACCAAGACTACCAATACACCAGCGCCGAATTCCTCCACGGACTCGGCAAGTATTTGGGCAAAAAGAAAATCCCCGCCATAACCGCAACCGCAGCAGCCCACGGCGTACCCATCTTTAGCCCCGCTATGGTTGACAGCGCCTACGGCGAAACCTTCCTGCTCGCCAAAAACCAAGGCCACAACGTCCACATTGACTCTGTGAAAGAATTTGACCAATTCATCCAGATCGGAACCAAAACCAAAGAAGTCGGCGTCATCTACATCGGCGGCGGCGTCCCCAAAGACCTCACTCAGCTTATCGCCATATCCGTGTCGCCTATGACTAAAGATGAAGGCGTCAAAGGACGAAACGGCGGTCTACGCAAAGGGCTTCAGGAATATTATTACCCCCACAAATACGCCATCCAAATCACCACTGATTCTCCACAATGGGGCGGATTATCGGGTTGTACACTTGAAGAGGCGATTAGCTGGGGTAAAATCAACAGCAAAGAAGGCACCCGCGCCGTCTGCTACTGTGACGCCACCATCGCATTGCCGCTGATTTGCCACGCCCTATCCGAACGCGTCCCAGAAAAACGGAAAGGTCCAGACCTAAGCTGGATCTTCAAAGACATGCCAAAGGCATAAACGCCTTTTTTCTTTTTTGTTTTCATAGCAAACGCTGATTTTTGGCAGTTTAGCTTGTTTCTATGACCTTTTTTTCCAAACGTCGAAGCCATGGAGGTATATTTCTGAGCGCACGAATAAGTACTATAGCAACGCCAACTTCGATAGCCATAAAAATTGGCAGAATTACCCATAAAAACAATGGGGCTGCTCCCTCCGAATAAGCTCCGTAGGCAATAACACCCATTAATACGATGACCGCGATGGAGCCAAACACACATATCCGCAGAAATCCTTTCAGCATGGGCTCGAGACTTCCTCTGCGACTTTGCTCAGCGATACTGAGGAACTTCATGTCCTCGTTTGTAACCTCTGCTTTGAGTTGGTTTAGCTGGTTGAGCGCCTTTACGCCCAAAGACGTCAAAACATATCGGTTTTCTTCATTTTTCAAGATTAAACCTTCCAGCTGCTCAATGTGATAATTCATTTTCCCAGTTGGCAAGCCTAACTCGGTAATTAACTCTGTATAAAGCAGACCCTTGGTGTTGCCTCCCAGAATAGTGATTATTGTGCGCCGCATTGGGTGAGCAAGCGCTTGGAAGATGACTGTTTCGATTTCTCCGTTGGATTTAGCCATTTTAATCCCTGATTGCATCAGGGGCTTCTGCGCTTAAATCACTTCTTGACTAAGAAAACTTGACAAGAATTGTTTTCAAGCTTTCTTAGTTTGCTTCTTGTTTAAGCGGTCAATTAGGGCGCTTGTCATTATGGGCATCACCATGGTGGCGTCGCCTTCAATCATGATGCGTTTGGCTTTTTCGTTGATTTTGCCCCATGACACGGCTTCGCGTGGTCGGGCGCCGCTGAGGCTTCCGTCCCATTCGTCTGCGGTGGTTATGTAGATGACGTAGTCAAGTCCGTCTTTGAATTGGTTCCACCAAATTGTGTGGTGTTTGCTGATGCCGCCGCCGACTATGAGTGCACCCGATTTTTTAGAGTCAAAGACGAGGTTGTTTAGGTACTCTTCATCTTTTAGAATATTTATACGGAAGTCACGGTGGTCTTGGCTAAAAAACCAAAGCTGGTAACCTACGGAGCCATCGGTTGGACCCGGCACAATGATAGGTATGTCGTTTTTGGCTGCCCAATACGCAATGCTGGTTTCGTCGCAGCACCGCAAACCGATTTCGCGGTTAAGCTCTGCTGTTGAGAGTTCTTTTTTGCCTTCTTTGTAGAGTTCTTCGAGGAGCGCGATGATTTTCTTTTCAATAACTATGCCATAGCTGTCGTTGGGGACCAATACGTTGCCAAGTCGGTTTACGCCTTCCTTGTGGAGTTTGCTGTCGCTCATAATGAAGCTGCCCTTGTAGTAGTCCTTTGTGCAGCGGGCAACGTCATGGTCTAGGGTTCCGCAAGTAGTGATTATGACGTCGACGAGTTTGCGTTTGACCAGTTCGCGTATTACGCCTCGGGTTCCAGTAGCTATGATGTCGGCGGTGAAGCTGAGGAATTTGACGCATTTTTTGTCCTCTATCATGGCTTGCATGATGTTGACGCCTGTCGCCAGCTTGCCAGCGGTGAAACCCCATGCCGCCTCCATCTGTTTAACAAGCTCATCTACCGTCATGTTTTCTGTGAACTCGTAATCTTTCACTGCCACTTTATGTGCTTTAGGTGATGCTTTAGGCATAAGTCCAAACTCCGTTATGCACAGGTTAAATAAATAAGGAAATAAAAGGGTGTCGAAAGCATCAGGCTAATCGGATAGGTAGGCGATGATACGTTTGTAGATGTCGGGGGCCATTTGGTCCTCGTAGCCCGCGTAGATGCTGGGGTTATCGTTAACCTCCACCACCACGTAATCTCCGTTGACTTCTTTTAGGTCCACGCCGTAGAGGCCTTTGCCGATGACGCTGCAGGCTTTCAAAGCCACTTCCCGCAGACGCGGCGGCATATCCTTCTTCTCCAAACTAACAGTGCGCCCCCACACGACGGTGGGTTTGCCGCGGAGTTTAGCACCATGCTTCCATTTACCCTTAGGAATCATGTATTTGCAGACGTAGAGGACATCGTCGCCTAAGACGCCGACACGCCAATCAAACGCGGTAGGCGTAAATTTCTGGATGGCAAGCACATCGGATTTTTTGAAGAACCGTTTAGCGACATCTCGAAAGCTAGTTTCACACGCGGCTTTTTCGACGTAGCGGCTAAAGCTTGTGTAAGGCGCTTTGATGACGACGGGTTTGCCGAGTTCGCTAAAGATTTCGTTGATTTTTTTGTGGTGTAACTCGTCTTTGCTTAAAAAGACGGTTGGGATGCGGGGGATGTCATGTTTTTCGAAGAGTTCGTATTGGTAGATTTTGTTAGCGCAGATTTTGATGGATTGGGGGTCGTCGATGACTTTTAAGCCGAGTTCATAGGCGGTTTTGGAGACGATGTAGGCGGTGAAGAGGGGGTCAGTGGTGGCGCGTATGAAGACGGCGTCATAGTTGGGTATTGTTTGGATGTCTTCTCGGAAGAGGAAATTGAATTGTGACCCTGCTTGTTCAGCTGCATTTTTGAAGTTTTGAAGTGCAGCTTGTTCTCTGGGGTCAGTGAAATTGTATTTTTCGACAAAGCATGCGATTTTAGACACTGAGGTGTTCATCCTGCTGAGAAATCAGCCTCGTAATCTCCTTGGAGATTACCTCTAAGTCATTCTTTGCCAACTCAGATTCTTTGATGGGCTCTAATCCACAGAGAAACGCTTGGTCCTGTGTTTTTTGGATGTGCAGTTTGCAAAGTGGCACCCTAAAGAGTTGGAAAACTTGTTCGGCGATACCCTGAATTTGTTCGTCGACGGTTTGGCATTTCCCAAAAACAGTTTTAACCGTCAACATTCGACCTACTAGGGGTTGAGCGCATACGGTGAATTTGTAGTTCATGCCTAAGCTCTTCATTGCACGATATAGTGCGCTTTTGTTTTGGGCGGTTTCGTAGCCTTCGTAGATGAAGGGGTTAACTGCAAAAACCACCACGGGCAGATGAATTTCGTCGATGATTTTTTTGACTGAATCGGTAACGAGAAACGGCAAGGTTGGGATGTTGGCGCGTGCTGCACGTAACAGTAGAATTGGGGTGCGGCTGGAGTCGATGATGTTTTCGCATGATGGGATAACGGTGCTGCCTAAGACTTCTGCATGTAGCGACACGTAGTAGCCTGATTTGAGGTAACGATAATTTGTGCTAATGTTGATGGTAGTGTCTTTGATTGATGATTCAAGAAACGCTGAAGGTTTTAGCGCATGTAAATCATCTGATAGGCCGACATTTGAGACGACCAACACTCATGGTACACCAGTTTACTTGATTTGGCTTATTCGTGAGTTGTATTTAAAATTAACTGTGAATACAACCGCATTGCAAGTTGATATTCACAAAAAAAGTCTCGTAAAATCGGTCCTTTTCCCAAAAAAACGCCAGCAAAGCTTTCTCTGCTGGTGACCTACCTTACATTCGCTTGCTAACCTTATAATCTTCAGTGACATAGTACTCTGTGCATGAGCTTTGAGCTTCAAATCATCACTGACCTTGCTGTCCTAATGGTTATCGCTTCAGTGGTTGCATTCATATTCTACAAGCTAAAACAACCCCTCGTCATCGGTTACCTAATCGCAGGCATAATCATTGGGCCTTACTCGCCGCCATTTAGCTTCGTCAACAACATCGACTTCCTAAACGTGTTTGCTGAAATTGGCGTAATTTTGCTACTTTTCACTGTTGGCTTAGAATTTCCCATACAGAAACTCCGCTCCATCGGGCGCGTAGTAATCGGGGTCTCTGCCATAGAAATAACCGCTATGCTTCTGATAAGCTACGCCGTTGGCGCCTCTTTGCATTGGGGCATGTATGACACATTGTTTTTGGGCGCCGCTCTCGCCAGCAGCAGCACCACCATCATCGCCAAAGTTCTAAGCGACTCAGGACACATGAAAGAAATCTCATCCACCATCATGCTAGGCATCCTAGTTGTCGAAGACGTTGTCGTGGTGATTATTTTAGCGATGCTTCAAAACTTTGCAGTAGCCAACGTCATCTCCGTAACCGACACTATGTGGTTAGTGGCGAAACTGGTGATTTTCATAGGAGGAACCTTAGTTATCGGCAGCCTTTTCTTACCCAAAGTCACCAACCGCATAGCCAAAGTGCAAAACCAAGAATTACTCTACATCTTTATGTTAGGCATCTGCTTTGCCTTTGCAATCCTAGCGACCCAAATCGGCTTCTCAGCAGCCATCGGCGCCTTCATAATCGGCGTAGTATTTGCCCGCTCAAGAGTACGCGAAGAAATTAACCGCGAAATTGGGCCTTTCAAAATCGTGTTTGGAGCCATTTTCTTCGTCTCCATGGGCGCTTTGATGGATATTACCCTAATCACCTCCTATTGGTTTCCAGCAATCGTCATAACCATCGCGGTGGTGTTGACAAAACTCGTAAGTTGCGGCTTTGGAACCCGCATGTTTGGCTACGACAAAAAAACATCCATGCGCGTCGGGTTAGGGATGGCTCAAATCGGCGAATTCGCCTTCATAATCGTAAAGGCAGGTCAGGACTTAGGCGTGATAAGTGACTTTCTGCTGCCCATAATCGGGGTCGCCACCATGATTACCGCTTTCTTAACTCCCTATCTTATCAAATTCTCGTTTAGAAGTGAACCCAAAACGAAATCTGTTTGGCCAGATTGGGACGATAATCATAGTCAGCTTTAAACCAGACTCCAACATAACGCATAAGAGAAAACCCAAAACGAGGAAATCTTACGTATAAACCGCTCGAAGTCATAGGACCCGAACACGAATACTCTCTGGTAGGCGCAGACCTAAAACCTCTGCCTATCGCAGACAAAATCATCAAAGCCTACGGCGGACGAATAATCAACTTCATAGAATGCCCACAATTCACGTTCGGCAAAGAGCTTCAGTTGCACGTTATGGAAATCAAAGCTAACGAGCCGTTCAAGTCGCCAGTTGATTTCGAGCAAACCATGCAAGCCGCCGTCACAACACTAGCCGGCATTGTGGAGAAGCATGGGGCTAAATTGCTGGGTACCGGTATGCATCCCTTGCTTAGACTTCACGAGACAGCCATCTGGCCTCACTACCACCGCCAAATCTACGATGCGTATGGAAAAATCTTCAACCTCAACCAGCACGGCTGGCTAAACATCCAAAGCTTCCACCTCAATTTGCCCTTCCAAACCGAAACCGACGCCATAAAAACCCACAACCTGCTCACCAACCTCTGCGTTTATCTCCCCGCCATCGCTGCTTCTTCGCCCATGTATGAGGGGAAACCCGGCGGCGATATTGATAATCGCCTTCAATTCTACAAACTTAGCCAAAAACAAGTCCCCTCCATAACAGGTGACGTTATCCCCGAATATGCGTCCTCTTTAAGCCAGTACAAGCATGACATCATTGGTGGATACAGCAGAGATTTGGCAGCGAAGGGTGCGGATAAGATTCTGCTGAATCGGGAATGGGTAAACTCCCGGGGCGTGATTTTCCGTTTCGACCGTTCCGCGCTGGAGGTCCGAGTGATGGATGAGCAGGAATGCATAAAATCTGATGTTGCGTTGGCTTGTTTTGTGCGAGCCGCCCTAAGGGGGCTGCTTGAATGCGAGACAGAACTATTACCCCATAATGTTTTGGTCAGCGACTTCAACGCCATAATCAAACATGGCTTATCCGCCTCAGTTGCTAATCCGCATGGAAAAATCGCGCGGCAAGTCTGCCAATACTACCTAAAAATCGCTCAACAACACGCCACACCCGACGAAAAACCCTATCTTCCCCTGATTGCGCGCCGAATCGAATCAGGCAGCCTCTCCGACACAATACGCGCCAATATCCTGCGTCGCGCAGAAAAAACCAGTTTCCACGAAGCAATCCTAGACGTGTATCCAACCCTTATTAAGTGCCTATATGATAATGAACCCTTCTTCTAAAGGTGAAACCAAAAATGCCAGAAGATAACAAAGGAAAAACCTATTCCTACGATGTTTGCAGTGAATGCGGCATTATCTGTTGCATAGACGCAAAGCCCCCTTTGACAGAGAACCGCAAAAAAATCATCAAACAATACCTAAAAGAAAACAGCATCACTGTCTCGATGCCTTTTACAACCAAAGAATACTCCTACCCTTCAGTCGATGAGGCTTCACGTTGCGTCTTCAACGACAAAACCACCAAACGTTGCATGATCCACCCAGTTAAACCCGAAACCTGCGTTGCGGGGCCCATAACTTTTGACATTAACTTTGCCACCAAAAAAGTGCAGTTTTTCCTTAAAAAATCCAACATCTGCGCCTACGCAGGGGACCTATACAAAGACCAAACGACCCTACAGACGCATTTTGAAGTCGCCAAAAAACAAATCTTGGTCCTCGTTAAGGAGCTTAGCGCCAATGAACTCCGTGAACTCAACAAGATAGATGAGCCTGAAACCTTCAAAATAAGCGAAGAGGAATTACCCAAAGAGGTAACCGAAAAGCTGGGCTTATAGAAAGCCCGCGTCTTTTAGTTTAAGCGCAACGGCGATGTTGCCTTTAAATTGCACTCGCCCCGTGAAGAAGGCTTTCTCGGCACTCAGCTTCCCGTTAACCATTGACATAAAGTCAACGTCGCTCATCTTCAACGTTAATGCAGCTGCGGAGTCGGTGCCCTCGGTTATGATGAGTTTTTGGTCTTTAACGGTAACTGTCCAGTTGCCGCCTTCCATACCTGTTAAGTTAATCTGTGCTACCACATCGATGCCCTTTGCTTTTTCAGCTTTAAATTGTGCTGGTGCTTGTTTTTCGAAAAATTCTTTGGGGGTTTGTGCTTCCATCTTTTTGTCCTTCTATTTTCTGCTATTTTAGACATTGAGGTTTTTGAACTTTGTTAAGAAAACCGCTCATGTCAGCGGAATAGGTCTTTCTCTTTGGCCCTAGTTAAACTTGTAGCTGAGGATTCTTCGCTTGGCAGATAATGGTATCCTCGAATAATCGCAACTGGGATGCCCTCGTTGGCTTGCCCAATAACGAGTTCCGCGGCGGAAGCCAACTCGTCTGCAACCGCCGTCTGCTTAATTCTTAGAACATACCCAAACAGGTCTTTTTCGCCTCGACGGTCTCGAATAGGCTTAAACCCTGATGTGCCCACGGCAATGTTGATTTCGCCCATCCGAAACGGTCGCCCATGAGTGTCCGAAACAATAACTGCCACATCCACTCCCGCTGCACGTTTAATTTCACTTCGAATGTGTTGAGCGGATGCATTTGGGTTTTCGGGCAACGGTACCACGTTTCGGTCGCCAGAAACGTTTGAGCGGTCTACTCCCGCGTTGGCGCAGATTATGCCGCTTTTAGTTTCTGTTATGATGCTGTTTTGTCCTATGCGTACGATTTCTTTGGTTTCGTTTAGAATAACTTGGACTAGGGCAGGGTCCTTTTTGGTTTGCGCCGCGATTTCTTGGGCTCGCTCAGAGGGATTTACGGTGTCTAAGTTGATGACGTTTCCCTCAGCTTTTGAAACCACCACATGCGTAACTACCACCACATCGTTTGATTGAAGTGGCGTACCCTGTTTCTCTGCCGCTTCTACGATGAGTTTTCCTAAATTGTTTCCTTTTTGTATTAATGGTAAGCCTTCGACTGCAATGACTTGAACCGAATTCATGAAGATGCCTAAAGTGCATATTAGCAATTAGAACTTAAGCTTATCTTGTCTTAAATAAAGAAATTAAAATTATAAGGGGGAGACCGTAAAGGTCTCAAAGGATTTAGTCGCGGAATTTCTGGAGTTTCTGGAGCATCATTTTGTCGCCTTCAGCGTCACCTGCACAGGTTGCGATGATGCCGTCGACGAGGCCGACAAGTTTTGATGCTTTCTCTTCTACTGTTTCCATGGTTGCGGCAGTTGGCCAACCGATCAGTTTGACTGTTTCGGTATTTTTGGATGTTCCAACCAGGAAGTATGCGAAGAGTGGCTTGTTGAGTTTTTTGCATTCCGCAGATACTGCTTTGAGTGCCTCAAGGGAGTCATCGTTGAGCCTCATGAAGTACACGAAGTCCCATGGCTCACGTACGCGGGCAAGAGTTTCTTCAATTGAGCGTCTTGCGGTTAGTAAGCAGCCGAGCTTGAGGTTCTTTGTTTTGACGGTGTTGCGGATGAAGTCGCGTGCTTCTTCAGAGTTTTTGAGCATTTTGATGGCTTCGCCGTAGCGTGGGTTGTCGCCCATGGTTACTGCTAAACCGTCAAGTCCAATGACGTCGGATGCGAGGGCTAATCCTCCGACTTCAACGGGGCCTTTGTAGTGGAGAATGAAGATGGGACAGACGTATTTTTCTGGGTACTTGTATTTGAGCAAGCAGCTGACTACGACGCCGCTTGGTGCGGGGAAACCGGCTGCGCCGTCAGTTACGTTCCAGCCGTCTACTAAGTCTTTGAGCTCATCTGCAAGCTTTAGAAATTTACGTGTTGGGACAAACTCGTTAAGGATTTTCATGGAGTTTTCATCTCAGCTAAAAGGGATAAGTGGTTTGACTAAAAAACTTTTGCGTGCATAAGCCACAGTTTGTTAATCAAGATTTTTCTCTTGCAGTGTTGACTATACGCGTTGCATATCTGGGTTTTGTAAGGCTGCAAAGGCTTTTTTGGCGCGTTCCGCCTTGAACCTGACCAATTTAGCGATATCTTCCTTATCCACCGACTCCAGGGTGCAATCCAATCCTTTGATTAGTTTTTCCCCAACATCCGAGCGTACAATAACCGTTGAGAACCCCCTCTTGCTACCCGCCGAACCCACCGAAATATCCGCAAACCGCGAAACAAAATCCCCACAAAACCCACACGCCTTCTCAGCAGCGCAGTCCAACTCCTTCACTTTACAGGCATACTCTTTGCCTTCAACCTGCATTGTAAATTTACCCTGCCTAATCTCTGTTTTTTCAGCACTATTCACGTCCACGTTCAGTCGCATTTTTATCTGTTCTCTTAGTTGATTGGCGTTGAAGGTTTCAAAGCAAAAGAGCCCCACAATCACTATTTCGGCTTTATCCTCAAGGGCTTGCTGGATTTTCCGCATGACCCTACCTTCACAGGGTGTGCAAACAACGGCTAAGCGGGTTTTACCTTGCTTTATGAGTTCTTTGGCTTTTTTAGCAACGTTAACTTTGAGGTACTTAGAACCTTTTGCCTCCTCAATTTCTTCTGATGTCTGCGCTACCGCTGCCTCAGCAGTATACCCCTCCATGCGCTTAACCACAATGGCTGCATCAAACAAGCCCTCCCTCAGCCCTTTAATCAGCAAAGCCGTTACCACGCCGCCATCCTGCCCTCTAAAGTTGCATCGCGCCGAAAACAGGTTGGAGTGGACGCCGAGTTCGGGGTCTTTGGTTCCTTTAAGGAATTGCTGTTCAATTTCAGCGTCCTCTTTTGCTCTGGAATTTTGGGGTTCACTTTTGTTGTTTGACATAAAAGCGTGACCTGTTTTCTGTAGATTTAGGTGTGTTTTAGCAAATAAAGCTTTAAACTCAGATGACAGACTTGTGCTTCGGCGAGACCTTGACTGATAAACCCAAAATCCGCTACACCCAAGGAAACCACGATGTCCTTGACCAAATCGAGTCGCTCTGGATAGACCTAAACCAATACCACTGCCAGCGGTCCCTCAACTTCAAAGACCACTATAATGATATGACTTTTGAGAAACGCAAAGCTTACCTCCTAAAGAAGGCTCAACGTGGCGTTTTACATGTTGATTTGGCTTTTGATGAAGCCACAGGCGAGACGGTAGGTTACTTGGTCAGCAGTGTAGTTGAAAAAACTGGTGAAATTGAGTCAGTTTTTGTCCGTGCCAAATACCGCAATATGGGTGTTGGCGGTTCCTTGATGCAGAATGCGTTGGCTTGGATGGAACAACAGGGTGCAACATCAAAAATTGTTGAGGTCAGCGTAGGCAATGAGGGCGCTTTCGACTTCTATGGTCGGTTTGGTTTTCTACCCAGAAAAACCGTGCTGCAACAACCCGTAAAGCCTATTTAGAAAAAACCTCTGTCTTAAAACAGCGTTAATCTGCTTTTCAACTGCACGGTTAATTTTTCTGAGCTTTTAGGAAATCTAAATTAATCTGGCTGGAAGCTTGTAAGTTTGTGATTGTTATGAAGATTGCTGTTTCTGGTAAAGGTGGCGTTGGTAAAACTCTCCTCGCAGGCGGTTTAGCTTATGGCTTTTCTCAGCGTGGATTAAAGACCATGGCGATTGATGCAGATTCTTCGCCTAATCTGGGTTTAACTCTTGGTTTATCGCCTGAACAAACCCGAAAAATCGTCCCTATCTCCGAGAACAAGGAACTCGTTGACTCCAAAACCAGCACAGGCTACTCAGGCGTCTACAACCTAAACTTCACTGTAGACGACATCGTCAAACAATATGCAGTTCCCACACCTTTAGGCGTCAGCCTCATTGTTATGGGTACTGTGCAGTCTATGGGTGCTGGGTGTATGTGTGCACCAAACGCCGTTATACGCGCTTTGATGCGGCACCTCGTGGTGGAACGCAACGAAGCCGTCGTCTTAGACCTTGAAGCTGGCGTGGAACACATCGGCAGAGGAACCGCAAGACAAGTCGATGCACTCTTAATCGTGGCGGATTCTAACCTTAAATCTCTTGAAATCGCAAAACACATCCATGACATGGCATCTCAGGCAGGCATGAAACAGCTCTTTTTAGTGGCTAACCGAGTGATGAATGACGCTCAGAAGGAAGCTGTGCAGAGTTTTGCTGACAAAAATGGTATTGCGTTGCTTTCGTTTGTGCCCTTTGACCAAAAAGTCATTGAAGCAGACATGATGGGTCAGACGCCGTTGCGGAATAAGGATATGGCGGCGATTAAGGCTATTGATGAGATCTGTGACCTTTTGATGAAAAAGGCATAGTTCAGTCAGCTTTCTTTTTGTTTTCTTTTGTGTTATTTTTGTTTCTTTTTTTTCATTAGAAGTTTGGTCAAAATGTTACTGTAGTTTGGTTATTGTGTCCCAGTAAATGCGAGTTTATTTTCTAAACAGAACGTATTAATATGATTTAGTAATTAAACAAATGCTAACCTTGAAGCTCCCCCACGAGGTGAAACAGAATGACTGACAAAATCATCATACCCACAGAAACCCAAGATGGCTTAGCTGCCCCCGTTGCAGAACATTTTGGCAGAGCCCCCTTCTTTACCATAATTGAACTCGACGACAACGCAATCCTAAACATAACCCACGTCGCAAACGTCAGCGAACACTTAGGCGGCATCGGTTCCCCACACGACCATCTAACCAAACTCCAACCCAAAGCAATGCTAGTCCATGGCATGGGACCCCGCGGAATCATGGCCTTCAACAGTTCAGGCATAGAAGTTCTAAAAACCACCGCAACCACCGTCAAAGAAGCAGTTGAAGCCTACACTCAGGGCAAACTTGATGCATTATCTGAAGGCTGCTCCCACGCTCACCACCATCATTAAACCATGGTAAACTCTATGACTGAAAAAATAACTGAAGCCCAACAACTCGCCGAATTAGGCTACACCACCCGATCCATCGAACTGTACCAAAGCAAAGTTAACGTTGGCACCATCGACAACGCCGATGTCAGCAGCGTCTTTTTAGGTTTCAGCGGCGACTTAATCCGCCTCTACCTAAAACTCAATGGTGACATAGTTGAAGACGCAAAATTCCTCTGTTACGGATGCCCTGGCACCTTATCTGCGATGTCTGCACTGACTATTCTGGTTAAAGGTAAACCACTTATCCACGCAAAACGACTCTCCGAAGATGACGTCTTAGAAGCAATAGGCGGATTGCCCCCCTCAAAACAAGAATGCGCTGAATTCACCATAAAAACCCTCAAGAAGGCACTTGCTGAGTACGAAGAATCCCATGCCCCATAATTTCTGGTATTTGAATTGTAGGTGAAAGAAGTGATTGTGGCGAATGCTAGCGGCAAAGGAGGCACAGGCAAAACCTCTCTAGCTGTGAACCTAGCTCTTTCAGTAGGCGACGTTCAATTCTTAGACTGCGACGTAGAAGAACCTAATGCCCACGTTCTTCTGCATCCTAACCCCTTCAGAACTGAACCCGTCTACACAGCAATCCCAAAAATAAATGAAACGCTCTGCGTTCACTGCGGAGACTGCTCTAAATTCTGCCGATACAACGCGCTCTTCACTTTAAAACACCAATTTCTTGAGCCTACGCCCTTTTGTTTATCTCTAAACCACCAATGACCCAGAACCTAATATATCATAATTCGATAAATTTCTAGGAGTTTTAAGAAATGAAAAGTGCATTGATAATTTATTGGTCCAAAACTGGCAACACACAAAAAGTCGCCAACTCCATAAAACAAGGCCTAGAAGAAGCCGACATCCAAGTAACAATCAAAACCCCCGAAGAAGCCGAAACCATAGATTACTTTGACTACGACCTCGTCTGCGTAGGTTGCCCCTCATATTCTTGGCATCCACCTGAGCCGATGACTGCTTTTTTGAAGAAAAAATTTGCTTATTACCGCCAAAACGGTCAGATAAAGCCTTCAGCGCCAAAAGTCCCCGGAAAAAACGCCCTAATCTTTGTAACTTATTCAGGACCCCACACAGGAATAGATGAAGCCACCCCCGTGGGGAAGGATATTGGGCAATATTTCGAGCACATCGGTTTTAGAGTCATAGACGAATGGTATGTCCTTAGTGAATTTCACGGTTCACTTGAACATAGCACCTTGGGTAGACTAGGTGATATTCGTGGAAAACCCACTGTAGAGCAACTCAAAGTCATCCAAGACGACGCTAAACGCATCGGCAAAATGCTCTAACTATTTTTCCCATTTCGTTAAGTAAACTTTGCCGTCTTCTCCCCGAAAAGCGCGGACTAATTCGCAGTGCCTAAAGAAAGCCATCTGCTGTTCAAGCTCTTCGAGTTTTAGGCAGGTTATTTTTAATAGTTCTTCTCTTGTGATTTTGCCGTGTTCTATGATGGTGTTGTAGATTATTTGTTGTTGCTCGGTTAAGCCTGCGCTGCCTGTTTGACCGAGTTGTTTACGTATCGAGAGCGCCGAAGAAACCGCCATTGGGTCACATCCTTTAGGCGGGTTGGTTTCATACATGTAGCAGTCTTCACAGAGAATTTTGCCGTGGAGCTCGTAGGATTCTCCTTCTTGGAGGGTTAGTTTGCAACGTTTACACTCCATGTTTTGCACCGTGGATAGGTTGCTTTTGTTGTTTATGTGGTTTTTTGTGGAGTTTGCCTGTTTATTCCTTGCCTTTTACCCTGTTCTATAGTGTTTTTGCGACTTCACTTAGTGGTTTAACTGGTCGGATTTCAACGGTCATTGGTCCAAAGAAGTTTTTTATAGCCTCTGGGTTTGGAGCTTCGATGGTGAAAAAGCCTTTGTGGTCTGCACCTGTGTCTTGGGGGCAACTCATGTAGGCGGCGACTATTTTGACTCCTGCTTTTTTTATGTTCTCTTCTGAGAAAAGTTGTTTAATCATTGCTTTACCTTGGGGCATAAGCAAGGGGCATTGTGCTGCTGGATGCGTATGAATTGCTTCAAATAGCATTTATTCACCTCCCTAAAAACAAAAAATCATCAGTAAATGCCAAAGGTTCTGTCGCCTATAAAAGTTGTTCACTTTCTTTTTTGCCTGTGTTTGCATCAAGAAAAAGCCGCCATTTAAACCATAGAAAATATATTGAACTTTGATTAATGAAAAAGGCGTAAACGTTTGAGGTTTATTATATGACAACTCTTGTTACGGTTGGTCGTGGTGGAACAGGTAAATCCAGTTTCACTGCTCTTATGGCTAAATGTTTTGTTGAAGCTGGTACAGCACCGATTTTGTTGGTTGATGCTGACCCAGACCAGAACCTCGCTGAAATGCTAGGCGTTGACCTCAAAGAAGCAGGTAAATCCACCATTGCTGAACTCATTGTAAGCACCTTTATTGAGAAAGGCGGCACCACAATCGGGGTTCCCCCAACAGAGCGCATTGAAAGCAGAATTTGGGAAAACGGCCTCTATGAAAGCAAAAGCTTTGATTTCATGGCTGTTGGCACCAAATGGGTCGAGGGCTGCTACTGTATGCCTAACTCTGCCCTAAAAGGCGCTTTGGAGTCTTTGACCAAAAATTACAAGTATATACTCATTGATTCTCCAGCGGGACTAGAAAATCTTAATCGCCGAATCACTTCAGATGTAAATGACATATTTGACATTTTAGATCACTCTAAAAAATCTCAAGACCACGTTCGCCGTGCTATTAGAATCGCCAAAGAAGTGGACATGAAATTTGAGAATTTCTACCTCGTCGGCGGCTACCGTTTCCCCGAAGAGAGAGGTAAACAGGCAGAAGCTGACTTGAACCTCAAATATCTCGGCAAAATCGCTGCTGACGAAGAGCTTGATGAGGCTGTTTTGGACGGAAAATCCCTGCTTGATTTGCCAAACACCAACAAAGCCTATTTGTCCGTTCAGAAGATTCTGAAATCTTTGGGATATCTCTAATCCCAAGTTTTTTTTGCGTTTTTTTTGTTAACCTTGCATATCTATATCTACACCGTGACTTTTGTATAACAAATCTGGAAAGGTTTAAAAACAATGTCAGAAAGGTAACAGGTAAACCTTTACAGAGGTTCTCCAATTTGACTAGTAAAAACGTCCATGTAAAAATCGACGAAATGAAGACCAATGTTGGTCAAATAAAAAATTTGGAATTATCCATTGGCAAGGTTATTAACGACAATTATGCTGAGCCGATGGGTCCAACTCCAATGCCCTCCGTAACTGCTCTGCGCGATTGGGACATGAAGCTTCTCACCAAATACAAGCCCTTTTACATGCCCGACTGCGACAGCTGCTGTCTATGTACTTTTGGCAAATGTGATTTGACTGCCGGAAAACGCGGCGCATGCGGCTTAGACATCGCAGCCCAATCATCACGTATTGTCATGATTGCTTGTGCAATCGGTTCGGCGTGCCACTCAGCCCATTCAAGGCACTTAGTTCACCACTTAATTGAGAAATATGGCCGCAGGTACCCCTTGGATGTCGGAGGATTAAACGTTAAAGTCGAAGCGCCAGTCACACGTCTTGTAACTGGTATAAAACCAGAAACTCTTGGCGACTTAGACGATGCATTAGCATATGTAGAAGAACAAATCACACAAATTCTTGCAACAGCCCATACAGGTCAAGAAGCATGCAACCTTGACTTCGAATCTAAAGCATTCCACGTTGGTATGTGTGACCACGTCGGTATGGAAATTGGCGACATTGCTCAGATTTCAGCTCTCGGTTATCCAAAAGCTGACCCCGAAGCCCCACTAGTAAAGTTAGGTATCGGAAGCGTCGACAGAACCAAACCAGTTGTCATGTGCATTGGCCACAACGTCGTTCCATCAGTCAGCATCATTGATTATGCAAAAGAAAAGAAAGTTGACGATAAAATCGAAGTGGTTGGCTTATGCTGTACCGCCCACGACATGACACGATATTACACACGTGCAAGAATCGTTGGCCCAATCAGTTGGGAACTCAGATTCATCCGTGCCGGTTTAGCAGACGTAGTCGTTCTCGATGAACAATGCATCAGAACTGACGTAGCTGACGAAGCAGCAAAAGTTGGCGCACCAGTTATTGCAGCCTCAGAGAAGAACTGCGTTGGCTTTAAGAACCGCACAGACGACTCAGTAGACGCAATCGTCGAAGACCTCGTTAGCGGCAAAGTTAACGGTGTACTAGTTCTTGACCCCGAAAAAGTCGGCGAAATCGCGGTTCGCGTTGCACAAACAGTTGCTCCAGTGCGCAAACGCAAGAGCGTTCTTCCGTCAGCTGAAGAAGTTGTTGCGATCGCAAAGACTTGCACACAATGTAAAGCTTGTCAACGTAACTGTCCACAAGACTACGCAATTCCGCCAGCCATGAAAGCTGCAGCAGCCGGTGACCTCTCCCTTCTAACAGACCTCTACGAAGTCTGTATCGGATGTGGAAGATGCGAACAAGCATGCCCCCAGAAAATCATGATCCACAGCCTCATCGTCAAAGCAGGCGAAAAATCGATGGAATGCGAAGACAACCTATGCCGAAGCGGCAGAGGTGCAGTCTCAGACGTCGAAATCCGCAACGTCGGCAGCCCAATCGTACTTGGCGAAATTCCAGGTATCGTTGCAATCGTTGGCTGCAGCAACTATCCAAAAGGCGGCAAAGACGTCTACGACATAGCCCGAGAATTCGCAAGCAGACGATACATCGTTGTCCTCTCCGGATGCAGCGCTATGTCAGCAGGCAGCTACCGCAACAGCGAAGGCAAGACCCTCTACGAAGAATTCCCAGGCGGATTCGAAGCAGGAGGAGTCAGCAACGTCGGTTCATGCGTTGCAAACAGCCACATTGCAGGTGCAGCCATCAAAGTAGCAAACATCTTCGCAAAACGCCCACTCAGAGGCAACTACGAAGAAATCGCAGACTACATCCACAACAGACTCGGCGCAGTCGGCTTAGCTTGGGGCGCATACTCACAGAAAGCAGCCGCAATCGGCGCAGGCTTCTGGCGCTTAGGCATACCAGTCGTCGTCGGCCCACACGGCAGCAAATACAGACGAACACTCCAAGGCAGAAAAGAAGACCCATCCAACTGGAATGTCCTTGATGCACGTACAGGCGAAACAGTCAACGTCGGTCCAGCACCAGAACACCTCTTCGCAATCGCAGAAACAAAAGAAGAATGCATCGTTCAAATCGCAAAATTATGCTTTAGACCAAACGACACATGGAAGGGACGCGCAGGCAAACTTAGCCACTACATCGACTTACACAAACGCTACCTGGGTGTTATGCCAAACGATGTTCACCTCTACGTCAGAACAATGGCTGATGTTCCAATCACAATGAAAGATGAAATAACCAAGCTCCTTGAAGCTAACAACTGGAAAGAAACAACAATTCCGGACCCAACATTGCTTCCAAGAATGGTCCGGAAGATGAAGTAGGAGGAGAAAAACTATGTCCTGTGAACCATGGCAATGTGCAGAAATTGCAGCAACTAAAAAAGCAAACCCAATCCAAAAACCCGAGATAGCCGTAGCAATGATCAAAAAAGCCCAACGCCCCCTTCTTATTGTGGGCAGCAACGTAACTGAACGTTGGATGGAGGGCAAACAAGCTATCGAATACATCATTGATTTAGCAAACGCAAGCAAAGTCCCAGTTGTCGCAACCGCCCATATGGTCGGCGAATTCGTAAAACGCGGCTACACTCCAGCAGCATTCTGGAATGCAATGGAAATTAGCCAACGCGTCTGCGACCCAACCTGGATGGGACTAGACGGCAAAGGACACCCAGACCTAGTCATGTACGTCGGTATGCCCTACTATATGGAAGCACTCATCCTTAGCGGTCTAAAGCACTTCGCACCAACTCTCAAAACTATGACTCTGGACAACATGTATCATGTACACGCAAGTTGGTCTTTCCCCAACGCAAGCCTAGAAGAATGGGCTGCGAACCTCAAAGTCATGACCTCAAAATTTAAAGAAGGAGGAAACTAAGAAAATGTCAATGTTTAAAGATATCCCCGTAGAAGTTGGCGTCATCTACGAAGGTGAACGTATCCGACGAAACGACATGCAAGTCGAACTCGGCGGTCCAACAGTCAAACAAAAGTTTGAACTGGCAAAAGTAAAACCCATGAATGAAGTCGACGATGGCAAAATCACCATCATCGGCCCAGACTTAAAAGACCTCAAAGAAGGCGGCGCATATCCCTTCGGTGTTCTCATTGAAGCGGCAGGCGCAAAACTCGATGCAGGTCTTGAAGGTGTCCTTGAAAGGCGCATTCATGGCTATCTTAACTACATCGAAGGCTTCATGCACCTAAACCAGCGCTATGACATCTGGATACGCATCGGCAAAAAATCCTTCCAAAAAGGCCTCAACAGCTTTGAACCCATCGGCAAAGTTCTCTACCGCCTCTTCAAGAGCGAATTACCCATCGTAGAGAAACTACAAGTTACCTTCATCACAGACCCAGCAAAACTCGACGAAATGACCCCCGCAGCAATCCAAGCATATGAATCACGCGATGCAAAAGCCAGAGGTCTAAAAGACTCTGAAGTAGACACATTCTACGGATGTGCACTTTGTCAATCATTCGCACCAAGCCACGTTTGTGTTATCACACCACAAAGATACAGCAACTGCGGTGCCATCAGCTGGTTTGACGGTAAAGCCTCCGCAAGCATTGACCCCAAGGGTCCAGTCTTCGCAATTCCAAGAGGCGAAATGATCAACGCCGAAAAAGGCGAATTCAGTGGCGTCAACGAAGCAGCAAAGAAACGCAGCATGGGCGAAGTCAACCAAGTCTGGTTATACACAGCCTTTGACCACCCACACACTTCATGCGGATGCTTCGAAGCAGTAACCTTCTACGTCCCCGAAGTTGACGGCTTAGCAGTAGTGCAAAGAAACTTCAAGGGCGCAACCGTAAACGGCTTACCCTTCAGCACTATTGCAGACTCTGCAGCAGGCGGACGCCAAATCGACGGCTTCCACGGCATGTCCATCGAATATATGCGAAGCAGCAAATTCTTCGCAGCAGACGGTGGCTGGAACCGCATCGTTTGGGTACCCAAAGAGGTCAAAGAAAAAGTCAAAGACTTCATCCCCGCAGACGTAGTTGACAAAATCGCCACTGAAGAAGACGCAAAGAACGTTGACGAACTCAAAGCCTTCCTGAAGGCAAAGAACCACCCAGTGGTAGCAAGATGGGCTGAAGAAGCACCCGCAGAAGAAACCGCAGCAGTCACTGTTAACGAAGAAGCAGCAGGCACCATGATGCCAGTTGCAACAGCAGGGTCTTTGCCAATAATGGCCGGCGGATTCAAAATCATCCTCAAAGACGCCAAGATCTACGCCAACAAAGTCATCATCCAAACCGTCAAAGACGATAAGAAGCCATAAACCTGGTGAACTCAAACGACTCACCACAACAACGATCTAAAGAAAAGCGAGGGCCTACAGCTCTCCGATGACTTGCTAGCAGCGCTAGCAAAGTTCAAGCAGATAGAGTTGGAAGACTTCCAACTTGAAGCTAAGGAGCTGGAAATCCTCTTTACCCCTGGCATGGCAGCAACTGTCCTACCAAAGCTCAAGCTTCCCGCAGGCGTCTCAACAGGCAAACCAACAAGTCTACTACAGTCACAATTCAAACTACCAATCGAGAAATACCCCAACAAAATCGCCACAGTCAAACTAGGCGCAACCAAGAGCGATGGCGGCACACGCGGCAAAACAGTCACTATCGGCGGAGAACTCTCTCCTGCTTTCTATTCCTTTGAGAACCCAACACCACACAAACCAATCGTAACTTTAGACGTTTTCGACATGGAAGTTCCCCTGTCCAAGGCCGTCAAGATGCACGTTAAAGACGTCGTCGGCGACCCAGCAGCATGGGCAAAACTTGCAGTCGAAAAGTTCGGCGCAGACATGGTTACAATGCACCTCATCAGCGTTGACCCACTACTCAAAGATGCATCACCAAAAGACGCATGCAAAACCATCGAGAAGGTTCTGCAAGCAGTTGACGTACCCCTCGTAATCGGCGGATGCGGTGACCCAGTAAAAGACACTGCTCTGTTCGAAGAGGTATGTGCACAATTCCCCGGTGAACGCTTCCTAATTAGCTCAGTCACACGCGACATGGATGGCGAAAAATGTGCTAAATTCATCAAGAAAGCTGGCAACGCAGTACTCGCATTCACACCAATGGACCTCAACTTTGCACGCGAACTAAACAGGCGCCTCTTTGACCACCTATCACGCGAAGACATCGTCATGGACTTAACCACCGCAGCCTTAGGTTACGGTTTAGATTACGCATTCACTAACATGGAACGTGCACGCATAGGCGGATTAATGGGCGACATGGAACTCGCACAGCCCATGAGCTCAGGTACAACCAACGCTTGGGCAGCCCGTGAAGCATGGCTAAAGATGTCAGCTGATTGGGAACCACGCGAACTTAGAGGCCCACTTTGGGAAGTCACCACCGCGCTTACCCTGCTCACGGCAGGTGTCGACGTATTCATGATGATGCATCCAGCAGCAGTTAAGACCCTCAAAGACGTCACTAACTACATAACAGCAAACAAAAAAGCAGACCCAACAAAGTTCCTAGACTGGGTCAAAGTAAAGGCTTAAGGAGACATGACTGATATGGCAGACGAGAAAAAAGGCGGAATAAAAGAACTCAGCCCAATTACCATTTACAAGAACCTACCAAAAACTAACTGCAAAGAATGCGGTCAAGACAACTGTATGGCATTCGCCGCAAAGATTGTCAACCGCGAACTAGAACTAGACGCTTGCAAGCCACTCCAAAAACCCGAATACGCAAAACAATATGTTGCTCTAAAAGAGCTCCTCAAACCCGCAGTAAAAGAAATAACCATCGGTGTTGGCGACAAAGCCAAGAAAATCGGCGGCAAACTTGTCATGTACCGCCACGAGCTCACATACAAAAACCCAACCGCAATCGCGATCGACGTTACTGACGAGATGCCTGAGAGCGAAGTGGTTGCCCGCGTACAGAAAACTGAGAACTTCAGTTTTGAATACATCGGCAACACCCTCAAACTCGACATGATCGCAGTTCGATCCACAAGCGACGACGCAGACAAATTCAAAGCATGTGTCAAGAAAGTCTCTGAAACCACCAAGCTACCTATGGTCCTTTGCGCCCTTAACCCACAAGTTATGGAAGCAGGCTTGATGGCAGCACCAAAAGCACGCCCACTCCTCTACGCTGCAACTGCTGAAAACTGGAAAGACATGGCAGAACTCGCAATCATGTATGATGCACCACTTGTTGCATCTGCACCAAACAACCTTGACGGGCTTATGTCAATCGCAAAGACGCTTCAAACCTACGGCGTTAAAGACATCGTCCTAGACCCCGGAACCTTCGGAAACGAAGGCATACAAGACACAATAAACAACTTCACCATGCTACGACGTGCAGCAACAAAAGCCGGCGACGAACTCGCAGGTCTACCCCTACTTGGCATACCCATGGCAGTCTGGGCAAACAAGGGCGAAACAGCAGACGACCTCATCAAATGGCGCGAATCATACCTCGCATCCATGCTGGTTGTCCGTTACGCAGACGCACTCATCCTCCACGGAAACGACGGATGGAGTCTATTACCCCTCGCAGTACTGCGCCAGAACATCTACACTGACCCACGCAAACCAGTCGCAGTCGCACCAGGCCTCAAAGTCTTCGGCACACCTGATGAGAACAGCCCAGTAATGTTCACAAGCAACTTCGCATTGACCTACTACACAGTTGCCTCAGACATCGAATCAAGCAAGACCAACGCCTACCTAATCGTTGTCGACGCAGAAGGCTCAGCTATCGACAGCGGTGTCGCAGGACGCAAACTAACCGCAGAACGCATCGCAGACGCAATCAAAGCAAGCGGTATCGAGGGTAAAGTCAAGCACCGCAAAATCATCAGCCCCGGCAAAGCCTCACGCATCAGCGGAGAAATCGAAGAACTTTCCGGCTGGAAAGTCCTCGTTGGTCCACGCGATAGCAGTGAGATCGCGAAATACATAATTGATAAATGGCAACCATAGCCATTCTTTCTTTTTCTTATTTTTTCCGTTTTAAATATTTTAAACGCTAATAAATTAGCGTCTTTGTGGTTTACTTATGGTTTGCCTTTTTGCCTATTAATCAACCAGTTTGCTGCTTTTAGTACTCACTATGGGTGAGTGAAACTTAAATGACATTAGCTCGGATGTAAGCCCACAAAATTGGAAAAGGTATGCCAAATTTGAATTTTAAAAAACATTTGTCAATCAATCAGAAATTGACCGCAACCGTAATCTCCATGCTTCTGTTACTTTCTATCGCTGCTGCTACTCTTCCGTATGCTTCTGCTGCTACATATACTGTCACACACACCAGCTACATCTACTGTAGTGTTAGCAGTAGTGTTATTGGTGTTGCTCAAGATCAGTTGCTTGTCTATTGGACTGCTGATATGCCCCCTGATACTGGAGAA